>SFIR01000049.1 GCA_004556165.1 Clostridiales bacterium | reverse complement strand
AACAAACAGGTGCTATGCACCCAGCCGGGAGCATAGCGCCGTTTGTTGTCAGCAGCCCGTTTCACGGTCTGCGTGTAGTTCCTTGTAAACTGACCTAAAAAGCGATAAAGATAACAAAGAGGAGGTAATTTCATGAAAACTTCAGTCAAACAGGTAATCGCGGTAATCGCTATCGTTGCGATTATTGCGGCGTCGCTTCCCATTGCCGCTTTCGGCATGGCGGAAACGAATGCGAACGTACAGCCCGATGAAATCTGGGATGGAAGCATCGCCGAGGGATTTGCGGGAGGAACAGGCACGGAGGCAGATCCGTACCTCATTTCAAACGGGGCGGAGCTTGCGTATCTCGCTCAGCAGACGAACTCGGGTATCAGCTATCAAGGTTCCTATTTTGCGCTTACAAATGACATCTATCTCAACGATACGACCGATTGGGAGAGCTGGGGAAATGATACGGCTCCCGCAAACGAGTGGACTGCGATCGGAACGGAATCCAGTCCTTACTCCGGCAGCTTTGACGGCAACGGCTTTGCCGTTCATGGAGTATATATAAATGAGCCGGAGGCCTATTATCAGGGTCTGTTTGGATATATAAGCAGACGGAGTGATATAACAGATTTAGGTGCTTCTGAGTCCTATATTGTAGGTTTTTCCTATATCGGCGGCATGGTCGGTTATAATGCTGAAGGCATTGTCACCAACTGCTACAATACTGGCAATGTAAGCAGCTTCTACAATGAAAATGACGAATTCCATTCGGGGGGATGCGGTATCGGCGGCGTGGTCGGGTTTAATGAAGGGGACGTCACCAATTGCTACAACACGGGCATGGTAAGAATGAGTGGTAGTTGTGAATCTATTGAATGGGACGTTGGTGCAGGTGGCGTAGTTGGCGATAATTTCTTTGGTGGCAGAGTCATCAACTGCTACAACACTGGCAGCGTAACCGGTGGCAGCTATGTTGGGGGCGTTGTCGGGCAAAATTATAATAGCGACGTAATTAACTGTTACAACACGGGCAACGTGACCGGATTAGGTTCAGTTGGAGACGAAGACCATAGCGGCCATTGGGTTGGCGGAGTGGTCGGCGCGAATGTTGAGGACGGATGGGGTGGAGCTGTCGTCAACTGCTATAATTCAGGCAGCGTAACCGGTGAAAGCTCTGTCGGCGGTGTGGTAGGCGCAATGTTTGGCTGTGATTACGCCTATGCCGAAAATTGCTACAACACAGGCAGCGTATCCGGTGAGGAATATGTTGGCGGCGTGGTCGGTGCTAATAATATTGCGTGCTTCATTAATAATTGCTATAACACGGGCAACGTAAATGGCAATAGATATGTCGGCGGCGTGGCGGGTAGAAATTCCGGCCATGAAAATTCTGTACCTAGCACCGTTTCCAATTGCTACAACACAGGCAGCATAATTGGCTGTGAATATGTCGGAGGTGCTGTCGGTGATAATGATAATAACAGCGAAGTCACCAACTGCTGTTACCTCGATACATGCTGTGAAAGCGGAGATGAATACGCAGTGGCACTGACGGATGAGCAGATGCAGGCTGAAGCAAGCTTTGTCGGCTTTGACTTTGAGACTGTTTGGACTATGGAGGGGAATCAGGCGTATCCGTATCCCGAGCTAATCTCCAATCCCCATATCGGTTCGGCCGTGCCGGGCGATTTGGACGGCGATGGCGAAATAACGACTATTGATGCAAATATGGTATTGCGAATTGCGCTGTATCTTGAGGATTATAATTCCAACGGTGATGTAGACAATGATGGCACCGTGACCTTAGCTGACGCAAATACCATCCTGCGTTGGGCGCTTGGATTTTAAGTCGAGAGCCTGTAACAAATGTAAATCAAAGTCCGGAACCGTGCTCGCGGTTCCGGGCTTTATCGGTTTTCTGAAGAACCAAAATGAAATCCGCTTTCAGCCTAACGGACGGCAAAAGCCGCTCGTCCGCGCAGCCTGTCAAGAGCCTGACAAGCTGCGGCCTCAAAGCTGCGGTTTCAAAGCTGTGGCGGTTTCAAAGCTGCGGGCTGATGAAACGGTTGCTTATTCAGGCTTTTTGATCGAAGCACCGCATTTTGTGCAGAATGATGCATCTTCACTGACGGCAGCGCCGCAGGCAGGGCAGGTCAGCTCGGAAACTTCGGGAGCAGGCATTTTTTCGCCGCAGCCCGGGCAGAACTGAGATGAGGAAGACACCTCTGCGCCGCAGGCAGGGCAGATGACATTCCCGTTGAGCCTTCTTATTTCGGCAAGATTCCCGTCGATCCGGGCCTTGCAGGATTTGATGTTCCCGATTATATCGGCAAATTCGGCATCGGGAGCCTCAGAGAATTTGTTGAAATACCGCTGACCGAGATTGAGAAGCATATCGTCAAGGCTCTTTTCAAGCTTTGAATTTTCCAGCTTCAGATTGGTGATTGCAGAAAGCGATTTGACCTTTTGGGAAGCATCAGAACCGACCTTATTAAGCTTCGAACCCAAATTTTCAAAAAAATCCATATCAGTAACCTCCTGAAAAAATATTTTTCATGCATGGGCGTTTTGATGAAACTACGCCTCAATGCATTGTCTAATAGGGATTATATCGTATAAAACATTAAATCGCAACCGCATTTTTGGAAAAACGACCATGCCGCGGCAGTTTTGTATAAAAATGTTAAGTATATTGGTAAGTTGTATAATTAAGTGTCCAAAATAAAAAAAGGATAGCTCCATAGCGAAAAGCCTGCTACAATGTAAATTGGCAAAAAAACAAGAAAGGAGGC
>SFIR01000009.1 GCA_004556165.1 Clostridiales bacterium | reverse complement strand
ATCGTGGTTTCAGCGTACCTTATTCGTCTCGCCGCCTGCTACTTTGTGCAAGCATTACCGGTTTTAATAATTGTTGCTACGCTAATTATAGTAGGGATCGTTGCCTACAGAATCTGGAAGCGCAAGCACGATTCCAACTGGTGAAAAAGGAGGGCTCACATGGCTAAACGATCATTTGAAAACCTTGAATGGAGGGAAGTTGTTTGGCAGCGTCCCTTCGAGCAGGAGCAAGTTCACGAGCTCCTCGCTCACCTTGCAGTTCTGACTCCCCGTGGCCCTGTGATTTGGACATCCCGCAGCCACGGGGGTCACGTCCAGCACTATATCGGTGCCGACAGTAGATATATTAGCAAAATCGTAAATACAATCAAAGTTCATGGGAATATAAGAATCTATCCTGTCGGAGATCATGTCTTCGTACCGGTAAACACCGCCAGACAGCTGACCGTATCCCACCCCGGTCTGTCCCTGAACACCGATGTTACTTCCGCCACCATCCGCGCAGGTCTTGCCGCACTCGCAGCCGTGCGCGGCGAAGAGGAATCTGTCGTTCAGATTATACTTGGCGCATCATTCATGCCAAAACCCACCCCGAAGAAGTTGCCCGACCCAAATGCGTCATGGCTCAGCACCATCCTTTATGGCGTAGAAGATGCTCCGCAGGAAACTCGTAAATCCATCAAGGAGAAGAACGAACAGCATTGCTTCGAAGCCTGTATCCGCCTCGGTGTTTCCGGTGGCGGACAGGCTGGCAGAATCAACAGTATGCTCAGCGCATTTCGTACCTTAGAATCCGCAGGCGTCCGGGTAAAACTCACCCCGGACAAGCCTGAGAACCTTAATAACGTCAAAGTCCCATGGCATTTTCCACTCCGGCTCTCTATCAAAGAGCTTACGGCATTCACTCTCCTGCCGTTTGGAGAAGAGGAACTGCCTGGAACAGACGGACTCCATCCGAAACATACACTTCCGCCGAAGTGGTATCGGGAACCAACTAATCAGATATATGATCGCACATTTGCCATGAGCAGCGGAGTACTGGGCGGCAAGAAGCTCAGCATCTCACCGCAGGATTCTCTCGAACATACCGTCCTGCTCGGCCCGACCGGATCAGGCAAATCCACTGCCATGGAGCACCTGATTCTCTCAGACATTTACGCTGGTCGCAGTGTAATTGTCATCGATCCAAAGGCCGATCTGGTTACCAGCATCCTCGAACGCATTCCAGAAGGACGGATTAATGATGTCGTAGTAATTGACCCGTCCGAAGCCTGCCCGACCGGATTCAATCCGCTCAGTCTCCCTGGCGACGATACATTAATCGCCGATGCTATCCTCGCCGTGTTCAAGGAGATCTTTGCTGAGAACTGGGGTATCCGCAGTCAGGATGTTTTGAGTGCTGCCTTACTTACGCTGAGGCAAACCGATGGAGCGTCACTGCTCTGGCTTCCGGCTCTCCTTACTGACGATAACTTCCGCCATAAGATAACCAGTCAGCTAAAGGACGAGATTGTTTTAAAGCCCTTCTGGAAGAACTATGACTCTATGAAGGATTCCGAACGCAAACAGGAAATCGCGCCAGTTCTCAACAAGATGAGGCAGTTCCTGTACCGTCCGGGACTGCGCTCCATCCTGGGGCAGGGCAATCCAAAATTCCAGCTTACCGATTTGTTCCATAAGCGCCGCATCGTTCTGGTGCCGCTCAACAAAGGCACAGTTGGCTCGGAATCCGCCCGGCTTCTCGGTTCACTCATAGTCGGGCTGACCTGGACACTCGCGTTATCTCGCGCCAATATCGCGCCGGAAAGACGCCACGTCATCTCCATGTATATTGACGAGCTTCAGGACTACCTGAGCCTCCCGACCGATCTCTCTGACGCACTCGCACAGGCCAGAGGACTCGGCGTCGGTATTACAATGGCACACCAGTATCGCGCTCAGTTGCCACCCGAGATTCGCGCCGGAATCGATGCCAACGCCCGCAACAAAATCATCTTTGGCCTGAACGCCGTAGATGCAAAAGAAATGGCTCCGATGGCTCCGGATCTTTCTGCACTGGACTTTATGACCCTGCCTCGCTATGAGATTTATGCCAATTTCATGAGCGATGGCAAGGCTACCGGATGGATCAGAGGTGCTACCTTACCTCCGATCAGAGCAATCCGGGAACCGGCAGAACTCAGAGCCATCTGTCAGGCCACCTATGGCGTACCCGCCGAAAGTGTGGATGCGGATTTCCTTAAACTGATCAGAACCACCGACGAGAAGACCCCGCCCGACTTCGACGATTCCGCTATTGGTCGGAGGAAACGATGAAGACCGGTCGCCCGACTGACCGCATTGCTGAAGCAACCCCTGAAAGCCGCCGCTTTCCGGCAAACATGAGCTTTAACGGAAAAGACGATTACCGCTTATCTGCGGAATCTCTCCCCACCCCCGAGGCTGGTACCTCTCGCCACGGCAGGCTCCAGCTTCTCGAGCTTATTGACCAACTCGGCGAACGGGATTTCGAAATCCTGATCTCGCTCAAGTCCGCTAAGTACCTTCTGACCGGACAGGTTAAGCGGCTACATTTCACAGATGCTTCATCGGATACCGCAGCAATGCGGGCGGCGGTTCGGGCTATGCGGAAGCTGGAACGTTATGGACTGGTCAAGACTTTCAAACGTCGTATCGGAGGACTTCGAGCCGGATCAGGATCGCTGGTCTGGTGTCTGACGGAATCCGGCCAGCGGCTTTTGAACATCAGGGATCACACTGAGCAGTCTCGCCGCAGCCATCGTTATCTCGAACCCTCATATGTCCACTTAAGGCACACGCTTGCCATCGCCGAATGTTACGTTCAGCTGGTTGAGCTCAGCCGCATACATAAAAAGATTGTGTTAGCCAGCGTGGAATGGGAGCCGGAAAGCTGGCGTACATACACGCATAACGGACACAGTCTGCAGCTCAAACCAGACCTTTTCGCCGTAACATACAACGGTGGTTATGAGGACAGATGGTTCATCGAAATCGATCTGAACACCGAAGCGCTCCCCGTCGTGATAGACAAGTGCAAACGCTATCATCAATATCTCCGCACCGGTATTGAACAGCGCGAGCATGAGGTGTTTCCGGTCACCATCTGGGTGGTGCCGAGCATCGACCGCAAGCAGAAACTGATCGACGCCCTAGATAACACCTTCAAGAAACAGCCAAAGCTGTTCGTCATTATCACGGCAGATGAGTTCGATTCCTTAATCAAGAATGGTGCGGATCAGAAGAAAATGCATTAATAGGTATCCCGGCTTGTACCAGTCAGGCCTTTGGACAAAAGAAGCCATAAAACAACAACACTTGACCCTAACAAATCACACTCCTTGTTTGTTCAGAGGTCTGACTGGTGCAAGTCGGGAGCCTGAAAGGAGGAACATCCTATGGCCAATAATGACCTGAAAAACATGGCCAAGCAGACTCTGGAGAAGAACAAAATCTTCTTCGACGAGGCCGTCAGCAAGATGGAGGATTTGAGATTCTACGCCAGTCGCTTCGGCGGCTCCTGCGACGATCTTCTGATCAAACAGATTGATCTGTACATCTCAGAGCTCCAGCAGCTTCGCCGCAGCATTTCCGGCAGCACCGCTGTTGCTGAACGGCCATAATTGTCCGGCATGCATCAGGCCGGAGAGCCTAACCCCACTGGCTCAAAGGTTTGGTACATGTAAGCCGGATATGCTTCAGGAGACTGGAGATGCAGGACGCGTCTGTACCTTGAACTTTATTAACTCTAATCTGAAAGGATTTATATGACCAAACAAAATGAGAAGATCTCTCTCGAAGAATTCGACAGCGACGTAAGACTCGCGATACGACTTCTTAAAACGGATATCTGGGGAATCGGACGGTTGATCGACTTCGCAAAGAAGCATGTGCCGGAACAGGAACTGGAGATTCGCCGGGAGATTCGTCCGCTTGCCGTCGAGCTGCTGTACGAGGTAATCGGAACACCGAAAACTTTTGAAGAGGTACTCAGCGAGATGGAGGAACAGGAGGACGATCATGACAGATAACATCGACTGGAACGTGATTGAGCTCACCGAAATCTATGAGTCTTTCGATATGGTGCTCAGGCTTCTGGATGAAGATTTTGAACGCGCCCGTCGTGTCATAGACGCAGCCATCAAGCACGGGGCCGATGCTGAAAGCATGGCGGAGCCCATCGAAGAATTTGCCATGGAACTTCATGCCTTTTGTGAAGCCATCAATGGCCTGAAAGATAAACAGGCTAATAAAACTCAAAACGCCTGACATCGAACTGCATTGACAGGATCAGGAAACATAGCCCGGCTTACATGTCCCAGACCTTTGAGCCGCATTACCAACACTAACGCTCTTAAGGAAGGAGGACAACGTGAGCAAAAAAAGTACCCGCGGCAGGAAAATGCGCTCGGATAATGTTCGCGTTGTTCCTGAATTCCGCGAAGAGATAGATATTGAAAAGCTCTGCCGTGCGCTGATCGAGATCGCAAAAAACATGAGCAGAGATAAGGAGAACAACACTCCCAAAACAAAAGAATAATCATCAGACTCTCGTTCTGGAGCCAATCAAATACGAAGTACCGCCCCTGGTTGGCTCCTTGCGAGAATCTGGTACACAGTTATCGCGAATTAGGCGGTTGAACATTAAAGAGGAATGCGAAAATCTGACCGGAAGGAGGTCTCATTAAAGGTTTTCCACCTCGAGGACTCGGCTCACTAGCCTTGTCCAAACCATGAAGTCCGGAGCATGTCTTCTCCGGAAGCACCTTAACACCCCCCATAACTTAGGTCTGGGTACACGCAGAAAGATCTCTGCGTGTACCGCAGAGCCTCCTTTCGAACCAAAGTGTACTCACAAACATTCGAAGGAGGCAGACAGAATGTTATCCAGTAAGTTCGGAATTGAGATTGAGTTTACTGGGATCAGCCGTTCCGAGGCTGCAGATGTTGTGTCGAAATATCTCGAAGGAAGCATCTCGCGTTCCTACGACTATTACGATACCTACACCGTAACGGCACCGGACGGACGAAACTGGAAGCTCATGTATGACGGCAGTCTACATTGCCGTCGCCGGGTTGGGCGGAGCAGTACCTCCGCAGGAAGTGAATACTCCTGCGAGCTGGTCAGCCCCATCCTTATCTACCGGGAGGATATTGGAACACTTCAGGATATCGTGCGCCGACTGCGTAAAGCGGGAGGCATGACGAACAACTCCTGTGGCATCCATATCCACCTCGATGGAGCAGCGCACACACCGAGAAGCATCCGCAATTTCATTAACCTCATCGCCAGCCGAAATAATCTGTTCTACAAAGCACTTCAAATCGAGCCGGAGCGCATGGGTTACTGCAAAAAGATGGACGCCTATCTGGTGAAGCGTATGAACGAGAAAAAGCCGAGAACCTTTTCTCAGCTTGAGGAAATCTGGTACTCCGGATATGGCGGTAACCGCAACGGTCACTACCATGACAGCCGTTACCACTTTCTCAATCTCCATTGTTTCTTCCACGGCAACCACACGATTGAGCTTCGCGGTTTTAACAGCGAGCTTCATGCCGGAAAGATCCGCGCATATATCGTGTTCGCCCTGGCGATGAACCATCAGGCACTGACGCAGAAGAGCGCCAGCTACCGCAAGGTGCAGGAGGAGAACGAGAAATTTGCCATGCGAGTCTATCTCAATCGGATTGGCTTCATTGGTGAAGAGTTCAAATCCTGTCGCAAGCATCTCTATGAACATCTCGATGGCAACGCCGCATGGCGTTATGGCAGTAAAGAAAACTGCCGCAGCCGTCGAAAGAAGCCTAAGAACGTTGTAGATGAGGAAGAAGCCAGCCTGAATGAGAGCGAATCGGACGATCTCGATTACCTTTGTGATCCGAACGCCGATTTGCCGTTCGACTGATTATCCCCAACACTTATGAAGGAGGAATCAACATGGATCAGAAACCCAGATTGTACATCGCCTATGGCTCCAATATGAACATCGAACAGATGGCCAGACGCTGCCCGACCGCAAAGGTTGTTGGCACGGCAGAGTTGGAAGATTGGCGACTGCGCTTCAAAGGAGATAACAACTTTTCTGTTGCTACTGTAGAGCCTTCCGTTGGCCATAGGGTTCCCATACTTGTATGGGAAATCATGCCGAAGGACGAGGCGTCTCTAGATACCTACGAGGGCTACCCCCGGCTTTACCGCAAGGAAATGATGCTTGTTCGAATTGAGAAAGTAATTCGTCTGGCCATGATTTACATCATGAATGCCGACGACTTAGCCTACGGAAATCCATCCGACGTCTACTATGACACGATTCGCACCGGCTATATTAATGCTGGCTTTTCGCCAGATCTGCTGGAGCAATCCGTAATTGCCAACATGAAAAAGGAGGACATTTGACATGATGACCAGAAAGATTAAGGAACAGATCCTTGCTATCCGCGACTCCGGCGAAACCAACATGCTCGATACTCGTACCGTGCAGTGGATCGCAAATCGCGAAGGCTACTATGAGCTTGTGATCTACCTCGAGGACAATAGCCGGGAATACTGGCATTTCATTATGACCGGCGAGGCTCCTATGGAGGATGACTCCGATGATCAAGAAGATTGTGAGTAAGTTCCTGTCGGGCTCCGGTATTCTGCCGGAGTCCGAAATCTCAAAGTTTGTCAGTTACTACACTGTCTACCGACGCAGAACCGGCATTCTGAACTCCATCAAATATGCACTTGCTATTTGTCTCGATCTGAGTGATGAATGTGACTGCGAGGATGACGATGATCCCGGAACAGAAGGAATCTCCCCATGCCCGTGATATATCGTGACGAAATCGGCATCGTTTCCGTAACGCTGACGGATGACGAACTCGGCAGAACCATAGATTTCTGTGACGGATACGCCTACTTTACTGCAGGCGATCAGGACTACAGAATCAAGATCTCTGCACTCGTACAAATCCAAAGATAGCCCCTCTGGGCAGAAAGGAGTAGCTATGTGGCATGAAGGTGTCATCGGCATACAGAAGGGTAAAGATTCTCCCATAGTATCCGTTCACTACTGGATGAAGTGTTATGAACAGCCCAGCAAGTACGGCATAGATGGAGGCCGGATCTCCAAGCTCATGCTCAAGATCAGCGACGAGATTGTTGCTAGTTTTGATCGGGGCTGGGATATCCGCCCCACAAACGAGGCCGCTGAAACGGCTCTGCGCATTTTAGTACATGAAATAGACTGGAGGGAAAAAGAATGATGAACGATCAAGCGCCGATTCTCTATTACGACGTAACCGGCGACCGACGCAAGGAACTGGTTCAGGCCCTTGGAGAAATTCTCCTGTGGGAGCCCAAATACCAGGGAGCTCCGTCGTTCTCGTATCATATCGGGAACTACATCGTAGACCGCAACGGCACAGTTATGTGTCCGGACTGCGTTACGACGGAGATTGCCGAACAGTTGATTCAGAACCTGATGGAGCGGGGCTTTACGCCCACATCCACCACTTTGGACCTGTACATTATCTCTCTTCCAAGAAGCATGTACGACGATCCGGTCCTGAATCGCCTGCGCAATCTCGTAAAGTCCAAGGATACGATCCTGCGGGCCGCGCTGAAAACGCACAGACTTCAAATTGAAGTCGACGACGAGAAAATCTACTTCCCGTGGTTTCATATCACGGGCGTGGACGGAGAAGCGCAAGCCTACATGCAGCTGGTTTCCTCATTAGCCGAAACTGCTAAGAAGCAGAAATACGTCTCTGATGTAGAAAAGCCGCAGGACAATCTCAAGTATGCCATGCGTTTGTTCCTTGTCCGTCTCGGATTCGTCGGAGACGAGTACAAACAGGCCAGAAAAATCCTGCTTCGCAACTTATCCGGCAACTGCAGCTGGAAGGCTGGACACGCGCCGGAAAAAGCCAAAGAAGCCGAACATTCTGATACGACCGAAGAAATGGAGGTACCTCATGATCAAGTACAGAATTCCTGACTCTCATCTTGTAAGTCAGCTGCGCGAGCGGTTCCCGAAAGGAACCCGCGTGGAACTGATCTCTATGAATGATCCTTACAACCGCAAGCTGAAGCCCGGTGATCAGGGAACCGTCAATTTCGTTGATGGCACGGGAACCGTGTTCGTCGACTGGGATTGCGGCTCCGGTCTCGGCGTTGTCTACGGCGAGGATTATATCCGGAAACTGTAAGCAGTATCATGCCAACTTTAGAGGCCAGCCCCGGCTGGGACTGGCCTTTTTCAAGAATTGCGAAAGGAGGGGGCGACGTGATTGCTTCTGCTGAAGCTACTAATCGCCAGAAAGAATGCGATCAACTCAATAAGGAGATAGATAGATTCTTCTGCGCGGAAATTATTCGTGTCGGCAGACAGATTGGATTCAATTGTTTACAAGTTTCCAGCCAGACGCGCAAGGCTTATGTATGTTCATCCTGAGATATTTGGATCAGCATATGGACTGCATCAGTTTCGTATGCGGCGAATTGAGCTCATGGATAATCCGCTGGCCGTAGCGCCGGACGCTCAGGTCTATGCGGAACAGCCTTTACACTGGCTTGATGAGGATTTTATCAAAAGCCCCGAATACCGGTCATATCAGCAGGAAATCCAAGCAAATGAACGTGCCGTAAATAAGGCTGAAGTATATTCGCCTGACAACAGAGCGGTCAGACAAGCATGCGATCCTTACCTGGATGGAATCAGGCAATCTGATCTGACCCAGATCATTGCCGCCTATAAAAGAGGCAACAAAGAAGGTGACCATCTATTCTTCGTACTGCTGGTTGAGGTGCTGGGCATTAAGAAACCACCCAAACTCATATACGTCGAACCAGAAGTCGACGAGACTGCCAGAGGAAAATACACGGCAAAAACCAACACTGTCAGGATATATGAAAGTAACATTCCGGATCATTACTGTCAGCGGATGGGAGTACTGGCACATGAAATGTGGCACGCCTATCAGGAAATGAAGGCCAGCTACCGAAATGGCAAGAACCACCTATATAAATACAACAACGGACATTACATCGATTCAAAGGATGACTATGCTGGTTACCGTTCTCAGCTTGTCGAAAGTGAAGCATTTTACTTTGGCGACAGGGTTAAGCAGATAGTGTCAGACTCATGCAACTAATAAAAAAGTCACCATGCGATAGCAACGATAGAAAGGAGGTGTTCACTATGTATTATGGCAGAGTTTATACTCAGGCTTTTATTCGTCACCTGCGCGAAAGATATCCGGAAGGAACCCGAGTTGAACTGGAGTCATTATATGATCCTTGCAGAACTGAGCTGAGATCTGGCGATAAGGGAACTGTTGCGTCTGTTGATGCGCAGGGAACAATCCTCGTTGATTGGGACTGCGGTATATCGCTCGGGCTGATTTATGAGGATGATGTTTTTCGGATTATATAATAATCCATACTCAGGCCAGCCCTTGCTGGGACTGGCCCTTTTAAGGAAAACTGAACAAGATAATAAACTATTAATTCTTCGCAGAAAGACTGGCTTTCTTCTCGAAAGAGAGCTATCATGCGATGACTACCTATGGAAGGAGGTAACGCTTTATGAGCACAACCACATTAGCAAATACGGCGCAAGTCCTATTGGACTCCATGACACCGAAATTCGCAGTATCATATCTCCGTGTATCGACTCGCGGACAAGCTGAACGCGGTGGCGGGCACGACGAAGGTTTTTCAATCCCCGCTCAGCGTGAAGCCAACAAGAAAAAAGCCATGTCGATGGGCGCAATAGTTGGCAAGGAGTTCGTCGACCGAGGCGCATCAGCTAAATCTGCTGACCGCCCTCAGCTTCAGGCAATGCTCGAATATGTCAAAGAGAACGCAGACCGCGTAGATTACGTAATTGTACATAAGGTCGATCGCCTCGCCCGTAATCGTGACGACGACAGCGACATTATGCGCACATTGCGTGAATGCGGCGTTCAACTTGTATCCGCGTCTGAAAGTATCGACGATACTCCTGCCGGTATGCTTCTGCATGGCATTATGAGTTCCATTGCCGAATTTTACTCACAGAATCTCGCGACCGAAGTTAAAAAAGGTCTTGGGGAAAAGGTGAAGAGCGGCGGCACAGTCAGCAAAGCTCCTATTGGATACCAAAACGTCAGACTTGTCGACGATAAGGGCCGCGAGGAACGAACCGTGATCCTCGATCCGGAAAGGGCTCCTCTGATAAAGCTCGCCTTTGAAGAATATGCCACAGGAAATTGGACGGTGGCGGACTTGGCAGAGCATTTAGCTGCCTGTGGTCTCAACACTCGATCTACACCAAGAATACCATCGCAGCCGATTACCCTCAAAACGCTCCATAAAGTAATGGTCAATCCATACTATAAAGGCGTCGTTACATATAAGGGGATCGAATACAAAGGGGCTCATGAGGCATTGATCGATACTGAAACCTGGGATAAAGTTCAGTCCATTCTCGCATCTCGCGTCAACGGCGAGCGGAATCTGAAACACCCGCATTTCCTAAAGGGCAGTGTCTACTGTGCATATTGCGGCGAACGCTTGATTGTCAGTAATGAAAAGAAGAAAGACGGAACCGTCTACCCATACTTTGTATGCAATGGCAGACACAGCAAACGCCGGAGAGACTGTAAGACCAAAGCGGTTCTGATAGATGTCGTAGAAAAAGAGATTGAGAAGATTTACGACTCTTATCAGCTTCCAACTAAAGTACGAATTCTCATTGAAACATACCTACAAAAGGTTATCGCCGACGAAAAGCGGAAATACGAAAGTGAGCTTGACGGACTCAAAGGGCAAAAAGCTGCGCTGGAAAACAAGCGAAAGAAACTGCTTGAGGCACACTACAGTGATGCAATCCCCCTTGATCTTATGAAAACTGAGCAGCAGAAAATTGCGAAAGAGCTCGCAGCCATTGACCACGAAATCGACTTGCATAATATAACCTTTGAACAGATAAGTGCAAATCTTGATATGGTGTTGGACATCGTGGAAAACTGCGGCGAGGCATACCGTAACGCCAGCGACACTATAAAAAAGTTGATGAATCAGGCTATATTCGAGAAATTCTATATTAGTAATGGGCCGGAGGATGAATTTGGAGTAAAGCTCACTTTTAAAGCTCCTTACGATCAAATCCTTGATCCGATTAAAGAAGATCTCTCGCAAATCAACACCGCACTAAAACGCAAGCCGGAAGCCGTAGACGGACTCGCCGACAAAGCAAAGGGCCACATCCATGATTTCTTTGGATGCGGCCCAAATTTAGGGCAAAATAAAAATCCTTACTCGAACGAATCGGATTTTTTTAATCCGAATAGTTCGAGTAAGGACCTTATGGTGGAGCATAGGGGATTCGAACCCCTGACCTCAACGATGCGAACGTTGCGCGCTACCATCTGTGCTAATGCCCCATATTCCGTTTGGTGCCGCAAAACTCAGCTTTGCAACATGTGAATTATAATACAGCGTTTGGCTAAAAGCAATAGGGAATTTTGTATATTTAAATTCAATGGTGTTTTTCGCGAGAAAGGCATTTTTATTGGGGGAACGGTATTGCCGCTCCCCCTGCTATTTGCATAAAGTTATATCCCCAGAAGCGAAGTTGCAAGGCCGAAATAGACCAGAAGCGCTATCGCATCAACAAGGGTAGTGATTATCGGGCTCGCCATGACCGCAGGATCGAGACCGATCTTCTTGACGATAAGCGGCAGCGAGCAACCGACGAATTTGGCTATGGCAACGGTAACTATTAAAGTTAGGCTTACGGTCAGCGCTACCATCAAGCCGACGCGGTCAATGAGCATTAGCTTAGCGAAGCTGACCGCTGCAAGGCTCGCGCCGCAGAGTACGGCAACGCGTATTTCCTTCCAAATAACTCTGAATATATCGGAGAATTGCACTTCACCCAGAGACAGGCTGCGGATAATGGTTACGGATGCTTGGCTGCCTGAATTGCCGCCCGTATCCATGAGCATTGGTATGAACGAAGTCAGGACGATCTGTGCTGCGAGCGCTGCCTCGAATTTTCCGATGATCAACTGAGTAAACACTGCCGAGATCATCATAAGCATCAGCCAAGGTATGCGGTTCTTATAGATATCGAATACGGTCAGCTTGGTGTACGATTTATCCGCAGGGGTCACTGCCGCCATCTTTTCAATATCCTCGGTTGTTTCTTCACGCATAACATCAATAGCGTCATCAACGGTTATAATACCGACCAATCGGTTTTCTCCGTCAACTACCGGCATTGCGGTTAATCCGTAACGGGCAAATTTCTCGGCTGCGTTTTCAATATCATCATGGGTATTCGCAGAAATCACATTCTCATCCATGAGCTCCGATACCTGCGCCGAACTGTCGGCAAGCACCAAGGTACGGAGGGATATTTCGCCGAGCAACTTGCGTTTTTCAACTACATAGCAGATATCAATGGTTTCTTTATCCACTCCCCTTCTGCGTATCGCATTGAGCGCCTCCCCTGCCGTCAGATTTGGAGAAAGGTCAACAAAATCCGGCGTCATGAGGGAGCCGGCACTGTCCTCAGGGTAATTCAGAAGTTCATTGATCTTTTTACGGGTCTGAGGGTCCGCCTGACGAAGAATACGCTTTACAACATTCGCGGGCATTTCCTCGACGATGTCGGCCGCATCGTCAAGATACAGCTCGCTGACGAGATCGGAAAGCTCGCTGTCGGAAAAAGCATTGATAAGGAGCTCCTTTGATTCATGCTCCATCTCAACAAATACATCCGCTGCCAATTCCTTTGGGAGCAAACGGAACAGAATGATCTGCCTTTGAGGCGGCTGATCATCAAGTATCGCTGCTATATCTACTTCATTCAGCGTTACAAGTATATCCTTTACGCTGTTATAGCGTTTGTTTTCGAGCAGGGTTTCCACCGTGCTCGTCAAATTTGCTGTTAATACTGCCATTTTTGTTCTCGGAATCAATATGGCGAACCTTACTCCCATTCAAAAGCATGCCGTATTTTTATAATAGGCAAGAAGCCATTCGGCAAAGCCCAATGTCCGATGAGAGCAGCGAAGTATGCAATTGGATCAAAAGGTATTAAAGAGAAATGCACGGAGAGAATACGGAGAGACTGCCTTCCCTGCCGATACTCATCGCGCTATGTGACCCACATCGCCCAACGCCTGTACTGCCGTCTATGTCCATATTCCGCTCCTTTCAATATTTTTATGCAAGCTTTGCTTACATATTTATTCTAATTCCGTATTCTTTTTCTGTCAACCCCTTTGACATGTTATATTTGCCGCGCTGTACTGATTTTCTTACGAACTATTTCCGATTCACTATTGCAAAATCATGTCTTTTGAGTTACGATATAAAGTGAGTTGGGATGTATCCACATTACCCTCGCTTTATAAAAGATCAACCGATTTCGGAGGAATATTATGAAGATAACTACCACAGGCGTTGCCGGGACAATGGAATCCAGCGATATTATTATAACTATCGAGCCCAAAGATACCGATGGCATCTCGCTTGAGCTTGAGAGCGACGTCAAGACCCAGTACGGCAATCAGATCAGGAATGTGATACTCGATACCCTGAAGGATATAGGTGTCGAAAGCGCATACGTCACCGCAGTTGATAAGGGTGCGCTTGACTGCACCGTTATTGCACGCACGCAGGCAGCAGCATACCGCGCTGCCGAATGCAAGCACTATATTGAAGGGTAAGAAAGGGAAACCGATTTGAGCTTCAGTACTTCCGAAATCAGAAATATTGACGGATGCAGGCTCGCAGAGACATGCCGTTTTCTTGAAAAAATGGGGCTAAAATACGAGGGCGGAGCCGAAGTCACCGTCAACCTTTATGATGATGACGAGAATATCGTCGGCACGGGCTCTCTATGCGGCAACATTTTAAAATACATTGCTGTTGATGACAGTCTTCAAGGCGAAGGCGGTGCTGCTTCCATCGTCAGCAGGCTCGTTAGCATCGCTTATATGAGCGGCAGGCGCAGGCTCTTCCTTTTCACAAAAGCGCAGAACGAATTTTTGTTTCGGAGTTTGGGTTTCTTCACGCTTGCATCGACCGATGAAGTCGTCTACATGGAGAACAGCCGTAACGGGCTTAGCTCCTATCTTGATTCACTTGAGAAAGGTACGGGAATTCAGGGCGCGGTTGTCGCAAACTGCAATCCGTTCACGCTCGGGCACAGATACCTAATGGAGACCGCAGCAGCTCAGGTCGATACGCTGCATGTATTCATTGTGAGCGAAGATGCTTCCGATTTTTCTTTTCGTGACAGATTCGAGATGGTGCGCCGCGGGACTCGGGATATTATGAACCTTATCCTGCACGAAAGCGGAGATTACATCATTTCACATTCGACCTTCCCCACCTATTTCATTAAATCAACGCAGGACGCTGCATCGATAAACGCTGAGCTTGATCTCACGCTGTTCGGCAAACGCATTGCGCCTGCGCTTGGCATCACGAAGCGTTTTGTCGGTTCAGAGCCGTATTGCGTCGTAACAAATGCTTACAATGAAATGATGAAAAAGCTCCTGCCAACCTACGGCATAGAGGTCATCGAGCTTCCCCGTAAGGACGGCATCAGCGCAAGCATGGTGCGTAAAGCAATTCGCGAGCATGATGATGCTTTACTTAAAAGTTTACTCCCGACAACAAGCTTGGAGTACATAAAAGAAAGAGGTATTGAGCTGTGAAAAAAGCAACCGCGATCATCGGCACACTGATCGGAGTCCTTATCGTGGCTTCGCTTGCGGTATTCGTCAAATTCGTTTATCCTCGTTACATAGAACCCGGCAATACCTACTCAAAGGCTGCTGCGCTCTACAATTCGGGCGACTATCAGCGCGCCGCTATGACATTTTCGACCATACCGGGCTACCGCAACAGCTCTGCAATGGCATTGGATTCATGGCTGCGTGCAGGGAATGCCAAAATGCAGTCCGGCGATCTTGACGGCGCATATGCCTGCTACCAAAGGGCAAATGCAGATGAATCCGTATTTGAAAGCATTGATGAAGCATATTTTGAGCGCGGCAAGGCTCTTTATGCTTCTGATCCCGACCTTGCGGAAGCAAACTTTGATTGCATCAATTCCGATACCTATTCCGTTGAGATTGATTCCGTGCGTATCTCTTACGCTGCCGAATGCATAATTAAGGGTGAATACGAGGCTGCCGCTCAGTTCTTTTCGCTTTGCAGCAAGGATCGTTCCGATGAGATAAGCGAGCTCTGGTACGCCGAGGGCAGGGATCTTCTTGAGCGTTACGAGCTTGCAAACGCATACCGATGCTACAATAACGCTCGCAAATGCACGAGCGACGCTATGCTATCAGACATGCTTACACGCATCAGCAATGACTGGAGTGAGGCAATGCTCAAAGCACTTGCCAACGAAGATACCGAGCTCATTGAAGAATTTTTCTCATACAGCAGCATGTTTTCCGCCGAAAACGTTATGGCTGAAAGAGATCGGCTCCGATACGAACAGGCCTGCGCCTATTACGACGCAGGCGATTACCGCTCCGCGCTTTCCCTTCTTCTGACGGTATCCGAAGGATACGAACGCTCCGCTGATATGATTGCCGATATAAGAGCGAGGATCGCACGTTCCGCCGCTGCCGGCGGAAGCGAGCTTGGCGCATACCTTGATATGAACGGCTCAATAACGCTTCTGGGTTCCGGTTGGTCGATATCCGCACCGAACTGGGCCAACATCGAAAGCATTGCCGTCGGTAAATCCGCTTTTCTGCTCGGGGTCCGTTCAAACGGTACAGTTGTTGCAAAGGGTGCTTCAAGCTATGACAGGCATAAGGTCGACGATTGGAAGAATATTGTGGCAGTCGCATGCGGCAGGTATCATTCGATAGGGCTTACCGGAAGCGGCAAGGTACTGTCCTGCGGCTGGAATTACTACGGGCAGCGCATGACCGAAGCATGGCATGATATTATTGCCGTTGCATGCGGCAGCCAGACATCGTATGCACTTAATAATGAGGGCAGAGTCTTTGCTGTCGGGGATGATTCCATGGGGCAGCTGAATGTCGGCAGCTGGAGAAATATCACTGCGATTTGCGCAGGTGAAAACCACATCGTCGGGCTGCAAAATGACGGAAAATGCCTGGCAGCCGGCAACAACTCGGCCAAGCAGTGTAATGTTTCCGCATGGAGCGATATTGTCGCAATATCCGCAGGCAATAACCATACAGTCGGGCTGCGGAGCGACGGAACCGTCGTTGCCGTCGGGGATAACACCTTCGGGCAGTGCAATGTTTCCGGTTTTACGGATGTTGCCGCAATCGCTGCAGGAGGCGATTTCACTATCATCGTATTTTCAAACGGGGATTATACCGTCATAGGCGATAATGCCGATGCCGGCAGTTATACTTTTAATGCCGAATAAACTATACTCTACAGTTGAAGTTGAGGATATGGCTCTGCGCCGTGAGGAGAGGGCAAAGCATCAGACCGAGCTGATAAAAGAATACGGTCTTCCTTTGTTATGCTTTACGCTGAATATCGCAGGGCCGGTCAAGAATTCGCCCCTGATCGGTTTTGCTTTCAAAACAGGTATCGAGCTGATAAAGGAGCGCCTCGGTGATTCAATAGTGCATTTAGAACGGTTTTCAGCGAATACCGGCTGCGAAGCATTCGTTGTTTCCAAGCTGTCAGCGGAAGAGCTTAAAAAGCTCATGCTTGAGATTGAGGATACTTCCCCGATCGGCAGATGGTTCGACCTCGATGTCATTGACATAAGCGGCAATAAGCTATCGAGAAGTGAACCTCGCAGATGCATTATCTGCGGAGACATGGCTGCTGTTTGTGCAAGAAGCCGCGCACATTCCGTAAATGAGCTTCAGAAAACAACAAACGCGGCATTTGCTGCCGAGCTCTGCCGCCTCCTCGGTCGCCTTGGCTATGATGCGCTTATACGGGAAGTACATCTTTCGCCCAAGCCCGGGCTTGTCGATGAGATCAACAGCGGCGCGAATTCCGACATGGATATTGTGAGCTTTGAAAAAAGTGCCGCGGCAATAAAGCCTTTTTTCGTCAAAATGGCTGATATAAGCTGCCAATATTCCTCCCCTGCCGACCTCATGCTTCTGCTCCAGGATATCGGGAAGAAAGCCGAAGATGCCATGTATTCCGCCACCGATGGTGTAAACACGCACCGCGGTGCGATATATTCGCTCGGTCTTCTTATTTCCGCCGGTGCAAGGCTTATTGCCAACGGTTATGAAAGCGGAGTGAGCCTCATAGAGGGTATAACGAAGCATGCCGCCGAGCTTGCGGCATTTCAGGAGATACCCGAAACGGAATGCAGCAACGGCGCGAGGATGCGCATGCTGTACGGCGTCGGCGGCGCAAGAGCGCAGGCGATGAACGGTTTTCCTGCCGTTAAGGAAGCGCTTCAATGCTATGAATCCTTTTCCAAGCTCGATACGCATGTTGATCCTTGGTGCTACGCGCTTTTGAGTGCGATGTCGCTTACCGATGATACCAATGCACTAAAGCGAGGAGGCATTTATGGCGCGGAATATGTAAAAAAGCATGCCTCCGATCTGCTTTGTAAAGGCATGCAGCTTACAGAAGCAGACCTTTTGGCCTTTGATGATGAGCTTATCCGGCTGAACATCAGCTGCGGAGGAGCTGCCGATACGCTGGCGTGCGCAATGTTTCTCTATTCACTCAAAGAGTTTTTCAGATAATAAAGATTGGATTTTTGGGCCATGGATAGTCGTCCCGTTGGCATTTTCGATTCGGGCATGGGCGGAATAAGTCTTCTCCGCGATGCCGTTCGTCTTCTGCCGCATGAAAATTTCATCTATTATGGCGATAACGCAAATGCGCCTTACGGAGACCGCAGCGAAAAGGAGATACTTCAGCTTACTTCGAATGCGGCTGATTTCCTGCTCGATCACGGCGTAAAGGCTCTCGTCATTGCCTGCAACACCGCAACAAGCGCCTCCATAAACATCCTAAGGCAGAAGCTTGATGTTCCCGTTATCAGCATGGAGCCTGCGATAAAGCCTGCCTGCGAAATGCCCGGTGACGGCAAGGTTTTCATGCTCGCGACCGAAGCTACCACGCATATTGCAAGATATCGTGCTCTTCTCAGCCGTATGCCCGACCCCGAGCGCGTCATCAGCATCGGATGCAGCGGTCTTGTCAACAGGATTGAACGCGGAATTCTTGCTGACGATGCTTTTGACGATATTCTTTCCGCCAATCTTTCGAAATACCACGGCATGAAGGCTGACGCCGTTGTGCTCGGATGCACCCATTACCCATTCATTGCAGGCGCCATTGACCGTTATTTTTCCATGCATTTCACGGGTGAACACATGCTGTTTGACGGAAATATCGGTACAGTCAAGCAGCTTGGGCGTGTTCTTGAATCCAACGGGATTGAAAGCAGAGACGGGAAAGCTGAAATAAATTTCTTCACAAGCGGCAATTCGGATGAGCTTCAGCCTTTGTTCGAGTATTTTCTCAGCCTGCCCGTATATTCACGCTGAATTTTTCCATGCGAAAAGCCCACCGGGGATTATTCCTCAGTGGGCCTTTTTTGTTTACATTTGATTAAGCGATGGTTGTACCGGCTTTGCCTTCGAGAGCCTCAACCGCCTTATCAAGGGAGGTTATGATCGCTTTCCTGCCGGGCTTGCTCATTACGAACTTAACGGCTGCTTCGACCTTGGGAAGCATTGAGCCGGGAGCAAAATGCCCTTCCGCCATGTACTTATGGGCTTCATCAACGGTCATGGTTGAAAGCGCCTTCTGCTCGGGCTTACCGAAATTGATGCATACCTTTTCGACTGCGGTAAGGATGACGAGCGCATCGGCATCAATATCCTCTGCGAGGCGTTCGGATGCAAGATCCTTATCAATAACGGCTGCGGTGCCAACAAAGTTGCCCTGCTCGTTCCTGATAACGGGTATACCGCCGCCGCCGACAGTGATGGGAATAAAGCCTCCGCCGATTAGGCATTTGACCGCGTCAAGCTCAACAATCTCAACGGGCATGGGTGATGCGACGACGCGGCGCCAGCCACGGCCTGCATCCTCCTTCATTGTATAACCCTTCTCCTCTTTCAGCTTCTTGGCTTCATCCTCTGTATAGAAAGGACCTATGGGCTTGCTGGGATTTTTGAACTTCGGGTCATCCTTATCAACAACGACCTGAGTAACAACAGTTGCGACCCTCTTATTTATGCCGCGGCTGCGCAGTACCTTTTCAAGGCCCTGCTGCATATGGTAACCGATATAGCCCTGGCTCATTGCGCCGCAAACATCAAAAGGCATTGCAGGAGTAACGGCGGAAGCGTACTCATTCTGAATAACTATCCTGCCGACCTGGGGACCGTTGCCGTGTGCGAGGACTACATCATAGCCTTCTTGTATGATGTCCGCGATGTATTCGGAAGTCTTCTCAACAACTTCAAGCTGGGATTCTGCGGTCGCAGGCATTCCTGCTTCCTGAAGCGCATTGCCGCCGAGGGCGATAACTATCTTGCTCATTCTCTTTCTCCGTATTAAATTCTATTGGCAGTTTTTTCTGCCGCGATGATTTATTATGCCATTGAAAAATCGTCTTGTCAACAGTATTCGCTCGAATTTTGCGTGACACCGCAAAAAATAAGCAAATATAATCCGGACACTAAAAGCACCGCTCCGAATCAGAGAGCGGTGCATTAACCTTACCGTTATCTATTATGCAAAGAACTTGCCGATGATATCAACAATCTCTGCGCCGATACGGGTCTGAGCTTCCTTGGTTGCTGCGCCGATGTGAGGAGTGCATGAAACCATGGGATGGCTGTAAAGAGCATGGTTGGTTGCAGGCTCATCAGCGAATACGTCAAGACCTGCGGAACGAACCTTACCGCTGTTGAGAGCTTCAAGGAGAGCGTCCTCGTCAACATTGCTGCCGCGGCTGGTATTGATGATGATAACGCCATCCTTCATCTTTGCGATGTTCTCAGCATTGATAAGTTTGCCGCCGTCAACTGCGGGAGCGTGTACGCTGATGAAATCCGACTTTGCAAGCAGTTCATCCATCTCAACATAGGGGATGCCGAGCTGTTCTTCGATTCCGGGGACATGATGGATATCGAATGCGATAACATTCATGCCGATAGCCTTTGCAAGCTTGCCGAGTGCCTGACCGATACGGCCGTAGCCAACGATGCCGAGAGTCCTTCCGCCGAGCTCGATGCCCTTGCCGTATGCCTTCTTCTCCCATTTGTCCTCACGCATGGTGTGACCTGCGATGGAGATGAAGCGTGCGCATGAAAGCATATGACCGAGAGCCAGCTCTGCAACGGACCGAGAGGATGCGCGGGGGGTGTTCATGACCTTGATGCCCTTGCTCTCTGCATACTCATGGTCGATATTGTCGATGCCTACGCCGCCGCGGATGATGAGCTTGAGCCTACCGGTCTCACATGCCGCATCAATGATGGGGACGCGAACCTTGGTTGCACTCCTTACAACGAGAACGTCAAAATTCTTGACCTGCTCTGCAAGTTCTGCGGGCTCATAAAACTGCTCAACAACTTCGTGACCCTGTGCGCGAAGGGTTGCGACAGCATTCTTTTCCATACCGTCTGATGCAAGAATACGCATAATATTAACTCCTTTTAGTTTAATTAGCCTTTGTAGTTCTCAGCTTCGTACTTCTTGAGGAAGTCAACGAGAGCAATAACGCCTTCCTTGGGCATTGCGTTGTAGATGGAAGCGCGGAGACCGCCCACGCTCTTGTGACCCTTGAGGTTATCAAAGCCTGCTGCCTTGGTAGCTGCAACAACCTCTGCATCGGTCTCCTTGGAAGCGGTGACGAAGGGAACGTTCATAAGGGAACGGAACTCCTTATCAACGGTGCCGCGGAACATCTTGGAATTATCAAGGAAGTCATAGAGGATCTTTGCCTTCTCCTCATTCATCTTTGCCATGACCTCAAGACCGCCGATCTTCTTCAGATACTTAAAGACTTCGCCGCAGACATAGATGCTCCAGCAGTTGGGGGTATTGTACATGGAGCCGTTGTTTGCATGGGTAGCATAGCTCATGTAGGTGGGAACATAAGTGGGGAGGTCTTCACGGATGAGGTCCTCACGCATGATTACGATTACCATACCGGCCGGACCGATATTCTTCTGAACGCCGCCGTAAATCACGCCGTAATCGGATACATTGCAGGGCTTGGAGAGGAACATGGAGCTCTGGTCGGAAACAAGGATCTTGCCCTTGGTGTTGGGAAGCTGCTGATAGGTGGTGCCGTGGATGGTCTCATTCTCGCAGATATAGACGTAGTCGGCATCCTCGCTGATGGGAAGATCGGAGCAATCGGGAATATAGGCAAAGTTGCGGTCTTCGCTGGTTGCAACAAGATTGATCTTGCCGTACTTCTGAGCTTCCTTGTATGCCTTCTTGGACCAGTTGCCGGTCACGATGTAATCCGCAACGCCGTTCTTCATAAGGTTCATGGGGAGCATAGCGAACTGAAGAGTCGCACCGCCCTGAATGAACATTACCTTGTAGTTATCGGGGATATTCATGAGCTCACGGAGGTCGGCTTCAGCCTCATCAATGATCTGCTGGAAGACCTTGGACCTATGGCTCATCTCCATAACGCACATTCCGGAACCCTTGTAATTGAGAAGGTTGTCACGAACGCTCTCAAGAACCTCTTCGGGGAGGATGGAGGGGCCGGCGGAGAAGTTGTAAACACGATCGTATTTCATTGCAAAAACTCCTTTTAATTTGGTTAAATTGTATGTCTAAGGAAATACACATAACCTTTGACAATGCGATTATAACGCTAATCTGCTCCATATTCAACCTCATTTCGAGCACTTCTGTGTATATATTTTTTCTTTCAGGTACAGTAATTTTGCATTATTGATGTGAAAGAACCCCGTATTAAAAAGGTATAATTATGCTGATTGTCGCACCCTAATTATATATAAAAAAATGAAAAAAAGTACTTGCATTTTCGCAAGCTTTGTTGTATCATACATAAGCACGGTTTGGGGAATTCCCGATAAGGCGTCATAGAGTGTGGAAAGATGGCTGAGTTTGGTCTAAGGCGCACGACTGGAAATCGTGTATACGGGGAACCGTATCAAGGGTTCGAATCCCTTTCTTTCCGCCAAACAGAAGAGCACCCTTTGTGGGTGCTTTTTTGTATACTCAGTCCGCTGTTTCATCACATTCAAATTTGCCCGTTAATTGAAGTTTAAGCATTGAGCATCCGTAATCAGTTTCAAAGGTTATTAGTGAAGAAGATTTGAATAGAAAAAAGCCATACTTCGAATCAAAGTATGGCTCAATGGATGGTACCCGGTAGGGGAGTCGAACCCCTGTTACCGCCGTGAGAGGGCGGTGTCCTAGGCCACTAGACGAACCGAGCACAGATATTGCTTTCGCTTAGGACATTGACTATTATACACATAATTTTGCGGATGTCAACACCTTTTTTCGCAAAAAACAATATATATGAATTCTGTGTTTCATATTTGGCCCCGCAAGAGCATATGCTCAAATCGCTAAATGGTTTTTGGGGGTTCAGAATCACCTTCAAAACAAATATCAGCATTGACTGAAAGTATGTAAATATATTATAATCATTGTCACAAAACAACTTGATTTTTTTGATGTGTCAGGTACAATGGATATGTACACAGTATATGTGTGCGGTTAAGCCTAAATTATGAACAAACTCGGAGGAAAATCAAATGAAAAAAATTCGTATCCTTTCATGCGTACTATTAGTAATGTGCGTTCTGTTCTGCGCATGCGCAAATGAAACGTCAAATTCGCCGGAGCCCGAAGGCTCGCCGATAGAAGAACCCACGCAGTCTCCCGATACGGCAGTTACGCCTTGGGAAGAACGCACCGAGGTTCCGACACAAACTCCCTCCCCCACCGAGCCCGCCAATATCTACGCGCCCACAAGGGAAGACCTTAACGAGCATGATTATAACGCTGTCCGCAGCTTCCTTGAAATCAAGGATAAAAACGGAGTGAAGAACGGTGAAAAGCTGGCGGCGATTAACGGTCTCGTATATAATCCCAACGACCCCGGAACATGGTCGAACTACCACGATCCTTCCTCTGTAAATCAAATTAGTGAGTTCAGAGATATTCGCTTTGTAAGCGACGACTTCACATGGGATGAAAACGGAAGACTATGTTCGGTTAGCCTTAACTTCGCAAAAACGACACAGTCCGCACCGGTTGGAAAGCTCGATTTACACACCTGCGGCAGACTCGCGGAGCTTACGGTTATAGGGCTTGAAATAACCGAAATAGATGTAAGCGAATGCGACAGTCCGAAGCTCTACATCAAATCATGTCCGATTCTTGAAAGAATCGTTAAGGGCAGCATGCCTTTCAGGTTCCTGACTATCGAAGAATGCCCAAGCCTTGAATCCTTTAATTGGGTCATGCTTCCCCTCTCGGATATTATGCAGCTTGATCATTGCTGGTGGCCCTATGATGATTTTCAGCCGCTGATTTCCGCAAACATCACCGTTGAATCCTCCGACGGCGGATATGTCGGAGTCGGTCTGTACTCTGTTCCGGATTCGGATTGGTTACCGTGCTATTCAATAACCGCCACTCCGGAGGAAGGGCATGAGTTTTTAGGCTGGTACGATATCTTCGGCAATCTCGTTTCATCCAATCCGCAGTTAGCTATTCAGGAGGAGGAAACTCACGCCTATGAAAACCTTGTTGACCTTATCGGGAGCACGGTCGCCCATGTCATTGCAAGGTTCGACTGATCGGCAGAGTATTTGACCGTACCGTAACTGCATGTGAAAATCAAAAAGCAGCAAGAACCGATGTTTTTGCTGCTTTTTCGCATTTGGTTTTTATTCTCAGAACCGACGTTTTTAATAGGAATTCAATCAATCCTGAAAATCATCGTCATCATGGGTATCGGCAGAGAATGCAGCTCTGTTCCTTTTGCGGAACAGGAGAGTGATCCCCCAGATGCCGGCAAGACCTACAATGGTATAGATAATCCTTGACACCACGCCGCTCATGCCGCCGAAAATGGCAGCTACGAGGTCGAATTGGAAAATTCCTACAAGGCCCCAATTGAGCGCGCCGATTATAATCAATATCAAAGAAAGCGTATCCATAGTATCAACTCCTTTTTGCCCTAAACGGGCTTTTTACGCATATTATGCGCTTCAAGAAGCTTTACTATGTCTGGAAAATCAGAACAGCTCTATTTCCAGCCTGTCAAAGTCTATCGGCTCCATAAAATCACGCTGCTTGAAATGGGTGTGGGAAAATTTCTCAAAATCATCAATATGCTTTTTGAGAATTATCGGACGGGCAAGATCCAGTTTTCGGCATATCTCCCCTATCGGTTCGTTCCAGTCCGACACGGCATCAGCCGTCTTTTCCGGAATTTCAAAAACGCAATCCGAGATCGTCTTATTATCCTTTCTTATTCTTCCCCAAACCTTCATAGCTTTAATCGTTTACGAACCAGATGAATACCTCTAAGACTCCATCACTGTTCAAGCCCAGAGAATAGCCGTACATTGTAACAAATTGACCGGCAGCCAAAGTGCTTGAACCTGCATAATGGTTATAGTAATTGAGAATGATGATTTGACCCGAAGAAAGCTGCAGCTTCGCTCGCTGACAATCTTCATCGCTGAGCATCTCAATAACCGTTCCCACGATTTTGAAGGCCTGTTGATCATTGATAGCCTTTGCGCGGCACATATCCTCGTAATTGCATCCCCAGCATGTCGGAACATATTCCGAATACTTCGGAGGACGCTGTACGGCAAAAGGTCTCTCATAGGTATTGCCGTTCAGGAGTTCAGCGCGAATAATCATATCATAGCTTCTGATTGGCGTTGACATCTGAACGGTGAAGCTGAAGTTTCCGTTAGCATCAACAGTGGGGATTTCGGTTATGCTCAGGCCTTCGGAACGCGGTTCAACGCTGACAATTGCGCCGGCAGGAACCGATCCGGTAATAGTAATCGTATCCGAATCCGCCAAGCATCTGGAATACACGTCCCTGCCGATATGTACGACTTCCTCGGGAGCAAGATCTTCCTCAACCGCAAACTTAAAAGAGTGAGTGAACGAGCGATAGCCATTGCAGGTTGCTCTGAATTCTGCGTAATAGATTCCGACTTTATCGTACAATTTAGAATACTCAAATGTGCTTCCGTTTATGGGAATAGCCTGATTATCAACAGTAATCGTTATGTTGAGGCCGGGAGTTACATTGCCGGATATATAGAGCGTTCCGCCATCCAAAGTGCCGAGATCTGTCTCCGCTCCGCTCGCCGTCTGATTATCGAAATTTACGGCAAATGTCGGGATATTCGTTATCTCAACCGTCGGAGAACTGATTTGAGTCCGTTCTGTCTCTCCCGATTTAATCACAAAAATCTTGGGAACGACGACATAAGTATCCGTATCAATAGGAGCATCGGGCAGCAGATTTCTTACATCAATATTAAATATTACATAGCCTTTATCGGATACAATGCTGCTCGTGCTCATGCCGCGGCTGGATTCGAAGATAACCTCATCACCTTCGGCTGCATTCACCGTGATGAGATAAAAGTCAGGAATATCCTCGCTGGGTTTAATGACCACCGAATGCGTATCGGTCGGATTATTCGGATCAGGTTCATTGCCGCCTGCAAACCACTTGAACGGGTCCGCAAGAACCAACACCAAAACAAGACACAATAATGCGATAACGGCAAAAGCGATCGAAATCAGGTTTTTCTGTCTTCTTTCATAGGCATGCGAATCATCCGAATTATCCTCGTCTTGATATGCTTCGGAGGGTATGCTCTCGGAACGGCGCTGCTGATTATATGTTGCTCTTTGACGGGTGCGCTCTTTCTGCCAAGCAGCAGCATTCTCGTTCTGCTCGGGCTTTTTCTCTTCGGAATGATAATAGCCTTTTTCGTCCGTATTCGGTTCCGTATTGGGCTTAGCCGTTTGGGTGACCGAATTCCAGCTCTCGACTCCTTCGGAAAACATGCGCTCAGCGGCATCAAGATCGGCTTCGCCGGCCGCCTCAAGATCAGCTTCACCGGACATATCTTCAGTGAGTTCTGCGTTCATGGCGCCGAGGTACGAACCGCATTCACTGCAGAATTTTGCCCTATCCGGGTTCTCTGCGCCGCAAGTATTGCATTTCATTAGATAATACCTCCAAATATTTTCAGAATCTGACAAGCTATCTATGTATTCATGCTCATTATACCGAATCGGTACGTTTTTTACAATACCATGTTTTCAGAATTCATCTATCTGCCATATTTGGGTAAAGCATTATAGTATATTTGATTGTCTTTGACTCTCCGACAGCTAAATATGCTATAATTGGTTTAGATTTACAAAGGAGATCAGTGATGAGTACTATCAGAGATGTTTCGCTTGCCCCTCTCGGGAAAAAGAGAATCGAATGGGTTAAGGATTTTATGCCCGTTCTTTCGGAGATTCGTGAACAGTTTATTCGTGAACAGCCTTTTAAGGGCATGCGTATTTCGGTTTGCGTACATCTTGAAGCAAAAACCGCTTACCTCGGATTAGTCCTACGCGACGGAGGCGCGGAAGTATCCATTACAGGAAGCAACCCGCTCTCAACCAAGGATGATATCTGTGCCGCTCTTGCGGAGGAGGGTATGGACGTTCACGCATTTTTCGGAGCAACCGAGGACGAATACTACGAGCATATACGCAGAGTTCTTGAATTCAAGCCCCACATTATTATTGATGACGGCGGAGAATTCGTTTCAATGCTTACCGAAAAGCATCCGGAATATGCCGTCAACCTTATCGGAGGCTGTGAAGAGACCACCACCGGTATCCATAAGCTCCGAGCAAGAGCAAAGGACGGTTCCCTTCCCTTCCCCATGCTTGCGGTAAACGATGCGGACTGTAAGCATCTGTTCGACAACCGTCACGGCACCGGTCAGAGCGTATGGGACGGTATCATGTATTCAACCAACAACATGGTTGCAGGAAGAACCGTCGTCGTCGCAGGTTACGGCTTCTGTTCGAGCGGTATTGCGATGCGTGCAAAAGGGCTCGGTGCGAACGTAATAGTTACCGAGGTCAATCCCTTCCGAGCACTCGAAGCCGCAATGGACGGTTTCCGCGTCATGAAGATGGATGACGCCGCTCCTCTTGGAGATATTTTCATTACCGCAACCGGATGCAAGGATGTTATCGTAAAGCGTCATTTTGAAAAGATGAAGAATAATGTCCTTCTTGCAAACGCCGGGCATTTTGATGTAGAAATCAATAAAACCGACCTTGAAGAGCTTGCCTGCAGCGTTTCCGAGCGCAAGCCGTTCATAACCGGATATGCTATGCCCGACGGAAGGACCCTCAACCTGCTTGCAGACGGCAGACTTGTCAATATCGTTGCAGGCAACGGGCATCCTGCGGAGATAATGGATCTGAGCTTCGCAATTCAGGCGCTGTCTGCGCGTTATCTTGCGCTGCACGGCAAGGAGCTTGCTCCCGGGCTTTATAACGTTCCCAAGGAAATTGATGATGAAATAATAAATATGAAGCTTCGTGCCATGAACCTTGGGCTTGATACGTTGACCGATGAGCAGAAGGCTTACCTGAACGGAAAGTAAAATAGGAATGTATAATCCTTCCGTATCTGCATAGTATTAGTAATACTTGTAAAGAAACGGAAGGTATTGTATAATGTTTTCAGTAAAGAACAGCCCTGTACGGGATGAGATTACCGCTGCGCTGAATGCTTGGAAGCTTGCATCGAAGAAATTTGAGAACGCCAAAGGCGACGAGGTCAGATTCGCTTCGCTGGAAGTCGAAGCGGCAAAGCAGCGATACATCTTTCTTCTTAGCAAAAAGCGTGTTGAGGCCGGTATAGGAGCTTCTTCAAATCAATAGACATGGAGGATTTTTATGCCAACCGGAGGTTTTCAGTTATCCGCCCTGCTGGTATTCGCAGCGGTATTGGTTGTACTGTTTCTTATCTTCAAAGTATTCCATCTCAGCATCAAGGTTTTTATCAAGCTCTTGATCAATGCACTTATCGGTGCGGTTATCCTGTTCATATTCAACTTTGTTTTTGCAGGGCTTCTTAATATTTCGGCACTTGCCATACCTATCACATGGTGGTCCGCGCTCGTTACCGGCATTTTCGGTGTGCCCGGTGTAATCGTGCTTCTGATTATTTCTCTGATACTGTAATCGCAGGAGGAAGCTATGTACACAATTTCCGAATACAACGAAGCCGCAAAATGCCTGTCGGACAGGCTCGGTGATTTTAACCCCGAGGTGCTGATTATACTCGGCTCGGGGCTCGGCGATCTGGCAGAAATCTGCCCCGATCCGATAATCATTGATTATAAAGACATTCCGAATATGTGTTCAAGCACCGCTCTCGGCCACAAGGGTAGGTTTGTTGCAGGCATTCTCGGAGAAAAAAGGTTGCTGATGATGCAGGGCAGGCTGCATTTTTACGAAGGCTGGACTGCCGAACAGGTTGTTTTCCCGATACGTTTAGCTAAACTGATCGGAATTGATAAAATGATAATAACCAATGCCGCCGGAGGCATCAATACTTCCTTTAACGTCGGCGACCTTATGCTTATCAATGATTTTATTAAGCTGAACGGAATGAATCCGCTTATCGGCAAGAATTTGGATGAGTTCGGGCCGAGATTTCCGGACATGAGCAAGGTATTTGACAGGGAATACATGCAGCTTTTCCGCGATACGGTATCCTCATTCGGGGATTCCGTGCGAGAAGGCGTTTATTTTTACTGTACCGGTCCACAGTACGAAACGCCTGCCGAAATACGTGCAATGCGTATTCTCGGCGCTGATGCCGTTGGAATGAGTACTGTTCCCGAATGCATTGCCGCGCGGCACTGCGGCATGCGCATTTTGGGCATCACCCTCGTCACAAATATGGCTTCGGGAATACTCGAAAAGCCTCTCGACGGCGACGAGGTTATCGCTGCCGGGAAAGCCGCAAGCGCAAAATTCTGCAAATATGTGATTGAATTTCTTCGGAGGCTGTCCTGATGCTTGACTGCCTGATCCGCAATGCTCAGATAATAACAATGGATGACTCTTCACCCGTTGTTTACGGCAGCATCGGTATTTCCTGCGGCAAAATCGCATTTATCGGCAGCGAACCTGCGGGAGTTTCATCAAAAGAAACCATTGATGCAGCAGGCAATATTGTTATGCCCGGGCTTATCAATACGCACGGACATGCCGCAATGACCGTGCTACGCGGTTATGCAGATGATTATGCGCTGAAGCCCTGGTTATTTGATAAGATCTTCCCTGCCGAAGCAAAATTGGATCGCAATGCGATAATTGCCGGAACTCGGATAGCTATTGCGGAAATGCTTGCAAGCGGTACGACTTCATTTTCCGACATGTATTTCTACGAACCCGACGCGGCGAGGCTTGTTTCCGAGACCGGTATCAGGGCATCACTCAGCAACGGGATTACTGCATTCTCCGACGACTTCTGTTTTGAAAAGGACAGAGCAGTGACCGAGACGATGGAGCTTATCCGAGATTGGCACGGCTTTGACGGAGGACGTATTCGCGCAGATGCCGCCATACACGGGGAATACACTTCAAAGCCTTGTGTTTGGGAAAAGATCGCCGAATTAGCCTATGAACACGATCTTGTAACTCAAATTCATATCTCGGAGACAAAATCGGAGCATGCGGAATGCATCTCCCGGTACGGGCTCACTCCCGTTCAGGTTTTGGAAAAATACGGAGTCTTCCGCAATCGGGTTATCGCGGCCCACGGGGTTTGGCTCTGCAGCAAAGACATTGATATTCTTGCCGAGCATCATGCAAGCGTAGCGCATAATCCCGTTTCCAATCTGAAGCTTGCTTCGGGGATTGCAGATATTGACGAAATGATTTCACGAGGCGTCAATGTTTCGCTCGGAACCGATGGCTGTGCTTCCAATAATAATTTGGATCTTTTTGAAGAAATAAAGCTTTCCGCTCTGCTTGCAAAGCATATCCATAATGACCCGACAAAGATAAATGCATACCGGGCATTGAAGTTAGCTACCGTAAACGGAGCCAAAGCCCAGGGGCGCGAAAATGAGATCGGAATGCTTAAAGCCGGAATGGAGGCAGACCTCATAATGCTTGATATCCACAAGGCCAAGCTGCAGCCGATATATGATCCGATATCAACAGTAGTTTATTCCGCATCCGGTTCAGACGTCTGCTTAACTATGGTAAAAGGAAAAATCCTGTATAGATACGGAGAATACAGCACTATTGACATAGAAAAAGCTATCTATGAGCTTAACAGAACAGCAGAAGCTCTTAGGCAGTAATATTTCCGAACCACAGAGAAAACAGCGAGCTTAAAAATTATATATGTTTATGATGGCAAAATTATGGTTGACATTCCTAACGGCGTCTGTTATAATACCGCTGTTGTGAATAGGGAGAGATGTCCGAGTGGTTTATGGAGCTGGTCTTGAAAACCAGTGATGCCGCAAGGCACCGGGGGTTCGAATCCCTCTCTCTCCGCCAGAATTTTGGAGAAGTACCCAAGTGGCTGTAAGGGGCTCCCCTGCTAAGGGAGTAGGCTCTGCGAAGGGGCGCGAGGGTTCAAATCCCTCCTTCTCCGCCAAAAATAAGCAAGTCGTTTTGTTTTATAAACGACTTGCTTATTTGTATTTTCTATCATACGCAGCAATGGAATAATTCGCAGTCACCCAAGCCCATACATTCTTTTCATGCACATGATTTATTATGCCGCATGCACAGCCCGTCACTCTGTGCAGTCGAAAGTATATGCGCCATGGCAGAATACAGCAAGCTGTGTTGAATGAAAGAGCTTAAACTCGGCGTTTCCTACACCAAGGCTCTGATGCAGTGCAGAAAAGCGTTCGGATATGACGGTGCTGCTTAGGTCAAGAGTTTGTCCGCAGAAATAGAAGCTGGATGCATCAAAGCCGCCTGCCCATCCGCATCTTTCATCGGCGGTAATTCCGAAATATTTGAAGCCGCCGCCAAGATCCCATGTGGGATCCATAAAGAACAAGTCTTCACCGAGCTTGACCATTGACCACATATGAAAGCTTTCAGGAGCATTGCCGCTCATCGGGATGGAATCAATTCCTGCCTGCGAATAGAGAAATGTCAAGGCTTGTGCAAACGATGTGCAGATTCCGCTTCGGTTGACAATGGCGTTGTATGCCGAAGGCACTATCCTTTCCTGCTCAGGTGTATTGTCTGTTGATTCAAAAAAGACATAGTCGTAACAGGAATCCTTAGTAAGCTCGTAATAGAGCAGCATCGCCTTAGCTGTTTCTCCGTCCCTCTCATCAATGCATTCCATTATTTCGTTGACTCTTGCTTCAAAATTCGAAAGCGCGGCACAAGTTTCATCCCAAGTTCCAAGAAAGCTCCAGTTAAGCCTTCCATTGCTGAAAGCCCTGAGCGCATTGTAATCAGTAAGAGCCTCAAATGGCGGACACATAAGACTGATTGCGCAGCCAATCGAATTTGCATATCCATATGCATCGCCAACGGGTGAAACCGCTGCCGAGGTCTCGCCGTTAAGAAACGCTCGGATAACCAGCTGCGCATCGGAAATCAGCTTTTCTCCAAGGTATTCCTTAAGCATCTCCGGATACTTTTCATAATCAAGCACATAATCTATCGGCTCACTGACCTTGGTGTCATCCGGCGCTGTTCCGGCCTCAACATCGGAGAACACCACCTCAAGGCCATATGCTTCATTAACAAAGATCTCAAGCCTGCAATGGGATATTGTTTCTCCATCTCTTTCACAGCAGAAAAGGAGCGCGCAATTGCCGCTCTCAACGGGCGTGATTTCGAATAACGCGCAGCGATCAAAGATACCGTAAGCATTAACATCGAGGATTTCCGGAGCAGAACCCTCCATCTTCCAATTCCCTTGCTCCGCGGACAGAAAAACAGTCAATACATCACCGAAAACGGAAAGCTCATAGCCACCGATCGGCTCCTCCTTCCGATGTGTGGGAGCTTCGGTGGGAATGAGTGAGCTGACCGGTGCTTCGCTCGGAGTGTCGGTCGGCCTGCTGTCGCTGCATCCAAAATGCGGAAATGTGAGCAGGAGCAATAACACCATAAAGATGCAAATGGGCTTTCTCATAATACTCTCAATCCTTTCTTTCCCGTAAAGGAGGACAATAATTCTATACTCGGAAAGGCCGCTTTACGAGCCTGTTCCGTCAGGATTATATCATACTGCCCGTTCTACGTCCGGAACAGCCGATTCCGGGCAATCAGATTATCGAGAATCGTTGAATCAATCAGTTTATTATGCTAAAATCAAGTTATGGCGGTGTACGGAATAATGGAAACAAAGAGCTTTCGGATAAATAAAACAAACTGTATTGACGATATTGCCTATTCTAATGATCACGCCGGAATTCTCCCCGGTAGTGACCATATTCTTGATATTTATTTTTCTTCTTTGGTTCCATGTCCCGATGACCCCGGTCTGTTCCCTCCCGAGCGTAACGATTATCTCAGAAGCATTAAGCTCGACCATGCTCGTTCACAGTCTTACACTGCATGGAAGCTGCTTGAAATTGCGATTAAACACTCATTTGATATGAGTATGCAGGAGCTTTCGCCGCATAAGCTCGCCTCCGGAAAATGGGTCAGCTCTTCCCTGTTCTTCTCAATTTCTCACACTAAAACATCAGCGGCTGTTGCAGTATCCGATTCAGATGTAGGAATTGATATTGAAGATGCAGATGCTTTTGCTTTTAAGAATAATTCTATACCCAAAAGATTGATGAGGCGCATCCTGTCTCCGAATGATGAGCCTGTGATCTGCTGCGATCATGTCGGTTTTCTGAAGCTATGGACCGCAAAGGAAAGCATTTACAAGCTGAATAACCGCGAACAGTTCATTCCCTCCGAAATCGACACTTCTTCCCTTCCTACAGCATCTATTCTGATTGAACTCGATCACCGCAATGTTATTTCTGTTGCCTATAATGAGCCGACTCCGATTCGTGTTTTCCGGATCGACTTTGAATCAATATAGAATGATTCCTAACCCTGCTTCGGTTGGCAATGAAACGGGATTCAATCTTAAAAGGCAATTAGGCTTGCTCATTCTATCCTGCCGCTGTAATACTGAGGCGGCATATTCTTTAGTGTAATTCTGCCCTCAATATGGGCGTTCAGGTGGGGTTTGGTTCTAAGATACTCCTCCAACACATCATATGCTGATGTGGCAATGCACCTGAAGCTGTTATCGGGAGGTACCCTATCCGGCTCCATATTCATCGTGGTCGCAATGTTGTATGCGTGGTATTGCTGCATGGAAACAGTGAATACATCATCATCGTTGACAGGCTTACCGTTTACAGTGAACTCGGTAAGCTGCTTCGAATTATAGTCGTAAACAATGCGGACCTGCTTTGACACCTGATAGAACTCGGTATGGCCCTTTATCATCTCGTCACGGCAGATATATTCAAAGCCACGGCGAAGATCATAACCGCTGAGCTTCAGCATATACACCTTATCATCATAGGGGAAGCACTCCATCATGTTCTGAATGGTGATGATGGGGCCCATCTCCTCAACACGAATACTGCCGGAACCTACAAGAGAGATGTCGGTACCCAACATTTCGTTCATTGCATCGGCAAAGAGGTTGCCGAGTTCGGTTTCCTGCTCGCGGCGGGGATGAGTAAGCTTTCTATCGAATCTTGTAAGAATCTTTCCGTATTTTTCATCGGTCTTGCTTTTATAATTTGAAATCAAGCCGTCAATGGCGGGATCAGGGATGCAGGTGGTATCGTTAATGGGATCCATTCGCCAGGTGAAGCTTTCAATCCTGTTGTTATCGCAGTCCACCACGAGGTCAAACCTTCCTATCATATCCGTACCCGTACCTGCCTGAACTATCAGAACGTTGTTGACCTCTGCAGGTTCTTTGAGGCATGTATGCGTGTGACCGCCGATAATGGCATCAACGCCCCACTCCGGATCAAGAATTGAAGCAAGCTTCATATCCTCCTCAAAACCAATGTGGGTGAGAAGCACCGTGAAGTCAATATCCATGGTCTTGTAGCTGTTGATTATGCGCCCTACTTCCTTAGCAGCATCCTCAACGCCGATGAATGTGCCCAAAAGCATGTCGCTCTTGGCACCTGCCATTATCTCCTCGGTGAGAAGACCGATAAATAGGATCTTCATTCCTCCGACCTCAAGGATGGTATGCGAATTGAACAGCCTTGTGCCTGTCGTCTTAATATAGATATTTGCATTTACAATGGGAAAGCTTGCGCACTTTTCGAGGAAAAGAAGATGCGCAATCCCGTAGTCAAGCTCGTGGTTCCCAAGGCATGCAACATCGGGAGCGAGCATGTTCATGATGTCAACGGTTGAAATGCCCTTGTATTCGCTGTCGATTATTGAACCGCGGAACATATCGCCTGCGACCGCATAAATTACGTTCTCCTCTTCGCTTCTGACTCTGCTTACATAATCCGAAAGCATTGCAACACCGCCAACGTATTTATCATCGACCTGTTCGGCAAGAAAATCACCGTGAATATCATTGGAATGAAGTATTGTCAGTTTCCTGAAATCTGCCATAGTTTTTCTCCTTATTCAATCCGTTATCGTATTGTATCAAATAAACCGTTCACTTTCAAGCATTATATCTATATCCAGCTTATTCATGGCAAACTGCATTATCGAATTTCACTGTAAGCCTTATCGGAGCGCAATAATTGTCATATCGGGGATGCAAGCATCATAAAGGCAGGCAAATGTCAATATCTTCCGCATGCAGCTTTACGTATCTCTCTATTTCAATCCCTTAACGGAATATCGAATACGACGGAGTACCGAAATCGGCTTACCGTCGCTTTTTCCTATGCATAATAATCAATAGGTCTTTACAGAAGTCTAAACATATCGAAACTCTCAAAACCGATTCCTGTTTTGAGGGTTTCATTGCATTGAGAAAATATTATTAACAAAAAGAGATATGCGGCAAAACTGCATATCTCTTAAATTTTGCTGAATTAACAGTGCTTTACTCGCCGAAATACCTCTTGAGCAGGCCCTGGAATGCCTTGCCGTGACGAGCTTCATCCCTTGCCATTTCATGAACGGTATCATGAATAGCATCGAGGTTGAGAGCCTTTGCACGCTTTGCAAGATCGGTCTTGCCCATTGTTGCGCCATTCTCGGCTTCAACACGCATTTCGAGATTCTTCTTGGTGCTGTCGGTTACGACTTCGCCGAGAAGCTCTGCAAACTTTGCTGCATGCTCTGCTTCTTCGTAAGCGGCCTTCTCCCAGTACATACCGATCTCGGGATAGCCTTCACGATGTGCAACTCTTGCCATTGCAAGGTACATACCTACTTCGCAGCATTCGCCGTTGAAGTTTGCGCGGAGATCCTTCATAATATCTTCGGGAGCGCCCTGTGCAACACCGACAACATGCTCGGAGGCCCAGCTCATTTCGGCAGCCTGCTCAATGAACTTGGAAGCAGGAGCATGGCAAACGGGGCATTCGGCGGGTGCGGTCTCACCGGTGTGTACATAACCACATACGGAACAAACAAACTTTTTCATTCAAAAAACCTCCAATTGATTTATTATCTTTATTATGAACAAGAAGCGGTCCTCTTTTTAATGCAATCGGCGCATATTATCTGCACGCTCAGCTCAAAAGAGAGTACGTCAGCTCCCGTACATTCATGGATGTCGCGCTCAAGGTTGTCGATAAAGAAATCGAAAACCCTGCCGCATTCAGTACACTGCATATGTCCATGCGGTGTAAGCGTCTTATCGAACCTATCGGGTTGACCGGGAATACTAATCCTTCTGATCTCACCGGACTCGACCATCAGATTGAGATTGCGATAGACAGTCCCGAGCGCTATTGAGGACAGAACCTTTTTTGCTTCCTCATAGATAGCTACTGCGGTGGGATGACTATAGGAGTCGTAAACTATTTTTTTGATCAAAGCTCTTTGCTTGGTCATCGGTCTGCCTTAGGAATAGTTCTTAATCTTATTATAATGAACCGGAGTCAATTGTCAATACTTTTTTGAAAAGAAAAGACAATATATTTATTTTAGCTCAAACCAGCGCACGGGATAGGTGAATCTTCGCTCAAGGCTGCATTTCTCTGCCGTGCCGACCGATGCGATATTATCCTTATTGCATTCCCAAACGAGCGAAAGACCGTGCTCGTCAGCATAGCATTGGGCTGAACGAAGCAGTGATGCAGCTATTCTTCGGCATCTGTATTCGCTGTCGGTATCGGCACCGAGCACTATGCTCTTTTCATAGCTTCCGCTTGAAATCAGATTTGCAATGATCCTTTCCCCATCGAGCGCAACATAACCGAGGCCTTGCTTCAGAAAAGCATCGATCGACGAATATGATCTCAATATCTCATCCTGCAGCACGAGACTGAATTCTACATTGCTTTCAATAAACTCCTTTGTGATTCTCTGCGTTTTGTATTCGGTATTCTCAAAAGCAGGCGTCGGACTTCCCGGGCGGTGGGTATACAGGCAGTATTCCTGCTCGTACTGTTCCTTATCGAAGAAAGCGATATGCATATTTTCAAGCAGCGCTTCCGTATCGCATGAATAGGAAACTTCACCGACATGTTCGTTTTTGAGAAGCTTGGGGATCAGTTCTTTCTCAAACAGCATGCGAAGCGCAACATATTCATCCGTCCCGATGATGGGAGAACCCATTATCTGAAAGCCCTTGTACAGATAGCTGTATACAGCGGCAAAGCTCGGATCGGATGCGGAGTTCACATACACTTTTCCGCGAGTATTTCCCTCAAGTATGCTTAGATAATGGCATAGACTCGTTTCGCACGCGAATCTTTTGGCAAGTTTATTTCCCCTTTTTGTGAGCTCAACAAATTCAGCAGATTTCTTCATAGCATTTCAGTGGGATTAATTTCGACCCCTTTATAGTATTCATCATCAAAATCATCACCGAATTTATATATGGCATTTACGGCGACAGCGGTATGCGCCGTTCTTGCAAGCTTGATGATGACGCAATACCTGTATTCATTATTTCGACGCTTTATCGGTGCAGGTCCCGGGACGACGAAAATGAGTTCGTTTCTGGCGCCAAGAGCGGAAAGCGTACCGAGAATCGCATTTGTCACACCGTTTGAAAACCCGTCGGCAGCTTTCGCTGCCGCTTCCTCCTCCTTGCCAATGAACATTGCACGAATGAACACTGCAAACGGTGGAAAAAGGGTATGGAGACGGTCGGCGATCTCAAGATTATAGAATGAACAGTAATCATGATTCTTGCAAAGCCTTATCGCTCTATGCTCGGGCGCATTGGTCTGTATGACGACCCTTCCGGTCTTATCCGCACGCCCTGCTCGGCCTGCGACCTGAGTTAGCAGCTGGAAGGTGCGTTCACTGCTTCGGTAATCGGAATGGAAGAGCGTCGAATCGGCAAATATGACGCCGACAAGCGTAACATTCGGGATATCAAGCCCTTTTGCTACCATCTGCGTACCTATAAGAACATCGGCTTTGCCGGATGCAAATGCAGAAAGAATGTCCCTATGCGAGGTTTTCCCGACAGTCGTATCCGTATCCATTCGCAGGCAGCGGACTTTCGGAAAGAGCTTAATCAGCTGTTCCTCGACCTGCTGCGTGCCGATGCCTGTATACTTTATGTATTCCTGTCCGCAGTTGGGGCATTTTTTCGGCATGGCATAGCACGCACCGCAGTAGTGGCAGCGAAGAGTATCATCATGCTTATGATATGTGAGCGCAACATCACAATTCGGGCAGTTAAACACGAAGCCGCACGCTCTGCATTCGGCATGGGAAGAATATCCGCGCCTGTTGAGAAACAGAATGGCCTGTTCTGAATTCTCCAAACAGCTCTCCAGCCTTTCACGGAGCGCGGCAGAGAAAATACTGTCGTTTCCGCCGAGAAATTCAGCTCGCATATCTATGATATCTACTTCGGGCATGGGAATGCCGTTTATTCGGTGAGGCAGCTCAGCAAGCAGGTATTTTCCGCGCTTGGCTTTATAGTAATCTGCTAAAGACGGCGTTGCACTGCCCAGGACGAGCCTTGCTCCGACATATTTGATTCTTCTTAACGCAACCTCTGCAGCGGAGTATTTGGGAGTCAATTCGGATTGATAGCTCGGCTCATGCTCTTCATCAATGATTATAAGCTTGAGATTTTCAACGGGCGCAAATACTGCCGATCTTGCGCCGACAACTACACGGGCTTTACCGAAGCGGATTCTGCGCCATTCATCGAAGCGTTCGCCGTCGCTCAAATGGCTGTGAAGCACCGCAACATTATTGCCGAATCTGCCGCGGAATCGATCCGTTGTCTGCGGGGTAAGCGAAATCTCCGGCACGAGTACTATCGCGCCGCCGCCTGCATTGAACACTTCGGAGATCGCCTGCATATAGACCTCGGTCTTGCCGCTTCCTGTGACTCCGTGAAGAAGTATGCATCTTCCGGTAGCTGCCGAGTTGATTATATCAAGAGCCTTTTTCTGTTCCGCTGTCAGTTCCGGGGGCTCATCGAATCTGATGCTTCCGCTGAAAGGGCTGCGAAAGGTGACGCGGCCGGCCTCCGTAACAGCTCCCTTTTCAATAAGCGCGGTTATTGCAGCGGATGCGCCGGGAATATAAGCATTGATGTCGGAAACTGTAAACTCGGCGCCCGATGAAGCAAGCAGATCGAATACTTCAAGCTGCTTAGGGGAACGGGGCGTACCGTCCTTCTTCAGCATCGAAGAGCGAAATGCGGCTGTATCAATACCATCCGCTATACGAAGCGTCCGCACGGTTTTTTCTTTTATTCTTGACCCACGGAGCTTTGCCGGTATCATAACCCGAAGTGCGTCGGCCCTGGTGCAGTGATATGCCCTCGTTATCCAGTCGGCAAGCTCTATTTGTTCGGGCAGAAGCACGGTATACGGTTCAATCTTTTTGATGATGGGCTTTACAGTAAATGAAGTATCTGCCTGTTCGCACAGTTCGAGTACGAAGCCCTCAACGGGTTTATTTCCGCGGCCAAATGGTACGAGTACATGATGACCGACCCTGAGCTCAAGCTCTTCGGGTACGGAGTAGGTGAACAGCTTATCCACGTTTGAATTTGAAATATCGACTATAACCTTAGCAAACAAGCCGTTCGCCTCCTTTCATGCCAAATGGAATAAAGGTGTTTACGTCTTGGCGTAAACACCTTAACCGGTTTATTTATCCGAATTTGCGAAGTACTCGGGCGGATAGTCGATACGCAGATCACCGTCTTCAAGCTCCTGCACGGCCTGTGCAACGGGCTTTACGGGGTTATTCTTGTCAGCCGCAAGGATCTGACGCGCACGCTTTGCTACGACGGTAACGAGCATATAGCGGCAGCCGGCTTTTTTCTCAAGTTCCACAACGGGAGGGTGGTTCATCTGATGGCTCATAGTATGTTCCTTTCCTTATTAACGATTGATTATTTAAAATTCTTCATTTATAAGTCTGTCCGCAAGCTCGGTATTGTTTGCGCTCTTGAGGCTTACGCTTGTAAGGATGGCCTCGATATCGGCAACAGCCTTATCAAGAGCATCGTTTATAATCACATAATCATAACGGGGTATGTATCCGATCTCGGTCTTGCACTCAGCCAAACGCCTTGCAATAGCCTCCTCGCTCTCCGTCCCACGCCCAACGAGCCTGTTCTTCAGCACAGCCAGTGACGGCGGAGCGATAAATACGGTTACTGCCTCGGGCATCTTCTCCTTAACCTTCATCGCACCTTTGACGTCGATATCGAGTAATACGCTTATGCCCTCATTGAGCTTTGAATCAACATATTTGCGCGGAGTTCCGTAATAGTTTTTTCCGAATACGCACATGTATTCCAAAAACTCATCCTGCTCAACCATTCTTTCGAATTCTTCGGTCGTCTTGTAGAAATAGTTGACGCCCTCGGCCTCGCCCTCACGCATAGCACGGGTGGTTGCAGAGACGGAGAAGCACATATCTGAATGGTTCTTCAAAAGCTCGGCACCGATAGTACCCTTGCCGACACCCGAGGGACCGGATAATACGAGAAGCAAACCTTTTTTCATAGAACTAACCTCTTATTCGATATTCTGAATCTGCTCACGAATCTTTTCAAGCTCCGCTTTTCCGGTGATAACGAGAGCGGCGATGTTTTCATCGTTAGCCTTTGACCCGATGGTGTTGAATTCACGGTTCATCTCCTGAACTACGAAATCGAGCTTTCGCCCTACAGGCTCCGATGAGGAGAGCAGGTCATTTGCAGAAGCAATATGGCTGCGCAGACGGACGAGCTCCTCGTCGATATTCGCCCTGTCGGCAAAGAGCGCAATCTCGGTTGCAAGCCTTGCACGGTCGATTTCGACCTCGTTAAGCAGGCTGCGGATACGGGAATTCAGGTCGTTTCGGTATGCTTCGGTCACAAGCGGTGCGCGGTCTGCGATTCTATCTCGAATATCCGAAATGGTATTCAGCCTTGCAAAAAGATCCGTGCAGAGGCGAGCGCCTTCATTTTCTCGCATGACAAGCATTTCATCACAGGCCTTGTCAATTGCAGAACACATCAAGGCGGTTACCGCTTCCTGATCCTCATCCGCTTCAACGATATTTACGACATCGGGGAGCTTCAGAAGCTTTGAAACCGTCATATCATCGGCAATTTTGAATTCGTCATGCACTCTTTTAGATGCATCAAGGTATGCGCTGATGAGTCCGGTATCAAGTACAACAGTACGGGAATCGCTGCGCATATTGCGATAGGTTACGAACACGTCGATGTGTCCGCGAGAGAAACGCTTTGAAATGGCATTACGAGCCGTATCCTCAAGAAAACCGAGGGAACGGGGCATGCGGAAAGCAATGTCAAGATAACGATGGTTGACTGACTTGAGTTCAACGGTAAGCTCGCGTCCATCGTTACTGAGGGAAGAACGGCCGAATCCGGTCATGCTGCGTGCCAAAATAATGACCTCCGATATATTTTCATAGTCATACAACGCTGCATTCCGCCATCCGACGGCTATCCAGCGTTCAACACTTTATTATACCACAATTTACCGAATAAAGGAATAGCGAAAAACAAGAATTTTACCTGTTCCTCACAAAACTTTATCCGGTGAATTTTCAATGCAAGCAAAATATATATAAACCGGCCATGCAAAATAGGTTGACAAATGCGGATTCATGCGTTATAATCCTGTTCGTTGATTATGGACGGGTTCCCGAGCGGCCAAAGGGAGCGGACTGTAAATCCGTTGTCACAGACTACGATGGTTCGAATCCATCCCCGTCCACCAAAGCACAAAGCACCCTGCGAGAGGGTGTTTTGTGTTTTTTGCGTTATGGAGGAATTAGCAGGGAATTGAAACAGCCGCATTGCGGCTATTATGCATTAGTGAATACTGACGAAACATTTCTCTTTGATGCACCGATCGCCCTTAGTATGCCGATCTCCTGCGTTCTCTCAAGGACGGATATATATGTAATAATGCCTATCATTAGAGCCTGCTTTGCCCGCCTTTTGCGCTCCGCTTTTGATACGCCCGAAAGCGTCAAAGCCAATTCAACATTTGCTAAAACGCTCTGATGCGGTATCAGGTTATAGCTTTGAAAGATGAAGCCGATAGTATGGTTCCTGTATGTATCCCAACCCCTATCCTTATACTTTTCAGTCGAGATACCGTTGATGATGAGATCTCCGCTGTCCGCAGTATCAAGGCCTCCGATGATATTCAGCATTGTGGTTTTGCCTGAACCGCTGTGACCGAGAATTGCAACGAACTCACTGTCGCGAAAATCCAAGCTGACATCGTTCAGCGCCTTCTGTGCGAGATCTCCGGTGACATACTGTTTGGAAACATGTTTAATTTGAAGCAAATCTTATCTCCCCCCTTTATCTTTTGCTTATTATACCAATGTTTGTAAACCACAAATCAACAAAACCGCCGTTTCCCGTAAAAAATGTATTCGGATTAAAAAAGCAGCACCGCTCAATGAGGATGCTGCATGCCGTATTCCGTCAAATGAACATCTGCGTTCGGATATTTCCCATATCTTTGATATGCCTGACCACAGTGCTGATAAACTCGGCATTAGTCGGTTTTCCCTTGTTCGGATCAACGGAATTGCCGAACATATGATGCTGGAGATAGATATTTCCCTGCATCCATGCCTGCTCTATCGCATACCTTATCGCCTTTTCAACTCCTTCTGCGGAAGTATTGTTGAGCTCAGCAATCGTCTCATAGGTTTCATTCAGGCTCTCTCCCTGATTAAAAAGCTGAATTGATACAGCCGCAGCGGCATAATGCGTACCCTTCAGCTTATCATCAAATCCAAGCGGAAGCACCATATTTTCGATTACAAAGCCTGTGTACGTTTCGCAATCCGCGCCGTCTTTGAAAGTCAGCAAATCGCTGTCCGCTCTGTCGTCCGAATAGGAATCATTTTTTGCAATCATAATCAAACACTCCCTATAATCCTCCAATATGCAGGCTGAGGCTTCATATACATTCAGCATGCTTCTAATCCTTCTTCTCTCACCCGAATGCAAGCTGCGAAGCTCATAACCGAAGCAAGTATCCTTTTTAATCAGATATATGCTCGAATCTCTGCTTACGGCAGTTTTCCTTAGCAAGCGAATCAAGGCATCAATATTCACCGTGGTGCAATTGCTGTCTATAAGGTATGCATCAGGGGTATCCTTAATGACTGAATACAGGATTACGTCCGCTGTACAGGCACGCGGAAGAACTGTTATAATGCCTCTTAGCCTTTCTGTTATTTCATCAACACTATTACCGCCAATCGGCAGCACTTTACAATATGAAAATCTTTTTTGATATGGAATATTCGGAAATTGTGGTATCATGGTATCAGTGTCCCCCATCACCCCGAAAAAAAGCGTATCATCTTTTTTCGCGGAGGTTTTCCCGATAACTATCTCGGTCTCAACATGTGCCGCATCGCCGTCAAGGCAGAGCAGAATATATCTGACCCCGTCGTAGGTTTTATCATATTCTTTCCTTGAAGAGAAAGCATTGCATATGCCGTTCATGGCAAGGCGCACATTGTAGATACCTATGTCATCGGTTAATCCGAGACAATCGGCATTTGCGTATACAAATGCATTGATGACATCAATAAGGCAGGCCATGCTGTCCGCATCGTTGAGCAGCTGATCTGCCGAGCCCGTCTCGCTTCCCGGCGTTATCGCTCGGACGAAGCTCAGGGTGAGAGATGCGTACTCAACATTATCCATGCCGTCAAGATTCAAAAGGATGCTTCCCTTGAGGCGGTCATCCTCGAATGACAGCTCATAATGACAGTTGCCGTCCTCATCCCGGCTGTAAGCATTCGGAGCAATGCCGATTCCGCTATCTATGAGCTTTGAAACCAATTCTTCGCGCGAAGGATAGCGGCTTACCGCTTCGGTCGGGCTCGGTGTCTCGTTCAGGGCAGTATTGGTCTTATTGCTGTCGACTATCCCGAATTTAATATATACAAAGCAGCAAACAAGAGCTAACAATGCATAGATGATAAGCTTAATAACCTTGCTTTTGTCAGCTCTTTTTTTCATAGGCAAAAAGTCTCTTTCGGTTTATGATTCTACACGCGTCAAAGTGCGAAATTGCCGTCAACAAAGACAGGAATGTTCTTCCCGTCATGAGTGGTTCCGATTATTGAAAGATCCTTAGAACCAACCATGAAATCGCAATGCTGAGTACTGCAATTTATGCCCTTTGCAAGCAGTTCCTCTTCGCTCAGCTCGGTCCCGCCCTTTAAGCAGCTGGGATATGCCGCGCCGAAAGCCAGATGGCAGGAAGCATTCTCGTCAAACAAGGTGTTATAGAAGAGTATACCGCTGTTGGAGATCGGAGAATCATACTGAACAAGTGCGACTTCGCCGAGCATGCAGGCATTCTCATCCTCTTTGATGGCATTGAGAAGGTATTCTTCACCCTCTTCCGCATGCGCTTTCACGATCTTGCCGTCCTTAAATATCATATAGAAATCCTTAACGATATTTCCGTCTATAACAAGGGGCTTGGTCGCAACTACCTTACCGTTCACTCCGTCACGCTTCGGGGCAGTGAATACCTCCTCGGTCGGCATATTGGCGACGAATTCGATACCGGTCTTGCTGAACTCGGAACCTGCCCCCCAGACATGGCCTTCGGGAAGCTCAATGGTAAGATCCGTACCTATCGAGTTGGTGTAATGAAGCGATTTGAAATTCAGCTCATTCAGCTTCTTGCTCTTCTCATCGAGGAAAGCACAATGCTTGCGCCAGCGATCAACTGCGCCTCCGCAATTTTCAATGCGCACCGCATCGAAGATCGCATTCCAAAGCTTATCCATCGCTTCTTCTTCGGGCACACCCGGAAATACCTTCATTGCCCAGGAAGGAATGGGGATGGAAGCAACGCACCAGGGGAAATCACTGTTCATCAGCATCGTGTAGTATTCCTTGTTGGCCTGATTATTGGCCTTTGACGCGCGCTCGAGCCTCTTCGGATCCACACCCTTGAGGTTTTCGGGATTTGAGGCGCTGATGTTTAGAAACGCCGCATTCTTCTTAGCAAGGGTCAGATTGCGTTCAACATCCCATGGCAGGACTTCGTCAAAAACGGTATCTTCGGCTTTGAGCCAGTATTCCCTGCTGATCTCATCATCTCTCCACTGCATATGCACTCGGCGTGCGCCGACATCATAAGCGGCTCTTGCGCAGAGACGCGCAAAAAAGGCACAGTCAACAGGTGAATTTATGACAACCTCCTGACCTTTCTGCACATTAAGCCCGACCTCTATAACCAGATGTGCGTATTCGTTTAGTTTATCTATCATCCGTACTTCCTTTCCGCCGGAGGGCGGCATATTGCCCTCCGAACAGCTAAATCTACATATTTAATTTTACTGCTATGTTTCACAAATGTCAATATATTTTGAAGGTTTCCGCCCTAAATGTTGGGGCGCTGCATGTCATGTAAAGCAATGCATAATGCATATGCTTCTGTATGAATGAATTTAAATCCGTATTTGCAATAATCCTTCTGGTTTCGGGAATCTATCTGTCCAACCGCCATCGCTGGTTTCAGCTAAGCAATCTCGGTGCTTCAATCAGAACATGTCTTGACTTCAGAAAGCAAAATCGTGGAATAAAGAAGAAAAGCGAGCAGGGGCTTACCCCTTTTCAGGCACTTGCGACCGCTCTCGGAGGCTCGATAGGTACAGCCAATATCGCAGGCGTTGCCGGTGCAATCGTGATCGGCGGACCCGGCGCGATATTCTGGATGTGGTTTGCCGCTATCATCGGTATGGGCGTCAAGTTCTCCGAAATCGTGCTTGCTATCAAATACCGCGAGAGGACCGATAACGGCTATATAGGCGGAGCTATGCTCTATATTGAGAAGGGGCTTGGAAAGCGCCGAGACTTTATCGGCAGGCATACAAAGCCGCTTGCATGCTGCTTCGCAGTCTTCGGCGCGCTCGCCGCACTTTTCGGCACTACGCTTGTACAGTCCAATACCATTGCGCTAAGTGCATGCGACCTTTTCTTTTCAGTATCACCGGAGGCAAATTGGGGCATTATCAAACTGATAAGCGGAGCAATAACAGCAGTATTGGTCGGCATAGTGGTTATCGGAGGCGTGCAAAGGATCGGAAAAGCATCCGAGATAATAGTCCCGTTCATGGCTCTCGGGTATGTGCTCGTGTGCATCATAGCTCTTTACCGCTTCCGCAGCGGTATCATACCTGCTTTCAAGCTGATTTTTGAAGGAGCATTTGCTGTACGCTCAGCCGCCGGCGGTTTTATCGGCTTCGGTATCGTGCAGGCATTCCGCACGGGTGTTGCAAGGGGCGTCTATTCCAACGAAGCAGGTATCGGCTCTGCGCCCATGGCTCACGCATGTGTCAACACCACCGACCCCGTAAAGCAGGGCCTGTACGGTATCTTCGAGGTTTTCGCAGATACCATAATCATCTGCACCATGTCCGCGCTCGTGCTGCTTGCAAGCAACACCTCCATACCTTTCGGAGAAGCCTCCGCCTCCGGCACAAGGCTTATGCTGTTTGCATTTCAAAGCGCATTCAGCGGTGAATGGGTCGGCTATTTTCTATCATTTTCGATAATCCTTTTCGCCTACACCTCCATACTCGGCTGGGCGGTCTACGGAAGGCAATGTATAAGTTACCTTTTCGGCAAAAAGAGCGAGCAGCCCTTTGCCATAGTTTATACTCTGCTATGCATCGTAGGCGCAATAGCGCAGGTCGATGCTGTATGGACCGCCGGAGAATGCCTGAATTTTCTCATGGCGATACCGAATCTATTGGCACTCATACTGCTTTCGGGCGAGGTTCGCAGAGAAAGCCTTGCATATTCACAATTTTCCAATTGAAACAGCGAATGGAATGTTGTATAATGAGTTGATATGCTTGAGAAAAGGAGTTGTTTGCCGTGCGCATTCCCGCCCATACAGTCATAACAATCAAATAATCCGCAGTCACAAAAGAGAAAGGAAAAGGGATCATGGCAGAAAAACTGAACGGTAATCTGACGGGCATCAGGAATACCATGCTCGATAGAATCAGATCCATCTATGATATAAAGATGGGTCTTGATGAATTTATTTCGCCGGAAGCTATTGAGCTTCTGGCATCCTGCTCAAGCGAGATCAACCGAGAGATCTCGGTCTATATCGCGCGCGACGGAGAGGTCGTCGATATCTCCGTAGGCGACAGCAACAAGGTCAGCATGCCGAGCATGCGTCTTGTCCGCAATGAGGACAGGCTGTGCGGAGTGCGCTGCATACATACTCATCCGAGCGGCGACGGAAGGCTCTCCGATGTTGATATAGGTACCCTTCGTTCGATGAAGCTGGACGCAATGGCAGCCCTCGGAGTTTCGGAAGGGCATCCGACGCAGTTTTACTGTGCGTATCTCGGAGAGCCTGACGAGGAAACCGGCGCAAGGGAAGCACTGATATACGGGCCTCTGCGTCCGCATAAGCTGCCCCAACATGCATTGATAGCAGAAATCTATGCTTCTGACGATCGTTTTCGTTCTTCCACAAAGGCCGTTGAGGAAGCGGAAGCGGAACGAGCGATTCTCGTCGGCATGGATAATGATGAGGGTTACGACACGCTCAAGGAGCTTGGCGACCTTGCCGAAACGGCAGGCGCGCTCGTCATAGATACGGTACGGGTGCGGAAACGCCCCATTGATAATGCAACTTATATAGGCAGCGGCAAAGCCGAGGAGCTCGGGCTTAAATGCAGCGCGCTTGAAGCGGACCTCGTCATCTTTGATGATGAGCTTTCGGCTATCCAACTGCGTTCACTTGAACAGATCCTCGGGACAAGGGTCATTGACCGTACTACGCTGATACTGGATATCTTCGCTGCACGCGCAAGCAGCCGCGAGGGCAAGCTGCAGGTTGAGCTTGCGCAGATGCGCTATATGCTCCCCCGTCTGCTCGGTCAGGGTACTGCGCTGTCAAGGCTCGGCGGCGGTATAGGCACAAGGGGTCCCGGCGAAAAGAAGCTGGAGATCGACCGCAGGCGCATTCGCCGCAGGATATTTGAACTGGAAACCGAGCTCAGCGAGATAGAAAAGCAGCGTGGGCTCAGAAGAGAAACGCGAAAAGCCAACCGCATACCGCTCGTTGCGCTCGTCGGATACACGAATGCCGGCAAATCAACGATGCTGAATGCGCTTACGAATTCCGATGTCTACGCAGCGGATAAGCTCTTTGCAACGCTTGATCCCGTTGTGAGGCAGGTTACGCTTGCAAACGGCACGGAGGCGCTGCTTTCGGATACGGTAGGCTTTATCAATAAGCTTCCTCACGATCTCGTATCAGCATTCAGATCGACGCTTGAAGAGGTGTCGAATGCTGATCTGATTCTGCATGTTGTGGACATCTCCTGTCCCTTCCATGATAAGCAGATGAAGGTCGTAAATGAGGTTCTTTCTTCGCTGAATGCATCCGGTATTCCAACAATAACGGTATTCAATAAATGCGATAAGCTGACCGATGATTCCGATAATGAGATTTCAGACCTCCTTCCTTCCGTTTCAGCGCTGAATTCAGATGAACGCTCAACCGCAGTTGTTTCCGCAGTGCGCGGCGACGGTATGCAGGAGCTGCTTCGAATGGTTGAACTGAAGCTCAATTCATCAAGGCGGGAAATCGAAGTACTGATTCCGTATTCCAAATATGAAGCTATGTCCCTTATTCGTGAAAAGGGCATGCTGCTCAGCGAGGAGCATTTGGACACCGGTACGATTATAAAGGCTTATCTTGACGAAGCTGAGATCGGGCAATTAAAAAAGATACTCCAAATTGAAATATAACTGATTCGGGAGTGAGCCAATGAAAACAAAGATCATCACAATTGAAGGTATTGACGGCAGCGGGAAGACCGTGCAGTTTGACTTGCTTTCATCCAAGCTCGAGTCGATGGGTTACAGCGTTGCAAAACGAGCTTTCCCCGTATATGAATCCTTTTTCGGCAGTCAAGTCGGAAGGCTTCTTTCCGGTGCTGACGGCATAAAAGCCACGGATGTTGATCAAAAGAGCATGGCGCTATGGTTCGCACTCGACAGGTTCGATTCCTTTAGGGACTTTAGTGACGGCGAAGCTGATTTCCTGCTCATAAACAGATACGTCCTCAGCAATGCAGTCTATCAGAGCATCCGCGACTGTGACATGGGCAAGCCCGATATCGTTGACTGGGTATTTGAGCTTGAATATGAAAAGCTTGGGCTTCCCCGTCCCACTCTCAACCTTTTCTTCGATGTCGATACCGATTGCGCCGGGCGCAATGTCGATAAAAAAGGTTTTCGTGAGTATGTCGGCAGCGGACGCGATGCCTACGAAAGCAGCATTTCCATACAGCAGCGCGCAAGGAATAAGTACATCGGGATTGCCGAACGTTATGATGACGTCGAAATTATTCCCTGCACCGAGAATAATGCTATGCGTTCACCAGAAAGCATATCGGAAAATGTTATGAGTATTCTTCGTTCAAGAGGCTTAATATAATGCAAATGGAGGAAAAAATGAGGAAAATAGGGATTCTTACAGGCGGAGGCGACTGTCCGGGGCTAAACGCTGTTATCCGCGGCGTTGTTGAAAAATGCGCACAGGCAGGCATTGAGGTATTCGGTTTTCACGACGGTTGGCGCGGCGCGCTGACCGCGAGGGGGCATTGGCTCACTCTTGACGAGGTGGAGGGTATTCAAACCCTCGGCGGAACCATCATCGGAAGCTCCCGTACAAATGTTATGGCCGATCCCAACGGGCCTTCGACGATTAAGGATGTGCTTGATGCGCTCGGGCTTGAGGGCCTTGTCGCTATCGGCGGAGACGATACGCTCGGCGTTGCAAACGCCCTCCGCAAGCTTGACATCAATGTTATCGGCGTTCCCAAGACCATTGATAACGACCTGAGCTGCACCGATTATACATTCGGCTTTGAGACTGCATCCAATATCGCAATGGAAGCCATCGACCGTCTTCAGACGACTGCAAAGGCTCACTCGCGCTGCATCGTAGTTGAATGTATGGGCCGTCACACCGGCTGGATCGCGCTTCAGGCCGGGCTTGCCGCAAACGCACATTTGGTTCTGATTCCGGAATTCCCCAAAACATACGATGAGATAATTTCCCTCGTCCGCAGGCGTTTTCTGCGCGGCGACAGGTACACGATCATAGTCGTTGCCGAAGGCTTTGAGCTGCTCGGTGCAGAGGATATCGACATCGGTACCGATGCATTCGGCAACAAGCTTCTCCTGCATAAAAACCTTGCAAGAAATCTTTCCGATATGATTGAACGCAGTATGCAGAGCGATCCACTGCTCGGAAGCGATGCTCAGTACTTCGAGTGCCGTCCCGTAGTTCTCGGACATGTTCAGCGCGGCGGCGCACCCTGCGCATTTGACCGTGTGCTCGGAACAAGGCTCGGCATTAAAGCCGGTGAGCTTGTTGTCAATGGCGATTACGGCAAGATGGTCGCTCAGGTCGGTACAAAGGTCGTCGGAGCAGATATGGAGACCGCCGTCACCGTCCGCAAGGAAGTCGATAGGGAATTCTACGAGGCTGCCTCGCTCTATTTTAAGTAATACTCTGCTTATACGAAAACGGCTGACGTTCTTTGCTCGAGCGTCAGCCGTTTTTTACTGTTTTTTAGTCAATAGCCTTGGTTCTTACCTCTTCATTGATTCTTTCAATAAAAGCATCGAGAGTCATCGTACCGAGGTCTCCTGCCTTGCGGGAGCGAACGGCAACAACCCCGTTTTCAACTTCCTTATCGCCGATGATGAGCATATAAGGAATCTTCTGCATCTGAGCTTCGCGGATCTTAAAGCCTATCTTCTCATTGCGAAGGTCGGTCTCAACGCGGATGCCTGCTGCATTGAGCTTATCCGCAAGATCGTTTACCGCATCGTGGGTACGGTCGGTCATTGCCATGAGCTTGACCTGCACGGGTGCAAGCCAAGTCGGGAATGCACCGGCAAAATGCTCGGTGATAACGCCGATGAATCTCTCAATGGAGCCGAACACAACGCGGTGGATCATAACGGGGCGATGCTTTGCGCCGTCCGCACCGGTGTACTCAAGCTCAAACCTTTCGGGAAGCTGCATGTCGAGCTGTATGGTGCCGCACTGCCAGGTTCTGCCGAGGCAGTCCGCAATATGGAAATCGAGCTTAGGGCCGTAGAATGCGCCGTCACCCTCATTGATGACATACTCCTTGCCGAACTCGGTGATAGCTTCCTTGAGGGTCTCGGTCGCGCGGTCCCAGGTCTCGACCTCGCCGATATGATCCTCTGGCATGGTGGAAAGCTCGATCTCATATTTGAGGCCGAAGGTCGAATATACCTCGTCAAACAGACGGACGACATTCTTTATCTCGTCCTTCATCTGATCCCAAGTCATGAAGATATGAGCATCATCCTGAGTAAAGCAGCGGACGCGGAAGAGTCCGTGCAATGCACCGGAGAGCTCATGACGGTGTACAAGACCAAGCTCGCCGACGCGGTAAGGGAGATCACGGTATGAATGCATCTCCGTCTGATAAACGAGCATACCGCCGGGACAGTTCATGGGTTTAATCGCAAAATCATTATCATCTATGACGGTGGTGTACATATTGTTCTTATAGTGATCCCAGTGACCCGAACGCTCCCAGAGTCCCCTATTGAGCATGATGGGAGTGGAAACCTCAACATAGCCGTAACGCTTATGCACTTCGCGCCAATAGTCGATAAGGTTATTCTTTAATACCATTCCTTTGGGGAGGAAGAACGGGAAGCCGGGGCCTTCATCCATAATTGTGAACAGACCAAGCTCCTTGCCGAGCTTCCTGTGATCGCGCTTCTTTGCCTCCTCAAGCATGGTGAGGTAATCATCGAGATCGGATTTCTTTTCAAAGGCGGTCGCATACAGACGCTTGAGCATCTTATTCTTTTCGCTGCCGCGCCAATACGCGCCTGCAACGCTCATGAGCTTGATATTCTTGCACTTGCCTGTGCTCTCAAGATGGGGGCCTGCGCAGAGATCAACGAATTCGCCCTGACGATAGAAGCTGATTACGGCATCCTCGGGCAGATCGTTGATAAGCTCGACCTTATAGGGCTCTTCCCTCTCCTGCATGAATTTGATAGCTTCTTCTCGGGGCAGTTCAAACCTCTCAAGAGGATGATTTTCCGCAACTATCTTTGCCATTTCAGCTTCAATCTTCGGGAAATCCTCGGGGCTGAACGGAATATCGGTATCAAAATCATAATAAAAGCCGTTATCAATAGCGGGGCCGATTGCGAGCTTGACCTCGGGCCAAAGCCTCTTGACTGCCTGTGCAAGGACATGGGAGCCTGTATGGCGATAGGTCCACCTGCCGCCCTCATCGGCAAAGGTCAGAAGCTTAATGCTGTGGTCGCCGTGAATGGGCAGCTCCGCATCATAGAGCTTTCCGTCAAGCTCGGCTGCCAAGGTCGCCTTGCGAAGCCTAGGGCTGATGCTCTCGGCGATTTGGTGTGCAGATACGCCGTCGTCATACTGACGGACGGAGCCGTCGGGAAAAGTAATGTTAATCATTATTTAATCTCCTTTTCAGATGTATTTAATAATAAAAAACGCCCTTGAACAAGAAGTTCAAGGACGGCAAGTAATACCGCGGTTCCACCCCGATTGCCGAATAAAATTCGGCCGCTCAAAAGCTATAAGGCACTTCTGCCGTGCAAAAACACATAAATGAGGCGGTCTTCACATACGGCTATCCGCTGCACTGCTCCCAGCCAAGGCAAAGCATCTCTTTCCCGGAAACGCCGAATGCTACTTTTCTCAAGTATTCCAAACGAACACGGACATTATAAATCAGCATGAAGATATTGTCAAGCACCTTTTTTTAACTTTGGCACATAATACAATGTGGATCTTTTCCGCATAATAAAACCCGGAGATTATTATGGCAAACAAAACAGTTTGTACATATGAATACGAAATAGATCTGAATAAATGCTTCTTTTCCCATCTTGAGCGGCATGGATGGAGCTTATCCTTCCGCGGAAACGGCAATAGCCTCAATATCGAAATCGCAAGCTGCTTTGAAGCACGCATGCTCGCTTCGCTGCTCGCCGAGATACTGCTCATTGACATTCGGAATATTGAGATGAAAAAGATGGCATCAAGGCTCGCGGAAAGCGCGGACAGTGCTGCCGATATGATTCGTATTGCCGCAGGAAATGCCGACAGATTCGTCTATTTTCCGTCCGTTGCCGAAAAGATCGAAGAATATCTGAAGGAGCACTCGGCGCTCGTTCTCGAGGGTTTCCTCCGCTTCATGCTGCCCGAGATAATCGAAACATGGCAGGCCTGCATAGATGCATCGCTCGATGAGATAATGCTCAGGGATGAGTATCTTGAGCTCGTTCGCCTGCTCGGTGCCTTCATATCGGAGCCTAATGATCATGTTCGCTGCGTCAATCTGATTCTCCAGCCCGACGGAAGCTGCGTGCTTACCGATGAAAACGATCTGCGTATAGAGTGTTCCCCGGGCTGTGAAAAGAATATTCTTGACACGCTTGCAGACATTTCTCCGGAGAAAATCACGGTTTATGACCTCAGCATGGGAAGGTTCAACGATTTTAAGGAATCACTGAAAAGCATGTTCGGCGGAAGGATTGAGGTTTACAGCTGAAATGCCGTCAATGCCGTTTGCCGAGTTCCGCCGATCGGGCATAGAAGAAAATGTACTGCTGCAATATCCCCGAATATTTTCCGATGCTCTCAATGGTGTTTTTAAGCTCGGCACGGGTGGGCTGCTCGCTGTCAAAATAAAGCTCCTTCATCGCTCTGCCAATCCAGACATCGACAGGGAATGCATCGGTGTGTCCGAGTGAAAACAGGAGGATGCAGTCGGCAACCTTTGGCCCTACGCCGGGGAAATTCAACAGCTCCTTCCTCGCACCGTCAAGGGTCATGAATCTGAGCTGTTCAAGATCGTACCCATCGGCAATACGTTTTGCGGATGCCTTGATATAAGGGGCTCGATAGCCGGTTCCGATATTTTTTAGCTCTTCAATGCTGAGATCCGCAATTCTTTCGGGTGACGGAAATGAATAGATTTCCTCCCCGTCAAAGCAGATTTTTTCGCCTGCCAGCCTGCAAAGGCGCTCAATAATGCCGGATATGCGTTTAATATTGTTGTTTGCGGAGATTATGAACGATATCAGTGCCTCGAATGGATCCTGATTAAACACCCTTATCCCCTCTGCGCAGGGCAGGCAGATATTGAGCCGCGGATCATCCGAAATAAGCCTTTCCATGGCTTTATAGTCGCGTTCAAGATCAAAATAAACGATACAGTCTTTAATGCTGCTTTCCTCGCACGGCCGTATCATGAGCTCGTCCCCCGCCCTTCTTACATTGACAGGGTTGTTTTTTATCATTCCGACCCAGCCTCCGTCATTCCTTTCATGCCAGCGGAAGGCCTGTCCGCATGAACAGGACTTGGAAAGATCGAAGCAATCGAGCTCCTTAATTATCAGAGTATTATCATTCAGTTCGTATTTCATGGATTCAGTTTATCGCTATATCCTTATAGCTGCGTTCATACTTTTGTTTGGCTTTATCAATAAGTCTTCTGCAATCCGGAGTATCCTCCTTCATAATGCGTTCCGCCGCTTCATGCGCTTCAAGGAGTGTATTCATATCCGCACCCAGAGCTGCGCCGAGGCTGACCTCGCCATGCTGACGTGTACCGATAAAGTCGCCCGGGCCCCTTATTTCAAGATCCTTTTCCGCTATTTTAAAGCCGTCATTGGTTTCGGTAAGGGTTTTGAGCCTGTCGCGAACGAGCTTGCTGTCCGAATCGCTGAGAAGGAAGCAGTAGCTCTCCATGTTTCCCCTTCCGACCCTGCCGCGGAGCTGATGCAGCTGCGCAAGCCCGAACCTGTCGGCTGATTCTATTGCAATGATATTTGCATTCGGGACATCCACCCCGACCTCAATAACGGTGGTGGATACAAGAACGTCAATCTCCCCTCTTCGGAAGGCCTCCATCGTGCTTTCCTTCTCCGCATTTTTCATGCGTCCGTGCATCAGCGCAACGCGAACGGACAGCATTTCGGACAATTCATCAAACACTGCCTCAGCGGAGTTTACGCTCTCCATCTCCTCATTATCCTCTATCATGGGACAGACGACATATGCCTGAATCGCCTTTTCCTGCACCGTCTTTTCAATATAGCGGTACATCGCAATGCGTTTTGACTGCGGAACGTATTTTGTATTAACGGGTATTCTTCCCGGCGGCATGTCGTTGAGTATAGAAACATCGAGATCCCCGTAGAGTATCAGCGATAAGGTTCTTGGTATCGGCGTCGCACTCATTATCATTACATCGGGCGTTGCTGCTTTGCTGCCGAGCTTCGCTCTCTGATGCACACCGAACCGGTGCTGTTCATCTGTTATGACAATTCCGAGATTTCGGAATTTTACATCGCCTTCAATGAGCGCATGAGTGCCGGTCACCGCCGTGACTTTGCCCTCCGCTATCTTTCCGATAAGCTCTTCACGTTGCTTTTTCGTCTGCCTTCCCGTGATTATAGCCGCTTTTTCACCGAATATGCTATTTAACTGCTTATAATGCTGTTGTGCGAGTATTTCTGTCGGCGCCATGAGTGCGCTCTGGTATCCGTTCTTCATTGCTGCGTACATTGCATACAGCGCAAGCACGGTCTTTCCCGAGCCGACATCGCCCTGTATAAGTCTGTTCATCGGGGCAGACGAATGCATATCGCATGCTATTTCATCAATGATGCGGCTCTGTGCGTTTGTAAGAGCAAAGGGTATGAGTTTTAGAAACTCATCCTTGATGCCGGTAACATCAAAAGAAATTCCCTTTTCACGGCTTCGAAGCGAGCGAATATAGGCAAGCATTATCGTGAACAGGAGCGCATCCTCAAAAGCAATGCTGCGCCTTGCCGCATTCAGCGAAGCGGCATCCTGCGGAAAATGTGCGTTTTCCAATGCGTCCGCCTTCGGCATGAGGGAGAATTCTTTTCGGATGCTCTCGCCGAGCTCGTCCGTTATTTCATCGCGGCAGGAGTTCAGTGCGATTCGAACCGCATTTCTTATGATGCTCTGATTCAGCCCCTTGACGAGCGGATAGATCGGCTGTATTCCCGGGATTACGGAAGCGAAAGCGGGCTGCAAAAGCTTCATTCCCCTGCGTTTATCAAATTTTCCGATAACATAACCCCCATTGGCAGTGGGAACATTCTTTGCTGCATATGCTTGATTATACCAGGTTGCCTGAAGCCTGCCCGTCCCGTCGCTTACGGAAACCGTGGTCACGGTAAGATGGGAGCGCGGTATTCTCACAGTTTTTGGGCTGCCGAGTTCCGTGACCCTGATTACGGCATAATCATCCTGCTTCAGATCGCATATATTCGTTACGCGCGAATAATCCCTATACTCCCTCGGCATAAAGCATATCAAATCCGAAAAAGTAAAAAGCCCCAAGGCTGCGAACCTTTCGGCTCGCGTGGGGCCAATACCTTTGATTGAAGTCAGGGCTTCATTAAGCATTATTCGACTGAAATATAGTAGTAATAGAGGGGCTGACCGCCGAACTGCACGATGAACTCGGCATTCTTATACTCCTTGCTTAGGATGTCCGCTATTGCAGCCGCATCCTCCTCGGTAACACTTTCTCCGTAATAGAGCGTCACAACTCCGTCGCCGTCACGTTCATCGAGCATGATTCTGGTAAGCTCGGCAGCAGCTGCCGATATTTCTTTATTTACGGTACGGATCTTCCCATCCTTCATGCCGATGATGTCATTAACGGCTATCACATTGCCCTCAAAGGTAGTATTGCGGACGGCATAGGTAACGGAACCCGAAGTTACAGAGCCTATGGCTTCCGTCATCAAATCCTTATTGGTATCCGCATCCGCTTCGGGATCAAATGCCATGAGCGCGGAAACACCCTGAACGATAGTCTTTGTCGGAATAATAATGACGTTGCATTCCGCTATTTCGGCGGCCTGCTGCGCAGCCATGATTATATTCGAATTGTTAGGAAGCACAAATACATTGCGCGCATTGGCTTTTTTAATGCACTGCACAATGAGGTCAATGCTCGGGTTCATGCTCTGACCGCCCGAGATGAGCTGATCCGCACCGAGGCTCGTAAACACCTCGTCAATGCCCTTTCCGACGCTTACGGCAACGATTGCGGTTTCCTTTTCGTTCTCTTTGAGCTTAGCGGTAAGCTCCCTGTTCTGTTCGCGCATATTCTCGATCTTTATCTTATCTATCTCGCCGAGATTCAGCGCCAGCTGGATGACCTTACCGGGATTATTGGAATGAACATGTACCTTTATGATATCCTCATCATTGACGACGACTATCGAATCGCCGATCTTTTGAAGCTTCTCGCGGAAGGCTTCGACCTGATGAGCATCCACGCCCTCATAGAGATGGATTACAAAAAACTCGGTGCAATAGCCGTAGGTTATGTTCTCGAGATCATTCTCGTGCTGTTCTGGCTTGGTTTCGGTAAGCTCAAAATTGAAGAGGTCGTCGATATTCTCATCCAATTCCTCCCCGTCGAGCACCATTTTGAAGCCGCGGTATATTGTCAGGAGACCCACGCCGCCGGAATCCACCACTCCTGCTTCCTTGAGCACCGGGAGCAGCTCCGGGGTCTTGCGAAGGGCGGCCTCGCCGCTTTCAAACATTCTGTCCACGCAGCCGTAAGCATCCATTCCGTTAGCCACAGCCTTCTCGACGCTTTCGCTGATCATTCTCGATACGGTCAGCATAGTACCCTCTCTGGGCTTCATGACAGCCTTATATGCTGCTTCAGTACCCACGCTGAGCGCGGATGAAAGCAATTTTGCATCAATATCAGTCTTAACACCCTTGAAAGCTTTAGCGTAACCCCTGAATATCTGTGAAAGAATGACTCCGGAATTACCCCTTGCGCCCTTGAGTGCGCCCATCGACAGAGCGGAAGCAATACCCTCGACCGTATCGGGGTTTTGCTGCTTGATCTCGGCGACTGCGCGCTGCATGGTCATGGACATATTGGTACCCGTATCTCCGTCGGGTACGGGAAAAACATTCATAGCATCGATCGTCTGCTTATTCTTTTCAAGGAGGGCCGCTCCCATGAAAAGCATTTCTTTGAACGATGCAGCATCTATAGTACGCTTCAAAACTCTTACCTCCGAGTGCGAAAGGGTTATACCCTAACAGCCTCCACATAGATATTGACGCAGTCAACGCTGAGACCCGTCATTTCTTCAACACGATATTTAACATTGCTGATTGCATTATTTGCCACTGCGGGGAACGAAACTCCGTACATGAGGGTAACATGCAGATCGATCTTAACCTTATTATCGGCACCGATGACGACCTTAACGCCGCGCTTCATGTTTTCGCTGCCGACGAGCTGCAGAATGGTATCGCTTGCATTTGCACTGTTCATGCCGACAATGCCGTAATTTTCGCATGCAGCGGAACCGGCAATGTTTGCAATCAGGTCTTCACCGAATGAGATCGTACCGAGGTCATTCTTGATGATAGCAGCCATATTCAACCTCCTGAAAAGACTATTTGTATCCTAATCATAATAATTCTACACCAAACTGACGAAAAACACAAGTGCAATTAAAAAATCGGTTTACACATTTTCACCAATCTGGTATTCGGTTTCGTTGTTTTCATCCTCGCTTGCGGGAAGGGGCGGCAGCTCTTCAAGGGAATGAAGTCCGAATCTTACGAGGAAAGCATCGGTAGTGCCGAACATCATCGGCCTTCCTATACAATCCTTTCTTCCGACCTCGCGGATAAAGCCCTGCTTCAAAAGCGTTGACACGGCATATTCGCATCTGACGCCGCGCACGCTTTCAATATCGGCGCGCGTTACCGGCTGACGGTACGCGATGATTGAAAGGGTTTCCATTATGGAATCGCTCAGAGTGCGTTCCTCGGGCGGCGCGAGGAGTTTTATCAGCCACTCCTCATATCTGGGGTTTGTAACGAATTTTACGGTAGTATCGGTGAAAAACGGATAGATACCGCGATTTTCAGCCTGCATCTCATCCGCCATTTCGGCAACGACGCTGCGTATTTCGTCCTCGCCGACCTCAAATACCCTTTGAAGCTCGACAAAGCTGATAGGTTCTCCCGAAACATACATCAGGCTCTCTATCGCGCCCTTGAGTTCGCTTCTTTCCATCTAAAATCCCTTTCTTTGCAGCCGTTTTTACAGCGGAAGCTCTTCCTCGTCCATATAGCTCAGTTTTTCATCATTCTGTATGAGCTTCACGGCAAAAATATCTATTTCTCCGCAGTATGCGGACTGCTCAAGCCTTATCTCGCCGCTCGATATCATCTCCAGAAGTGCCATGAATGTTGCAATGATTTCCGCACGCGAGGCTTCTTCTATGAGAAAAGAGAAGCTCGTTCTTCCTCCGCTCGTCATCAGGACTTCACGGACACGCCTTGAACATGAACGGATAGTAAATCTATCCGCAGCAACCTCATGAGTAGTTTCAGGTTTATCCTGCTCTTTGGTCCTGTCAAGAGCCTTGAGCATGGCCTCATAGAGCATCTCGGTCGTGGTATCCCTGAGAATTATTTCCCTTGGCGGAAGCGGAAATTCCTCCGGAGGCTTGCCGTGCAGCTTATATCCTTCGTGCGCAAGCTCACGCATCTCCTTGGAGACTTCCTTAAAGAGCTTGTATTCGCGCAGCTGACGGATCAGCGCTTCACCCGGGTCCTCCTCTTCCTCATCTTCCTTTGGTTCCGGCGGAAATAGTGAACGAGATTTCATGTATACAAGGGTGGCGGCAACGGTAAGGAATGAACTGGCCTGATCCATATCGAGCTCATCGAGTTCGCTCAGGTATTCGAGAAACTCCGCAGTTATCTCGGACAGGAAGATATCCTTGATGTCCAGCTCCGCTTTTTCGATAAGGTGGAGCAGAAGATCGAGCGGTCCGTCGAATTTATTCAGATGCACCCTGTATTCCATGCCCCATCCTCATCAAACAAACAGGGAAACCAACCAATCGGATGCATACAAAAGTCCTTTTGCAACATACTGTGTCAAATAGCCGACGAGTGAAAAGCCCGAACGATTGCCAACGAATATAACTATGAGCAGAATCATCTGGCCGTATTTGCGCAGGAATTCGAACACCCTGGGGCTTATCACCCTTCCGAGCAGAACCTCAAATACATGGTAACCGTCAAGAGGATAGATAGGAATAAGGTTAAACACCATGAGCGCGCAGTTGATACAGCAGAGATTGAGGAAGACATAGTAGATCTTGCCCGCAACGCCTATCCCATTTACAATATCATAATAATTTCCGTTATTAAGTGCAGCATAGAAGGTTATCATGCTTGCCAATGCGCCGATTATTCCGATGATAAGGTTCATAGTCACGCCTGCAAGCGAAACGGTGAGCTCGCCCTTTTTATAGTTCCGGTAATTATTCGGATTAACCGGTACGGGTTTTGCCCAGCCGAAGCCTACGAGCAGCATACATACAAAGCCCCAAACATCGAGATGCGCAAGCGGATTCAGTGTCATCCTGCCGAGATTGCGGGCAGTCGGGTCGCCGTTTTTATAGGCAACATAAGCATGCGCAAACTCATGGAACGTGAGAGCAATAAGCACCGCAGGAAGTGTATAGAGTATGCTTTCAAGGATGGCACTAATGCCCTCTCCGCTGAATATCGCGCTTAGTATGCCCATTTATTCTTTCCTTGACCATGCGCATTTACGGCACGGTCGGTTCCTTTCATAAGTAAATACTGATTTATTTTACCACAAATATCCTATCGGTGCAAGCATGAGTTATTCCATCAGGTTCTGCCGAACCATGCACGCATAATAAGCATGACATAATCCTTGAATCCGGCTTTTTCAGCACCCGAATAAGCGATAAGATCGACCTCGCCGACAATCTCCCCGTTCTCGGTCAGGTATCTTATCCTGCCAATTATCTGCCCTTCTTTTATCGGGGCCTCAACGGATTCCGGAATTTCCGTTTCCGAATACAGTTTGGCACCGTTGACGCTGACAAGCAGGGAAAGATCCGATGCCGTAACAAGCTTGATCGTCTTTTCAAGCGCGCCGCTGACCGGTATCTCCGCAGCTGTTTCGCCCGCAGTCACCATTTTGCTGCTTCTGAAATTAGCATAGCCATAGTCCATAAGTTCAATGCCCGTAACGAATCTGTCCGATGAGTTCTTCGCACCTATCGCAACAGCGATATACGTTGTCCCTCCGCGTTCGGATGCAAATACTCCGCAATAACCGGCATCGGTCGATGAACCCGTCGCAACGCCGAGACAGCCCGAATACTGTTTTGTCAATTTATTGGGATTTGCAAGCTCGGTTTGGCTCGCTCCCGTAGTATGGGAAAGCTTTTCATAATAAAGGCTTGAATTTCTCCTGAAGCTCTCGCTCTTTATAAGGGCAGTGCCTATTGCGGCAAGGTCGGTACATGACAGAAGCACTCCGTCGCCGCAGATATCGCTGTAAGAAGCATCAATGCCCAATTCCCTGCATCTTGCATTTATGCGCTCGACCGCAGTATTTTCGCTTCCGCATATACAGCACATCAACGCATGTATGGCATCACCGGCATTTATCATGACAGCAGCCATCAGCATGTCGCCTGCATTCATCCTTTCTCCGTTGGCAAGAAAAGCGGTGGTACCCTTGACGGCGGCGGATTTTGCGCTCACCGTCACAACTGTATCGTCCGTTATCGTTCCCGAATCGAAGGCTTCGCAGATGATGAGAAGAGCCGCAAGGCGTGTCAGTCCTGCCACGCTGTATTTTGACGAGGAATCATGCTCGAACAGTACCCTTCCCGAGTACGGCTCCATCAGAATTGCTCCTTTAATAATTCCCGTGTCTATCGGTGCATTATCCGCTATTACCCCTGCCGGTATCGTCAATAGCAGGAAAGAAGCTACAAGAATGAATGATGCGAGATTACACAGCTTTTTGTACATAAAAGCACCTCCGCGGCGATTTTTGTAAAGTTTATTCGCAAAAACGGGTTTTAATACAAAAAGCAGCGCCCGTTCGGGCTCTGCCAAACGGGCGAAATGCAGGCATTACTGCGTCAGTCCATATAAAAATCCCTGAGCATGGAGCTTCCGGCGCTCCATTCTTCTCCCGTCAGATAATCGAGCACCGTTGCTCCGATATCGGCAAAGGTTTCCCTCGTGCCAAGCGAAGTGGGCTTGACGTGTTTACCGACAGCGACGAGGGGGATGTATTCACGGGTATGATCCGTACCGGGATAGCAGGGATCACAGCCGTGATCGGCGGTTATCATCATAATATCATTCTCACCCATTGCTGAGATGAGCTCCGGAAGCGCCTTATCGAAGGCTTCTATTGCAGAAGCATAGCCGTCAACATCGTTCCTGTGACCGTAGAGCATATCGAAATCCACAAGGTTCGTGAAGATAAAATCTCCCCTGCCTTCCCTGATGTATTTCAGTGTGGCTTCGATACCCGAGGGATTGTTCTTTGTGTGATCTGCAAGGCTTATGCCGCGGTGAGCAAAGATATCCTCAATCTTTCCGATGCCGATGACCTCTTTGCCCCTCTTTACAAGCTCATCCATTACAGTATCGCCCATGGGCGCGAGAGCAAAATCACGACGGTTTTCCGTGCGCTTGTAGTCTCCGTTTGCGCCGAGGAACGGGCGTGCTATGACCCTGCCCACGAGCTTATCGCCGACGAGCATTTCACGGGCAATCTCGCACATGCGGTAGAGCTCCTCAAGGGGAATGACTTCTTCATGCGCTGCAATCTGGAATACACTGTCCGCAGAGGTATAGATGATGGGTTTACCCGTTGCAACATGCTCGTCACCGAGTTCATTTATTATTACGGTACCCGATGCAACGGTATTGCCAAGCGTCCCGCGTCCGATCTTTGCTTCAAATTCATCCATTATCTCACGGGGGAAGCCGTTCGGATAGGTTTTGAACGGGGTGCTCATAGGAAAGCCCATCATTTCCCAGTGACCGCTCGTGGTATCCTTGGCATGGGTCCTTTCCATCAGTCTTCCGAATGCACCGTGGAAATTAGGGTTATACGGCAGCCTTGAGCCCTCGATATTCCCGATGCCGAGCTTAACAAGATTCGGCATATAGATCGGGCGAACCGAATTGATATTGCCGAGGGTATGTGCGTCCTCGTCTCCGAATTCCGCCGCATCGGGAAGCGAACCGATGCCGACGCTGTCAAGAACGATCAAAATAACTCTTCTATTCATAAAAAGTATCCTCCGATACATATTTTCTATCGCTGATTATATTACAAATCTCAATGAAAGTCCATATGTTTATTTGGATTTACAGACATAAAAGATTAAATGTGCATCATGGTTGCCAAATCCGAGCTTTCGTGTTATAATTCTAATGATGTGTGCCCGTAGCTCAGCCGGATAGAGTGTCAGACTCCGACTCTGAAGGTCATGGGTTCGAATCCCATCGGGCATGCCACGAAAAAAGAGTCTTTTGTCTACCGGACAAAAGGCTCTTTTTTCGAACTAAGTGTGCCTTGCGGCACGTGAAGTTATGCTTCGCATCGTGAAGTTGCTTCGCAGTGAAGTTTCTGCGGAAGTGGGTGGCACACTTCACTTCATTTTGTTTCAAAGAAACAAAACTTCACAGCGGCAACGCCGCTGCTTCACTTGGCGAAGCCAAACGGTAAGTTGTATAATTAAGTGTCCAAAATAAAAAAAGGATAGCTCCATAGCGAAAAGCCTGCTACAATGTAAATTGGCAAAAAACAAGAAAGGAGGCC
>SFIR01000048.1 GCA_004556165.1 Clostridiales bacterium | reverse complement strand
GCGGAGAAGAACACGTTCAGGTCAAACTCATCAAATTCGCCCTGTTTGGCAATGCGCTGGATGCTCTCCGGGATTTTGTATGTAAGCATGACCATTCTCGGAAGAGCGGCGTAGGGATTGACGCCTTCGCCTTTCCATTCGGCCTTGGCCCTCTGTTCATCGGAATAGGTCCAGTTATAAATCTGCTCCTCAATGAACTCACCGGAATTCAGCGCACGGAACGGCGTGCCGGAGAGATAGAGGTAATAGGTCGTGGTGATCGGCAGCCACGTTTCATCGTAGGCGTTACCGGCATCGTATTTGGAAAGGTCCTCTTCGTAGGTATCCTCATCCTGCTCAAACAGCTTTTTTGCGCTGTCCTTCCATGCGCCGAAATGGTACTCATCGAAAATGACGAGGTCCCAGTTCGTGGTGTGGACCCATTCGTTATTGGCCTTGATGCCGCCGGTCTCCTTGTTTACACCGAGAAAATCCTGAAACGAGCCGAAGCAGACGATGGGCCGGGATTTATCCGCTTGTCTGTACTGCTGATCGTTTGTCAGACCGCCGGGGACGGTAGGCCGTGTGATGAATCGCCGGTTTGAAGGTGAGGATCAGCACACGCTTCATGCCCATTTTCTTTGCCAGCTGATAGGCCGCAAAGGTCTTGCCGAAGCGCATCTTGGCGTTCCAGAGGAATTTCGGCGTTCTGCCGCTGCCTTCCTCATAGGCCGATTTGAAATACTTCATGGTCATATCCACGGCGTATTCCTGCTCCGGACGCATGGCGAAGGTCTGTGTACGCTCCTCAACATTTTCCGCACCGGTCTGAACGGCCACAACAGCGGCCTTCACGTCGTTCAGCGTGCATTTGAACCACTCGTTGCGGTCCTCAACGGCGTTCAGCTGCTGTTTGCCCTTTGCTTTCAGAACGGCGTGGACGTCATGGTCGGTGAAGCAGCTGCCGTCATTTTTCATGGCGGACCACTGGCCGAGGATGCGGTACGGCACGGCGGCGGTATGGACCTGTTCCTTTACACGGCTCTCAACATCGCGCTCGGTATAGCCGACCTTGATATAGCCCTGATGGGAGGCCACACCTACGAATTCATAAGCGTATATCGTAGGGTGCGATTCCGGCCGTTGAGGAAAGAATTCCATTTCTGCCATTACTCGTCACCTCCAGCATCGCTTATCCTCGAATCGATATATTCATACTCTTCGTTCGTGATTCCCCATTTTTCGCACAGCATCTCATCGGTATATGTACCGTTGTATTTACCCAATTCAGGGATAAAGCAGAAGCTTTTCGTAGAAATATGCTGTGAAACAACGGTCTGGAGAAGAAGAAAGCGTACTATTTTTGTGAATATGTACGATTTATAGGATACGGCCTCTTCCTCAGTATCAAAGGCCCCAGCAACCAACCACGATTCAGTACAGCATTCGCCCGGTTTGGATATTCTGGTATTGCCATCATAGAAGAAGCGCACCGGTTTAGAAAAATCAGTTTGTCCAGCAATTGGAGCTGCCGGAATAAGCAACTTCCATTTGTTTAAATATCCTTTTGAATCATCTACATCTGCTTTTTTTGCATAGCGAACCCCAATACGTTGAATAAATTGACATGGAACACCGTAATCCTGTGGCATATAGTTTGACGGAATACCAAACGGTTTTCTCGAAGACACACGTTCATCAAGGAATTTCTTGTTTGAGTTCTGCACTTTATGGACTATTTCCAGCGCAAGGTTCTGTCTGATAAACACATCAAATTCATCCATATAGCGTTCGGCCACGAGAGGCTCATCCTTGCTATAGTTCGTTACTTCACAGATCCCTTCATTGTCACGGTCCCAAAGGAAATAACAGGCCCCGCCCGCGAGGTCAACGCCGGGAAAGACATCTCTAAAGTTTTCATAATCGACGAGTTTCCGGATATGTTTATCGCCAAGCATATTGCGTCGAAACTCATCTAACCCTTTTCCTCCAGTAAACCAGCGGGAAGGAATAATCATTGTCATAAATCTTGGCTTCATCTTTTTTGCCATGTTCACGAACAAATGATAAATCGGCTTTGCGCTTTTTCCGTTTCCACCATCATTTAATTGATATGGCGGATTGCTGATTATCACATCGAATTTCATTTTAAATATCTCCTCCGGGCGGGTAGTGTGAATAAATTCATAGGCATGGGTTTCCAGATCATCACCACGCTTTGCTTTGCCGTATTCGCTTTCAACAGCTCCGCAAAAAACGCATTTTCCATCCCGCCAGCGATGCTGGATCGTTTTAAACCGAACATTTCCGTCAATAGAATCAAACTGCGTGACCGAATACCGACCGTTCGCAAATTTGGAGCAATACAGGCTGCGCCGAGAAAGATGCGAGGTCAGCTCCGTAATGGCGATGCCGTAAAGCTGATGCTTGAAGATATGGTCCGTGCGCTCCTGCAGGTCCGGGTACAGCGGCTCCAGCCCTTTGAGGAGCCTTTTCGCAATTTCCCGTAAAAACACTCCGCTTTTGCAGGCAGGGTCAAGAAAAGTAGTGTTGGGATCGCTGAATAACTCCTGCGGCAAAAGGTCCAGCATGGCATTCGCCACCTCCGGCGGCGTGAAGACCTCATCGTTGGACAGATTGGCGATGCAGGACAGCACGTCCGGATTGTACATCGTGTTATAGAGATTATTGGCCATGTTCTTGGACCCTCCTGTAATCCGTGACATATGAGGTTAGGAATTCACCCTCGTCACTCGGTTTTTCTTCCAGCATGGACAACAGATTCATCTGACCGTATTCGTCATCCACACGCTTTTTCTTTTTCGCCCTCGCCTTGGGCTCGTATTCACCGGCCAGCAGTTTATCGAAGCGGTAGTCCTTGCGCTGCATTTTCGTTCCCATTACGAAGGACCACTCCGAAAACACAATAGGCTCGTCCGTATCGTTTCCGTCCTCATCGACCACCTTCAGGCTCAGGGCATTGCCGCAGACGATGTTCCGGCTGAGAATGAATCGCACGGCCTCCCGGCAATCCTCGCTGACTTCCTTCTTGCAGATATTCTCATATTCCGCATTCCAGATATCATAGAGCCGCTGGCGGCAGGCGATCACGTTATCGATCAAGAGATCCACGCCATAAATGCTTGCCACGGCAATGACCGACTGTTTCTCAAATTCGAGAGGCAGCGGTTTTTTCTTTCTCGGAGGTATAGCCCGTTTCTTTGCGGCCTCCAGCTTGCGGCGCAGGATCTCGGCTACGAAATTGCCGTCACCGCACGCTGGCTCCAAAAACCGGCTGTCCACACGCTCCGTCTCTTGTTTTACCAAATCCAGCATGGCGTTTACCTCACGGTCGGCGGTAAAGACCTCGCCGTGGTCGGCAACACGCTGTCTGGATTTTACCTGTTTCGTCATAAAATCCCTCCGAACGTCATGTTTCCTTTTCAGGATTGTCGGGAATGAAATCCACGATACTGAAGCTGGGCCGGGGTCATATTCCTGTCAATCAGCATATGGAACAGCTTTTTATATGTAACAGCCATTTCGTGCCTCCTTGCACCTAACGGGTTAATTAAACACACCTTTTATTATATCACGAAAATGTGAAGAAATCTACTGCCTTCGGATAATTTCCGGAGGCTTTTTTATTTTCTTTCGTTCAAAACGGCTCCTCATGTCCGTTGGGTATTGAGAGAAAAAAGTTTCCTGAAAAGCGGACCACTTCGGCATCTCATGTCCGTTGGGTAGTGAAAGAAAAAAGTTTCCGATTTCTTAGACCAAACGGCGATTTTTGTCCAGTGGGTACTGAAGGAAGAAAACATGAAAATCTTTCGTTCAAAACGGCCTGAACTATCAAGGGGGGTACTGGAGAGAAAAAGTTTCAGATCTTTTTGGCCAAACAGCCCATTTCCCTCCAGTAGGTAGTGGGAGAAAAAGTTCTCGAAAAAGCGGACCACCTTACCGGTTTTTGTCAAGGGGGTTACTGAGCGAAGAAAATTTCAAAATCTTTCGTTCAAAACAGGCAAAACCCTCCAGTGGGTAGTGGAGAGAGAAAATTTGCGGAAACCGTCAGTTTTGGCCCTCTGCCGAGGCTACCAGTTGAGGGACAGAAATTTTCTTAAAAAATCTTTGGTCAAAACGGCCTCTCATGACCGGTGGGAAGTGAGAAGAGATTTTTTCTCCGAAAAAGCGGACCACTTGGGCGGTTTTCCTCCAGTGGGTATCGAGGACGGGATGAAGCCCTCCGGAAAGGATGATTACAGATATGTACGAAAAGCTGCCACAGGAATTAAAGGAACGAGGTGCCTTCTGCCTCTGGAAATATGAGGAGCGTGA
>SFIR01000029.1 GCA_004556165.1 Clostridiales bacterium | reverse complement strand
CATCTCACTGTATTAAGCAAAACTCCTCACTCAAATAAGCATATTTCGCGTAGGGAAAGAGGCTGTTGCCTGCAATTAACTTGCATTTGCAACAGCCCCGTTTTAGCACCAAAGAGCATCCTGCTTTCTTTGTTACCGAATCTTTTTTGAAATTGCCTCGATTATATGCTATAATCGGAAAGAAAAGCTGCGTTCGTGCAACTATCCTGTTTTTTACAAAGGAAAGAATATAATCATGAAGAGAACCTCCGTTTTTATCTGCATTTTGCTTGCTGCAATCATGCTTTTTTCCGCATGCGGCGAGAATAACGATTCCCCTGAGCCGACCGAATTACCGCCTGCCACTGCTGCTCCCGAGGAGGAATACAGAATAACGCACTATATCCGTTATTGGCCGGAGGATGCGGATTACGATTCCTGCGATTATTGCTGCATAATTGAGCTGCCGGAATTCAGTAAGACCTATTCGGCAGGCTCCAATATGAATAAAGCGGTACAGAGCTATATTGAGGAGCTTCAGCGGCGCGTGGAGGATACCTATATGTCCCGATCCGTTGCCGAGCCGCCGTATACGGAGGTATCCTGTGAGATAATTCATGCCGGGAGCTTCACAAATATCATCTTCAACGAAAGCCATTGCTACGAGGCTCAGCCGTATACGCATACCTATGTGCTGCTGTTCGATGAACGCGGCAATGAAGTAAACCTCGGTGATGTGATTAAGAGCTATCATGCGGATACGATGGTTTCCGAGCTGATATATAACTATCTGACCGAGAATGGAATGGCACGGAACGGGCTGAACCTGACCGACTGCATGGCAGCAGCGGATGTGAATAACGGCGTCAGCATAACGGAAAGCGCATTCACGGTCTATGTCGATGAGGGAGCGCTTGCTCCGTATGAGTACGGGCAGCTAAAGCTCTGCTTCAGCCTTTCGGAACTGCTGCCGCAGGAACTGAGGGGAAGCTTTACTCTTGATGAGTATCTGATGTCGGAAGCATACATCTCCATGCTCGTTACCGCAAATATGGTGCGTGAAAGCAATGTAACCGACGGTATAATGACCGAATACGCAGCCACTTCGTTCATGGGCTCGTATTATATAAACAGCGATTATGAGAAGGAAAAGGGGATAATTTCGGTTCCTAAGGCGGAGTTCGAGGAACTCTACCGCAGCATATTCAATAAGGATTTTCCGGGGATTGATACGGGCGCATGCAATATCGAATTGAAGAATGACTGCTATCTGATAGATGAAAGCACAAAGCAATATGAATTCCACCTTGATATTACGGATGCGGTATCGGAAAACGGCATGCTCATACTTACGGGAGATGTGATTTACGGCAGTTTCGGTTATGCAAATACCGAATATGTATGCCATGCTTCGCTCGTAATGAGGCCGAGCGAAGCAAGCCCGTTCGGGTATGAATTCGTTGATTATGCACTGAGCTTCTGAGACGCTGAAAGAACGGCATTGGATGAGGAACTTTTGATGTCCTCATCCTTTTTTGCCGAATTTGAAAACCTCAAAGATTTTTTGGGAAACTATGGAATAATGCTTCGAAATATGGTATGATAACATTGTATCAATATGCACCGAGAAACGCTCCCGATGCGATAAATAAAAATTCATGGAGGAACAAATGACCAAAAGCGTAAAAAGGTTTACGGCTATACTCATGGCCGCGCTGATGGCGCTGATGCTGCTTCCCATCGCCTCTCTGGCACAGCTCTCCGAGCTGCCCAAGGATGCCGGCGCAGCGGAAACGATCGTAGGGTGGGATTTCGAGTCCGAGACTGCGGTTGCAAGCACAGCCAACGCAGCAAACACAGGTGCGACGATAACTCGTGAAAGCACCGTTTCATTTTCCTACTCGAGCGGCAACGGCTCAAGCAAGGCTCTCAGCAGCGCAGCTTGGGCTGATGCTTCGGATGCTTCGCCGAAGTATTACGCTGTCACGGCCAATACCGTGGGCTACACAGGCATAACCGTATCGGCAGCATTCCGTGCTTCCAATACGGGCCCGAAGAACATAGTTTTGCAGTACAGCACCGACGGCACGGAATTTGCAGATGCAGGCTCCGTTGCCCTTTCGGGAACGAGCTGGGGAACGATTGCAAATGCGGAACTTCCCGAGGCCTGCAATGGCGCGGAGACCCTGTATATCCGTTTTGCGGTCCTTGATACCGTAAACGCAAACGGCGGCACCATCGCAGGAACGGGAACGCTCCGCATCGACGATTTCATCATCGCAGGCGTCAGCAGCGAACCCGACCCTACCGAAGAACTGACCGAAGAGCCCACCGAAGAGCCGACTCTCACTGCGGATTACACGATAGCAGAGGCTCTCGCGCTTGATGACGGCACGGCGGATGTATCCGTTATCGGTACCGTTACCTTTATAGATGGAAGGAACGTCTATATTCAGGACGAGACCGCCGGTATTGACATCTACTTTACCGCAGCACCGACCGTCGCTATCGGCGATAAGATCTATGCTAAAGGAACCAGAGCGACCTATAAGGGACTGCCCGAGCTTTCCGGCGTAAGCCCCACCGATGAGGCTCTGTTCACAATCATTTCGAGAAATAATGAGCTTCCGCTTGAGGAAGTGACGATCGCCGAGATTCTTGCCAACACTTCGGATTATATGTGCGAGCGTATTATCATTAAGAATGCGACAATCGGCGCGCCCAATACGAGCGGCAATACCACTCTGACCCAGGGCGAAAGCTCCGCCGTAATCTACAAGATTCCGGAATGCGATGCAGTCGAAGGCGATACCGTCAATGTGACCGCAGTTGTAAGCTGCTACAATTCCGTTCAGCTCAGGGTCGCTTATGCTGATGATGTAGAGGTCGTTGCAGTCATTCCCGACCCGATCGACCCTGCGGATTATCCCGACTATGCGACAATAGAACAGATTCTTGCTCTTTCGAGCGCATCGGGAACCTATACCGTTGTCGGTCAGGTGACATTCCTCTTCGGCAACTACGGCAGCCTTAACAGCATACTTCTCGGTGATGTTGAGGATAACGAAATCATTGGTCTTCAGGTCTATGATTATACCAATATTGCTTCCTACAATGTCGGCGATATCGTAGCAGTAACCGGTACCGTCGGCGAATACGGCGGAGTGCGCCAGCTCTCTTCCGTCACCGCCGTTACCGTCCTCAATACCGAGGTTGAACCCATGGCGGCTCAGGAAGTTACCGTTGATGAGCTCAAGACCAATATTGAGAATTATCTCTCCGAATATGTCGTCATAAAGGATGCGACCCTCGGTGCATATAATTCCAACGGCTCCACCACCATCACCGATGCTACCGGCTCCATGCCCATCTACCGTGCTGCGGCATATCCCGAGGGCGCAGCGGAGGGTGATGTGGTCGATGTCTATGCAGCCGCTTCCAAGTACAATTCCACCGTACAGCTCAGGAACGGCGCAAGCACCGATTATGTCATGGAGACCCTTCCTTATATTACTATTGCCGAAGCGCTCGCTCTCGAAACCGGAGAATCTGCGACCGTTCGCGGCACAGTGACCTTTATCGACGGCAGAAATATCTATATTCAGGATGCGACCGGCGGTATCGTGCTTTATCTTACCGCAGCAAGCGAAACCCTTGCAGTCGGCGATATGGTTCAGGCGACCGGTGCTCGTGCGACTTATAAAGGACTGCCCGAGCTTTCCGGCATCGATCCCACAAGCGAAGCTATCGCCGTTATTTCATCGGGCAACGCTCTGCCTCTTGAAACGATAACCCTTGCAGAGCTTCTTGCTGCTCCCGATACCTATATGTGCGAGCGCATCAAGCTTGAGGGTGTAACTCTCGGAACTATCAATAATTCCGGAAATACCCCCATCACCCAGGGCGAAAGCAGCATCAATATTTATAAGCTCCCCGAGATCAACTTCGTCGAGGGCGATATTGTTGATGTCGTTGCAGTCGTTTCCTGCTATAACAGCGCGCAGCTCCGCGTTTCGGATGCTGCCGGCGTGACCGAGCATATTGAATTCATCGATCCTATCACCGAAGTGCCCGAAGGCTGCATTACGATCCCCGAGGTCATCGCAACTGCGGATAATACCGAGGTGACCGTCATTGCACAGCTTGTATATCGCTTCGGCAACTATGCTTCCATCAATTCCGCTATTCTTGAGGATATAATCGGAGGAGAAGTCGTCGGTCTTCAGATGTATAATTCCCTCGATGATTATCAGATAGGCGATGTTCTTAAGATCACCGCTACAAAGACGACCTACGGCGGAGTTCCCCAGATCCAGAGTGCGACGAGCGTTGAGGTGCTGTATCATGCCGATCCCATCCCGGCTCAGCCCTTCAATGATTTCTCCGAGGTGCTTGCAAACAAGGCAAATCTCCTCAGCGAGTACATCAAGGTCTATAATGTAACTCTCGGCGCCTATAACGATAACGGCACCACCTACATGACCGATGTCAACGGCACCCAGCTCGGCATCTATCGTGCTTATCCCTATGATGAGTACGCAGTATCCGAAGGCGAGACCGTTACCCTCTGCGCAGCTCTCAGTAAGTATTCTTCCACCGATCAGCTCCGCGGCGGCGAATATTTCGGCGAAAACAAGGCTCCCGTAATCACCCTTCCCGGCTTCCTCGATGCTTCCGTCGGCGTTGACTACGATGTTGCTGTCACCGTAACCGATGATTACGGCATTAAGAGCGTCACCGTTGCTTATACCATCGGCGGCGTGACCGAAACCATCGAAATGGAGTTCAACACCACCAGCCTCAAGTATAAGGCGACCATTCCCGGCTCCGCCATCCTTGCAGGCAACGACAGCATGACGCTCGTATTCACTGCGACCGATATTTATAATGTCGAAGCAACGGAGAATGCTGTTATAAGCATCATAGATAATCCTCAGATTGTCGAGGTTGCTCCTGCTGCCAATAGTGCAACTCATGAGGACAAGACCCCTGAAATCTCCGTTATCTTCGCCAATGCAGGCGAGAACCCCTCCGCTGTCATCACCGTTGACGGCGTGGAGGGAACCACCTCCGTGGAAGGCGAAAAGGCAATCTTCAATTATGAGGGCGAGCTTTCCGACGGCAAATACACTGCAACCGTCGTCATTACCCGTCAGGATAACCACAGCGTGACCTATAGCTGGAATTTCACCGTCGGTGAACCCACCTACAGCTTCTATTTCGGTCAGCTCCATTCCCATACTGCGGAGTATTCCGATGGTACGGGTACTCTTGAGGATGTTTACAACTATGTTATGAGCCTTCCCGACAGCGAGAATATTGATTTCGTTGCCATCACCGACCACTCCAACTACTTCGATTCCAAGACCAATCTCGGCGACTTCGAAGATGTTGAGTCCGGCATTATTGCTTCAAACGGCCATTCCAAGTGGTATAACTATACGACCACCATTGACAGCTTCAATGAGCGTCAGGACAAGGTCATCTTCATCGGCGGCTATGAGATGACATGGTCCGGTCAGTACGGCCATATGAACACCTATAATTCCGTCGGTATCGTATCCCGTCAGAACAGCATCTATACCGTTCAGGGCGGTCCGGGTCTCGTAGCATACTACGACCTCATCAAGAATTATCCCGATACCATCCACGAATTCAACCATCCCGGCACGACCTTCGGCAATTTCGATAACTTCGGTTATTATGATGCAGGCGCAGACCGCGTCATTACGATGCTTGAAGTCGGCAACGGCGAAGGCGCAGTCGGCGGCTCCGCATACTGGCCCAGCTATGAGCAGTATACCCTTGCTCTTGATATGGGCTGGCATGTAGCTCCCACCAATAACCAGGATAACCACAAGGGCAAGTGGGGCAATGCCAATACCGCCCGCGATGTTATCATCACCGATAATTTCACCGAGGAAGGCATCTATGAGGCCATGCGCAATATGACCATGTATGCCACCGAGGATTTGAATCTCGAGATATTCTACTCGCTCAATGATCAGATCATGGGCTCCATCATTCCCGATGATGAGGAAAATCCCATAGATTCAGTAAACATCTATGTTTCTGTAAATGATCCCGACGGCGAAGTCATAGGTAATGTATCCGTCATCGTAAACGGCGGTGTCGTTGCATATGCCGAGACCGTTACAGGCAGCAGCGCAGTGCTCGAATTCACCCTGCCCAATGATTACTCCTATTACTTTATCCGCATCGACCAGGCTGACGGCGATATCGCTGTTACCGCTCCTGTCTGGGTCGGCGAAGTGGCAAAGGTCGGCATCAATTCCGTTACCACCGAGACCATCATCCCCGTCAAGGATGAGGAGATCACCTTTACCACCACCCTCTATAACTATGAAGAGACCGACTTCGTTATCGAGTCCATCACCTACACTCTGACCGTAGGTCAGAATGAGCCCGTTGTTCTCGGCGTTGTTGAGAATCCCGGCACCATCCTTACGAATTCCGATCTCGATCAGATTTTCTCATTCGCTCCCACAACCCTCGGCAGCCAGACCTTTACCGTGACCGCCGTCGGCTATCTCGGCGAAACGATGATGCAGTTTGTTTACAGCTATGAGTTTGAGGTACTCGATCCCTCCGAGCTTCTCGATATCGGTATTGATTACGGCCATGTAAACTTCTATGTCAGCGGCAATTACGCCGGAAGCGATGCAGCATTCATCGAGCTCTGCGCGCAGAATGCAATCCGCGCCAACTATGTTTACAGCGGCGAGCTTACATATGAGAATATCAAGGATTATGCTCTGCTCGTTCTCACCGTTCCCTATAACGGCTGGGAATCCGTGGGCGAAGCTAACCTCTATACCGAGGCTGAACTCGATGCGATTGCACAGTATGCTGCAAACGGAGGCAATGTTATCGTCTGCTCCAAGTCCGACCGCGGCAACCCCACCAATGTTGCGGAACAGGCTCACACGATCTCCAATCAGATCCTTGCGGCAGTTGGAAGCAGCACGACCATTGCAAACGGTATCGTTGTTGATAATGTCGAAAAGGCAAACGAAGCATACCGTCTGTATTTCACCTCCGAGGATAACTACAACTATACCTGGGAAGATGAGCCCGTATGGCTGCTCGAAGATGTTCTTGAAACCACCAATAACAGCTTCTCCTGCTACAACGGCGCACCCGTCATCCCCTCAGAGAATGCTATCCCCGTGATCGTAGGCTACAGCACCACTTGGGGCGCAAACTACACCGCTGATTTTGGCGGCAGCAGCTCCTATGTTCCCGATTACGAGAATGATACCGTTGTCGTTCCCATGGGCGAGGTCTGTGTCATGACCCTTGAGGATCTTGCAGGCGGCGGCTGGCTAATCGTCAGCGGCGTTACCTTCTTCTCGACCTTCGAGGTACAGGTCGAGGTCGAGAACGCTACGACCCTACAGAACAGCAACTATCAGCTCGTAATGAACATTATAAATATGCTCATTCCCGAACCCAACATCACTCCCATTGCAGATGTCAATGCTGCGGAGGAAGGATTGAAGTTCACGGTTGAGGGCTATGTCACCTCCAATGCTTCCGGTTACGATCAGGATACCGCATTCTTTGACTGCATCTATATCCAGGATGAGACCGCAGGCATCAACCTCTTCCCCGTGGCAGGCGATTACCATATCGGCCAGAAGGTTCGCGTAACGGGCGTTACCGGTTCCTATAACGGCGAAAGAGAACTCGTTGTCACAAATATCGTTGTACTCGATGAGGAAGAATTCATAGTTGAACCCGCTCTCCTCACCGCAGAGGAAGCGATGAGCATGGCATATACCGGCTCGCTCGTCAAGGTCGAAGGCAAGGTCACCTATATCGGCTTTGCAAGCGACGGCACTCTTGAGACCATAATGGTCGAGGACTCAACGGGAACCGCACGCGTATTCATAGATGGTTACATCATGAGCAGCTACGAAATAGATGTACAGCTTGGCGATACGATCTCCGCTGTCGGCCTTGCCTCAATCACGGTCGATACGGAAGATCCCAACGGCGGCTTCATACCGAGGCTCCGCGTCAGGAACCGCGAGGAGATCGTCCTTATAGATCGTCCGAGCTCCCATCTGATCGATATAAACGGTGACGGAAGTATCGACCTTACGGATGTACTCTATCTGATGCGCTATTGCCTTGGCACTGAAGAAATATCCGAGAATATTATTGCAGACTGCGACATCAACGGCGATGGTTATGTCGATTTCGTCGATGCAGCGCTCTTCCAGCGTTACATAACGGGTCTGTATTGAATCTGAACCAACAGCATCACGGGCTGCGGCAAAAGCCGCAGCCCAATTTTTTATAAGAAATAATTCGCAATAGATTGTTTTTTCGTGCCGAAGCTGATATACTTTCGGCAATGAATATGCTTGTTCATTGTGTTCGGAGAAGACGGCATTCTGTCAGAATGGCGTATCCTCCCATCAATGCTTTTTGGGTTGACAGATGAGTAATGGGTCTGCTTTCCATTATGTTTAGGCAGGCAATAACCGTTTTTCTGACAATGATATTGAGCATATCGCGGCATATGAAATGAACGGAAAGAAGGTCAAAATAATGGACAATGAAATGATTGCCGGGACGGAAGCGTTTTTAAGACAAACCTCTGCAGATAGTGCATATTTCCGGAACAATCCTAAGGATAGGGACTATCGTCTGGAGCACTCATATCGGGTGGCTAACATCGCAAAGAACATTGCTGAAGCAGAGGGCTTTGATGTAACCCATGCGGTGATTGCCGGTTTGCTGCACGACATCGCTTACTGCGAGGAAATGGTGACCCGTGAGGATCATATGAACCACGGTCGGCGCGGTGCCGAAATCGCGAGGCCGTTTCTGGAAGGATTAGGTCTTGCTCCTGATGCCGTCAATGAGATTTGCTATGGCATTGCTATCCATGTGGATGATAGGGCTGATTTTGAATGGGAACGGACACCGTTCTGCGAAACGGTGGGAGATGCAGATAACATAGATCGCTTCGATGCCTACCGCATCTATGAAACGCTGCAATTCATCAAATTCAGCGAAATGAGTCTGGATGAGAAAAAGGCTAAAGTTACAGGAACTATCGAGAAGCTGAATAGCTTAAAGGAAATGAAGCTCGGCACCGCAACCGCAAAGAATCTATGGCTCCAGCGGCTGGATTACTATATCGGTTTCTATGAGAAAATGATGGCACAGTTTGAGAACAGCACAGCTATCCTCTGATTGAGGATTGAAATGAAACTGATATTTGGATTGACCGAAAAGAACATACCGGGGCAAGAGGGAATGTCTGATTATGAAGCAGTATGAAAGTGAACACTACATATTTAACTACGGTGAGAATACCAAGGCTGAGCAGGATATAGCGGTAATCGCCGCCTATCAAGAGTCTTGCTTCCGCTATATCTGCGATGTTCTTTGTGTTGCGCCGGAGTTCAAGATCGAATACTATCTCTGTGATTCTCCGGAAGAAGTCGGGCGAATCTATGGTGACAACGACCCTTGCAATGGTTTTGCTGCACCGCCCAACAAGATCTATGCAGTGTACAATGAGCAGATACGGTGCATTGGCTTCCACGAAGATGCCCATATCATAAGCTACACGGTGAATCGCCCGGATTGTCCTGCGATTAGGGAGGGCTTGGCTATGTATTTTGACCGTAAATGGGGGGGTATTCAAAACATGGACTGGACGGGCTACTATCTAAAGACAGGCCGTTATATACCGGTGGATAAGCTTCTGGATAAAGATAACTTCTTTGCCGAGGCCTGCACCATCACTTATCCCATCATGGGAGCTTTTACGGATTGGCTGATAGCCGTATACGGAATCGAAAGTTATATGCGCTTCTATAAGCAGCAGGATATGGCATCTGCAATGGTGCAGGTGTATCATAAGACACCGGCAGAAATGAATCGAGCGTTTTCGAGCTATGTCAGTATGTTCAGAATAGACGAGATATTGGAACAACGAATGGATGATTTACTCAATAACTAAGCAAACAAGGTATCGGCATCGGTTTTGATGTTAGCATACATAATTAGACGGGAAATAACCGTTTAGCATATAATGATATGGAGGTTTGAAAGATGGAAGTAACCTTTGTGAATCCCGGTATAGATTATATGATCTCGCAGATTATGGAATTTCAGGCAGAAGATGAATCGGCATTCTGGTCGGAGCCTTTATACCATTTCTATCCTCAACTGGATAAAGCCTATGCGGCAAGTCTGCCCTTTCCTAAAAGGAGAGAATACATTGAGCATACCATGAGGAAGGTTTATGCTGAGTTAGGGGATACCATCAATGAAAAGGCAGCACTATACTCCAGGCAGTGGGAAGTATGCAAAGAGCAGATTGCTGCGGCGCTGTCGGATGCTTTCTGCGTTGATTGCGTAAACCTGTTTAACGATATAAGATGCAACGTAAGCATGAATCCCATAGAACCCCGTTTTTTGACAGCAAAAAGCTATGATACTTTTTATTTGAACAGCGAAAAAGGCGCTATCGGCGAAGGTATTCATGAGATAATACATTTCGTTTGGTTCTACGTTTGGAATCGTCTGTTTCAGGATAGCTATGATGAATATGAACGTCCATCGCTAAAATGGATATTGAGCGAAATGGTGGTTGAGTCCATAATGAAAGATGAACGGCTCAGTTCTATAAATCCCTATTTCCGAAGAGAAAACGGAGGCTGCATCTACCCGTATTTCTTTGATATGAAAGCGGATGGAAAGCTGATTCTGGATACGTTGGATGATATGTACAGGACGCAAAGCATTGAAGAATTTATGCGGAATAGTTACGCTTATTGTATCGAACATGAAGCAGAAATAAGAGAACATATCAGAAGATCGGAAAGATAGACACTAATGTGCGTCAAATCGAACCGGCAAACGGTTTTTTTGTCTGCTGACGATTGCGCTGTTTAGCCTTGCTTTGCTGACAGGCTGCGGCAGCTCGGGCAGAAAATGGCGTGACACCGATGTGATTGATGCCTATGGCACTGTCACACGGAACGGGAAGCAGATCGATGTGTGTGTCTGCCACGACCTGAACGCGGTATATCTCTATTACGACGATGAAAAGCACGAGCTGTTTGGCACAGCCGAGCTTCCGACGGACGAGATCGGCGATAACGATAAGGACTGGCGTCTCGGCGAGATCAGCTTCAGTGACTTTACCGGTGACAATAACGGCGATCTGCAGGTATACCTCTCTCATTCGGATATGAGCGAATCATACATTGTGTGGACGTGGAAGGAAGGCGAGGGATATGTTTATCAACCGCATGACTCCTGGTTCCACCATCCCATAGTAGTCAATGATCCCACCGATGAGGACCCCGTAGATGATTTCAGTATGTACGAGGGCGTCTGGCTGGGCGATGCGGACAACCAATCCGATGTCATGTACATAGAGTTCGATAGTGAGGGCAAATGGAAGTTCTATTCTAACGGCGATATGATGGATGAAGGTTATCTTTTGTATGTACCGGAAGAGGATGTTACCTATATCTACAGCTCCCGGGGCGGCACCATAGACGGCGGCCAAATCGAACTGGAGGGTGACCGAATTAACATCACCACCCTCGGCAACTTCAGCCACTTAGTTTCGGAAGATGACAGTGGGGAGGGTGATTCCGAGCTGTACCATCGGGATATTTCGGAGTTCCAAGGTACTTGGTATTACGATGGCGACCCTTTGGCAGATACTTATATCATAATAGACAGTTGCGGAAACTGGAGCTATTATCAGCGTGCGCCCGGCGACACTGAAGGTACAGAAATGGATTACGGCACATTCTCCTACTCCACAGATGAAAGCAGTACCTATTATGCAAATTCTGCCATGTATGACGGTCTTTCAATCCGTGTATTTGATTTTGATGAAGGCGTTATCATCTGGGGCGATGAAGGCGCTTATTACCGGATAGACGGTTAAGGAAAAGTAAAGAGAGAATTAAAATCAGGACTGCAATAAGAACAGTAAAGTGAGCAATGACGGAACATATATGCTCACAGAATTTGCCCTCGTATTACTGTGGTTTTGACAGTCCGGCGTATCGGGAGATTCCCAAAGCCGCCAGTTCCCCTGTTTTCCCTGACCGCATGGGAAGAAGAAACCGGCACAGAAACGGGCTCGGATCGGGCCAATATTCCGGGCTGCCGGGAGATCCTATGGGCTTTTCTGCTGAATGCAGCCTATTTATGGAGGATGACATCAATGAAGAAAGATAAATTGTCCGCGGCCGAGGTTGTAAAGCTGAGCGACGAGGAACTGTCCCGAAAGGTGAAACATTATGAGACCATTGAGCGCATCGGGGGTGTTTTGGTCGTCGCCGTGTTCATCGTGGGGGTTGTTCAGGCTCTGCTGCAGGATGGCGTCAGCGGTATTCCGCTGCTTGTGCTTATGATCATTTTAGGAATTGTTATCATGAAAATGATTCCGATGCGGGCGGAAGAAAAGAAAAATGCCCTTCTGATTCAGCAGCTCGGCGGTTACTTTTACGGGGAACTGGCGCGTATGTTCGGCCCCGAGCCCGAAAATCCCGAGATGCCCATCGACGAATCCTTTCTGAAAAGCACCAATCCCGTGCGCTCTCCATGGGAGGATTGCAGGATAACGGATTTCCATGAGGGTGTCCGTAATGGCATGCGGTTCTCTGCCGCCAACGTGCTTTTGAGCCGCAGGTTGATGGTGGACCACCCGGAGGACAGCAGTACCTATATCTCAGGCGCGTTTTACGGCGTTGTGCTGCGATGCAGGGATGTCTGCGGCCCCGTTACCGATATTGTCCTGCGCGACCGATCCGAGTTTGAATATGTCGTGCGAAAGAACGGCATTCCCGAGAATGTCGACGACCTCAGACGCTATTATCCGACGCGAAAGGATGGCGGTCTCTACGATCCCGTCGCCTTCAGCCGCTACTATTCCGCCCACACCTCAGACGGAAAAGAGGCGGACGACGCAGTGACGCCGCAGCTTCGCGAGCTGATCGGCAAGCTGGAGGTCCTCGCTGCCAACGGCAGGGTAGCCGCCTTTAGCCTGCACAACGGTGAACTGATGCTGGCGCTTCACACAAGCTATACATTTTCGCGCGTTCCCGATAAACAGGACCTTAAGGATATCAACGGGATACGCATGAGCTACACGGCTTCGCTTACCGCCATGGCAGCACTTCTCGATCTCATTCGGGAATCCTGCGCAGAAATGTGATCCGTTTCGGTCTTGATCAAGAAAGGATAAGAAAATGGTTCCGGCTATTGTTATTTATTCTCGCTCTGGTCGCCTTCTGGTGCATCAGAACAGTCAATGACTTTAGGAAAAAGGAAATCCGTGTGCAGGAGAGCCTTTCCGGAGTGGAGGTGGCGCTGACCAAGCGCTACGATATGCTTGCCAAAATGCTGGACACCGCCAAGGGCTATATGGCGCATGAAAGCGAGCTGTTCACAAAGGTCATCGAACTGCGCCGCGGCATGAGCGTCGAGGAGATGAACGATGCCCAACAGCAGATGGATTCCCTGAGCGGTAAGTTCTTTGCCGTGGCGGAGGGCTATCCGGAGCTTCGCTCCAGCGATGTTTTCGTAGAGCTTCAGCGTGGTATCCGCGATGCGGAAGAGCATTTACAGGCGGCGCGGCGGTTGTATAACAGCAGCGTCACCGCCTACAACACGGCGATTGCTATGTTCCCGGCCAAGCTGCTGGCAGGCTCGCGCCAGCCGAAGGAATTCTTCGCCGCAGACTCAAGCAAGCGCGAAGATGTAAAAACGTCGTTCTGAGAAAGGAAATGCTATTTTGGAAGAAAAGCAGATGATGACGAAAGAACAGTTGGAGGCAGAGATCAATTCCGCCCGCATTAAAGAAAAGATTGCCAACGTTATGATCTACGGCTCCGGCGCGGCGATGATCCTGATGTTCTTCCTGAAAAAGATACCTCTGGCTATCTTCTTTCTGGTGGTCTTGCTGGCCGGCGGGTATCTGTGGGGCAAGAGCGCCGGTGTGGCCAAAAAGCTCCTCAGCGAAAATGTCATCAGCGGTGTGCTGACGGAGGTGCTGGGTGATGCTGTGGAATATAACCCTTGGGGCAGAATAAACCCCGGCAGCATGGTTTTTCCGTTCTCCTATAACTGCACGGATGGCAGCGATCATATCAAGGCAGTCTACAATGGGCTGAACATTGAACTGGGCGACATCGAGCTGATCGATGAGACAGAGTACATCGATGAAAACGGAGTCTCGCAGAAGAGCAGAAATACGCTCTTTAAGGGGCAGTGGCTTACCTGCGACTTCGGCAAGGAACTTGTCGGCGAAGTATATATCTCCGAGTGGACCCAAAAAGACCGCAGATGTATGAAAAGCAATGTCACGATGGATAATGAGCAGTTTAGCAAGCGCTTCTGTGTCAGAGCGGATAATCCGCAGGAAGCGTACTACATCCTCACACCGCACATGATGGAATATATTCTCGCTATGGCGGACAAGAGCGGCGGCACTGTATATCTGTCTTTCCTGCGAAACGGAAAGCTGCACGTTGCGGTCAAGACCGGGCGCGACTTCTTTGAACTTGGGAAAAGTAATGCTGATGTGGAAGGACTTCGCCGAAAATTTCTGGATGAGCTGCACTGGTTCACCGATATGATCGACACGCTGCGTGTAGAGGATACCCTCTATAAGAAGTAGACAAACGCATGACGCCGGGAACAGCTGTTCTTCTTCTACCACCGGCTGTGGCAGGCATCGTGCCGGCCTTTCGGTATTTGCGCAAAAAGCCGAAACTGCCATCATTTGTCTCGTACTGTTGTCTCTGATCGCGCCGGTTCTCGCCGGATATATCGGTCTGACCCTGATTCTTGTGGATGCGGCCGGAAACCAACCGCCTGCGTGACATGGCGGAACAATAATAATTTAGAAGTGAAAAGCGAAAGTGTCCTTCAGGATACGTTCGCTTTTTGCTTATGTGCTGCACACCCGAATCCGTCAGCTAAATATGAAAAACAATGGAGCCTATATTACTAAAAATCAACGGGCCGTAATCGGGTTGTATCGGCATGGCTCCTTGGAGCAAAATCGCATCGTCACCGACAATGCTGACATCTGTCCCCGAACTCAATTTCGGCTTCTATTGTTGTTTGCGATGGTTCAGCGCATATTCGAAGTTGACACCGTAGGTATGGGAAGCATCTGTTGCGCGAATGCTTTCGGCAACGAAAGCTCCTGCCGCTTCACATGCTGCCCTCATATCTCCGCTTTTCAGATATACTGCCGTGAAAACAGAAGCAAACAAATCGCCGGTACCGTTGAAGTGATGCGACAGCTTCTCAGCCCATATCTCGGTAAACTCTTCATCGGAGTAAATCAATTCTCCGATCCTGCCGCCCTGCTCCACGCCCGTCACAACAATAGCTGCATTTGTTCGTTCTGCAAGCCGCAGTACCGCTTTCTTCGCAGTTTCAACGCTATCATTTGCTTTGTACTCTGTTTCGGTTAAGAAGCAAGCTTCTGTCAAATTCGGAAGGATAATATCCGCTGATTCGATCAGCTCCGCCATTGCCGCAACATATCCCTTATCAAATGCCGGATAAAGCTTCCCGTTATCGCCAAAGACCGGGTCAATAATTATTTTTGCACCGTCTGCGGCAAAATCCCTGAAGCAGACCTTTGCAATATTCATAATATCGGCGGAGCCGAGATACCCCAGCAGGAAAGCATCGAATTTGAAACCGTTTTCCCTCCATGCAGCAATAATATGATTCATTTCAGGCGTCAAATCAAGGCAGCTCCATTTTTCAAAGGCAGTATGGTTTGAAAGTATGGCTGTTGGGAGCACACAGGTCTCCACACCGTATGCAGACAGTACCGGGAGCGCTACGGTCAATGAGCATTGTCCCACACAGGACAAATCCTGCATTGTAAGTATTCTTTTCGAACGCATGAGGATTACCCCACAATATCCCCGACTCCGTTCAGAATAAGCCTCGGCCTGTACGGAAATGCTTTCAGGCTTTCCCTTGTCGTAACGCCGCTGAGTACCAGCACAGTGTCAAGACCTGTTTCAATACCCGCTACAATATCCGTATCCATTCTGTCTCCTATCATCGCAGCTTCCGAGGAATGCACATTCAGCATTTGCAGTCCGGTACGCATCATCAGCGGATTGGGCTTGCCGATATAATAAGCCTTTTTACCCGTGGTCGCCTCAATGGGCATAACAAACGCGCGGCAGGCAGGAGCGATGCCGCCCTCAATGGGGCCCGTGAGGTCGGTATTTGTGGCAATCAATCTTGCTCCCTTATTGACGAGGTTCATAGCCGTTTGAATATGGTTATAGCCGTAATCATCCGTTTCGCCCACAACCACAAAATCAGGGTCAACCTCGTTAATGCTGATGCCTGCGTCATACAGCGCATTGTAAAGCCCATGCTCCCCGATTGCATAAACACTGCAGCCCGGCGCTTGGTTTTGCAGAAATTTTGCAGTGGCAAGGGCACTGGTGTAGAAATGATCCTCGCTGATGTCCAAGCCCAGGCGGGACATCTTCTGCTGCAGCTCCTTTGGCGTTTTGCGGCTGGCATTGGTCAGAAACAGAAATTCCTTGTTTTCACGGTATAACCAATCGACAAATTCTTTTACGCCGTCAAGAAGTTTGTTTCCGTGATAGATCACACCGTCCATATCACAGATAAAGCCTTTTTTCCCTCTTAATTTTTCCATTCAAATTCTCCGTTTACTATTTTAGGCACTTCAATTTTGCGGAAGCGCCGCTGTGTATTTTTCCGGTTCTTGACGATTGCAAGGCCAAGACCCGTTCCTCCCGTCTTTTGTGAACGGGATTTGTCCACGCGATAAAACCGCTCACACAAATGAGGAATATTCTCCTTGGCAATGCCTATACCCGTATCCTTGACGCGTATAACAGAGGCATTAGCCGTTTCTTCAAAGATTACATCAATTTTTCCGCCGTCTTTGTTATAGTTCACAGCATTGGAAAGAAGATTCTGCATAAGTTCATACATTCGCTTTTCATCTGCCCAAACCGCTACTTTACCGGATATGGCGGCTGTAATGTTTTTAGCTTTAATGGCTTCGGATAGCTCGGCAATGACCTCATTTGCAATCACATCCATTGAAACGCATACGGCGGTCTTCTTTGCTTTTCGCAAGAGCGAGTTCGGTAAGGCCGAGCATAGCGGTCAATGGGGTTTTCAGTTCATGCGAAGCATTGGCGAAGAACTCTTCTTTTTGACGCGCGAGGTCCTTTTCCGGCGTAATATCCGAAAGAATGATAATACTGCTTATCTCATCCCGGAGCAGCTGCCCCTGCGGCATGATGGTTTCGACAAGTAAGGTCTTATCCTTAAAAGCGCACTCAAAGCGGCTGTTTGTATCGCTCGGAGCGTTTGTGATTTTATTCAAAAGGTTTTGATCGTCGATAAGATACACAAGCTCTTTTGAAACAACGGAGCTGTTGCTGCCAAACAAGGAAAGCGCGCTGCCGTTTATAAATACTATTTTCTTATCTTTTGAGAGTGCAATAATGCCCTGCGAAATATTATCAAGAACGGTATTCAGCCTTTCACGCTCGTTTTCTTCGCTTCGGATATGAGAAACAGTCTTGCTGTTGAGCGCGTTGATCTCATCATATACCGCAAAAAACTCGCTGTCCTTCATATCTGTTTTAAGAGGAATATAGTTACCGTCATTTACGCTTTTAAGGCTTTTGGAAATATCGGTTATTCTGTCCGCAACGCTTTCGGAAAGCTTCTTTGCAAAAACCCCGGCAACAATCGCGCTGATGATAAGGGCAATACAGAGAAACGGGATAGTTGAAATGATATAATTGTCGATTTCCGCACTCCTTACAGCAAGACGCAGAATAGCCTCGCTGCCGTCCGAAAACATTGTCTTAACGGCATAGTAAGTCATTTTACAGCTGAACGTTTCCGAATAACGCTCAACCGTTTTAGGCGTTCCCGTAATGGCTGCCGCGACTTCTTCGCGGTCAAGATGGTTTTCAAGCTGTTCGTGAATATCGCTGTCGTACAGCACATCACCGCTCATTGATATTACTGTAATGCGGCACTCATCCTGATATCTGAAAATATCAAGTGCGCTGAAATCCTCTGTGCTGTCAAGCAATGCGGCCGCAAGTTCGGTTTCCGTAATAAGGCGTTCGGAAACAAGGCTTTTATTGCTGAAATAGGTTACGCCGATTCCCGATAGAGATACTATCAATACCGACAGCAGAGCTATGGCAAAGCTTTTAATAAAGATATTCTTTTTCATATATTCTCGAACCTATACCCAATCCCTCTGACAGTAACGATACATTCGCCGCTGCCGCCCGCATTCTTGATTTTATCGCGCAAGGCTGCAATGTGCATATCAAGCGTTCTTGTTTCGCCCATGTACTCCTCACCCCAGACCTCACGGAACAGCGTTTCGCGATTAACGGTTATTCCCGCTTGACCTATCAGCATCTTAAACAATTTGAATTCTTTGAGGGTGAGCTTCAGATCTTTGCCTTTATAGAAAATTTTATAGGTGTTGTTATCGACTGTAAATCCACCTGAATTGGTTACATACAGATTTGCACGCCGCAGATTCGTTTTCACTCTTGCCATAAGTTCAAGAACGGAAAACGGCTTTGACATATAATCGTCTGCACCCTTGTTGAGCCCTTTGATAAACGAAATTTCATCGGATTTTGCACTGACAATAATAACGGGCACCCGCTCATCCATCTCCCGAATTTTCGTAAGTATCGTGTAGCCGTCCATATCCGGAAGCATAATATCAAGAATCACGATATTCGGCCTCACCTTTTCAAATGCCTCAAAAAACTCCTTCCCCGAAGAAAAGATTTTTACAAGGTATTCATCCTCAAAAGCGCCCTCATATACTTCCTGTATGCCTTCGTCATCCTCTACAACGTAGATTAATGCGTTAGCGTCCTTCATATCAATACTTCGTGTGTACCCCCGTTTCATAATATTTCGTCCATTCCGCTACGTTTACGGCATGGTCGCCGATTCGTTCAAGATATTTCGCTATCATCATGAGTTCAATCGCTTGATCGCCGTTTCTTCCGTCCTGACGAATGAGCGATATAAGCTCCTCCTTGACCGTAAGGAAGAGATCGTCCATTCTGTCGTCAAGAGCAACAACCCGGTCGGCAAGGGCTTCATCGTTACGGATAAAGGAATTAACGCTCTCCGATACCATTTTGATTGCGAGCTTGCCCATTTCCGTTATGTGGGTGAGCTTTTTAATATAGGGTGCGCCGTGGAAGGTGTAAACAATATCTCCGATATCGCTTGCCTGGTCGCCAAAGCGCTCAATGTCGGTAATCATTTTCAGCGCGCATGAAACCTCCCGGAAATCCTTTGCAACGGGCTGTTGTTTCAGCAGAATACGCATGCATTTCTTCTCAATGTCCATTTCGTAGTCATCGACTTGTTTATCCATTGCGCTTATGCTTCTGCCGAGCTCCGGGTCCTGCTCCGTCAATGCCTTTATTGCCGTTTCAATCATATTCTCGGTTAAACGGCACATCTTCACAAGCTCCGTTTTAAGCTGTGAAAGGTCTTCTTCAAACTGTTTTCTTACAGACATATCCATTCTCCTTATTATATAACATTATTCTGCTTTTTTCAACCATGCGGCCATCAACCGAATCTGCCCGTAATATATCTTTCGGTGCGCTCGTCCTTCGGTTCTGTGAAAATATCATCCGTATCTCCGAATTCAATAAGCTCGCCGAGAAGGAAGAAGCCGGTTTTATCCGAAATTCGCGTAGCCTGCTGCATATTGTGGGTTACCATTACAATCGTAGTGTTCTTCGATAATTCCTCACAAAGCTCCTCAATTCTGCCGGTAGAGATGGGGTCAAGCGCAGATGTCGGCTCGTCCATCAAAATGATCTTCGGCTTTACCGACAATGCTCTTGCAATGCACAATCTCTGCTGCTGTCCTCCGGAAAGACCGAGTGCGGATTTATTCAAGCGATCCTTCAGTTCGTCCCACATGGCGGCGGATTTCAGGGATTCCTCCACAATAGCATCAAGCTCGCGCCTGTTATGAATACCGAATGTGCGCGGCCCGTAAGCGATATTATCGTATACGCTCATGGGGAAAGGGTTGGGCTTTTGGAATACCATGCCTACATTTTTGCGAAGCTCATTCACATCGGTTTTCCCGTAAATATCAACCTCCCCGATTTTGAAGTCGCCTTCGATGCGGCAGCCGGCAACGAGATCATTCATACGGTTAAAGCATTTCAAAAAGGTTGATTTACCGCAGCCCGAAGGGCCTATGAATGCTGTAATCTTCCTTTCGGGGATTTCAATATTGATATTTTTCAAGGCTTGAAAATCGCCGTACCAGAGGTTCGCATTTTTTACCGAAATGTTCTGCCCGAATTCTGTGGTTATATTATTCTTTTTCGACATTTTTAGACTCCTTTAAGCTTTCTTGTGAGCTTATTTGAAATAAACTCTGCAAGGAAATTGAGCGAAAGCACAATAACGATAAGCACAACTGCCGTTGCGTACGCTTCATTCAAATACCAACCCTCACCGGAAAGCTGATATAATGCTACGGCGAGCGTCGCGCCGCTGTCCCCATACCCCGTAGGCATCGCCGAAATGACGGAGCCCATCGTATAAAGGAACGGCGCAGATTCGCTGATAACTCTGCCCATGCTCAGTATAACGGCTGACATGATACCCGGCAAGGCTGACGGAAGCGCGATTTTGAAAATCGTGCGAAGTTTTCCAGCACCGAGCGCGAAGCTGCCCTCACGCAGGCTGTCCGAAACAGATTTCAGGCTTTCTTCCGTTGAACGTACAATCGTCGGAATCAGCATGATGCTTACCGTGAGAGACCCCGCTATGATACTGCTTGAACCGCCGAACACCTTTACAAAGGTTATCATGCCGAACAAACCGTAGACAATGGACGGAACCCCCGAGAGTATATCTATCGCTGTGCGGATGATCTTGACAAGAATACTGTTTTTCTTCGTGTACTCATTAAGAAATACGGCTGTCATAATACCTACCGGAACAGCGATAACCAAGCTCAGGGCAACCGCCATAAGCGTTGAAACTATACTCGGCAGTATCGTGATATTCTCGCTTCCGAACTCGTATTTTCCGACAAGCAAATGCGGATTAGTAATAAGCTCGGGCAGGCCGTTCGCAAAGACAAAACCGATAATCAATATAAGGGATACACCCGATAATACTCCTGCACCGATTGCTATGCCTTTTTCGACGGAAATAATTTTCATCTTATAGGCGATAGCCGCGATTCTTTCTTTAATCGCACCAAACGGCGAAGGTCTCTTGGCACGGCCTTTTTTCGTGCTTATATCCACCAGTTTTTTTACCGATCTATTGGATATTGTATTGAACACCACATTAACAATCAAGACGAAAATGAGCAGGATAACGCCCGTTGCGATCAGCGCGCCCTCCTGAAGCTCGCCTGCATACCCCATTTCCATAACGATGTTTGCCGTCATGACGCGGAAGCTGTTAAATAAGCCGTTCGGATATGTCGGCGCGTTTCCGGCAACCATAACGACCGCCATCGTTTCACCGAGCGCACGCCCCACACCCAAAACAAGCGAAGCCAAAATGCCAGACTTCGCAGCCGGGACAACAACTCTGAAAGCAGCTTCCGAATGATTAGAGCCAAGCGCCAAAGCACCCTCATAATACTGCTGCGGTACTGCTTCAATGCTTGTTTTTGAAAGCGATACAACGGTCGGCAGGATCATGATGCCGAGAATGATTGATGTTGCAAGTAAACCGCTTCCGTTGTTTGGAGCAATATTGGATAGCAGAGGAAGCAAGAACACGATACCGAAAAATCCGTAAACGACGGACGGTATTCCCGCAAGAAGGTTGATTACCGAGGAAAATATTCTTTTCAACCTCTTAGGGCAGAAAAATACAATGAATACGGCTGTGAAATATCCAAGCACACCGCCAAACAGGAGCGCACCGACCGTTGCGGCCAATGTGCCGACGATCATCGAGAAAATGCCGTAACTGCCCGAGATGTTTTCGGTATCAAAGGTATCGTTTCTATCGGGCGACCAATTATCTCCAAACACAAAATCAAAGATACCAAGCTTATTAAATGCGGGTACGCTTTTAATAATAAGAAAAGCGAATATGGCGATAACGGCGATAATACATATTACCGCCGTTATCCCGAACAGGGCTTTTCCAAAAGTTTCTTTTGATTTAGCCTTGTTCATCATGCATTATTCACCGATTTCGCTGAACTTTGTTATCCTGCCGCTGAAAATATCGTAGAGATTTTTCAGGGTTAGATTTGAAATGGCGGTATTATCCTTGTGTACTATTACCACAACCGCATCGAGGCAAACGTTAAACGAAGTAATGTCGGATTGATTTACAGAAGCCGAGGAAAGACCGATCACATTACCGTTTGTATCATCTTCAACCGCTTTTCTGCCGACGGAAGATCCTTCAAGCTGAATATCGAAGATTTCTTCTGCGCCGACGCCGTAAAGCTCAGCATATGCCTTGGCAGCCGCGTTGATGAATTTCTCCATGGAGGTCGAGCCGCGCACGATGATTTTGCCGCCCGCAGGTAAGCTCGCCTGCTTTGTGTAGGCAGTAACTTCAATGGGCGTGCAGCCCTCATTTGCGCGTTTTGCGCTGTCCTCAAGGAAAATACAGCCTGCCGCTTCTGCGTGTGCTTTAGTATCCGCACTCCTGAGGTAATTCATAAAATCAGCGGTGATTGGATTCAGCGTTACATTTGCATTTGTCATGACAACGAAGGGGCGCTGAATTTTGTATGTACCGTCGAGTACGGTTGCTTCGCTCGGCATAACGCCGTCAACGGAAACAACATTTACGCTGTCATTGAGCGAACCGAGGGAAATGTAACCGATTGCATTTTTGTCAGAGGCGACAGCAGAAAGAACGGTACCCGTTTTCGTCTGCTGTACGGCGGTGTTGGTCGTGTTATATACCTTTTTTCCGTCAGCATCCTTTTCTTCAAGGAAATGCTCACCGTCGGTAACAACCTTATCAAAGGCTTCCCTTGTTCCGCTTCCTTGTTCCCTTACAACAACCGTGATGTTCTTCTCGGTGCTGCCACAAGCCGAGAGGCTGAGCATGCAGGAAAGTGTAAGAACGATTGCGAGTAAAGATGTAATTATCTTTTTCATTTTAATTATCTCCTTTTGTTTTGTTGCACTGTTATTATATCTCCGGGCGTATTTTACACTACCATACGCACCTAAAGATAACGTAAAGTTTTTGTAAAATCATGATCCTCTCCTATTTATCCCACGGCATGAGAGTTTTAAGTATCGGCCGTAAAAAATGATCCCCCGGAATACCCGAGGAATCATTATTTCCGTATGCGTTTTTCAAGAACGGCTTGTGTTGACGGTCTGTCCGCATTGATGCAAAAGTCTGCCGCCAGCCGCTGCACTGCCTCATAAACCGGCAAGCTAAAAAGATTTGCGGCATAGTCGATCACATCCCCACGTGCATCGCAAGCAAAGCAGTGATTTGATGAATAAACGAAATATCGGGTTTTTGTACCATCTAAAACAACACTACTCTCAAACCGCGACGGTGATTTGAGGGCGTTTGAACTGGTTTTTGTACCATCTAAAACAACACTACTCTCAAACACTCAAGTAGAAACGACTGCCATTTCTGTAGTTTTTGTACCATCTAAAACAACACTACTCTCAAACGTGGAATGATATATCTTATCGTTTCGGTTTGTTTTTGTACCATCTAAAACAACACTACTCTCAAACACTATCTCATAGACTATTTCGCCAACCAGAGTTTTTGTACCATCTAAAACAACACTACTCTCAAACGATGAATACCCCATATTAACAGCAGTTGGTGTTTTTGTACCATCTAAAACAACACTACTCTCAAACCAAAGGCTGTTCCAGAAGGGGGATCTACATGGTTTTTGTACCATCTAAAACAACACTACTCTCAAACCGATATCTACTAATACTAACTCTTTCGGTCGTTTTTGTACCATCTAAAACAACACTACTCTCAAACGCTCGCAAACGCAGGGTCGTTTTGCAATAAGTTTTTGTACCATCTAAAACAACACTACTCTCAAACTTTAGGGTACAAATATCCCACCTCGAGCAAGTTTTTGTACCATCTAAAACAACACTACTCTCAAACTAACTATAAAGATAAGGAAGTACTACCTTAGTTTTTGTACCATCTAAAACAACACTACTCTCAAACAAAGACGATCTAAGACCATGTAAACACCTCGTTTTTGTACCATCTAAAACAACACTACTCTCAAACTATCTGAAGATCATATCGACCATAAGATTGGTTTTTGTACCATCTAAAACAACACTACTCTCAAACCGCTCCGTTCTTATCCGAGTAGTCGCCTATGTTTTTGTACCATCTAAAACAACACTACTCTCAAACACTCGCGGCATAATATTTTCCCCAGCTTTTGTTTTTGTACCATCTAAAACAACACTACTCTCAAACAGTCTTGAATCGGCTAAGCTTCATCCTTCGGTTTTTGTACCATCTAAAACAACACTACTCTCAAACGAATTATAACGCAAAGGAAGTTCTACCTTAGTTTTTGTACCATCTAAAACAACACTACTCTCAAACGCAATTAGTACATTTCCATTAAACGGCATAGTTTTTGTACCATCTAAAACAACACTACTCTCAAACCTCCCTCTCGCTCTCCTCACACTCTCTCCGGTTTTTGTACCATCTAAAACAACACTACTCTCAAACAAGTTCCACCATGGTGCTGCATGGTGTGAAGTTTTTGTACCATCTAAAACAACACTACTCTCAAACGACGAAATTCAATCTGAGTTCTCCAGTCTTGTTTTTGTACCATCTAAAACAACACTACTCTCAAACTTTACTGCAAAGAAAAATTCATACATTTAAGTTTTTGTACCATCTAAAACAACACTACTCTCAAACCGATGTCTATCGAAAGCGGATTCGCATGATGTTTTTGTACCATCTAAAACAACACTACTCTCAAACAGATCGAATTTCAAATCGACCTTGATACGAGTTTTTGTACCATCTAAAACAACACTACTCTCAAACGACATATGCGTATGCGTTCGTATTCTTCGGGTTTTTGTACCATCTAAAACAACACTA
>SFIR01000028.1 GCA_004556165.1 Clostridiales bacterium | reverse complement strand
TATTGAGCAGGTTGCCCCAGCTGTCGTATTCATAGGTTATGGTAGCGTTATTGCTGTTGCCGGTACCATAACAGAGGTTCTCACGGATAAGCTGGTTGGCCTCGTCATAAACATACGAATACTTCTCGGAAGCGTTGGCAAATGTTACGCTGCCGCGCCAGATCTGCGTTATATTGCCGTTGGCATCGTAATTGTAGTTATACCTCGCATCGCTACCGTTGGTATAGGTCGAGATAAGGGCTGTAGTTGAGCCGTTTGCTCCGGACTTATATGTCCAGTCCACTACATAATCCGAATCAAGGTGCAGCGTTATATAGTCCGGCCTCCCGGTCGTTGCACCGTAAGCGTATTCAATCGTCTTTCCGTTGCTGAGCGTTACAAGCTGCTGACTGCCGTTGGCATCATATTACAGAAAAGAAACAGCTATAAAATCAAACATTGTCTCTTCCAATTTTGCATATATTTCCCGTTGATGGTGCATAAATGTGTCATTTCTAATCATAGATAGCGATTCTATCAATCTTTTATAGTCGATATTACTATCATCATTAATATAATATGAACCATCAACATATTGGAATAAAACTCTATATGGTTGATTGCAGTTGATTTTTACCAGGATTCCATCTCGAACAGAAAAAGAAAAATTGAACTCAATTTTCTTGTCACAAAGACATACTTTTGCTTTTGAGCCTAAGTAAATCTTTGAATAAGTGTATGTGCAATTATGGAAGTCTAGATCTGTAAATGGAGATTTCCATTTCTTATTTGGTTTTTGGACCCACTTAATACATTCGCACCAAATTCCCATATCCTGTAAAAACCTCCAACTCCATACCATAGAATTGTCCTGCCTGGGCATAGCCATTTAAACCTGAATCGTAGATTACAGCACCTAATGTGCGCATCGTTTTTATATAAAGCTTATTACATGCACAACTCACTGAATTGGCTGCTTTCTCTCCAAATACTTTCTTTATTCCGTTGTAATAGCTTTCTTTTAGTGGTTTCCAAAGAGCATCTTGGGAATATGTCGCGGTGTCAGTGAGGCCGGCTGCACGATTAACCTTTTCCATCCCTCGGCCAATGGTTATCCCTTGAAGTTAGTATCAGCCGGTTTCTTCGTCCGCCAATCCTTAGATTGGTGGTGTATACAATATCCGCGATAGCGGAATGGCTGCTCAGCGCCGAAGGTTGCTGCGAGCGAGCCGGTCGTTGAGAGCAGCTTGCCCCAAGTATCGTAGGTATACTCTACTACCGTTGAGCCTATTTTGTCAATCAGCTTGACTATATCGCCCTGCGCGTTTTGGTACTCTATTTCTCAAGCCAAGCTTTAATCAATTCTCCTTCCGCTCCATCAATTGCAACATATAAACACCCGCAATCAATTAAATCGTCAGCATCCATATTTCGTTGATCAATTGAATATTCGAAACGCCACACATCGTCTTCCGTCGAATGAATAACTGAAATCAATGTATAATCGGAAAATTCTCTTCTTTCGTGAAGTTTTTCAATTATTGCCGCGGCAACCTCTATTGCACTCCGGTCCGTCTCAATTGGCTTAATTTCTTCCAATACATCTTCATTCAAGTCAATAGGGAACTGAATTTGTTCCCACTCTGTACCACACCATTCTATTTCAGTAATACATACATCCCCCATAATATCATCCCCATTCGGTCTATCACTGTTTTGGGCATTACTGCATCCCATAAAAACAATCAATAAAAGCATTAAAGAAAGTATTCTTTTCATAGTATTCCCTCCTGATTAAGGTGTTGGCCACGCCATATACTCACAACCAAATGCACAGATCCATAAATGATTATACCAAGATACATGAAGTTGTGCAACAAGTGCGGCTTTGTACTGAATTGTTAACGTGTTGAAGCGTCAATCATTGGCGATGCTTCGACATGGAGTTATTATATTTCATCCTGTCTAAGTTTATTTTGCCAATACTCTATGATATAATTGTTGCAGGTACATAACATAACTATACAAGGAGGACGGCATGATGCGAAGAAATGACGATAGTATAGCGATTTATTCCCGTAAATCCAGGTTTACCGGAAAAGGCGAGAGTATCGGCAATCAGGTGGAGCTTTGTAAGGAATATGTCCGTGCGCATTTTGGAGATGCTGCGCTTGATAAAGTAGTTGTGTACGAAGACGAAGGTTATTCCGGCGGCAATCTGAACCGTCCGGATTTCAAGAAGATGATGGAAGATGCCGGGAACCGAAGGCTCAAGGCAATCATCGTCTATCGTCTTGACCGTATCAGCCGAAATATCAGCGATTTTGCAGGCCTTATCGAAGAGCTGGCACGTCTGGATATTTCTTTTGTCTCCATCAAGGAGCAGTTCGATACCTGTTCTCCCATGGGACGGGCCATGATGTATATTGCCTCCGTATTCTCGCAGTTGGAGCGTGAAACCATTGCAGAACGAATCCGCGACAATATGCACGAACTGGCAAAGACCGGCAGATGGCTTGGCGGAGTGACGCCGACCGGATATGCTTCGGAAAGCGTAAAAAGTGTGACCGTGGACGGCAAAACTAAGAGGGCCTGCAAGCTGAAACTCATTCCTGAAGAAGCGGACATAGTCAAAACGGTCTATGATTTATATGCAGAAACGGATTCGCTGACAATTACCGAATCGGAACTGATGAAACGAGGCATCAAAACAAAGAACGACAGATATTTCACTCGTTTTTCCATTAAGGCGGTTTTGCAGAATCCGGTCTATGTTATTGCTGACCAAGACGCTTATGACTATTTTGTGAAAGTTGATGCGGATTTGTTTTCGGACATAAGTGCTTTTGACGGCGTTCATGGTATTATGGCCTATAACCGCACGAACCAGGAAAAAGGAAAGACCACCGAATACCTGCCGCCAAGTGAATGGATCGTTGCTGTCGGTCTGCACCCCGGCATCATTCCGGGCAAGGTTTGGATAAAAATTCAGGAGTCGCTGGAACGCAACAAATCCAAAGCATATCGTAAACCCCGCAGCAACGAAGCCCTGCTGACCGGACTGCTGTATTGCAAATGCGGAAGCCGCATGTATCCGAAGCTCAGCAAGCGCAAGACCGCAGACGGCAGACCTATCTACACCTATGTGTGCAAAATGAAGGAGCGAAGCCAGCGGGCAGTCTGCAATAGCAAAAATGTCAATGGAAACACCATTGATATGGCGATAATCGAGCAGATCAAAATGCTTGCGGAAGATAACGGAACATTTATCAGCCAGCTGGAGCAGAGCCGCAAATTCTATACCGGAAACAGAGCGGACTATGAAGAACAGCTTGCCGCCATGCGTCAAAAAAAGGCCGATCTTGAAAAGAAACTGGATGGACTTGTAGATTCACTTGCTGATCTGAATGATGGTGCTGCCAGAAACCGTGTGGCAAAGCGAATTGAACAGCTTGGTTCGGAGTGTACTTCGTTAGCCTCCCGTATTCAGGAATTGGAAGGACTGACTTCTCAGCACACACTCAGCGATATTGAGTTTGATGTAATGCGTCAGCTATTGACTGCATTCAAAGACGGAATCGACGCAATGACCATTCAGCAGAAACGCGCCGCCATCCGTACCCTTGTGCGTAAGGTAGTATGGGACGGCGTCAATGCGCATATCGTTCTTTTCGGTGTGCAGGATGATGAGGTTGATTTCCCGGATTTGCCCGGCCTTGAAGGTGAAGCAAACGCTGATGAAGATGATACCGATGGAGTTGAACGCTTCGGGGATATGGATTAAGGGTACGATGACCGGGATGACGACTGCCCGGGGAAACCGAAGCCCTCAGTGCATCAATAACGCATTGGGGGGAGGATAGCAAATGAGATTCTTATGTCCATCCGTGCCGAGAAGAAGACTAAGGGTGAGGTTCCGCTGAATGAGCCCATAGGGACGGATAGGGACGGGAACGAGATAACGCTTGCGGACGTATTATCGAGCGACGACGATGTATGCGGTGAAGCGCAGAGGAATGAGGAACACGCCCTGCTTCGGAATGCAGTCAACGAGGCGCTGACGGATAGAGAAAAAAAGGTCGTAATCATGCGCTACGGACTGTTCGGCAGCATGGTATACGCTCAGAGGGAGATAGGTAAGCTTCTTGGGATATCCAGATCATATGTATCGAGGATTGAAAAGCGCGCTCTGAAAAAGCTCAATGCTTACATGCTTTCCCACGGAATGACCTCTTGCTGAACATGAGCCCTGCGGCGCTCGCAGGATGATTGGTTGAACTGCCGAATTGAAAGTGGTTTATTGAGCGCAGAAAAAGCAAAATAGTGCGCTGCATTACTTGTTTGTTTTGACTTTATCGGCGCAGATTCTGACCCGTGTGTGCAAGCAGACGGAGCGAAGCAGGCAAGCAGCCTGCAATAGCAAGAATGCCGACGGCAATACGATGAATATGGAATAAATCGAGCGGAGCAGAATGCTTGCGGAAGATAAAGGTACATTTATCAGCCCTTCCTTGCTATCGAATACGCCTTATACCTTCCGCTCCTTCCGACCTGCTCTGCTGTGCCCATCCTCGACAGCACTGTTAGAGCGGTCTGCGCAGTATCAAGGCGTATTTTCGCAGTTTCGGCAAGGTCCCGGGATGTGAACACCTCGGGAATCGAATCGGGGAGAAGGTCAATATAATCCTTCGGCGAAGCAAAATATTCTGCACGCTCGAATTCTACGGGCAAACGGTCGAAACGGGTATAGCCCTTTCGGCTTTTTCGTCCGCCGATGCGGCGTTCGCCGAGGAGCCTGTATTCATCCATATCAATAAAAAGCACTAATATATGCAGATTTTCATTCCACGCAAGCTCTGAAAGGCTGTACAGCTCGGTAAAGATATCGAATGAATTGCCCCTTTTCGGACTGAGGCGCGGAGAAGACACCTCACCTGTATTTTCATCCATACGAAAAAGCCTTTTCCTGTTGGCAACGGGATGAACGATTGTAACCTCATTATCCTCAAGGAAAAGCGAGAGCTTTTTTCTCATAACACCGAAAGCGCCGGTCTGCACCTCAAAAATGCCCCGGTCGTTTTTGACGTCCGCAACGCTTCTCCCAACCTTTACTTCGTGATGCGCAGGGTTCTCATCTATAAAAAACTTTATCGCGCTGTGGAGCTGTTTTTCCCTGAGCGTACCGATGCCGCTTCCCGGCACATAGGTACGGGCTCTCTCGCAGGCATTAAAAAAGGCAAGTTTGGTTTCGTTATCTGAAAAGGTCTGCATCTTAATCCAACTGCGCCCAGTACTCCTCATCCGTGAGTATTCTGTCCTCGGGCTCCGATGCTGCGGGATCGTTCGGAAAACGCAGCTTTTTATTATTCAATACCGCAAGGGGGTTATCACGGAACAAAAGATCGGCATACGCGAATGAGAAATGCACGCCGATCTGCTCATAAGCTTCGCAGAGCTCGGGGGTACGGCTTATTGCTCCGTGAGCATCGCCGGCAGCGAACTGCACCGCATTCATGCTGAGCAGAGTATAGGCGGTTTCACGGCATTTTCTGCCGAAATAACCCGTTATCGAGCCTGCATTTATCTGGAGCGAGCAGCCTATATCCAGCCAGTCGCAGACAATATCGGGGCGATCCTGGATATAATAATACCGCTCGGGATGGGCGACTATGGGATGAATACCCCTCTCCCTCAGTCCTGAAAGGCAGCGCATCATGAACTTAGGGTTTTCGTTGAACGCGGATTCGATGAGCATGAAACGGCTGCCGGCAAGCGTCATGAGCTGATCCTTATCGAACCTTCGGAGGGTATCGTCATTTGCGTATACCTCCATACCCCTGTGTACGCGCACGGAGGTTTTAGTTTCCTTCATGTGTGCGCTGAGCCTGTCAAAGCGCTCATCAAGGGCCTTTCCTTTATAATTATTGAAAAGCCCCGGATAGCTGTGCGGAGTCGCTATGATGTCGGTAATTCCGCTTTCCTCAGCCTGACGCAGCATTTCGCACGAATCAATAAAATCCTCTGCGCCGTCATCGACGCCATAGAGAATGTGACAGTGAATATCTATCATATTGCCTCCCGAAATGCTCTTATTTGCGTACCGCATACGATATTCAGATTATATCAGAGTATAATTATTTTTGCAAATTATGTGTAAAAAAACCGTATTTTTATTTTATAAAGGGTGGCAAGCGGCTCTTTGTTGTGCTATAATGTAGCTGTATGAGCCGGGCAGCGGTTCAAAACAAAAAAATACAGGAGGATCTAAAATGAAAAAGGGTTTCAAACTTCTTTCCGTTGCAATCGTATTCGCTCTCGTTCTTTCAATGATGAGCGGCGTATTTGCTGCGGTAACTCTCCCCGGTGAAGATGATGACCTCTCCGGTCAGCTCGTTATTCTTCACACCAATGACAGCCACGGCAGGATCAAGGAGGACGGCACCAGCATGGGTATGTCCGCCGTCAAGTATCTTGCAAACCGCTACGAGAATGCGGGCGCTTCCGTCCTCATCCTTGATGCAGGCGACACCCTTCATGGCCTTCCCATCGTGACCGCAAGCCGCGGTGAATCCGCAGTTAACGTCATGAACGCAGTCGGTTACAGCGCAATGGCTCCCGGCAACCATGATTTCAACTATGGTTACGAGCATATCCTCGAGCTTGAAGAGGAGATGAATTTCCCCGTTCTTGCCGCAAACGTTACCTATGAAGCGGACGGCAGCCTCGTATTCGGCGATCATATCGTGATCACCTGCGGCGAATACACCATCGGCGTATTCGGTATGGCTACCCCCGAAACCGTTACCAAGACCAACCCCAATAATGTTGTCGGTCTTGATTTCAATGAGGACAACCTTGCCGGCATTGCACAGGCACAGTGCGATGAGCTGAAGGAGCTCGGCTGCGACATCATCATCTGCCTTGCTCACCTCGGCGATGATGTTTCCAGCACCCCCTACCGTTCCACCGATGTGCTCGAGCAGGTAACCGATATCGACCTATGGATCGACGGTCACAGCCACAGCGTCCTCAATGATGACGGCGAAGCGCATCTCGTAAACGGCACTCTTGTCGCATCCACCGGTGAATATACCAAGAATATCGGTGTTGTCACCTATGACGGTGCCGAATTCGATGCAGGTCTTGTTCACTATGCGGATCTCTGCAACACCTACGAGCAGGACGGCGAGATTATCACAGAGTTCTACGGCTATGATCCCGAAATCACCGCTCTCGTTCAGAATTACTATGATGAGATGATGGAGTTCTACTCCGAAGTCGTCGGTCACACCGATGTGCTTCTCAACGGTACCCGTGAATTCGTCAGGACGCAGGAGACCAACCTCGGCGACCTCGCAGCTGACGCTATCCTTGCAGCCGCACCCAATGCGGACTTTGCTCTCACCAACGGCGGAGGTATCCGGGCCAATATCGAGATCGGCGATATCACCCGTTACGACCTTTTCACCGTATTCCCCTTCGGCAATATGGTTGCAACGGTCGAGCTCACCGGCGCACAGATCGTCTATATCCTTGAAGCAGCAACCCATGCATGCCCCGGCATCGATGGCGCATTCCCCCAGGTCAGCGGCATCACCTTCGAAATTCATACCTATATCGAGTATGAGGGCGAATATGCCAATCCCACCAACCCCGGCAGCAGGATTCAGAATGTCTGCATCAACGGCGAACCCATCGACCTTGACGCAACCTATGTAATGGCTACCAATGACTTCCTCGCAGCAGGCGGCGACACCTATGCGATTCTTGCCGAGAACTTCGAGAACAGCGGTATCCTCATCGGCATCAACCTTGAGGATGCTCTCATAAACTACATCCAGAATATTGATGACAACTGCGCAGGCTATGCCGAGCCCGCAGGCAGGATCGTTATTGTGGACGAAGCTCCCGTCGAGCCCACCCCCGCTCCCGCACCCGGCACCGGAGCGGCCGATATTATCGGCTTCGGTATCGTTGCTATCATCTGCGGCGGTTTCGTAGTATTCTTCAGGAGAAAGTCCTATATCAATAAGTAAGTCCGATGCTTCCCATAAATACCGCTCTGCCTGCCGCAGGGCGGATTTCATTTCCGCCTAAATTATTGCTTGCTAATTCTGCCGAAAGGTGATACCATATAATTGGTAGAATGTACAGGTATTTATTGCCCGTGCGACCTAAAGTAAAACCCGGAGGAATTATATATGGAAAGAAAAAATGCATGGAAAACCTATGATGCTGCTGAAAATGAAAAGCTGAATGCGGTTTGCAGCGAGTACAGTAAGTATCTTGACAACGGCAAGACCGAGCGCGAATGCGTCACCAACACCATCAAAATGGCGGAAGCAAAGGGCTATCGCGATATGAATAAGATAATCGCCGAGGGCGGCAAGCTCAAGAGCGGCGATTGCGTATATTTCAACACCATGGGTAAAGCCGTCATGCTCTTCAAGATGGGTAAGCAGCCCCTTGAAAAGGGCATCAATATCGTCGGCGCACATATCGACTCCCCCCGCATGGACCTCAAGCAAAATCCCATGTATGAGGATACCGACATTGCATATCTCGATACCCACTACTACGGCGGTATCAAGAAGTACCAGTGGGTCACCATTCCCCTTGCGCTGCACGGCGTAGTTGCAAAGAAGGACGATACCCTCGTCAATATCGTTATCGGTGAAGACCTCTCCGACCCCGTTGTCGGTATCTCCGATCTGCTCATTCACCTTGCAGGCGACCAGCTCGGCAAGAAGGGTTCCGTCGTTATCGAAGGCGAGGAGCTCAACGTGATTATCGGCAGCCGTCCCCTCGAAGGCGAGGACAAGGAAGCCGTCAAGGCAAATATGCTCAAGATCCTCAAGGAGAAATATGATATTGAGGAGGAGGATTTCCTCTCCGCAGAGATCGAGGTCGTTCCTGCCGGCCCGACCCGTGATTTCGGCCTCGACCGCAGCATGATCCTCGGTTACGGCCATGATGACCGCGTATGCTCCTATGCAAGCGTCAACGCGCTTCTGTCCATCGACGATATTCCCGAATACACCTGCTGCTGCCTGCTGGCAGATAAGGAAGAGATCGGCTCCGTCGGTGCTACCGGCATGAGCGCAAAGTATTTTGAGAATGCAGTTGCCGAGCTTCTCAATGCAAGCGGCAGCTATTCCGAGCTCGTACTCCGCCGCGCACTCGCAGCATGCCGTATGCTCTCCTGCGATGTCAGCGCAGCCTACGATCCCAACTTCGCCGGCGCATTCGAGCGCAAGAACTCCGCATACCTCGGCAGGGGCGTTTGCTTCAATAAGTACACGGGCTCCCGCGGCAAGAGCGGCTCCAATGACGCCAACGCAGAATACTGCGGCAGGCTCCGTACCATCATGGATGATGCAGGCGTCAACTTCCAGACCGCCGAGCTCGGCAAGGTCGATCAGGGCGGCGGCGGCACCATTGCTTATATCTGCGCCGCCTACGGCATGGAGGTCATCGACAGCGGCGTTGCCGTTCTCTCAATGCATGCTCCCTGGGAGATCATCTCCAAGGCCGACCTCTACGAAGCAACCAAGGCATACAGGGCATTCATGCTCAACGCATAATTTTGCATTTCATAACTGCGGACTGCCGGGCACAAGCCCGGCGGTCTTTTCATACACGCATATTGAATACCGACATGGGATGCCCCTCATTCTCCGGAAGCTTGCCGAGCTCCCTTATGTATGCGGCGGTCCCGAGCGACATAGCGGATTTTCCGTGCTTTTTTCTTATCGCATCGACTGTTCTTTCTATCGTCAGCCGTTTATCCCTATCGGCATTATCCGTAAAAAAGCTGAGCTGCATCGGTTCAAGCGCACTCGTCAGCGCGCAGCCGCGTATACCGAGGCTGCGTATCGGCCTTTTCCAATCGTAATTATCGCGTAAAAGCTTCATCGCGGCATCCCTCAGCTCAATTGAAATACAGCTCGGCTGCGGCAATCTCATCTGCCTTTCAAAGCAGGAGAGTGCGTTATCGCGCACGGAGAGCACAACGGTCGAACACATCAGCCCATGTCTTCTCAGCCTCTCCGCAACAAGCTCGCTGAGCGCCTGAAGGAGCGAAAGCGCATCCCGCTCTGAATGCATATCCCGAGGCGGAGTGCTGCTGTTGCCGATGGATTTTATCGCATTCTCGCTGCCGGTCGGCATTACGGGATCGAAATCCAGACCGTTTGCGTGAGCTCTCAGCATATCGCCGCCGATGCCGAGCCATGCATGGACAAGCCTTTTATCGGCATTTGCAAGCTCGCCGATTGTAATAATCCCCCGTTTATTCAGCTTTTCCTTTGTGCGCGCGCCGACGAAAAGCAGCTCCTCCACAGGAAGAATCCATACCTTTTCGCGGAAATTCTCCTGCGTTATCACAGTTGTAGCGTCCGGCTTCTTCATATCCGAACCGAGCTTTGCAAAGGTCTTATTGAAGCTCACGCCCACTGATGCGGTAAGCCCAAGCTGTTTACGGTATTTTTCGCGTATCTCCCCCGCTATTTCCTCGCCTGCTTTTGCGCTCGGCGCATACGGGCTTATATCTATCCATGCTTCGTCCATGCCGAATGGTTCCACTCTGTCGCTGTATGTCTTCAGTATCTCCCTGCTTTCAAGCATGGCTTCCTCATACTTCTCGTAATGCGGCTTTACTATCACAAGCTGCGGACATTTCCTTTTTGCTTCCCATATCGGCTCCGCCGTCTTAACGCCGTACGCCTTTGCACGGTAATTCTTCGCAAGGATTATACCGTGCCTCGCTTCCTCATCTCCGCCGACTGCGACCGGGTAACCGCCAAGGCTCGGGTTATCCCTTATCTCGACGCTCGCAAAAAAATTATTCATATCCACATGAAGTATCGTTCTATCCATAGCCGTTATCGTGCTTTCGTAAGTTTCCGCCGCCGCAGGCATGCTTTTTAATATCTCAAAGTTCTCTTATTAAGAGGATATTTGTATTATATTACTCTTATTAGTGGATTTCAATACCGACATTCTATTATTCAGAGATTTTTTAGAAAAAGTGCTTGCAATTGCTGCGGACTTGTATTATAATGCAGCTGTGGAAAAATAATACAAAATGCGACACGGGGCATCGAGCTATCCGCGCCCCGAGCTTTGGCATAAAAGGGGAAAATTATGGAAGACAGCAGCAGGAAATTAGGCAGCAAGCTCTCCGAGCTTCGTAAAGCGCGCAAGATGTCTCAGCAGGAGGTTGCAAAGCTCGTTTCGGTCGGCAGCGACCCTATCAGCAACCGCGCCGTCAGCAAATGGGAGACAGGGGACACCCTTCCCAATGCCGAGCAGTTCCTCGCGCTCTGCCGCATCTATGATATCCGCGATGTGCTTTCAACCTTTCTCGGGATGGAAGGCCCTAATGATGAGGGGCTGAATTCGCTCAATAAGCTCGGCCGTGAGCGCGTGGATGAATACATCTCCCTTCTGAAGGAAAGCCCCGAATTTTCGTATAAGCAGAGGGTCATCCGCATCAAGCGTCAGATGCCGCTGTATGATCTGCCTGCATCGGCAGGTACCGGCGTATTCCTCGACAGCGACAGCTACACCCTGATTGATGTGGATGAGACCGTACCGGAGAATGCAAACCTCGCCGTGCGCATCAGCGGAGATTCGATGACTCCGCTCTATACCGACGGCCAGATCGTCTACGTCCGTCAGCAGCCCGACCTCAAACCCGGCGAGATAGGCATTTTCGTCCTGAACGGCGAAGCCTACTGCAAAAAGCTTGAAACCGACGGCGGCATCAAGCTCATCTCCCTAAACCCCAACTATAAGCCCATCAAAGTCAAGTACAGCTACGAGCTTCGCGTCATCGGAAAGGTCGTGGGCTGAAGCGGCATCCTCTTTCTTTATACAGCAGCACCACCGTGCCGGATAGGTACGGTGGTGCTGTTTCTTTTTATGATTTAATTGCTATCAGTCGTTATTGCCTTCCCAGTCAATGGCATCCTCATCCTCTTCTTCGATCTTTTCATTGACCTTAACGGTGAGCCTCGTAATTCTGAGGTTCTGGAGCTGTTTAACTGTTACGGTCAGGTTTTCAAAATCAAAGGTATCGCCCTTGGCAGGATAGCCGCCGAGCTGTTCTATCGCCCAGCCGCCGACGGTCGCATTATCATCATCGAAATCGCGGTCGTTGATCTCGAATTCCTCAAGAAAATCGTAGACGCGCATATCGCCGTCCACCTCATAGAGGTCATCGGACAACTGAACAATCTCATCCTCTATGACATCGCTTTCATCCCAGATATCGCCGACGAGCTGTTCGAGGATATCCTCCATAGTAATGAGGCCCATGGTTCCGCCGTATTCATCGGTGACGATGGCAAGATGGAGCTTCTTTTCGCGGAGCTCGCGCAATGCCTGCGGCAGGATCGTGGTCTTATGAATGTAGCATACGGGAAGGAGGTTGCTCCTTATATCGAGCGCTCCGCCCTCGCTCATGGTCTTTAAGAAGTTATTCAGATGAATGACGCCGATGATATTGTCGATGCTGTCCTCATAGACGGGGATACGGGAGTACGGGGAATTCTCAATCGTTTTCCTTATCTCGTCCTCCTCATCATCTATGTCGATAGCAATCATATCAACTCTCGGGGTTATGATTTCATAAGCGCAGATATCGGGGAAATCGAGTGCGGATTGCAGCAGCTCGCTCGTATCCTCATCAATAACGCCCTCATCCTCGACAGTATCAATGATCTCGGAAAGATCATCCTCGGTCACTGTGTCATCATCGGGAGTGCCCCAATGCTTAGAAAACAGCCCCACTATCTTCATTACGACCCATACTATCGGTTTGAATATTGTATGAATCACCGAAAGCGGAACCGAAACATTGGTGCTGAAGCCCTCGGGATTACCCTTTGCAACTATCTTCGGAGCAGTCTCGCCGAAAATGAGAAGAAATACGGTTACGCTTATTGTGGAGATAACTGCGGCGACATTCTCCGTGACGATATGAGTATCGGCAAGGAGCAGTATGAACAGCTGCGTGCCGATGGTGGAAGAGGTCAGATTGACGAGGTTATTGCCGATAAGTATGCTTCCGAGAACGGAATCGTATTTATCATAAATATTGAGCGCGAGCTTAGACCGTTTTGAGCCCGTTTCGTTGACCCTTCTGAGCAGCCTCATGCGGTTTGCGGAGGCATAGGCTATCTCGGAGCCGGAGAAGAATGCGGAAAACGCAGCCAGCACTATGAGCGCAATAACGTAAACGAGCCACATCATGCTGTCACCTCCACAGGGGCTTCCTCATCGGTTTCATCAAAGATCTCGCCGACAAGCTCCTCAAGAATATCCTCAATGGTGATGATGCCGAGGAGCTTACCCTGTTCCGTCACGAACGCCATGTGCATCTTATTATGGCTCATCTCGTTAAGCAGCTCATCAACATGGGTCTCGGGACGGATGAATAAGGGCGTATCTATTATATCTATGAGCTCCATATCCTCGCCCTCACGCATATACTGGCGGAGAAATGCACGGATATTGAGAACTCCAACGACCCTTCCCGATGCATTGAGCATCGGAAAACGGGTATGGTTGCTTTCCTTGATTATTTCGTAAATTTCACTTATCTCAAGATCGGAAGAAATGGTGCTGACCTTATCCCATGGTGTCAGCGCTTCGCCTGCGGTAGTGGCCGCAAATTCGAGTGCGCTCGCCATCAGCTCCGCCGTCGAATCCTCGGTTTCCTCATCCTCTTCGCGCTCATCCTTGAAGGATTCAATCATATCCTTGAGGTCATCCTCGGTAACGGAAGGTTCATCCTTCTTTTTCCCGAGGAAGAGTTTGCCGAATCCGTTGCCTATCCAGGTAAAGACCGCCGCAAGGGGTGCAAGCGCCTTCATAAGGACATACAAAGACCGCCCGATGCTCATTGCCTTCCTTTCGCTGCAGGTTTTGGCATGACACTTCGGGAGCATTTCCGCTATGAGAAATACGACAATTGTGGTAATGATCGTTGAAACAACAAGCGCGGTGTCGAGATGATTTGCGAGGGCGCCGCTGAAAAGCCGACGGGTCAAAAGCGTTACTATCGATGCACAGGCGATGTGCATGATGTTGTTTCCGATAAGGATTGTGGAAAGTGCTTTATCAAAATTATTCAATATGTACATGACATATTGAGCTTTTTTATTTCCATCCTCGGCATACGACTTCATTCGGGTACGGCTGACCGATGCAAGAGCTGTCTCCGCTCCGGCAAAATAGGCGCCGCCCACAATCGTGAGCACTATGAGGATGATGTATACGGCAATAACACCAAAGTCCATGCCGCTGCCCGCCGTTCCCGATTCACTGAACAGAACGGAGGTCATGCATCGCCATATACTGCCATCGTCCATTAAATTTACCAACTCCTTTTCCCGCGCGTGATTCTGTTCCGCAGGTCAATCTCCATTATATCACATCAAAGCACGCATTGCAACGTCAATTATGGCATTTTTTACCGTTTCCGATAAAAACCGACAAATTCGGCGCTTCCGCTCTGTTTGGAATGCGGTACAACGCTTGAATAAGGATATGGGGGTGGCGTTTTCGCATGTAAAGCAAATGCCCCACAGGAAAGAGGATATAGCTATTTCCTATGGGGCGCGTAGTGCGACTTAAAATATTCTTTTTCTGCCGACTCTGTTTCTCGGCAGCAAGGGATTGCCGCAGGCATAAAGGGCTTATCCCATATGCCTGTTTTTTCATCCGTGGGAGGCTGTTTTTATTTCAATCCCTAAATGAAATCGCTCAGCCGCCGAATGTCCATGTCCTGCCGCCGTCCGAGGTCGTGAAGCAGTTGGTTCCATAGCTCCCGTTGGCGTGTGCTCTGCTGATGATAAGTGATCCGTTTCGTTAGGCTTAGGTGAGGAAGTCGGTTCAATTGCCGAAGGCATAGGAGCTGCTGACGATATAGGGCTGCTCTCAGTGCATCCGGGAAAGACAAAAAGCATCATTGCAGAAAGTAATATTGAGAGAACACGCATCAGGGAAAGAAACCCGTTGTTTATGTTATTTCGTGTGAAAAGCCGTGGTTCAGGAATAGTCATTCATTATCCATACTCCTTCTCATTAGTTGCTTTTGAAGCAAGCGGTATTATCGCTCATATACAAATCGAGCATTGCAGCGGCGATTACGGCATATTTACCGTTCCGAACATGCAGCATTGGCTTCCGTTGTTTTTCAGCTTATAAACCCCTCCCGTCTTTTGGATTTACTGCTTGCACGGCTTACAAAATATGGCAGCAAGCTGATATGATTATTTTACCCAATGTTCATATTTACGTCAATAAAAATTACCCCCTGATTGTGACAAGTTTGTTAAATCTGTTGTCAAAAGTGTTAACATTATGAAATACCCTGATTTTTTGCGTTTTTAATCTGCGAATTGAAACCGCACCGCCTTGCTATGCCGTAAGGCTATGCAAAACGGTGCGGTTCAGCCGTATTCTGCTGATAATGAATAACGCTGAATAAAGCATGTATGTTTTTTGCTCAAGCTCAATTATACGGGTTTTAGCAGCTTTTTCCTTGCTTTTCATACGGAATATGCCGAGACCGTCAGAATCTTCCGATTCGCTTTGATATAATCCTTTCAAGGATCGCAACCGCATAATACATGAGCGCCGCCAGCACGCAGAGGATAGCTATTGCAGCCATTACGAGGTCGAGCTTAAAGACCTGACCTCCGTAGACGATGAGATAACCGAGCCCTGCCTTTGATACGAGGTATTCGCCGACGATGACGCCGACCCAGCTCATTCCGACGCTGAGCTTCAATGCGCTCATCACCGTCGGTACGGAGGCTGGAAGCACGACCTTAAAAAAGGTCTGGAGCTTATTTGCCCCAAGGGTACGCATCAGAAGCTGATTCTCCCCCGATATTTCATTGAATCCCGAAAGCACGGTCATAATGGTAACTATGGTAGAGATGAGCAGCGCCATAAGGATTATCGCCTTCATCCCCGCACCGACCCAAACTATGATGATAGGCCCGAGCGCTATCTTGGGCAGTGCGTTGAGTACGACCATATACGGGTCGAGTATGCGTGAAAGCGTCGGGCTCCACCACAGAAGCACTGCAATGAGCGTTCCGATGAGAGTACCGATAAGAAATCCTGCAACTGTCTCCAGCGTGGTTATTCCGATATGCATGAACAGTTCGCCGTTCGAATAAAGCCTTGCTACTGTTGCAGCCACCCTGGACGGGCTCGAAAAGATGAAGGTTTTGATTACCCCGAGCCTTCCGAGCAACTCCCAAACAGCAATGAATACTATCAGAATTGCGAACTGCATAAAATGCACAAAGTGCTTTTTTCTTCTCAGTTTTTTAAGGTAGAGAGCATGTTCCTCCGAGCAGGGAGGCATTCTTTTATCATTACTGCATTTAATTGAACTCTTCATTTTTCAGTATCTCCTCCCAGACGATATTGAAATAATCCTTGAACTGCTTATCGCCGCGCCTTGCAACGGGCGTATCGGAATCGAGCACTATATCAATGTCCCTGCGGATGACCGCAGGCCTTGCCGTAAGCACGATAACGCGGTCGCACATGCTGATAGCTTCGGAGATGTCGTGGGTAACGAGCACGGCGGTGCAGCCCTCGCTCCTGATGATGCCGCTGACTTCATCCGCGAGCAGCAGCCTTGTCTGAAAGTCAAGCGCGGAAAAGGGTTCATCAAGAAGAAGCAGCTCCGGCCTCAGCACAAGCGTCCTTATGAGTGCGACCTTCTGCCTCATGCCGCCCGAGAGCTGGCGCGGATAAAGCTTCATGAAGTCCGCAAGCCCGTAGCGCATTAGAAGCTCGCGCGCAAATGCCCTGTTCTCCGGGGTCAGGCTGTGGTTTATTTCGAGCCCGAGCATAACATTTTCCTCTATCGTGCGCCAATCCAGAAGGTTATCCCTCTGGAGCATATATCCCGTTACTCTTTTCCCATTGGCTCTGCGTGCCTTTCCCTTTGGATTTTCGGGGTCGTAAAGCCTTTCTCCCCCGACCGTTACCGTTCCTCCGCTCGGCGGCATGATTCCTGCGAGTATCGACAGAATGCTCGTCTTGCCGCAGCCCGACGGTCCGACGAGCGCAGTGAATTTTCCGCGCTCGAATTCGGCGCTGATATCGTCTATCGCAAGCGTTTGCGCATGCGGTTCATGATAAATTAGACGCACGTTTTCAAGCTGTGCTATTGGATTACTCATACTCCCTCCGCTATTTTTCTCTATGGTACAAGGTATTCAGCTTTCACGGGCAGGGTGCGCGTTCTTTGCTATCAAAAAAGGGGCTGTTGCGTTAAGCCCCAATAAAAGCAAGACCGGGCGACCGTAATGGTTGCCCGGTTTGCTGCTTTCGTGTATAATTAATTTGCGAAAAACATAC
>SFIR01000047.1 GCA_004556165.1 Clostridiales bacterium | reverse complement strand
CTCCGAGGCGAACTTCAGTTTCGCCGTGTCCGTGCGGTTGCCGCCGTCGTTCTCCGTGACACACTCGCAAGTCGGTTCATCGAAGAACGGCACATTGTGGATGTCGGTAAGTATCGGGACCGGCATCATAGCGATGCCACGCAGCGCGATGTCATTCACAAGGTGCTCACACCGCACCCAGCCAATCTCCTTAACTCCCGGCAGTATTTGTTTCGTTGTTTTCATTATATATATAGTTAGAAGCGTTACAAGCGTTACAAATGGATTTATTTTCGCTCGAAGTTGGAGCGATTTTTACGAAATTTCTTGACTCTTTCGTTCAAAAGATACAATTTTCGCTTACGCTGATAGCGTTTAGCGATAGCAGCCCAATTTTTATCATTGATTTCGATGCCGTGGCTCTCCATGAAAGAGTATATAAGTTCGTCCTGTCTGCAAAGTAAAGAAGGGAACTTATGTAATGAGTTCCATAAATCGACATCGAAACGATTGCGAATACAATTTATAAGTAAACTGACGGCACGTTTTGGCAGATAATTGAAGTAGCGAGTATCTTTATGCCTGAACGAAGGTAGAACAATTTTAACAGCATTCCTATTATCCGCCTCCGTCGATACGGCAGCGTTTTTCGGTTGACTGATTAAGAATTGTTCAAGGATATTACACTCGATGCTGCCGCGAGTGAGTTCCACAGGATACTTACCGCCTTGCTCATAGATAAACCATTGAGCCAAGTAGTCATCGAGATGTATGTAAAGAAAAACGTGCTCCATTCAGAAAGATTTAGATACGTGAACTAATTGTTTAACTTTATATTGCAAAGTTAGACATAATCAGGTTGTTGGCATAAGAATAAATGGCGATAAAGGGCGACACCTCCGATATTTCCCCGAAATCGGGTGGTGAGAAAAATTTTTGCGTTACAGACCGGGTACACACATTTAGGTGGAGCCATCGGTTGACACGTTGACACACGAAATTATCAGCGAGAAAGCCGCTGATATACAATAATATATCTTTTTAGTATTAAAGAAGATATATAATAAAAGTGTCAACGCTTGGCTACGGCATTTTCGGAAAATGCCGAAAGTGTCAACCTTTGTCAACGTTTGTCAACGCAGATATTTTCCGTATGTAGTTGATATAAAGCGTTGTCACCCTTGTCAACGCTGTCAACGCAATATAATCGACCCCATTTTTCCGACCTTTGCTTTTGCCGAAAAAAATCCGAGCATGTTTCACAACAGACTCGGACAAATGTTTTATGAACAAAATAAACATTATTGAGTTGGCATATCTTAAAACGGCAGTTCTTCTTGCTGTGATTTAGGTGGTGTAGTGGGCGTAGCGACCTGCGGAGCATCGTCCACGTCCAAATCAGCCTCCGAAACAGTGCTTGTTTCGAGGTTGATTGAATACTTATCTTTGAGCATACCATAATCAAAGCAGAGAGCTTTCGGGCGGTTTACTCGCAGCTTCTTCTGTGAGCTTCCCGACGAAGATTCGATAGTGTAATCGAGCGTTCCGTTCGGGAGCAATATATTGAAGCGGTCCTGTTTAAGACCGAGGAATGACGGCTGCACTTTAAGGTAAGTGAGCACTGTTCCCCAGTTGCCCGTGTTCTTGCCGACAGCACCACCGGCGATGCGCCCTGTATAAAGGGCGGACACGGCAGACGGATTGAGGAACAGCACTTGCGTAGGCTTGGCGAATACCGTAGGTTCGGAGCTTCCGATGCCCCGGAACTCCGTCAAATAGCGAATCTTGAAATGAGCCTTGTCGATGATGCGGCCTTGCGAGTGCAGCGAGTCGATGACTTCCCAGAAGTCAGCCATTTCAGTATTCTTCTTGCAGCCCTCGTTCTGATAGCGGATGCCGGCGAGAGTGATGCCGAACATTTCCGAATAAGTGAAAGGGAGCTTCAGCGATGACTCCAGCGTTCGGAAAGCTGCGAGTGGCACGACCCAGTTGTCGAGCACACGGTCTTCGATTTCCTCGTCGGCAAGAGCGTTGGAGAGTTCCTTTCTTACGATAGAATGGTTCTGGCGATAACCGTTCTCCACGACCTTACGCAGATTAAGAACTTGCACAGCAAGGTGCGTATTGCCGAGGTTGCTGATCTCTTTGAGGTCATCAAAGCGACGGCGTTCCTCGGCAGTAAACGAAGGTCGGGAGAAAGTAAGGTGAATCACACGGCTGTAAAGAGCAATGTCGCGAGTCGGCAAATCCTGACCGCAGATAACGACAGCCGACGTAACGACGGTTTGAGCCGCCTTTCCGTCGCCGTTCATGTTCTTCTTGGTCTGACCTGCACCGCCCCAAAGAGCCTTCAGATAGGCGATTTTACGCTCGTCAAGGTCGTTTTTGTACTCATCAAAAACCACCATGGCGTTCGTTACTTGCGAAACACGGTCGTTCATCGACGGGATAGAGGCGATGCCGATGCTTGGAGGGTCCACGCTGTGTATAAAGAACGACTGCAAGGTAGTGGCGAGCGAGGTCTTTCCTGTACCTTTGAGACCGAACAAATTAAGAAGTGGGAAGCAGTTCTTAATCGGATAGATAATATCACGGAACATCGAGGCAAAGAGGAAACAAAGCCCGACTTTGCCGTTGTCGCCGAACACCTCAATCACCTTTTGAGCGAAGTCGTAAAGCGTGATTGCACTGCGGTTTTCGTGCTTGAACATACGTTCAAACTGGAACACAGCCGGGTTTTGGCGATACATCACCGATGTAGCCGGGATATAGTATTTGTGTCGGTCATCAATCCTGACGATGCCAAGGTCATCGACAGCCAGGAACGTTCCGTCTTTGAGAATGCCGTTTCCCCAGGCATAAAACTCATTTACCGCGTCCCAGCCCATCTGCTTGATGAGCAGAGCCGAGTCCGTGAGCGTGTAAAGGAGTTCCTTAACCACATTGAGCTTGTCGATTTTGGCTTTCCATATAAAGTTGCCGAGGCTTCCGACTTTCTGCTGAAAGTTAGAGAGTGAAACGAGGTCCGACTCGTGAAACTCGATAACTTCCTCTTGATTGTACTCGTTTCTGATTTTGAAGATGCGAGTTCCGTTGTACTCGTCCTTGACGTGGTACATCGGTTCAAGAACGAAGTTGGAGAGCCTGACAGGCTCGTCCTCGGCGACTGAAAAGTACATATTATCACGGATAAAAAGCCCGAACTTGTTCAGGAGTTCGGTTTCACGCTCTTTAGCCGTGGCAGGTGAA
>SFIR01000008.1 GCA_004556165.1 Clostridiales bacterium | reverse complement strand
CGGGATTATTCCGGCAGGATCAAGGTGGAGCCAGCCGAGGCCCGTATTGTGGAATACATCTTCGAGAGCTTTCTGGAAGGTGCGTCTCCGCAGGAAATCGCAGATTCCCTCACAGAACAAGGCATCCGCTCTCCCAAGGGTATGGAACGATGGAGGCAAGCCACAATCCGCAGTATCCTCTCCAACGAGAAGTATTGCGGTGACGTGCTGTACCAGAAGACCTATTCCAAAGACTATCTGACGCATAAATCCGTTAAGAACCGGGACGTCCTGCCGCAGTATTACTGGGAAAATAACCACACGGCCATCATTGACCGGGAAACGTGGCAAAAGGCCCAAGAGCTGCTTTCCTCCGGGAATTTCGGTAGACATGGCAAGCCGCTGGCCGCCATGAAAAAGAAATTCGTGGTGGCGAAGGTGAAATCCGGTGTACTGCGTGGTTTCATGCTGCTGGATATGGATTGGACCAAGGAAGAACGTGATACAGTCATCAAAATCATTGAAAACACGGAGCTTGACCTGAATCAAGCAGAAAGGAGCTAAGATTATGGCTATTGATTTTTCCAAGATTAACCTTGAGGTTATCGACATCAACACTAATGCCGATCCTGATATCTACATCAATCAGAACGGCATCACCTTCAGCAAGCGTGTGCTGGAGGATTTGAACTATCCACAGAACGTGCAGTACGGTTTTGATCCGGCCCAGCACGTTTTTGCCATCAAGGTCTGCAAGAGTAACGAGACACGGGCCACCAGTTTCTCCAAGCCTCGTGCGGAGCAGACCACCACGCTCAGCTGCGGCAACAAGAATCTGAAGGAGGTGGTTGTGAAGATGATCCCTGACTACGATCCGAAGAAACGATACAAGGTCACAGGCGAATTCGATGCCGAAAACCGTGTGATGTACTTCGACATGACCACAGCGGAGGTGTCGCTGTTCCGGGCCACCGATAAGTAAGCCCTGTTCCCGGATATAAAAAACGGGCCGTATCGATGGGTCACTCCACCGGTACGGCCTTGTTTGATGCAGAAACAGAAAAACGGCCGCACCGGGCTTTTACCCAATGTGACCGTGATTCCTTTTTTCCCGCTTGAAGACGTATGGATAATGGTTTTTGAATTATCCCTTATCCGCTTCGCTTTTTTGTGAGGACTTTGTTTTTTGCCTGAGAACCGCTTGTGTAAGCAGGAGCGGTTCTTTTAATGTGAATCTGCTATTCGATTTCCAAGAGGTTGGTTTTTATCAGCTTTCGATAAATAAGAGCCGACAAAGTCAAAAGAACCGCAATCAAGCTAAGCTTTATTATCCAACCGGGAATTGAATTAACAATAAGAATCAGTGCCGCGCATAGAAGCATGATAAGAAAACCGCCCATACCGCCGATAAGAGCAGCGGTGCTTTGCTTGACTACGACAGCCTCATTGTCCCAATCAAAAACCGGGAAACGAAGGTTGACCGCAAGCCCGAATACGCTTGAAAACACTATTGCGACTATTGGAAATGCAATCAGGAAGCATGCACCGAGAAAATCGGGCTTCAGCGCAAACAGCAGAAGTATGACAGAGATAATGTAAAACGGAGCATAGAGCACATAACACATAAGCAGCTTGCTGTTGATCACGTCGCGAGTCCGCAAAGGAAGAGCCTTAATCATCCACCACTGTCTGCCTTCGAGAGAAACCGAGGCATAGGATGGAAGCATCATGCTGAATATGGCTGATAGAAATACAGGGATGACCCCGGGAATGTCGATGGAGAGAGCAATAGAAGCGGTAATGCGGTCAATGCCTGCAACAAGAAGCGCGATTGAACCGATGACGCACATGATGGGGCCGATAATCGTATTGCTGATATAAACTCCGGAGGAAAAATAATGCTTTATTTCACGCCGGAGCAGTGTGGAGAGTACACTTCTGTTGCTGAAGGAATCGGAACTCAGGCTGTAATCGTGCTTGGCATGTGCCGCAAAGAGATTTCTGCAAATGACATGGAAGTATTTTGAAATAACGGCAACAATGGCGAAGGTGCATGCAAGAGATACCGCGAGGAACAGAAGAAATTGCCATATATCTCCGCTCACAAGAGCCGAGTTAAGCCAATATGCCGGGGGATAGACATTTTTAGCCGTATTGCCTATACGATCAATCAGTGAAACAAAAACAGCGGTCGATTCGGAGCCGTTTGATGGTATCGAGTAGCTTAAGGCAAAGATTACGATAACGACTAATATTGTGAATACGGCACCGAAAATGCTTTTATGCTTCATTCGCGAAGATACTGCTGCAATTGCCGTGCCGAGAAGAGAAGCTAAAGCGACCGGGAGCATCGGGACGAGCAGAATGCCGATTATCGAAAAGAGGTAAAAGCTGAATCCGGGATGCAGCGATGCCGCATATACTCCAAGCCCGGGGATCATGACGAATGCAGTCAAAATTAGATCCTCAAGATACATGGATAAGTATCTGCTTATCACGACAGCACTTTGAGTGACGGGGAGCGAACAGAGCGTATCATAATCGGATTTCCTAAAAATGACAGCTCCTGTACGGAGCATGGCAAAAAAGAAAACGATCATTACGGAGACAATAACGAGAAACAGAGGCAGAACATCCCCCATTCCGATGCCGATAAAGGCATATGCCATGGACAGCATGTAGAAAAACAGCAGGATGAGCAGAATGATCCACGCAACAAAAGTCATAATAGCGGAGCTCCGCTTGCGTTTGTCCTTTGAATGGCGCAGCACATTCAACCCAAACATGTTCGCAATTTGAAGTTTGAGCAATATCCTAATCTGAGCTGCCATTTTCCGCAACCTCCATGAATATGGATTCAAGAGTACTGCCATCCGAAACGATGTCTGTCATGCGGCCGGAAGCAATGAGACGGCCCTCTTTGATGATTGATACCTTGTTGCAAAGCTTCTCGGCAACATCCAAAACATGTGTGGAAAAGAATATTGCACCGCCTTGAGAGCAGATATCCCGCATTATAGCTTTAAGCGTCACGGATGCCTTGGGATCAAGCCCGACAAAGGGCTCGTCCAAAATAAGAAGTTTGGGCGAATGAACCAAAGCTGCGATTATAGCAAGCTTTTGCTTCATACCGTGGGAGTATGCGGAAATGAGATCGCCGAGCGAAGAGGTCAGCTCGAATTCCTCGGCGTATTTTGCAATCCTTGAAACCCTATCGTCCTTAGAAACCCCAAAAACATCCGAAATAAAGTTCAGATATTGGATACCGGTGAGGTAGTCGTACATGTCAGGGTCATCAGGAATGTACGCTATCATCCGCTTAAACCTAATGGGCTCGTCTTTGACCGACACTCCGTCAAGAAGGATGCTGCCGCTTTCAAAACTATGAATTCCTGCTATACATTTGAGCGTCGTTGTTTTACCTGCTCCGTTCGGCCCGATGAACCCGTAGATATCACCGTCTTCAACGGTCATATTTATGTTATCAACGCCCTTTTGGCTGCCACGGTAATGCTTGGTGAGATCTTTGATGATGAGCATATATATTACTCCTTTAATTGTTTTTCAAAATATTTTATCTGCCGCCATGATCTCCGGGCCTGCCGCCTGCAGGCGGAGTACCATCGGGCGAATCACCGCCGGGCATGTTGCCGCCGGGCATGTTGCCGCCCGGCATATTGCCGCCGGGTCTGTTACCGCCCACGCCGCTGAAGCCGCTTCCGTAGATAAGCCCATTCATTGTAATAGAGGAGGAATAGCTGCCTGCCTCGACAGTATATTCGGAACCGTCCGTAATACCCGGACAGCTCATCAGAACACAATCATAGCTCTTTCCCGGAGCCCATGAAATGAGCTCACCGGAAGTCTTATCAAAAAGAGTGACGGAAGAACCCGCGGCCTGATTTCCGATGCTTATAAGGATTGCTCCCTGAGTTGAAGCAGAACCGAAGTTCTGAGCCATTTCTGACATGCCTGCTGCAATCAAGGTGCCGCCGGTAATGACGGCATTCCCATTATAGTCGATAGCGCCGTCTGCACCGCGAGTCGAGCCGGAAACCCGTATATCACCGCCGGTAACAAAGATGCTGCCGTTTGTATCAAGCCCGTCGCCGCCTGCATCAACATTGACCATGCCGCCCGTAATATAGATATATGCATCCGGCTCAACGCTGAAGGGATCGGGATTATCGCCGGATACATCCGATGAATCACCGCCGGAAGCATTGATACCGTCATCATCGGACACGATATCTATATTACCCCCGTTAATAATAACGGTGAGGCCTTCCAAACCTTCATGGCTTCTATAAATATCAATACTGCCGCTGTTTACTGTTATTGCGGCATCGGAATGAAATGCATCATCACCCGATGAAATATGCATGTTTCCGGTGTGGACGGTGATATTACCCTTTGCATGCAGAGCATCGTCGGAGGAAGCGATATCAAGATTACCGCCGGATACTGTTATGTCTCCGTCACAGTTGATGCCGCGTTCCGAAGCGCTGAGCGTAAGCTCCACGCTGAACAGTTTAAGAGAAGCTGTTGTATAAATGCCGTGATTTCCTGCTGTGAGATTGAGCTTACAGCTGCTGAGAACAGCATTACCGAGTGAAGCATCGTCATCATTTTCGGCTTTAATTGCGGTCTTTCCGCAGTCGATTTCAAATGTGCCTCCGGTGATTTCTATTCCGTCCTTTCCGCAAATTCCGCTCTGGGGCACAGTAATGCTGTAGCTTCCTCCGGAAACAAGCACGCGATCCTTTGATACGATGCCGTGACCGGAGGAACCGTTTCCGAAAATATTCAGCATTCCGCTTCCGCCCAAAGTAATGTCGGATTTTGAGAATACCACTGCATCAATATTGTTCTCATCAATAGTGGTATAGCTGCCGCTGTTGGAAAGCGTATTCTCGGTTCCTGCTGCCGTCTGAATCGTCACGGAATCAGCCTTCCTAATATAAATCGCAGCGGAAGAGGAATTGCTTATTGATACGGATTTAAGCAGAAGACGCACTGCTTCGCCCTTGGCGTCGATAATTATCATGCCGTCGTCAAGAGTACCGGAGATGAGATAATCGCCGCCCGAGATGATCGTGGCGGAAGTACCGGAGACCGTAACCGCATTGCTTTCACATGAAATAGAATTTCCGTCAAGCGATATGACGGTACAGTCCGATTCCCGGATGGCCTCATTGGAGATAGCTTCCGGAGCATTCTCCGGCGGAATCGGTGTAGTTGAAGGCAGGGAAATGATACCGGGAGCCGGAGTCGTGTTATCCGGACCCTTGCAGCCCGTAAAAATCAGAAGAAATACAATAATAATTGCGATAAAAGAATAACGCTTCAAAGAAAAACTTCCTTTCAAGGTTTATGTAATCCAACGGACTATTGACGCAGAATATTATACACTGCTTATATATGGTTGTCAAACACATGGACTTACCCATAATATCAGGGTAATTCATCAAAAATATGCATTATCCGCAAAAATCGGTTGAAATACCGGTGGGCATTGTGGTATACTTACTTACGGATATGTGGCTTTGTCGGAGAAAACAGACAGCCCATTTGATAGGAGGGATATGCCATGAAAAAGACTATTGCATTGCTCGCTTGCGTAATGGTTCTTGCTGCGGCACTTTTGCCTGCAAAAGCAAGCACGGGAGAACTCTATTCATCGGGTTCAACGGGCGAAATGGTCGTTAGAATCCAGCTGCGGCTTGCGGAACTTGGCTATCTTGATTATAAACCGACCGGTGCTTACCGTTCACTGACCGTTGAGGCCGTAAAGGCTTTCCAGCAGCGCTGCTGTGATGTCGGCAATCCCACGGGTATTGACGGCGTTATGGGGCCCGAGACCATGAAGCTTCTTTTTGCAAACAATGCGCCGAGGGCAAAGATTGCGGATTCCGTGCATATGGCTATCGGGCCGACATCGGAGAACCTTGCAGTGACCGGGGTGACGGTTGACTGGAGCGAAGTCAAAACACAGCTTACGATTGGCATGACATATACGGTGACGGACTGCAATACGGGCAAATGCTTCGCTTTGACTTACTCGGGCGGTGAAAATCATGCGGAGATGGAATTGACTTCGATCGGGGATCTCGATACTTTTATGCAGGTATGCGGAGACGAATTCAACTTCTATAAACGCCCCATAGTTGTAAAAATAGGGGATAAGCTTGTCGCGGCATCAATGCAGTGCTATCCGCACGGCAGCGAAAGCGTAGCGGATAACGGCATGGATGGGCATATCTGCGTTTTCTTTTTCGGCAGCCTCTCCCATGTCGGAAACCTTCCGGATCTTGAGCATAACGCCAATATCTATAAGGCGGCAGGCAGATAAGCAGTAAAACAGAATTAAAATGCGGCGCATGAGAAGTACATGCACCGCGTTTTTCATTTGTAATACATCTGATACTTGTCCAACATTCTGCAGGGCTTATAGTTTTGCTTGGATTTTCGGAGCCCCTCGTCGCCGGCATCATCCTGCCTGTTGATGAAGCGAAGCGAATCATTTTTCATGTACTCAGCATAACTCATCGCAAGCATTTGATAAGCTCCCGGGAAATCGGTCAAAGCCTTTTCAACATGGATATGCAGCGTGTCGCCGAGAGCTTCGCCGATGGTGAAACCGAGCACTCGGTTATCAGCACACAGCATTCCGCCCGAAAGCTTCAGCGCATCGAACACATCAAAGATGCAGTCGAGATTCCTGAGCTCCGCTTCGGCAAGCTCCTCGTCCTTATCGAATGAGGGACGATTGATAAGCATAAATTCGCGAGCGCGAAAGATATTTCCTGTGTCCATCGGGATGAACTTATAGTCGGGATGCTCTCGCATGAATCGGTTGACATGATTTTTTTGCCCGTGCAGAGCTTTTCCTTTATATCCGCAGAAATTTTCGTACGGATAAAGGTAATCGGACCACATGCCGTCAAATACAATCTTTACGGGTTCACCGAACCTTTCCCTGATCCTGCCGACATATTCTTCCGGTATGCAGCAGAACCGAAGCGGAACATTCCGCTCACGCGCATCTTTTTCGATGGCGTCCAGTGCGTCATCGAACGAACCTCTGCCCACGGGAAGTGCATAGGAATCAGCCCCGTCACTCTGACGAAGAACTGAAAAGAACATGCTTCCTTCGATACAGCCTCGCATATCGAAGTAACGTCCCCAAATGGAAATGCAGCCGGGTGCGTAATCACATAGCCTGACATCGGTATCCCGAAGGAGCTCCTTGCACTCGGCGAGCATATCCGTACAAATCGGTTTAAAATCAAGCATAAATATATGCCGGGAATGCGTTATTCCTCGGTCTCCGTATGCTCCTCTTCTTCGTGACCGCAGTTTACGCAGTTGCATTCGCAATCGGTCTTACCCTCAAGACGGTCATGATAATTGTCGATTGCAGCTTTGACGGCCTGTTCGGCAAGGACGGAGCAATGGAGCTTTTGAGGGGGTAGTCCTTCAAGCGCTTCCACGACTGCGGAATTGGTGAGCTTGAGCGCTTCGTCAATGGATTTACCCTTGATAAGCTCGGTAGCCATGCTGCTGGTTGCGACTGCCGCACCGCAGCCGAAGGTCTTGAAACCGACATCCTCAATGATCCCGTCATCGTTTACCTTTAGGAACATCTGCATAATGTCACCGCACTTGGCGTTGCCGACCATACCTACGCCGTTTGCTCCTTCAATCTCGCCCATATTGCGCGGATGTGTGAAATGATCCATAACTTTTTCTGTATACATATTTATATTCCTCCTATTATTTATTTGATTATCAGCCGTGATACAGCGGTGACATTTTGCGAAGCTTAACTACTATCTCGGGAAGTACTTCAAGAACATAGTCTATATCGTCCTCTGTCGTATCATCGCCGAGCGTCAGACGCAGAGAACCGTGTGCAGTCTCATGCGGCATACCCATTGCCAACAGTACATGGGAGGGATCGAGAGAGCCGCTCGTGCATGCGGAACCGCTGGACGCAGCAATGCCGTTGATATCGAGCATGAGAAGAATGGACTCGCCCTCGATGTACTTAATCGAAAAATTGACGTTGCCGGGCAGACGCTCGGTACGGTGACCGTTGAGCTTGACCTCGGGAATGCTTGCTTCAATGCCGTTGATGAGCTTGTCGCGAAGATAACACATGCGCTTTGAGGTGCCTTCGATATCGCTGCATGCGATCTCGATTGCTTTCCCTAAGCCCACAATTCCGGCAACATTTTCGGTACCTGCACGCTTCCTGCGCTCCTGAGCACCGCCGTGGAGGAGGGGAGGAACGACTATACCTTTGCGGATATAGAGCGCGCCGACGCCCTTGGGGCCGTGCAGCTTATGAGCGGAGAGGGAAAGAAGGTCGATGTTCATAGCTTTAACATCAATTGCTACATGACCGACAGCCTGCACCGCATCGGTGTGGAAAAAAACTCCTTTTTCACGGCAGACAGCCCCGATCTCCTTTATGGGCATGATGGTGCCGACCTCGTTGTTAGCAAACATAATGCTGACGAGGATGGTATCGCTTCTGATTGCATCGCGGACCTGTTCAGCCTTGACCATGCCGTATTCGTCAACGGGGAGATAAGTGACCTCAAAACCATGCTTTTCCAGATATTCGCAGGTATGTAGTATCGCATGATGCTCGACCGACGAGGTGATGATATGCTTACCCTTGCTCTGATACTTTTCGGCAATGCCCTTGAGAGCCATATTGTCGGCTTCGGTACCGCAGCCTGTGAAGACTATCTCGTTATCCTCGGCATTGAGCGCGGAAGCGACCTGATGCCTTGCATTCTCAACGGCCTTATGAGCTTCCTGCCCGAAATAATGCAGGCTTGAGGGGTTTCCGTATATATCGGTAAGATAGGGCATCATAGCATCAAGAACATCTCTTCTAAGTGCCGTTGTTGCCGCATTATCCATGTAAACACGTTTCATTGCAATTCGGTTATCCTTTCGGTTTGAATTTTATAGTCATCCGCCATATCGCGGATAGTGGTTGAATCAAGCACATCGTCGATCCTACGCTGCAATTTCAGCCATAGCGGACGAGTGGAACAGGAGCAGACCTTGGTGCATTCGGTACCCTCTGTGCCGACACAGTCAACAAGAGCAGTAGTACCTTCAAGTGCTTTAAGCACATCTCCGACGCTGATAAGCTCGGGGGAACGCGAGAGCGAATACCCACCCTGGGCACCTCTGGAACCTACAACAAGCCCGGCTTTTCTTAGACTTCCTATAAGCTGTTCAAGATATGCTGCGCTCACACACTGCATTTCAGCAAGCTGAGAAGTAGAAAGCTTCTCCCCGCTATCATATCGAACAGCAAGGTCAATCATAGCTTTTATGCCGTAACGGCCCTTTGTCGATAGCTTCATTTGTCCCCTCCTTTTTTATGGTGATTAAATCATACTAAATTACTCGGATATTGTCAAGCATATCCGAGTGATTTACTCGGATATATTGTGCAGAATGATGGGATAGTATTCGGAGACTGCACCTCCGGTATGCCCAAAAAGACATCCAATATTTGGCAACTCAAACGTTATTGCTGCAATAAAAAAAGGCAAATAGAAAAACCACCTTTGCCTTGAAAGACAAAAGTGGTTTATTGCGTGGTCGGGGCGAGGTGATTTGAACACCCGACCTTTTGGTCCCGAACCAAACGCGCTACCAAGCTGCGCTACGCCCCGAGATGGAGCCAATGAAGGGACTCGAACCCTTGACCTGAGCATTACGAATGCACTGCTCTACCAGCTGAGCTACATTGGCCTGCACAGTATTGAATTATAACATAAGGAATTCCGAAAGTCACTACCGAAAATAAATATTTTTAGAACCGAATAAATATATTAAATTTATGCAAGAATTTGCTTTACAAAAGGAATATTAACTGTTAAAATCCATTTCGCAAGTGGCTTTGAATCCGTGCATTGCTTTGATTTTCATTGAAAACACAATGTTTACGGGGAATTGCTTGAAGTGAGAATGTCGGGAGATTTGATGGAATTTCGCATTAAAAAAGCTGAATTTGTAACAAGCGTGGGTCAGGGAAGCAGATTCCCGGAACCGCTTTCTTCTGAGATTGCAATGGTGGGGAAGTCCAATGTCGGGAAGTCCTCCCTTATTAACTCGCTTTGCAATAACGGAAAGCTTGCCAAGACCTCGCAGAAACCGGGGAAAACGAGACTCATAAATTTTTTTAAGGTTAATGATGATTTTTATATCGTTGACCTTCCGGGATACGGCTTTGCAAGCGCACCCAAAAGCGAGAAGCAGAAGTGGGGAGAGCTTATAGAAGGCTATCTTGCATCGGGTAGGGTAAAGCATATCTATATGCTGCTCGATATCAGGCATGATCCCACCGATGATGACAGGCAGATGTTCAGCTACATTATTTACTATGCTATTCCGTACACTCTTGTTGCGACAAAAGCCGACAAGCTTGCACGAAGCAAACGCCGTCAGGCTGCAATCGCCTGCGCTAAAGCACTCGGAGCGCCTCCGTATGCGATAGCGTATTCCACGGAGACCGGGGACGGGAAAGAGGAACTGCTGAAAAATATGGGCGGTGTCGTTATTCCTTACGCAGAACCTGAAGCCGGAACCGAGGAGTAAAAAACCAAAATACAATTGCATACTATTATGGCAATTGCATAATAAATATTTGAGATGCCTAATGCATTGGAAATTATGCAAAATTATTTTAAATAAGAAAGCGTGATCTTATGGGATTAAGAAAATGTCCGAGATGTGAACTCAACTATATCCGTGATGATGAAAAGCTCTGCGATGTCTGCTCACGCAAACGCCGCAGCGATGATGACGATGATAACGATGAACTTCTCTGCATCGAGTGCGGTGTGCACCGCGCTATGAAGGGCAGGGATATCTGTGCATATTGTTATAAAGAGAATATGAGGCAGGAGCAGCTTGCAAATCAGCGCAAGAGCTCCGCTGCACTGGCTCTTAATGATGTTGCGATAGATGATGTAGAAGTCCCGATCGATGATGACGATAAGATCCCCGAGGATGAAATGGAGGGGATTGAAGATGAGTTCGATGAGGATGAGGATGAAGGATTCTTTGACGATGACGACGGCGCCGACGATGACGACGGCTACGAAACGGAAGACCTTGATGACGATGATGACGATGAGGATGAGGATGAGGAGTAAGGAATAGTGAGCATATTTGCCCTTGCGGATTTACATATGGATGGCAAGCAGGGCAAACCCATGGCCGTTTTCGGCGAAAAATGGAATAATCACTGTGAACGCATCTTCGAAAATTGGTCAAACACCGTAAACCGGGAGGATCTCGTGCTTATCCCGGGAGATATCTGCTGGGCAATGCAGCTTAATGATGCAATTGACGATATCAATAAGCTTTCCGCTCTGCCCGGGACTAAGCTGCTGCTTCGCGGAAATCACGATTACTGGTGGAGCTCACTTGCCAAGATGCAGTCAATGTTTCCCGAGGATGTTCACATCATTCAAAATGATTCTTTTGTTTACGAAGATACTGTTATTGCCGGAACGCGCGGATGGCTGTATCCTGCGGCTGCCGGGTATACAGAAAAGGATGAGAAAATCTATAATCGAGAGCTTATTCGTTTGGAGCTCACGCTCTCATCGGCAATGCGAAGGATAAAAGATAACGAAGCGAATTCAATTATTTTGATGCTTCATTATCCTCCGCTCGGTACGGACGGCGCTGCAACGGGATTTACGGAACTTATAGACAAGTATCCCGTAACGGATGTTGTTTACGGCCATCTGCATGCACAGTCCACGAAATTTGCTTTTGAGGGCGAACGCAGCGGAAAAATGTACCATCTCTGCTCCTCGGATCATTTGGATTTTTATCCGAAACTTATTAAAAAAGACAATTAAATTCAAGTTATTTTCATTAAACGGCGGACGGTGCAGCGTGCATTTTCCGGCCGTTTTTTGTGAATTCCGGCAGTGATTTTCGCAACAATGATATATTGCAGATTAGATATTGACAAACGGTGTAAAAAGTGTTCTAATTATGTCGTGATTGTTTACTAATGTTAAACCTCAGGTTTAGCATTATGCTTAGGAAAGGAGTTGGACGCGATGATGGATATAGGAAAAAAGATCAGGCAGCTCAGACTGCGCCTCGGCTTGACGCAGGAAGAACTTGCTGCAAGAACTGAACTGTCAAAGGGATTTATCTCGCAGATGGAAAGAAACCTGACCTCTCCTTCAATAGCAACGCTGATGGATATTCTGGAGGCTCTCGGGACCGATGTCGCAAGCTTTTTTGCTGCTGACGGCGTAAATGAAAAAATCGTCTTTACGCCCGGGGACATGTTCGAGAATGAGGATGACGAGCTGGGAATTAAGATATGCTGGCTTGTCCCGAATGCTCAGAAAAACGAACTCGAACCCATTATGGTCACCATCAACGCGGGAGGAAGTACGGTTCCGGATGATCCGCATGACGGTGAGGAGTTCGGCTATGTGCTTGCCGGGAATATTATTCTCGTAATCGGCAGCGAAAAGCTTAAGCTGAAAAAGGGTGACAGCTTCTGCTTTAAGCCAAACGAATCACACTATATAGCTAACCCTTCAAAACGCGAAGCGAAGCTTATTTGGGTCGCAACCCCTCCTTCCTTCTGATGTACAAAATACTTCTGAGAACGCTCTCTGATTCGATATAAGGCAGGTTACTTCTATGGAAAACAAACGCTTGATTGAACTGGTCAATGTTACCAAGGATTACGACGGTGATATTGCGCTTGAAAATATCAACCTATATATCCGTGACGGAGAATTCCTGACGCTCTTAGGTCCGTCAGGGTGCGGCAAGACGACGCTTCTTAGGCTGATCGCAGGCTTTATCATGCCTTCGAGCGGTCAGATAATTATGGACGGTAAGGATCTTACCGCTATTCCGCCATATAAGCGCAGGGTCAATACGGTTTTTCAGAAGTACGCACTTTTCCCGCATCTGAATGTATACGATAATATCGCATTCGGACTGAATATCAAAAAGCTGCCAAAGGCGGTAATTAAAGAAAAGGTCACAGAAATGCTCGCTATGGTCAATCTCTCGGGCTTTGAAAACCGCTATATTGAGCAGCTTTCCGGCGGACAGCAGCAGCGCGTTGCTATCGCCCGTGCGCTCGTCAACGAGCCGGAAGTCCTGCTTCTTGACGAACCGCTCGGCGCACTCGATCTCAAGCTCAGAAAGGGCATGCAGATTGAGCTAAAGCGCATGCAGCAGAAGCTCGGCATAACCTTTGTCTACGTTACTCACGATCAGGAAGAGGCTCTGACGATGAGCGATACCATAGTTGTAATGAATCACGGCGTCATTCAGCAGATAGGAACGCCTGTCGATGTTTACAACGAACCCAAGAATCAGTTCGTTGCCAAGTTCATCGGAGAGAGCAATATTTTCCCGTCCTCCGTCATGGTTCGTGATTTCCTTGTCAGAATAAATGGAATAGAGTATGAATGTGTTGATAAGGGCTTCGGAAACAATAAAGCGGTCGATGTCGTAATCAGACCGGAAGATGTTGATTTCATAAGCCCGGATAAAGCAAAGCTGGTCGGCGCAGTTAAGTCCGTACTGTTCATGGGCGTACACTACGAATTCACCGTTGACTGCAGCGGAGTCATGTGGAAGGTACATTCCACCGATTATGTTGAACCAGGCACGGTCGTCGGTATAGAAATCCTGCCGGATGCAATTCATGTAATGAAGGCGCAGAAGGCAGAGGAAGAGGTCGAGCTCACAGAGGAAGAGCTGATGGAACGCGATTTGGTTCGTGAGGATGCGGAGTAGAGATGAAGAGAAAAATACTTGCATATCCATATATATTCGTCTGGCTGCCGATCTTCGTTATCGTTCCGATGTTGTTTATTGCGTATTACGCATTCTTCGATAACGGCCATTTTACTCTTGAATTCGTCAAGAATCTCAGCGATTCCATGTATTGGAGCGTCATAGCTCGTTCCGCTTGGATGGCGGTACTCGCAACGATCATTTGCCTTATCATCGGGTTTCCGGTTGCGTATATGCTTTCCAACATGAAAAAATCCGTGGCAACGATGTTGTCCATCTTCTATATCCTTCCGATGTGGATGAACGCATTGCTTAGGACGTATGCATGGAAGGTGCTTCTTGCGGACGGCGGACTCCTTTCATCGCTGCTCGGCTTATTCGGAATACATGCTAAGCTCCTCTATACGCAGGGCGCGGTACTCTTGGGCACGGTCTATAACTTTCTGCCGTTCATGATAATGCCCATTTATACAACGCTTATGAAACTTGACAGATCGCATCTTGAAGCAGCAAGGGACCTCGGCGCAAACGGCGTTCAGACGTTCTTTAAGGTCGTGCTTCCGCTTTCGGTCCCAGGCGTTATTTCCGGAGTGACGATGGTGCTCGTGCCTTCAATGTCCACGTTTGCTATTTCAAAGCTGCTCGGCGGCTCTAATTACGCTCTGCTCGGCGATCTTATCGAGCAGAAGTTCATGCTGAGTAGTACGGGCTACGGCATGGGCTCGGTACTTTCTCTGATACTGCTAATACTCGTTCTTATCTCGACCGCAATAATGCGCCGCGTTGAAAAGGATAACGGAACGGAAGGGGGTACACTCTGGTGAAGACTCTCGGCAAAGTATTCAAGTGGATATATCTTGTGCTGACACTGGTTTTCCTCTATGCGCCGATATTCGTTCTGATTGTATTTTCGTTCACCGAATCAAGGACGATGAGCAAATGGAACGGATTCTCGCTCAATGCATATCGTGAGATGTTAAGTGATGCTGCCTTGATGGATGCATTGAAGGTGACACTGATAGTGGCTGTCGTTTCAGCCGTTGCCGCAACATTTATCGGTACTGTGGCTGCCATCGGTATCAACTCCATGAAGAGAAGGCGCAGGATGATCGTTGAGAATATTTCGCAGCTCCCCATGGTCAATCCGGACCTTGTAACCGGTATCAGCCTGATGATGCTGTTCTCATTTATCGGTCTTAGCAGTAAGTTTGGTTATCTAAGGCTTATACTTGCACATACCACATTCAATGTGCCGTATGTCATGTTCTCCGTTCTTCCGAAGCTGCGGCAAAGCTCCAATATGCTCTATGAGGCAGCAATGGATCTCGGCTGCAAGCCGACCAAGGCATTGTGGAAGGTCGTGATACCTGATATTATGCCCGGTATCATCAGCGGATTTATTATGGCATTTACTCTGTCGCTGGATGATTTTGTTATCAGCTGGTTCGTTGCCGACGGCATTCAGAACCTATCAATCTATATTTACGGACTTGCAAAGCGCGGTATTTCGACTAAGATCAACGCATTCTCCGCCCTCATGTTCGTAGTAGTTGTAACTCTTTTGCTCATTGTTAATATCAGAAGCATGCGTGAGGAAAAGTATGCTGCTGCCCAGCGCAAAAAGGTTGCAAAATCAAACTGATTATGATATGATTGGCAATCATTGCCGATAATGAAAGGAAAATAAACAATGAAAAAGATTATTTCTGCCGTATTGATAACCGTTATGCTCATGACCGCGCTCAGTTTTCTGACCGCATGCAGCAGCTACGATAATACGCTCTATGTTCTCAACTGGGGCGACTATATCAAGCCCTCGCTTATAAAGCAGTTCGAAAAGGAAACGGGATATAAGGTCAAGTATACGACTATGACGAGTAATGAGGAAATGATGATTAAGCTTCGCAGTGAAGACTGCATCTATGATCTCTGTTTCCCTTCCGATTATGTTATCGAAAAGCTTATCGAGGAAGATCTTCTTGCCGAAATAAATAAGGATAACATACCGAATCTTTCAAATATCGACCCTAAATTCCTTGAACTGTCCAATCAGTTTGATGAAGGCTGCAAATATTCCGTTCCCTATATGTGGGGCACTGTCGGTATAGTGTACAATACCGAGTTAGTCAAGGAACCCGTTGACAGCTGGGATATTCTTTGGGATGAAAAGTATTCCGGTCAGGTTCTCATGTATGACAGCATGAGGGACAGCATCGGTGTTACTCTCATAAAGCTCGGCTACGATATGAATACCAGAAATCCCGAAGAGGTCGAAGCTGCCGCTCAGGCGCTTATGGCGCAAAAGCCTATCAGAATGGGTTTCTTCGGTGATGATGCGAAGGATACAATGATCTCGGGTCAGGGCGCGCTGGCGGTCGTTTATTCAGGCGATGCAATGCTTTGCTGCGACCCCGATGAGGGAAATCCGAATCTCGCATATGTTGTACCAAAAGAGGGAAGCAATGTTTGGTTCGATAACATGATTATACCCAAGACCAGTACCAAGAAGGCAATGGCTGAGGAATTCATTAACTTCCTCTGCGATGCAGAAGTCGCAAAGGAGAATACGGAATACATCGGATATTCCACTCCCAATATGGCAGCTCTTGCACTTATGGATGAGAGCTGGACGGAGAATCCTATCTACAATCCGGCTCAGGATGTGCTCGATCGCTGCACTATTTTCCATGACCTCGGTGATTTCCTGAGAGTGTTTGAGGAAGCGTGGAATAAGGTTTACTTCGAAAACTAATGCTATTTCCGACAGGAGAGATATTATGATCAGATTATGTGAATTGCACAGTGACCCGGCAAAGTATGTGGGCGAAATAGAGGTCTCGGGTTGGATAAAGACCGCACGAGAGAGCAAGAATGTAGGTTTTATCGAGCTCGGCGACGGTTCCGCTTTCAGAAGCGTTCAGGTCGTCTATGAACACGGCGATGTACCCGATGAAATTTCTAAGCATTTCCTGACCGGCACTGCCATAACCGTTAAAGGCGTGCTGGAGCTTACTCCGGATGCCAAGCAGCCCTTTGAGATTAAGGGAAAAGAGATCACTATCGAGGGCGAATGTCCTTCCGATTATGTGCTCCAAAAGAAGCGCCACAGCATGGAATATCTTCGCACGATTCAGCATCTTCGTCCCCGTACAAACACCTTCCAGGCAGTGTTCCGCGTGCGCAGCGTAGTTGCGCAGGCAATCCATAGATTCTTTGATGAGCGTGGATTCGTTTATGTCCATACTCCGCTGTTCACCGGCAATGACTGCGAAGGCGCAGGCGAGATGTTCAGGGTAACGACCCTTGATATGGAGAATCCGCCAAAAACCAAGGACGGATATATCGACTATTCAAAGGATTTCTTTGCAAAGCCCTGCAGCCTGACCGTCAGCGGTCAGCTTCACGGCGAGGCATTTGCGCTTGCGTTCCGCGATATCTATACATTCGGTCCGACTTTCCGCGCGGAGAACAGCAATACGGCGCGTCACGCCGCTGAATTCTGGATGATCGAGCCGGAAATGGCTTTCTGTGACCTCGACGGATACATGGTTACCGCAGAGGCAATGGTTAAATACATCATAAAGACAGTACTCGAACGATGCCCCGATGAAATGAATTTCTTTAACCAGTATATGGATAAGGGGCTTCTCGAGAGGCTCAACCATGTTCTTAACTCCGAGTTTGTACGGTGCAGCTATACAAAGGCTATTGAGCTCTTGCAAGCCTCCGGTCAGGAATTCCAGTATCCTGTCTATTGGGGCTGCGATCTCCAGACCGAGCATGAACGCTATATCTGCGAGCAGATATACAACAGCCCCGTCTTCCTAACGGACTATCCTGCGGAGATAAAGAGCTTCTATATGCGCCTCAATGACGACGGCAAGACCGTTGCAGCTGCGGACCTTCTTGTACCGGGTGTCGGCGAGATCATCGGCGGAAGTCAGCGCGAGGAGCGTTATGATGTTCTCAGAAAGAAGATCGAGGATCTTGGCATGGATATGAGCTACTATGAGTGGTATCTTGATCTGCGCAAATACGGCGGAGTCAAGCATGCAGGCTTCGGGCTCGGCTTTGAGCGCATACTCATGTACCTGACCGGCGTAAGCAACATCCGCGACGTCATCCCGTTTCCGAGAACTACCGGCAGCATGGAGCTGTAACATAAAAGCATAGCATCTCCGTTGACAGGTTCAGCGGGGATTTTTAGTATCGCTAAAAACTATGGCATTTAGAGTAATACTATGGTATAATCCGGTTGACAAAAACTTCGGAGGTCAGTATGGTAGACGGATTTTTCAAGGTCGGTACATTTACCCCTCGGATTCATCTTGCAGACCCTAAATACAATGCGGATAGGATCATTGATGCAATAAATATGGCAAATGACAAGGGCGTTAAGCTGCTTGTGTTCCCGGAGCTTGTGATTACGGGATATACCTGCGGCGATCTTTTCCTGCATGAGCTGCTTCTTGATACAGTAAAGACGGAGCTTATCCGTATTGCCGATGAGACCAAAGCATGTGAAATGGTTTCGGTTATCGGTGCGCCGCTTAGGGTTGGGGATAAGCTTTACAATACCGCGGTTGTGATAAATAAGGGCAGGTTCATTTGCATCATACCGAAGCGCAATCTTCCGAATTACGGTGAATTCTATGAGATGCGTCAGTTCTCCGTTCCGGGCGAAACGGAAGAATATTCAATTTTCCTAGATGATTTTGACTGCGTATTTACGACTTGCATCGAGGAAAGCATAATATCATGCAGTGAAATGCCCGATCTCAAATTCGCAGTTGAGATATGCGAGGACCTTTGGGTTGCAAATCCGCCGTCCACTAAGCTCGCCGAAGCCGGAGCGCTTATTATTGCCAACCTATCGGCAGGCGATGAAATCATTGGCAAAGCAGATTACAGAAAGCTGCTCGTTTCCGCTCAGTCCGCTAAAACGGTATCAGCATACATCTATTGCGGAGCAGGCGACGGCGAGTCCACATCCGATATGGTATTTTCGGGTCACAGCTTCGTCTATGAAAACGGAAAGCTTCTTGCCGAAAAGGAACCCTTCTCTGACAGTGGACTGCTTATTACCGAAATCGACCTCGGCAGGCTTATGTATGACCGCAGAAGGATGAATACCCATGCTAATTCAAGAATATCGAACCTTTCTGCATTTTGCGATATAGGCGAGTTAAAAGAAACGGAATTAACCCGTAAATTCGACAGAAACCCGTTTGTGCCGGAGGATAGGGATGAGCTGCATTCCCGTGCAAAGGATATCCTAATGATACAGGCTCTCGGCCTTAAACGCAGATTAGAGCATATTCATTCAAGATCAGCAGTTATCGGGATTTCCGGCGGACTCGACTCAAGCCTTGCGCTGCTCGTCTGCGCGAAGGCCTGTGACCTTATGGGCGTTGACAGGCATTTTGTTCACGCTGTAACAATGCCATGCTTCGGAACGACGGAGCATACAAAGAATAATGCTGTTGAGCTCTGCGAAGCACTTGGCGTCACACTGCATACCGTTAATATTGCCGACAGCGTGAGGCAGCATTTTGCCGATATCGGCCATGATGAAGAAAACCGCAATGTGACATACGAAAATGCTCAGGCAAGAATGAGAACTCTTGTGCTAATGGATATGGCAAATGCGCTCAACGGTATTGTTGTCGGTACCGGTGACCTCTCGGAGCTTGCGCTCGGATGGGCAACATATAATGGCGACCATATGAGCATGTACGGTGTTAATGCAGGTATACCTAAGACCCTCATCAAGTATGTGGTGCGATACTATGCGGATACCTGCGGAGATGAGCGCATCAGAAATGTCCTCATAAGTATTCTTGATACTCCGATTTCTCCGGAGCTTCTGCCGGCTGATAAGGACGGCAACATAACTCAGAAGACCGAAGATCTCGTCGGCCCATATGAGCTTCACGATTTCTTCCTATATTATGTGCTCAGGTTCGGTTATGCACCTAAGAAGCTGTACCGTATTGCGAAGGAAGCATTTCGCGAAAGTGAGTTCGACGAAGCGACCATACTCAAATGGATTAAGAACTTCTATCGCAGATTCTTTACTCAGCAGTTCAAACGCAACTGTCTGCCGGATGGTCCGAAAGTAGGCTCCGTCTGCCTTTCTCCGAGAGGGGATTGGAGAATGCCGAGTGACGCCGTAAGCCGTATCTGGATAGACGAGCTTAATTCTTTGAAATAATCATAAAATACTTGCTCGGAGCTGATGCATGCGCATTGGCTCTTTTTTGCTGCATGTTTTATTTCTAAATACACAAAATAGCTTTGATAATCACAAATTCGGAAGGAAATATGCAATATTACGGGTGAAGATGATAAATGGGAAGAATAGGTAAGCATTCATTTACTCTCGAACGGAGGCCGAGAATAATATCATCGGCAAGCTATGTCGGTGATAAGGAGGGGAAAGGTCCTCTCGGACACTGCTTTGATAAAATCTGCAAAGATGATACTCTTGGCCTACCGAGCTGGGAACAGGCTGAGAGCCGCATGTTTGAAAGCAGTGTCAGGGTCGCGCTTGCTAAAATCCACGCTCAAAGCTCCGATCTCAGCTGCTTGATGGGAGGGGATCTTCTCAACCAGATAATATCCGCAGGCTTTGCAGCAAGGGAGATTCGTTCGCCGTTCATCGGGCTTTACGGTGCATGCTCGACTATGAGCGAAGGCATCATGGTCGGAAGCATGCTTGTGGACGGAGGATATATGGACCTGGTCGCATGTGCTGCAAGCAGTCATTTTTCATCGGCAGAACGTCAGTACCGCTATCCGCTTGAGATGGGAGTACAGGCAACGCCGACCTGCCAGCGAACAGTAACAGGTGCAGGCTGCGTATTGATAAAGGACCCGGAGAACCTAAACGGCGAATATCCGTTTAACTCAATAGAGCTCATCGGGGGAACCGTCGGAAGCGTGGAGGATTTCGGGATAACCGATGCGAATAATATGGGAGCTGCAATGGCTCCTGCGGCAGCAGAAACGATCTGTACGCATTTCAGGGATTTTAGCACAAGCCCGGCGAATTATGACAGGATAATCACGGGCGATCTCGGTTCATTCGGCAGCGAAATGCTTTATGAGCTTTGCAGGGGTCAGGGCTACGATATCAAGTCAAAGCATGATGACTGCGGTAAACTCATGTTCAGCGAGGAGCAGAATGTGCATTGCGGAGGCAGCGGCTGCGGATGTGCGGCAACTGTGCTTGCAGGGCATATTCTGCCGAAGATAGAGAGCGGTGAGTACAAAAAGATACTGTTTTTGGCTACGGGCGCAATGCTGAGCCCCGTCAGCAGCTTACAGGGCGAGAGCATACCTGCTATCGCGCATGCATTAGTTATAAAACATGTGGAGGAAATATAATGAGCAGCATTACGGATTACCTGATCGCTTTTGCGGTCGGAGGGGCTATCTGCGTGGTCGGTGAGCTCCTGATGTGCTATACAAGGCTTACTCCGGCAAGGATACTTGTTATTTTTGTGACGGCCGGTGTTGTGCTCACTGCAGTGGGGCTATATAAGCCGCTGGTCGAGATCGCAGGCGCAGGTGCAACGGTTCCGCTAACCGGGTTCGGATATTCGCTCGCAACAGGTGCAATTGAGGGAGCGCAGAATGAAGGCTTGATCGGCGCTATAACAGGCGGTATAAAAGCAACCGCCGCAGGCATTGCCGCAGCGGTGTTCTTCGGGTATTTATTCGCCTTGATATTCACCCCGAAAACCAAGAACTGATGGGTTTACTTGTGATCCTCGAAATGCAGCGCTGCGCCGACGGCGGTGGCAAACACTGCATTTTCTGGGATGATGAAGTTTATAGGATAGATCGATCTGCACATATCGATGATTTCCGGCAGCTTGCGGAGCTGAGTAAGTGCACCTGTCAGAATAACCGTATTAACGCTGAGACCGCGGCAGGCAAATGCAGACATAGTGATAATGGTCTGAAGCACGACATTGATAAGACCGAGAGCCATATCCTTATCGGTAGCATAGTCGCGTATGTTTGCAAAGTTTGCAGCTGTTATATCCATACCGAGAGTCTCTATATCCTGCTTTGAAATGTCACCGACCGTCAGGTCAACATTGCGGAGATCGCCTCCGTCGGCAAGCGAACAGATTGTCTCAAAATCGCTTGAACCGGTAAGCACACGACCAAGCCCCATGAGCATGCCGCCGCCTACGCCGCTGCCGCCGATATGAATGTATTCCTTAGCCTTTGCATGGATGAATGCGGTACCGGTTCCCATGCTCACGACAACAGCCTCTTTGGCGTGCGCAAGTGCGAGCCCGCCACGGGCGGTAGCGGAGAATTCTTCTATTCTGACAGTCGGAATACCGTAGATATTGCCGTGAATATAGGAAGCACCTACGCCGGTAATGAAAATCTTTTCGACATCATGCAGCGAAAAGCCGTTTGTATCGGTATAATTGCCGAGCGCACCGTAAAGCGAGGTGAGCTGATCGTATGCGCGAACCATCATTGTGGATATTAGGGCACCGTCGGGCTTAAGCCCGACGATCTTTGTCGTTGAACCGCCGATGTCGATTCCAAGAATGATTTTCATAATGGAGCCTTTCGTTAGAAAACAGGGGATTGTATTTTCGATCAATGATTATAACGCATATTGTCCAAAATGTAAAGCACGGCATCGAAGCAACCTGTCTCTATGCGTTTATGTGCTGCCGGTGCATTGCACCCCAGCATGAATCCGGTTAATAATTGATTTGTAAGCATATTTATAAAATAGTTCCCGAAGAATGGCTTTGTAACTGTTTACAATCCAAACAAAGTTTGGTATAATATGTTGATTAAATTTGAAGGAGGGTTCCCTTATGGAAATCGAAAACATTAATGAGACCAATGTATGTGTGAACGAGAACGGCAAAATCTCTTTTGCACCTGATGTTATTGCGACCATTGCAAATCTCGCTGCATCCGAAGTCGCTGGGGTTACCGGTCTCGGCGGAGGATTCGCAGATAGCATTTCGGGCATCCTTAATTCTAAGAAGAATTATACTAAAGGCGTTCGCGTTGAAGTCGGCAATGAAGAGGCTGCGATAGACCTTATCATTAACGTCCTTTACGGCTCCAAGATACAGAAAGTCTGTTCCGAAGTTCAGAATGAAGTCAAAAAAGCTGTTGAAACAATGACAGGACTTAGAGTTGTCGAAGTTAATGTTTCTGTGCAGGCTATTACATTTGAAAACCGCGATAACGAAGATAAGGCTGATAAAAAGAAGCGTGAAACCGAACCCCGCGTCAAATAAGGCGAGGATATTTAGGAGAGATCATGAACAATTCTGCAACTAAAAAGCTGTTTGCATTCATAATTGCGTTTGTCTTCGACATCATTTTTATTCTGCTGTTTGCCGGAGTGCTGAATATTATTCGTCCCGATGCATTGATTAACTGCGTCAACTTCCTTGCTGAAGGTCCGCTGCTTGTTCGTATCCTTATAGCAATCGTCTGCTTGGCGTTTGTCGGGCTGTCTGTTATATTCCTCATAACGGTGTTTAGGGATGAGACCAATGCGGATAAGCATATCCCTCTTGGTTCGAATTCCGATTGCGATAACGGCAATGCCTTTGTCAGCTGTTCCACCGTAAATTCCATTGCAGAGCGATATGCCAAATCAAATGCATTTGTTAAAAAATGCAGATCAATAGTTAAGGAAATAAACTCCGACGGAATCATTATCAACATGACAATGGTCGTGTATGACTCTGCTAATATGACTTTGCTGTGCAGAGCGGTTCACGATGGCGTAATAAGCCAGATAGGTTCCGTAGTCGGCATCGTTGTTAAGGATGTAGTGATTACCATTGAAAGCACTATCCATTTGGACAATACTACAGACACTCAGGACGAAAGGCGCGTGAAGTAATGACCTTTAAGGAAGTTATAGAATTTTGCAAAAAGCATAAATATTGCATTACATATGGCGTGGTCGGGCTGCTTTCTGCTATTCTTATGCTTACTATAGGTTTTTTCAGAACGTTGCTTATTCTGATCCTCTCTGCAATCGGTATAACAGCCGGGTATTTTTTGGACAGGTATGGCCTGAAAACCATCCGAGAAGTAATTAAGTTTACTTTCAAAAGAAAATAGAGGCTTGCGGAAGAGTGAAATTCTGATTTCACTCTCCGTTTTTGTGAGGACATTATTTATACATTAGATATGAAAGGACCTTTGCGCAGCAAAGGAGATGGAAAGGGTTAAGTTGAGCAGAAAAACAGCAAGAGAAGTCGCAATGATGATGACATACGAAAAACTCTTCGGTTGCGATGATACATATAATGATGTGCTTGAAAAATCAGGTATTTCTGATGAACCTTCGGCTGCTGATATCGAATATGCTTCACGCATCGTGAACGGAGTACAGGATAACTTAGATTTGATTGATGAGAAAATTGAGCAGCATTCTGCGGACTGGAAAATATCCAGAATGCCCAAAGTCGATCTCTCGATTCTCAGAAATGCAGCATATGAGATAATCTTTGATAACGACATGGATAATGCGATTACCATAAATGAAGCCGTGGAGTTAGCGAAGATTTATTGTGACACCCGTTCACCTAAATTTATCAACGGAGTTCTTGGAAGCTTGTCGCGAAGCTGAGTCGGTATTCTTCGATGAATGATCTTTTTTTAGGATTTGACACGAGCTGTTATACCAGTTCGGTTTCATGTGTCGATTCTGACAGCATTATTCATGACGGGCGAGTTCTTCTTGATGTTTCGGCAGGAGAAAGGGGGCTGCGTCAGAGTGATGCGGTCTTTCAGCATACAAGGAATCTTAGTAAGCTGGTACCTGATCTGTTTGCAGGAGCTGACGGCAGCAATGCCCGTGCCATAGGCGTCAGCGGCCGCCCAAGCGGAAGACAGGATAGCTATATGCCTGTTTTTCTTTCAGGGAAAACAGTTGCATACTCAATAGGCGCCGCTTTGAATATCCCTGTTTATGAGTTTACTCATCAACAAGGCCATATCCGCGCTGCGCTTGTCGGTAACGATCAGCTTATTGGCAGCAGGTTCATAGCTTTTCACTTAAGCGGAGGAACGAGCGATATGCTGATTGTGGACGAAGAATTCAACATTGACCGCATCGGAGGAACGACCGACATAACTGCCGGACAGCTTGTCGATAGGCTTGGCGTTAAGATGGGGCTAAGGTTCCCGGCAGGGAAGGAACTTGAAAAACTTGCTATTCACGGCAAACGCAATTCGGATTTGATTCTTCCCTCATGCGTAAGAGGGCTTCAATGCTCATTTTCAGGTGTAGAGACTAAAGCCGCCGGCTATCTGGACAAAGGAGCTGATTGCAGCGACATTGCCCTCAGCGTTTATGACTGTATCGCAAGGACTTTAGCGAAACTGGTGATAAATGCAAAATCTTCATTAGGTATTTCCTCGTTTTTGTTCGCAGGCGGAGTTGCTTCAAGCTCGATTTTGAGGTCAATGCTTTCTGTTAGGCTTTCAAATCAGAAAGTCGACCTTGCATTCTCAGCACCCAAGCTATCAAGCGATAATGCCGTCGGTATTGCATTACTTGCAATGGATCAATATGGTAAATCGAATAGTTTTTGATTCGATTGTCCATTTCGTTATATCATTGCTGCTGTCGGCTGTGCAACCGATATAGCTCAAAATCTGTCGTACAAACAACCGACTGATGTGTAAAGCCGATAAGCATTGTATTATTCATGGCATAGCGCTATAATGGATTTGTCCGCAAAGCTTAAGAAAATATAAGAGGTATTTTGAATGACAAATTTAATTGACGGAAAGGGTATTGCAGCTGAATTGCGTGCAAAATGCGCCGAAAGAGTTTCAAACTTGATTTTGAACGGTATAGTACCTAAACTTGCCGTGATCATTGTCGGTGATGATCCCGCGTCGCATCAGTATGTAAACAGCAGAGCTGCTGACTGCAAAGCGGTTGGTATGGATAGCACTGTTTACGAATTACCGTCCGATACCACGCAATCGGAATTGATATCATTGCTTGAACAAATCAATGTGGATCCAAAGATTCATGGAATTTTGCTGCAGATGCCGCTTCCTATTCACATGAATCCCGATGAGGTCGTTGTTCACATTTCAAGGGATAAAGATGTTGACGGGCTGCATCCTATAAATATCGGCATGCTCGGTTCGGGTAAGCCGTCATTTGCGCCATGTACTCCGAGCAGCATAATGCAGCTGATAAAAAGTACCGGAGTACCTATCAGGGGCAAGAATGCCGTTGTGGTCGGTCGCAGTAATGTCGTAGGGAAACCTGCCGCCATGCTTCTCCTACAGGAGAATGCTACGGTAACGATATGTCACTCAAAAACCGTTGATCTGAAGGAACATACGATGCAGGCTGATATTTTGGTTGCTGCTGTCGGCGTACCGGGGCTTATCACCGGTGATATGATAAAGCCCGGAGCAATCGTGATAGATGCCGGAATAAACAGAGTTGACGGAAAGACCGTGGGCGATGTTGATTTTGAATCCGCAAAGGAAGTAGCCGGAGCAATTACTCCTGTCCCGGGAGGCGTAGGCCCTGTAACAAGAACGATTTTGCTTATGCACACGCTTGATGCTGCCGAGAGAATAAATGCCGGGAATTGATCTGACCCTATCGGTTTCTAAACTGAATGAATATGTGAATAGCTTGCTGTCAAATGATCTCAGGCTCCGCTCGGTTAAGGTCAAAGGCGAAATTTCCGCTTTAAAGCTTCAGCAGGGATCAGGTCATCTGTACTTTACTTTAAAGGACGAAACTGCTGTAATTCGCTGCATCATGTTTGCAAGCAAAGTGGCTTCACTTAGGTTTGAACCTGCGGACGGCATGAAGGTCATTGTCAGCGGAAAGGTCGAGATCTATTCTCCGAGCGGACAGTATTCTTTCAATGTGACAGGTATGCAGCAAGCAGGTGAAGGTGAGCTCTACCGACAGTTCGTCGAAACAAGCAATAGACTTAGAGCTTTGGGTTTGTTTGACAGAAAAAGACCGATTCCTTCACTGCCTAAATGCGTAGGCGTAGTTACGAGCGATACTGGCGCCGCACTGCATGATATAACCAGCGTCATTCGAAGAAGGTTTCCCTGCATGGATATAGTAGTTGCGCCTGCAGCCGTGCAAGGGAAAAATGCTCCGTCCGAATTGATACGAGCACTTGAAGCTGTCAATAATGATGCCCGTGCTGACGTAATCATTATTGGCAGAGGCGGCGGAAGCTATGAGGAATTATCATGTTTCAATGATGAGCAGCTGGCGTATGCCGTATTCAACAGCAGAATCCCGGTAATAAGTGCAGTCGGCCACGAGGTTGATTTTACCATCGTTGATTTTGTTTCGGATCTCAGGGCGCCGACTCCTTCTGCCGCAGCTGAGATATGCGTTCCTGTTTACAGTGAACTCACTGAAGCACTGAATACGGTCAGATCGACTTTGAATGGTGCAGCAATGCAGCGTATTGATATGCTGAAGCTTAATTTGATGCTTACCTCAGAAACATCGGCTTTATCCGATCCGTCTTCGATCTTTACCGATCGTATTCGCAGAATAAATGATATGGCAGTCAATATGAAGCATGCTTTGGAGCGTCATTTCGGTGAATTATGCTCGAAACACGAAACGAGAACCGAAAAACTGATGGCTTTGAATCCTAACGCCGTATTGAGCAGGGGATATGCAATTGTAAAATCGGAAAACGGACAATTTTTGCGCAGCATATCGGATGCCGAAGTGAATGATAGAGTTGAGATTATTTTGTCCGACGGCAAGCTGAATGCGCGCATCTGTGAATGACTGATTGGAGGAAAGAATTGCGATGGCAGATAATTTGAGCTTTGAACAAGCTTCGCAAAAGCTTGATGAGATAGTAGAGAAGATCAATTCCGGAACCACTTCTCTTGAAGAAATGGTTGGATTATACGAGGAAGGAATCAATTTAGTCAATTATTGCAATGATCTCCTTAACAGTTATCGGAGCAGAATTGACAAGATTGCGGTGAAAAATGATGCAAAAGTTTGAACTTGATTATCTTGAACGAAACAAAAGGTACAGAAATATCGTCAATGCTTCGCTGGAAGAGGCCTTGATCTATCCGGATGCTCCTGAGGAATTGCTTTCCGCAATGAGATACAGTCTGTTGGATGGGGGTAAGCGCATTCGCCCTTGCCTTACGATAGGCGTATGCGATATCATGGGCGGTAACCGCAAAATGGCAATGAAGCTCGCTTGCGGAATTGAAATGATTCATACTTACTCCCTTATTCACGATGACCTTCCTTGCATGGATGATGATGATCTTCGCAGAGGAAAGCCAAGCTGCCATAAGGCATTTGGTGAAGGACAGGCAGTTCTTGCAGGCGACGGTTTGCTGACCTTTGCCTTTCAGTATATGTTAGAAGCAGGTCTGACTTTCAATGATGCAAACTATTATCGCGCGGTTGCAGAAATAGCAAAGCGAGCCGGTATCGGAGGAATGGTTGCCGGTCAGTCAATGGATCTTATCAGTGAAGAACGAGGCATAAAGGACGAGAAGGAGCTCAACTATATTCACAGCCATAAGACTGCCGATATGCTTATTGCAAGCATATTAGCCGGGGCTCTTTGCGGAAATCCAACCGATACTCAGCTTAAATGCCTGGAGGGATACGGCGAGAAGATCGGTATTCTATTCCAGATTACCGACGATATTCTTGATGCCAGCGGTGATTCCATGCTAATGGGTAAGACCGTTCATAAAGATGAAAAGCAGAATAAACTCACCTATGTTACCATGTATGGATTGGATAAAGCAAGGCAGCTCGCCGAATCCATTGCAGCAGAAGCTGACAGACTTATTTTTATGACTTTCGGAGAAAACTGCAAATATCTTCATGATACCGTACAGTATATATTGAGCAGGAGCTTCTGATAATGCGGTATGAAGACACTACTTGGCTGAGGAAGATTTCAGACCCCGAAGATATAAAAAAACTCAACGAGGATGAGCTCAGTCAGCTTGCCGAAGAGATTCGAGGGTACATTGTTTCCGTAGTTGCTGCTAATGGGGGGCACCTTGCATCGAATTTGGGCATTATTGAGCTGACACTTGCTTTACATCGCTGCTTCGATTTCAGCACGGACAGGCTTGTTTTCGATGTCGGTCACCAGAGCTATGCGCATAAACTTATTACGGGCAGAGCGGCCGATTTTGAGACGCTTCGCCAGAAAAACGGAATCTCCGGATTTCCCAAGACTAATGAAAGCGAATACGATGCATTTAACGTAGGGCATTCGAGCACTTCGATTTCCGCTGCTCTCGGCATGCTTAGGGCATATAGGCTTGCCGGCGATTTTGAAAGGCATGTTGTTGCCGTTATCGGTGACGGTGCTTTATCGGGCGGAATGGCTTATGAAGCTCTCGATGATGCAGGTCAGCAGGAACTTCCGCTAATAGTGATACTGAATGACAACGAAATGTCGATTGGCGGAAGTGTCGGCGGCATGCGTACGCATCTTTCGCACATGCGCACCAGTAAAGGCTATAAAAGCTTCAAAAAACGCTTTTCAGCGAGGCTTAAGCGTATCCCGAAGATCGGTAATTCCTTAAGTGATGCGATTGAGCGCCTGAAGAACCGAATTAAATTCTTCATCCTGCCTAATGTAATGTTTGAGGAATTGGGCTTTACTTATATGGGTCCGATAGACGGTCATAATATTGGAGAGCTTGAAGAATGCTTGGAGCATGCAAAGAACATAAAGGATAAACCGGTTCTGCTGCATGTTGTGACTAAAAAGGGAAAGGGCTATTTACATGCGGAGAATGATCCGGAGAAGTTCCACGGTATCGGCAAGTTTGACGAAAAGACCGGAGAAAGCACGGGAGGACCGAACAACTCAAAAGTGTTTGCTTCAAAGCTGACCGAACTTGCGGAAAAGGACAAGTCTATTGTTGCAATTACTGCTGCTATGTCAACCGGAACGGGCTTGAGTATATTCAGAGACAGGTTTCCGGATAGGTTTTTTGATGTTGGCATTGCAGAACAGCATGGGGTTACAATGGCTGCCGGTATGGCGATGGCGGGGCTAAAACCTGTCTTTGCCGTATATTCGACATTCCTTCAAAGGGGCTATGATCAGCTTATTCATGATGTCTGTTTGCAGAAGCTTCATGTTGTATTCGGAATTGACCGTGCCGGTTTAGTCGGTGCTGACGGAGAAACGCATCAGGGCGTGTATGATATTGCTTACTTTATGACGCTGCCCAATGGCATTAAGCTCTTTTCGCCTTCATCAGTGGAAGAGCTTGAGGCAATGCTCGAGTATTCCTTGTCGCTTGATTGTCCTGCGGCAATCAGATACAGCAGGGGATTGCTTCCGCACAGAACCCTTAATTCCAAGGTGCCGCTCGAAAGCTGGGAGCTTATCTCGGACGGCATCAGGCCGACAACCGTTGTTGCTTCAGGAAGAATTCTTGAAAGAATGATAAAGCTGCTTTCAACCGATGAAGAACTTAAAAGTCTTGACATCGGCTTGGTCAATGCAAGGCTCCTATGCCCGATCGATGAAAAGCTTCTTTCAATCCTTGACGGAGCTGAGAAGATTATCACAGTCGAGGACGGGAATGCCGATACAGGATTCGGAGCACAGGTTTCCCGTTTGATGTGTTCGCGGAAGAACCCACCGCGAGTACTTAATATCGGAGTCCCGAATATTCCTATCGAGGCTGCAACGATTCCTGAACAGGATGATTTCTGCGGGTTGAGCCCCGAAAAGCTAAAAGCTGCGATAATGCAGTTTTCTGATTCATAATGTCATTTTAGACATACGGAGGTATAAGTTGTCTCAGCGTATTGACAGCGCAATGGTTGAACTTGGATTAGCTCAGAGCCGCGAAAGAGCTAAAGCACTCATTATGGAGGGCGTCGTTCTGCTTGACGGCACTAAGGTCACGAAAGCAAGCGATTCTTTCTCGGACGGTCAGGTTCTCTCTATTAAAGAAAACCCTATTCCGTTTGTCAGCAGGGGAGGCCTTAAGCTCCAAAAAGCTGTTGACAATTACGGCGTGAACCTTAATGACCGCATTTGTATTGATGTAGGTGCATCCACAGGAGGTTTTACCGACTGTATGCTCATGCACGGCGCAAAAAAGGTTTACGCTGTTGATGTCGGCTATGGCCAGCTTGACTGGAAGCTGAGGAATGACGAACGCGTAATCTGCATGGAACGCCATAATGCGCGAATGATGGAACCCGATTGGTTCGACGAAACCCCTTCATTTGCTTCCGTTGACGTATCTTTTATTTCCATCAAGCTGATCCTTCCGAGGCTGAATACCTGCCTTTCGCAGGATGGGGAAGCTGTGGTTTTGGTTAAGCCGCAATTTGAAGCCGGAAGGAACAAGGTCGGAAAGAACGGCGTTGTGCGCGACAAAGCAGTGCATCTTGAGGTTCTGAGCAATGCTGTGTGCTTCAGTATCGAAAACGGTTTCATTATAAAAGCAGTTGACTTCTCACCAATCACCGGACCAAAGGGTAATATTGAATTCTTGCTGTATCTTGCCCGTGAGGGCGGCATGACGGATTCGGACAGTCTTTCCAGGATTGCACATTCGGTTGTGTCTGCAGCACATGACGCATTGAGTTAGGAGGCAGCATGGAGAACAGACTATATTTTTATGCTAATATGAGCAAATCAGATGCAGGCAGCGTTCTTCGCACAGCTATGAATGCTGCATCGGAAGAAGGCTTTACCTGCGTCAACTTCGATCTGCCGGAAGATCTGTATCTTGCGGCTTCCGAGAAAAAACCTGATTTCATCGTTACGATAGGCGGAGACGGTACAATCCTTCGCCTGGTTTCTATTCAGCTCAATGATGAGCGCGCACTTGAGATACCGATTCTTGGCATTAACCTCGGAAAAATAGGCTTTCTCACGGAAATACTTATTGATGATTTCAGAAGTGCTTTGGTTGAATTTAAAAACGGGAATTATTCGGTCGAAACGAAGTCCACACTGCACTGCGTTGTTTCCGATAAGGAAAACTATACATGCCTGAATGATTTTCTGATATTCAAAAACAGCCTCTCTTCTGTGACGCATATGGACGCAAGCATTGACGGCAATTCAATCGGTATCATCCGCAGCGACGGCATCATTATCAGCACGCCTGCCGGTTCAACGGGATATTCCATTTCTGCCGGAGGCCCTGTGGTTGCGCCGAATCTTGATGTTATTCTCGTCACGCCGATATGCTCACATTCCCTAACTTCAAGGCCGATCGTTGCATCGTATGACTCCGAGGTAGTTGTCAAAGTGCTCAGCGAGTGCTTCTTAAGCTCGGACGGCAAGCAGCTGATGACTCTTCCCGAAGGGTCGGAGGTTAGAATAGTAAAGTCTGATAAAAAGGTCGGGTTTATCAGATTCGGAGAAAGAAACATCTTTAAGCTGATGAGGGAAAGACTGGCATAGATGCACATAAAGGGGTTAATATGCTTGAAAGATTAGTAATCAATAATGTCGCGTTGATTTCAAAACTGGACGTTGAGCTGCAAAGCGGATTGAATGTTCTGACCGGTGAGACAGGAGCAGGAAAATCCATCATAATAGACAGCGTAAATCTCGTTCTTGGCGAAAGAGCAAGCCGGGAACTGATTGCGACAGGTCAGCAAAAAGCAAGAGTGGAAGCCGTTTTTTCAATCGAAGGCAAGCAGGAGATAAGAGATACTCTTGCTGAATTCGGTATTGACTGTTATGATGATGAGCTGTTTCTCATGAGAGAGATAACAGCATCGGGTAAGAGCCTGTGCCGTATAAACGGTGAAATGGTTCCGCTGAATGTTTTGCATGAAGTTGCCGATTCACTTGTTGATATCCATGGTCAGCATGCACATCAATCCCTTCTTGACCCTAAAAACCATATGTCAATGGTTGATGAATTTGATTTTCAAGAAATACCCCCCCTTCGTGATAAGGTCAACGGAATCGCAAAAGAATATCGTGAAACAGAAAAGCGATTGAATTCAGGATTTGTTTCTGCTTCCGAGCGTGAAAGAAGAATAGAGATCCTAAATTTCCAGATAAACGAGATAGAAAAAGCAAATCTTTCGGAAGACGAAGAAAAGCTGATCTCAGATGAAATATCACTCTTGTCCAATGCTGAAAAAATAAATGATTCTCTTGAGAATGCAGCGGATTTGATAGGAGGAGAACGCAGCTCGCTCAACGGACTTCGCCTCGCTGCTGATTTTATGTCCAAAATTTCCGGTTTATCGCCGGATTATGAGGATATTTACAGCCGCCTCGAAAATCTGTATTATGAATTGGAGGACTGCTCATATGTGCTCCGCGATCTCCGTGCGGATTTTGAGTATTCACCCGAGCGGCTTAATGAACTCGAAATAAGGCTGGATTATATCAATTCGTTGAAGAGAAAGTATGGCGGAAGCATCAAGGAAATCCTTGAATTTAAGGAAAATGCTTGTAACGAACTTGATGAACTTGTCAGCTCCGATGAAATCAGAATAAAGCTAAGCGATAAACTCAACAGATTGACCGAAGAATACAATAAGGCGGCAAATGAGCTGACCGCTCATAGGGAAAAGGCCGCTTCTGTTCTTTCAGAACGCATAACAAAACAGCTCGCGGATCTTGGTATGAAGCAAGCGGTATTTGCGTATAGCAACAATGTATCGGCCGAACGTGTCAAGAATAACGGTAATGATTCGATAGAATTCATGTTTTCGGCCAACACAGGTGAACCGTGCAAACCTTTATCAAAGATTGCATCCGGCGGCGAGATGTCAAGGATTATGCTTGCAATAAAGACCGTATGCGCTGATGCGGACAGAATTCCGACACTGATTTTCGATGAGATAGATACGGGCATTAGCGGCATAACATCTATTAAAGTCGGTGAGAAGATGGCTAAAATCGCAAAGTCGCATCAGGTTGTCTGCATCACTCATCTTCCGCAGATAGCAGCATTCGGCGATTCTCATTTTCTCGTTGAGAAATCAACCGTGGATTCAGAAACACATACTAATCTTCGAATGCTCAGCGATTCTGAACGCAGGATCGAACTTGCCAGGATTATGGGATCAACTAACCCCGATGATTCGGCCGTCAAATATGCCGATGAGATGATAAAATCGGCAGCTGCATACAAAAAACGAGATTAAAACCAGAAGCTTTTTGTAGGGAATACTTGATTGAACGAATGCAGAAGATATCATGAGAATTATTATATCGGAGCATTCGATGAGATTAAAATATAAAAAACCAAATAAACACCGGATTTTTGCAATTGGAGGACTGATTATTTCAGCCCTTATTTGCTTTTTCAATTTTACGCCGAGCATGCGAAATGTCAGGTCGCTTCCTTCTGCTATATTCGCTGAAAACATTGACGGACTCAATTTGGCATTGAACGGCATACCAAACTCAATGCGGCAGAGCGTTGCGGCTGCCGGGTCCGATGATGAAACCCTTTCGGAAAAGGAACTGAACATAAAACTATTCGGTTTGATCACATTAAGGTCTATCCCGGTATATGTCGGTGAAAGAAAATGCGTCATTCCGTGTGGGGATGCGATAGGAATATCAATTCATACAAAAGGGCTTCTGGTCGTGGGCAATGGCAGCTTTACGGACGCCGGCGGAAAAAGGCACAGTCCGTCATCGGATGCAGGGATTCGTGCAGGAGATCGCATTATTTCGGTTAATGGGATTGAGGTCAACACTTCCGAGGAGATGCAGCGCGTGATCGACGGCTCAACCGGCGGCGTCGGATTAACTGTTGAACGCAACGGCAAAGTCCTGTCATTCAATATTGTGCCTGTTAATGCTGATGACGGGAGACTTAAGATCGGGGCATGGGTCAGGGACAGTACCATAGGCATTGGGACTTTATCATTTATAGATTCCGCTACGGGTAAGACTGCGGCTCTCGGGCATGCAGTTGTTGATTCGGATACCGGAGAGATAATCACTGTCCTTAACGGCAGCATGTGCCGTGCAAAGCTCATAGGGATAAAAAAGGGGAGAAATGGTGATCCGGGCGAACTTCAGGGCAGTTTTGACGATAAATGCGAATTGATTTCAGACATAACAGGCAACGGCGAGCTTGGTATCTTCGGTACGGTGCGATCTGAATATCTGAACAGCTTGCAGAATAATGCGCTGACAGTCGCATTCCCCAATGAAGTGCATCTCGGCCCCGCCGTAATTCTGACATCACTCGATAATTCAGGCGTGAAAGAGTATTCGTGCGAGATAATCAAGCTCTATAAACAATCCTATGCAGAACAGAAAGGAATAATTATACAGATCACCGATGAATCTTTGCTGTCAGCAGCAGGAGGAATTGTTCAGGGAATGTCCGGAAGCCCGATACTTCAGGACGGAATGATTGTTGGAGTTGTTACACATGTATTTGTTAACGATCCGACAAGAGGCTATGGAGTGTATGCATATTGGATGACCGATGATTGAGCCGGATGGTTCGACATATATCGTGTCATTATTTAGCTCGGTCACACCATTTTTCCTAAAACTATATGCAAGGACATAAAATTATGGTATAATCAATTCATCTGAAAGAAGGAAGTGCTGCGGATGCTTAAACGAACCGAAACCATTATTATATCTTTGCTTTTAGTTGCCGCTCTGATTTTTTCCGCGTGCGGCAAAGATACCGAACTCACTGCTGAACCTAAGGGGACTGATGTTGTTGCTTCGATAGGCGATGAAACCATTACATATTCGCTGTACAAAGCAGCATTTGAATCATACTATCAGTATATGGAGATGCTCGGAAACACAATTTCTTCGGAGCAGGAGCTTAACGAGTATCAGGATATGATACTTGAATATCTGCTGATGGACATGCTTGCGATTTATAATGCCGAGCAGGATGGATTTGTGCTGTCCGAGGAGAAACGCGCAGAAGCAATCGCTCAGGCCGAAACAGAGCTTCAGGATGTTTATGATGCATATATGGAATATGCCGAAAGCGATTATCAAGAGGATCCGTCAAAAACGGTTCAGGAGTATTTTGACGAATACATTTCCGAGCTTTCGGAGTATTATGTCGGAGAAAAACTCGATTTCGCGGGATACTCCGAAAGATATATTGATGAAACGATACGATCCTACGTTATAGAGGCATATAAGGAATCTGTGTGCGTTTCTTTCGACGTTTCTGAAACAGACATAGTGAATTGGTACGCCGAGATCAACGATTCGGACAGGCGCGCATACAGCACAAATCCAGAGCAATTCAAATTCGATCAGGAGTATTTTGAAAAATATTTCGGAACTTCGGATGAAGCCTACCCGGTAACATACGTTCCCGAAGGCTATTCACGGATAATGGATATCGTTGTTTATCCCAGCGGAACGCTAAGCGATGAATATAAGAGCAAGCAGAGCAGAATGAAAGCTATTTACGATGAATTCTCCGAGCTCGCTTTTGAAGATGCGCTCTCGGGAAGCAGCAATAATTCGGAACTGATATCATCACTGATAGAGGAGTACAGGCGGCTCGATCAGGAGTGTCGGGACATGTACGATGATTATATTCGTGATGCAAGGGCAAAGATTGATATGGCTTTTGAGGAGCTTGAAAACGGAGCTGATTTCGCGGATGTTATGATGAGATACAGTGAGAATGATGTTGTCGTTGGCTCCGAAACAGCCGCCGGATGTGCAGCATTTCAAACCAAGGGCCAGATTATCTCGCTTGAATATGAGTGCCAGCTTGACTGGAGCGATACAGTCAAGGAGATATTTTCAATGCTCGCCATTGGTGAGTATTCGAGAGTGTTTACCGATGATGACGGTAGCCTGCACATAATCAAATATGTTTCGGATATTGCACCGGGAGATATTCCCCTTGACGATGTTCGCGAAGCAGTTACTTATTTTGTTAAAGCTGACAGTAATGAAGAGAAATGGGATGAGCTTATGCAGGTTTGGCTTGACGATCCGAACATTGTTCGCAATATGCCTATTGTAAGATATTTGGGTAAAGACATGATTTCCGAGAATTAGGAGGACGATATGAGACTTGATAAGTACTTAAAGGTTTCCAGAATTATTAAACGCAGAACCGTTGCCAATGAGGCATGTTCGATGGGAAGGGTTACGGTAAACGATAAAGTCGCTAAACCTGCGACCGATGTTAATGTCGGCGATATTATCAGCGTCAGAATGGGCGCAAAGCGTTTGACCGCAGAGATACTGCTCGTTAAGGAAACAGTGCGTAAAGAAGAAGCTGACAGCATGTACAGAATAATTATTGATACTATCAACGATACAAAGGAAGAAGACTGATGTATAACGGCAAATCGGTAAGCGTGATATTGCTCGCCGCAGGGGCATCCACTCGCATGGGAAGCAATAAGATGCTGCTTGATTTCGGAGGACTGTCTCCGATTGACCTATGCATTAAGGCTTTTATTGACTTTGCCGATGAATTTTTAATCACATATTCTGCGGATACATATTCAAAAGTCGAAGCAGCATGCTCTCACATTCAGGTACCCTTTAAGCTTGTTCAGGGCGGCAATACAAGGCAGGAGTCGGTTTATAATGCGCTCTGCGAATCAAGCTGTGAAATCGTGGCAGTTCATGACTGCGCACGCTGCCTTGTTACAAAGGAAATCATCCGTTCAAGCATTGAATCCGCAATTGAATTCGGATGCGGAATAGCATCAACGCGTGTCACCGATACGATAAGGAATACTGAAACCGGCGATACTGTTGATAGGGACAGCCTGATCGCTGCACAGACTCCGCAAAGCTTCAGAAGGACAGACCTGCTGCGTTCGTATAATTCCGCAAACAAAAGCTTTACTGATGATGCAGCAGTCTATAAGAGTAACGGGGGAGTCCTGTATTACAGTAAAGGCAGCACTGAAAATCTAAAGCTGACAACACCGGATGACATTGGCTTATTTATGGCAATTCTTGCTTTGAGGGAGGAATGATTATGTTTCGTATCGGGTTCGGTGAAGACACGCACAGGCTCGAGGAGGGCAGGAAACTGATCCTCGGTGGTGTCGATATTCCTTTTGAACTCGGATTGCTGGGTCATTCCGACGCAGATGTGATCATTCATGCAATAATTGATGCACTGCTCGGAGCAAGCGCCCTTGGGGATATCGGAATGCTGTTTCCGGATACGGACCGCCAATATAAGGACATATCAAGCATGGTGCTTTTGACTCGCTGTGCGGATAAATTGCGCGAGCATGGCTTCAAACCCATCAATATTGATGTTACGCTTATTGCTCAGCGTCCTAAGCTTGCAGCATATAGGGAAGAAATGCGAGCTAATATTGCTTATGCGCTGAACATCGCTCCTGAATTTATCAGCGTTAAGTTTACAACTCCCGAGCATACCGGTCCCGAAGGCAATATGGAATGCATGACGGCAAGAGCCGCTGCGCTTATAGAAAACTGATTCGCGGCAAAAAGCAGCACCTGCATTTCATGGCAAGAAATGCAGGTGCTTAGTTTAATTCAGTGTTTATTCCGAAATGATATCGCCGTCATCCAATTCATCTTCTTTAGCTGAAGTTTGCTCATCTTCCTTGTTTTTGGTCTTATATTTCAGATTAACAAAAGGATATGTCTTTATATCGTAAGTGCCGTCCGAAAGAGTTACCTTGACCCTTGTTGTTTCCGAGATTACATTATTTTCAAGAACAATGCCTACCCCGTCGGGTGTTGTGCATTCGGAACCCACTGCCGGCATCTTGCGCTGCATGGTTTCATAACAATCCTGCTCGTATTTTAAGCAGCACATAAGCCTTCCGCATATTCCGGATATTTTCGTTGGACTCAACGATAGATTCTGGCACTTTGCCATCTTAATTGAGACAGGAATAAATCCCGACAAAAATGTATTGCAGCATATCGGGCGGCCGCATGCACCGAGACCGCCGCATTTCTTGGCTTCATCGCGGACTCCTATCTGCCTAAGTTCTATCCTCGTACGGAAAATGCCGGCAAGATCCTTTAGCAGATCGCGAAAATCGACCCTGCTGTCAGCCGTAAAATACAGAGTAAGCTTCGTGCCGTTGAAAGCGTATTCGGCATCAACAAGTTTCATCGGAAGATTATGCTCTTCTATCATCTTCTGAGCAGTCGCAAATGCCTGCTCTTCCTTCTTAATATAAATATCGCGCTGTTTTATATCTTCGGGTGTTGCAACACGAATAACGGGTTTAAGTGGGGAGACAACCTGCTCATCAACTACCATACGAGGCGTTTCGGCAACATCGCCGAATACGATTCCGCGTGCAGTTTCAACAATAACGCTGTCATCCTTCTCAATCGTCAAATCCAATGGGTCAAAGTAGTAGACCTTTCCGCTGTCTCTGAATTTGACCCCGACCACTCTCTTCATTCAATTATCCTTTCTATCAGTATCTGCTTCGTCAGTTTGAGCGCGGAATAATCTCTGAATTCAGTTTCACAATCAGACTGTCCAACGCAAGCCCGACGTTTGCATTGGTTGTAAGCTTCATAAGCGTTTCAACCAGCAAGTCTATAATAATACCAATTTGCGAAAATGTAAAGCCCTTGATTCGCTTATTGATTTCGAACGAATAATCGGGATTGGACTCTAAATCAAGTCCCGATAAAAGCCTGTTCATGTCATGACAGACTCCGAGCATGAACTCAATGCACGATACGGCATTGTCACGATCTTTTGCGAGGGACTTAGCCCATTTGAAAGGGGACTTGCCGTCAAGAAGCTCAAGCATTGCTGATATTGCATTCTTGCGCAGATCGCGGTAAGCTTCATCATTATATAACCTGATCGCTCGCCTTTCATCTCCGAAAGCCATTTTTTCGATGCGCGAGGCATCGGCGAGGGAAGCACCGACTGAAGTCAACTGCGTAATAGTGTTCTCATGATCGTTGCTTCCGATCCTGACAATATGGCATCGTGAGCGTATCGTAGGAAGAACACGCTGCTCAATGCCGGTCAACAGGAAATAAGTTCCGTCAGGCGGCTCTTCAAGCATTTTGAGCATAGCATTAACTGCATTATCATTCATAATGTGTACGTTTTTTATTATGACTGCTCTGTTTTTTCCTGCATATGTCTGCTTATACAGTTCGTTTCTGACAGAACGAAGCTCGTCAATCTTAATGCTGCCGTCAAGCTCGAAATAGTCCGGATGGAGTTTTAGAGGTTCAATGGATCGGTTCCCGAAAAGCAGCAGAGCAGCGGCAGTCTGCGCAAGCTCAAAAGAACGCTCAGTGTCAGGCGAGACCAACAGGTAACCATGAACAGAGTTGCCGAATTCGATAGTATTAAGAAACTTTTCGGAAAGAGAGGCCATATTATTTCCTCACACAAACAGGGATCAAACCATTATCGGTTCCAAAGAGTTTTGCGCCCCTTTGAACGATATCACAGAGGTATGCGGCAGCTTCTTCGGTAATGTATTCTCCGGGAAACAGTGCAGCAATTCCCGGCGGATAAGCCCCGACAGCGGCAGCCGCTATCCGCCCTACGGAAAGCTCCAATGAAACATATTCGGATTGCCCCAATATGGCATCCCGGATGCTGATTGCGGATTCGGAAGGATAATAAGCAGGAGAAGAATACATTTGCTTCTGCTGATCTGCTTCATTCATTTTAATTATCAAACTCAGCGCAGATATGAGCGTTTCATAATCCTGTTCGGTATCGTTCGGCGTTGTTATCAGTACAACGCATTCACTATCCGCCATTTCAACGTAAATATTATGAGCAGCCAACCGAGCAGCAAGTGAATATCCGTCCGTGCAGGAGGAAGAAATACAAAGCCTTGTAAGATCGTAAGACCCACTTGAATGAATCAGTTTTAGTCCGGGAATAGCGGCTATTCTTTTCCTAAGCTCGGTTATTCTGATGCAGTGATGCTCCCAGTCCGAACACATGTTTTCGCTAAAGCAGTTCTCGACAGAAAGCATCAGAATATATGATGGGCTTGATGACTGAATAAGCGAAACATATTTCTGCATTTCTTTCGGGTCAATATCATTGGATGCTCCAATATTGAGTATCGCAGTCTGCGTGAAGGAAGGAAGCGTTTTGTGGCAACTGACGACCCATGCGTCACTCCGTACAGGTGAACAGGGCAGCTGCTCGGAGAAGGGAAAATGAGCGCCGTGGGCTGAATCGACAAATAGCTTGCATCCATGTGCGTGAACAATATCGGCGATTGCATCAACATCGCAGCATTGACCGTAATAAGTTGGGGAAGTTATGAATACAGCATCAAATGAGGATTCGGACAGCGCGGCTTCGACCGATTCGGGAGTAATTACTGAAAGTTCCGGATCTGGAAAAAGACTGATGACCTCATGCCCTGCAAGGGCAGCTCCCGCCAAAGCGGATTTATGGCAGTCCCTTGCTAAAAGGATTCGCTTTGATTGCCCGATACTTGCAAGCATAGCGATGTTTCCTGTCGTAGAGCCGTTTACAAGCATAATGCTGTGTTTGGCGGAGTATATTCCGGCAAGCTCAGTTTCGAGGAAAGCTATGACACCGCATGGTTCATTCAGATCATCGGTCATAGCAAGCTCGGTTACGTCAAATCTCGCAGCTGAAGAAAGCAGATCATTTTTTATACGCCCTTTGTGCCCGGGCATATGAAATCGGACGGCGTTCGAATCAGAGTATTCCCTAATTGCAGCTGCAAGCTTATTATTACTCGGCATCTTTAGGTTCATCAGAAGTTCCTTGCAGGATGAGATCGTTTATGTGCTGAATAAATTCGCTGTCAGGAGAAAAGATGATCATGCTTTCCTTTTCTCCGTCACGAAAAACCAGTGAGTATGCTTCCGCGTCTTTTCCGGCAGTCAGGCAATAGACAGATTTTGTTTCATATTTTGAATTGCGATCGTATTTTTCAAATGAAATAATATCACGAACATCCAACTTCTTGATAATCGTGCCTTTTGCACTGACGATGCGCTCAAAAATCAACGTACCGACAGGATACGGATAGCTTTCAACAGGCTTGAAGGCATCAAACCTTGGATCATAGATCGGTTCAAGCTCTTTGTAAAATACTGTGTATCGAAAACCTATAAGTCTGAGCCTGTAAAAAATGTAGATCCCTATCAGAACTGCTGCAATGAAAACATAACGAGGGATATGGCTGTTCAGTACATTTTCAAGATACAGCATAATAGCACCACAGACAAAAAAAGTTACGATAAGAATGATGAAAAAAATCAAGTCTTTCTTTGCGGATAAGCTTGCTTTGTCAACACTTTGCTGATACATAATTCCCTCCGAATTATTAATAAATTGATTATACCATACGGTAAGAGTGAAAGTCAATTTCTTTAGCATACGGATAATATATCACATGTTTCCGGTTGATTTGCTATGCACAATTTGATATAATAAGTTTGGAAATGTATAGTTAAAAGCTGTACACTTCATAGATTGGAAAACATTACTTGATTCTGGAGGAATTGATTTTATGGCTAATATTCCCACTCCTCATATTACCGCCAAGCTCGGCGATTTTGCAGATACCGTACTTATGCCCGGCGATCCTAAAAGGGCCAGGCATATTGCCGAAACGTTCTTAACCGATGCGGTTCTTGTCAATGATGTTCGCGGCGTACAGGGCTATACAGGCTTCTATAACGGGAAACGCGTTTCCGTTATGGCAAGCGGTATGGGAATTCCGTCCATCGGCATTTATTCCTATGAGCTCTTCAATTTTTATAACGTAAAGCGGATTATTCGCGTAGGCTCTGCGGGAGCAGTTCATCCGGGTTTGAATGTCCGTGATATTGTCATTGGTATGGGCGCATGCACAAATTCCAACTATGCTTCTCAGTTCAGGCTTCCCGGAACATATGCTCCTATTGCAAGCTATGATCTGGTCTGCAAGGCTGTTTCTGCCGCCGAAAAAGAGGGCGTGCGATATATGGTCGGTAATTTGCTTTCCTCTGACTGCTTCTATGATGACGCATTAAGCCTAAAGGATTGGCAGAAAATGGGCGTACTTGCTGTTGAAATGGAAGGCGCCGCATTGTATTGCAATGCAGCAAGAGCAGGGAAGGAAGCTCTTTGCATCTGCACGATTTCAGATAATCCGTTTAACCCAGGTAGTGACTGCACCGCGGAGGAACGCCAGAATTCGTTTAATACTATGATAAAAATCGCACTTGATATTGCGTAAAATATTATTTCAAGGGGGCAGGCATGTATTCCGTCGGCGATGTTGTGTGTTATCCAATGCATGGCATCGGTAAAATTGAGTCGATTAAAAAAAGCAGTGCACTTGGTGAACTGAGTGATTATTATGTTCTTCGCTTTGAGGAAGGGCGTATAGTAACAATGGTTCCTGTCGCAGGTGCAGAAGAATTAGGCTTGCGCTATGTTCTTTCGGCGGATGAATGCAGACATGCCATTGATTATATTTCGCTTGCATCACCGATTAACTTGAGTTCGGATTGGGAGAAACGCAGACAGTATATCACGTCGCAGCTTAATTCGGGAGATCCTCTGAAGACAATAGATGTAATAATTACTTTATCTACCCGAAGCGGATACCGAGGGCTTTCGACCGGCGAACATCGCATACTCGATGCGTCAATTAAAACTCTTGTCAGCGAGTTAACCTATGTACTTTCTATCGATGAGTCTGTGATCACAAAGCTTATTGATACCAGGATTGATTCGATCCGCAAGTCACTTTAAGATGATTGTAGGAGATTTTTAAGTGTCTAAACGAATTGCCAGAATTGTTTTTGCCATTCTCGGAATCGCTATTGGCCTAAGTATAGCTGATTTTATTGTTACAAGGAGCTTTTTTGACTCAATTCCGCCGGAAACTCAGTCTTGGCTGTCGATTTGTGTCTATTCAGTGCTTGCAATCGCATTCGGATGCGTTGGTTTCTTCATTACTCCGTATCTGATTAAACTGTACCGTCTGATAACAAAAAAGCTTCTGAAAACTTTCACCGAAATGCCGATTGCCGAGGCTTTCCTGGGCATCATCGGTTTGATTGTTGGGCTTGTAATAGCTTGGCTGATCAGTTCGCTGACCAGAATGATAAAACCAGAAATATTGGGAACTATCTGCAGCGTTGCAGTCTTCTTAGTATGCGGGTATATAGGCTGGAAAGTTCCGACTAAGAGGATAAAGGAAATCAACATCCCCAAATGGTTCAAGAGAGGAGACAAGAACTCCGATAAATCGGAAGCCATGGCAAAGGTTCTCGATACATCCGCATTTGTTGACGGTAGATTTTATGATGTCATGAAGACCGGAATTGTCGAAGGTTCGATTATCGTTCCGAAATTCATCATTGATGAACTTTGGCGTATATCTGATAGCTCCGATGCTCTGAAGCGCACAAGGGGCAAAAGGGGATTAGCTATTTTGGAAAAGATGCAGGAAGAAATGCAGATTGAAATCAGCGAAGATGACTATCCCGATATTGCAGATGCCGATGCCAAGCTTATAAAATTCGCGCTGGATCATCACGCGATGATTGTAACTACCGACTATAACCTCAATAAGGTATGTTCCGTTCAGAGCATACCTGTATTCAACGTTAATGATCTGTCAAACGCATTGAAAATAAGTGTTGCGGCAGGTGAAGAGCTTGTACTTACCATCGTAAAGGAGGGTAAGGAGCTCAATCAGGGCGTTGCGTATTTCGATGACGGTACGATGATAGTTGTCGATGGTGCGAGATCCTTAATCGGGCAGCAGGTTTCCGCAGTAGTAACAAGCGTTCTTCAAACCTCGGCAGGGCGAATGGTATTTGCTAAACTCAAAGAATAAAAAACGATTATAATATGAATGCAGCAGCCGATCGCTCGGCTGCTCATTTTTTATAGTGATTCCATTACCTGCCTGAAAACCTGACCAATAGGAGCATTGATTACAAGATCGGCGCGTCCGTCATATGGTGTCCGGCTCTTGTTTATCAGCACAAGTTTGTTGCCTGAGTAGCAGTCAATAAATCCGGCGGCAGGATAGACCTGAAGAGATGTGCCGCCGATTATCAGCATATCGGCATTTTGGATATGCTTTGCAGCGCCTCGCATTACATCGGGATCCAACGCTTCTTCGTATAGCACAACATCGGGCTTTATCATTCCGCCGCAGGGACAGTAGGGGATGCCGCTATGATTCTTAACGTATTCTGCATCAAAAAAACGATGGCATTTCATGCAATAGTTCCTGTGTATCGAGCCATGCAGCTCAAATACGTTTTTGCTCCCGGCTTTCTGATGAAGTCCGTCGATATTTTGAGTAACAACAGCGGAGAGCTTTCCCATTTGCTCAAGCTGAGCAAGCGCAATATGTGCGTCATTCGGCTTGGCATCTGTGCTCATCAGAAGCTCTTTATAGTACCTGTAAAAAATATCGGGTTTTCTTGCAAAAAAACTGTGGGATAGAAGCTCCTCGGGTGGATACCCGTACTTTCTTATTGCGCTGAAAACCCCGTCTTCACTTCTGAAGTCGGGTATTCCGCTTTCGGTGGATACTCCCGCTCCTCCGAAAAATACTATGCGGCTACCGGCTGATATAAGTTCGGCAAGTTTCGAAATATAACTATCCATTCAAGCCTCCGGATTAAACTTGTTTTGTCTATTATACCAAATTTCGTGCAAAAATACAAAAAAATCTCATCAATAATCCTTATTTCGATTGACATAAAAAGGATAAAGTACTATAATTTTTAAGTAGGAATTTTGTTCGGCTCTGTGCCGACGGACGAAAGGATATTTTATTCTATGAAGCTCAACGACATGGATCGTCAACAGCTTAATGAGTTTTATGCTCAGCAAAAAGCTCTGTATGAAGAGCTGAAAGCGCAAAAACTGTCTTTGAATATGGCAAGGGGAAAGCCCGGCCGTGACCAGCTTGACCTCTCGAACGGGTTGCTGAATATGCAGATTGATCCGGATGATACTGTTGACTGCGGAGTCGAGGCCCGAAACTACGGTGAGTTGATGGGCTTGCCTTCCTGCCGCAGATTGTTCGCTGATATTCTCGGCGTAAAGCTTGAACAGGTTTTCATGGGGGGCAGCTCCAGCCTTTCTTTGATGTACGATCTTATTGCTAAGGCATATACTCATGGTCTCCTGCATTCAGACAAGCCTTGGTCGCGTCTTGACAAAGTTAAATTCCTTTGTCCTGCTCCGGGCTACGATCGCCACTTCACTATTTCCGAGTCCTTCGGTATGGAAATGATTACCGTTCCGCTTCTTGATGACGGTCCTGATATGAATGTCGTTGAGGAGCTTATTAAGGATGAAACCGTTAAAGGCATGTGGTGCGTTCCCAAATATGCAAATCCCTCGGGTGTTGTTTATTCCGATAAGACCATCGAAAGAATTGCTTCAATGAAGCCTGCCGCAAAGGATTTTACCCTTATTTGGGATAATGCATATTGCGTTCATGAATTTGACGGAGAGTTTGTTCCGTTTACAGATATTCTTTCTGCATGTGAAAAGGCCGGCAATCCCGATATGCCGTTTGAATTTGCATCTACCTCAAAAATCACTTTCCCGGGAGCCGGCATTTCTTGCTTTGCGTGCAGTGAAGCAAATATGGAATACATGAAGAAGCTGCTCGCTGCTCAGGCGATAAGCTACGATAAGGTGAATCAGCTCCGCCATGTTCGGTTTTTCAAGGATGCTGACGGCGTGCTTGCCCATATGCGCAAACATGCTGCTATTCTTAAGCCCAAGTTTGATGCTGTTATTGCTGCGCTTGAGAATGATATTGCGCCGCTCGGCATTGCAACATGGTCAAAACCCAAAGGCGGTTATTTTGTAAGTCTGTACGTTATGAACGGCTGTGCTAAGCGCGTTCACCAGCTTTGCAAGGAAGCGGGTGTTGTCATGACCGGCGCCGGAGCAACTTTCCCGTATAAAAATGACCCTAATGACAGTAATCTCAGGATTGCACCCAGCTTTCCGCCGCTTAACGAGCTTGAAAAAGCAATGCAGGTTCTCTGTGTTTGCATTAAGCTCGCGGCATGCGAAAAGCTGCTTAGTTAATAAATTCATATAAACTTATTCGGAGGCAATTATTATGATTAAAATGATGGACGCCCTTGTCAAGACCGAAGCCGGTAAAGGCCTGACCCTTATGAAGGTCCCCGTACCCGAACCGAAAATGGGCGAAGTTCTCATAAAGATTCGCAAGACCGCAATCTGCGGTACTGATGTACATATCTACAACTGGGATAATTGGTCTCAGCAGCACCTTACCCCTCCCGTTGTAGTCGGCCATGAGTATGTCGGCGAGATTGCAGAGCTCGGAGAAGGCGTAACCGGCCTTTATGTCGGTCAGCGCGTTTCCGGCGAAGGCCATATTGTATGCGGCCAGTGCAGGAACTGCCGCAGCGGCAACGGTCAGTGGTGCGAGCACACCCGCGGCGTCGGCGTTGAGCGCGACGGTGCATTTGCCGAATACCTCTGCATTCCTGCAAGCAATGTTGTTCCGATGGATAAGAATAATATTCCTGACGACATTATCTCCTTCTTTGATGCGTATGGCAACGCAACTCATACCGCATTGATGTTTGATGTCATCGGAGAAGACGTACTTATCACCGGTGCAGGTCCTATCGGCATGATGGCAGCTGCAATCGTAAGGCACAACGGTGCTCGCAATGTTGTTATTACCGATGTTAATGAATACCGCCTTAACCTTGCAAAGACTCTCGGTGCAACCCGTCCCGTCAATGTCGCTAAGGAGAAGCTCGAAGATGTTATGAAGGAGCTTAACATGCATGAGGGTTTCGATGTTGGTCTTGAGATGAGCGGCAACGGCGGCGCACTCAACCAGCTTATCAAGTCCATGCGTCACGGCGGAAAGGTTGCTCTCCTCGGCATAGCAGGCCCCGGAACCGTTGTTGATTGGAATGACATTATCTTTAAGGGCCTCACCCTGCAGGGTATCTACGGCAGAAAGATGTTTGAAACCTGGTACAAGATGCAGGCAATGATTGAAGCAGGTCTTGACCTTACTCCTATGGTTACTCATAGGTTCAATTACCGCGATTATGAGAAGGGCTTTGAAGCCATGATGAGCGGTCAGAGTGGTAAAGTTGTCCTTGATTGGACTAAATAAATCATTTGAAAGGATACTACAATGAAACAGGCATATGAGATTTTCCGCAATGAGCTTGCTTCAATTAAGGAAGCAGGCACCTATAAGGATGAGCGAATCATCACTACTCCGCAGCGTGCGCGCATTGACACCACCAAGACAAATGGCGTTCTGAATATGTGCGCAAATAACTATCTTGGGCTTTCCAACAATCCCGAGGTGATTGCTGCTGCTAAGGCAAGCTATGATGAATGGGGCTTCGGCCTTTCTTCCGTTCGATTCATCTGCGGCACCCAGCAGATTCATAAGCAGCTTGAGCGTAAGCTTGCAGATTTCATCGGTACCGATGACTGCATCCTTTATTCTTCCTGCTTCGATGCTAACGGCGGTCTGTTTGAGACTCTTCTCGGTAAGGACGATGCAATTATTTCCGATGAACTGAACCATGCAAGCATCATTGACGGTGTTCGTCTCTGCAAGGCAAACCGTTTCCGCTATAAGAACAACGATATGGATGATCTTCGCGCGCAGCTTGAAGCCGCAAAGGATTGCCGTATTAAGCTGATTGCAACCGACGGAGTATTCTCCATGGATGGTTTTATTGCAAATCTTCCTGCTATCTGCGATCTCGCAGATGAATACGGCGCACTCGTTATGGTTGATGACAGCCATGCAGTCGGGTTCATGGGTGAGCACGGCAGGGGAACTGCTGAGGCTTGCGGTGTAATGGGTCGTGTTGATATCATCACCGGCACCCTCGGTAAGGCAATGGGCGGTGCAAGCGGCGGCTATACCTGCGCACGTCAGGAGATCGTTGACCTGCTACGTCAGAAGTCCCGTCCCTACCTCTTCTCCAATACCCTCGCTCCCGCTATCTGTGCAGCATCCATCAAGGTCATTGATATGCTGACCGAATCCACCGCTCTTCGTGACAAGGTTCATGAGAATACCCGTTATTTCCGTCAGGAGCTTGGAAAGCTCGGATTCGATGTTCCCGAAAGCACCCATCCCATCGTTCCTGTGATGCTCTACGATGCGAAGGTTGCCCAGGAGTTTGCACGCCGCATGCTCGAAAAGGGCGTTTATGTTGTCGGTTTCTGCTATCCCGTTGTACCCATGGGCAAGGCAAGGATCCGTACCCAGGTTTCCGCAGGCCATTCGAAGGAAGACCTCGATTTTGCAGTACGCTGCTTCAAGGAAGTAAAAGAAGAAATGGGTATCTAACCCTTCCTGCGGCATAAGTTTTATAAGATTTGCTCATTGGGCGGTTGCAATAGCCGCCCAATGAGTGTATAATAAGTTAATTGTATTTAGGAGGGTAGATCCTATGGAAAATAAAGTGATTCTGAGCGGAATTCAACCGAGCGGCATACCGACTCTTGCCAATTATGTCGGTGCATTACGCAACTGGAAACTTCTGCAGAACGGAAACGACTGCTATTATTGTGTCGCAAACATGCATGCGTTGACAGTCAGGCAGAACCCCGATGAGCTCCGCGAGCGCTCATTAAGCATGGCTGCTCTCATAATCGCGTTCGGAATTGATCCTGTGAAGTCTCCGCTGTTCATTCAGAGCGATGTGCATCAGCATGCCGAGCTTGCTTGGGTGCTTGATTGCAACACTTATATGGGCGAGCTTAATAGAATGACTCAGTTTAAGGATAAGAGCGCAAAGCATGCCGACAATATCAATGCCGGTCTGTTTACCTATCCGGTACTGATGGCAGGGGATATTCTCCTTTATCAGGCCGATGTTGTTCCTGTCGGAAACGATCAGAAGCAGCATGTTGAGCTTGCGCGCAACATTGCTATTAGGTTCAATAATGCTTTTGGTGAGACCTTCAAGGTTCCCGAACCATATATACCTAAGATTGGCGGCAGGGTAATGAGCCTTACCGACCCTGAAAAGAAAATGAGCAAGTCGGATCCCAATCCCAACTCGTATATTTCAATACTTGATGATCCTGCGGTGATAACCAAGAAGTTCAAGCGTGCTGTGACCGACAGTGAAGGACGCATAGCATATGAAGACGGTCGTCCCGGAATGAACAACCTTCTTTCAATCTATTGCTCAATGACCGGGAAGACGATGGATGAGACCCTCCGTGAGTTCGATGGGGCAGGTTATGGCACTCTCAAGACTGCCGTTGCCGACTCCGTAATTGAGGTCATCAAACCCGTTCAGGAAACCTATTACAGAGTTCTCAATGACAGGGCTGAACTTGAACGTATCATCAAAGACGGTGCTCAACGTGCAGCCGAGACGGCGGAGAAGACTGTCGATGCAGTTTACCGTAAAGTCGGATTAAGGTAATTTGTATACAAAGGATAATGGAGCTGCTCTGTGCAGCTCCGTTGTTTTGTAAAGATCGGAGAAAACTATGACGAATATAAAAATCGGATTTATTGGTTTCGGCAGCATGGCTATGGCTATTGCGGAGGGCTTGATAAAATTCAATGCTGTTAGTGCGCATAATATCCATGCCTGCGCCAAGCATCATGACAAGCTTAAAATAAATGTTGATAAACTCGGTATTTCTGCCTGCTTCGACGCAAAAACGGTTATCAGTAACTGCGATATTATTATCCCTGCAATAATGCCGTCAATTGCCGAAGAAGTACTAAAACCTCTATCCGATGATCTTTGCGGCAAAATGGTCGTTTCAATCATGCACGGAATACTGTTTGATAAGCTTGAGGAACTGCTCCCGGGCTCACATCATATCAGTACCTTACCGAATACTCCTGTGAAAGTCGGTGAAGGTATACTTATTTGTGAAAACAAGCATTCTTTGAGCGGCAATGAGCTTAATCTGTTCAGAGAGGTATTTGAAAAAATCGCCATAATCGAATTTGTTGATGAAAAAGCACTTTCCGTTGCCGGAACCATCAGCGGATGCGCTCCTGCTTTCACCGCCATATATATAGAGGCATTGGCTGATGCAGGCGTTGAATTCGGGCTAACCCGTGAAACAGCATATCGGCTTGCTTCTAAAATGATTGCAGGGACAGGAAAATTAAGCCTGGAATCTCAGCTTCATCCCGGCATGCTGAAAGATGCTGTATGTTCTCCCGGTGGAACGACCATAAGGGGAATTGCAGCGCTTGAGAAGAACGCTTTTCGTGGTACGGTGATTTCAGCAATTGAAGCTATCGAAGAATAAATACAGAGGTTGGTGCAAGCTGCATCAACCTCTTTCCTTATTCGGTCACTTAATCATATCGAAAAACTCATCTTCACTCAAAATCGGAACATTCAGCCTGTTTGCTTCATCAAGCTTGCTTCCTGCATTTGTTCCGACTATCACATAATCTGTTTTCTTTGTTACCTTGCTCACTGCTCGGCCGCCAAGAGAAGAGATCAGATCTTCAATCTCTTTTCGTCCCATACGCGATAGAGTACCGGTAACAACAAATGCTTTCCCGCTGATAAATTCATGATGATCCTTGGGTTTTGTCTCGCGTGGAGAAACCCCAAGTGCGAGCAGTTTATCAATCTCAGCCGAAATCGTTGGGTCAGTAAAGTAGTCTACTATATCATTCGCAACGACATTACCTATATCAGAGATTTTCAGAAGCTCGTCAACATCAGCATGCCTGACGCCGTCAAGAGTTCTGAAAACATCTGCAAGCTCGGATGCGGTTTTACTTCCGACACTCGGAATCCCTAAAGCATACAGGAATTCTGCGAGACCGCAATCCTTACTTTTTTCGATAGCATTAAGGATATTAGAGATTTTTTTGTCCTTGAAGCCATCTAAGGATGAAAAGCTCTGCTCGGTAAGCTCGTATAGCTCTGAGATCTTGGAAAGACCGGTTGCTTCAACGAGTGCAGCAGCCGTTTTTTCAGAGAAACCATCAATATCCATTGCATTGCGTGAAGCAAAATGCGCGAGTCTACCTACAATCTGGGGCTTACATGATAAAGTATTGGTGCAAAATGCATGTACACCTCTGTTTTCAACTCTTGCGCCGCATTCCGGGCAAATCCTGGGCACTGTTACCGGTTCGGAGGGCTCGCCATCATCTATACTTGTAAGTATTTCCGGAATAACATCATTGCTCCGGCGTATCAGTACATTTGAGCCAATACCGACCCGTTTACGATGTATATCATCAATATTGTTCAGCGTAGCGCGCTTTACGGTTACGCCCATAAAATCTACCGGTTCGAGGATAGCAATGGGGGTGAGTTTACCCGTTCGCCCGACCTGCCAAACTATATCGAGAACCTTTGTGGTCAGCTCTTCCGCAGGAAACTTATAAGCAATCTCTCCGCGCGGGAATTTCTCGGTATAGCCCATATCGTTTTGAAGCGCGATATTGTTCAGCTTTACGACCATTCCGTCAATAAGAAAATCAAGGCTTGATCTGCGCTCTGCGGCTCGCTTAATCTCGGATATTACATCTTCTATTCCGCCGTAGAATACAAAATCATTCATAGGAAATGAACAGCTGCGCATAAAATCATACATTTCCCGACGGGTCTTGAATTCCATACCTTCAATATAGCCGATATTGTAAAACGCGCAATCCAGCTTTCTTGATGCGGTTATCCGTGGATCAAGATTCCTTATTGCTCCTGCAGCGGCATTCCTTGCGTTTTTTAAAGTTTCGGCACCGGATTTGTTTAGCTGCTCAAGCACAGAAAGCTTCATGTAGCATTCGCCGCGAACCTCGAGGGTCCCCTTATAAGGAATAGTCAGGGGAATGCTTTTGATTGTACGCGCCTGAGCAAGTATGCCTTCGCCGATAACTCCGTTTCCTCTTGTTGCAGCTTGGACAAGGATTCCGTCCTTATATGTTAGGTTTATGGTAAGTCCGTCAAATTTATATTCCAAAACATATTCAATCTGACCGTAATTATCCGCCGCATATTTCTCACAACGATTAGCCCATTCTCGGAGCTCATCAACAGTTTTAACCTTGTCAAGGCTCCAGAGACGAGCGATATGCTGATGCGGAAGAAAAGTATCGGTAATTTTTCCGCCGACACGGTGGGTGGGGGAGTCGGGAAGAACAATGCCGCTGGCAGCTTCAAGCTCCTGCAATTCTTCAAGCAATGCATCAAATTCGGCATCGCTGATAAGAGGCTTGGAGCTGAAATAGTATGCATCCGAGCATTCGTTAAGCAGATCGACAAGTTCGTGCATTCTATCAGTCATAATTACACCTCGCTGATTATCTCAAGCGGCACATAGCCCGCGGCGATTCTTTTAACTCCGACCGATTTGAAAGAGATGGTAAGGATCACAGTTGAGCCGCTTCCGCTGATATCGGTAATTGTGCCTTCTCCGAATTGAGGATGATTTACTCTCTGGAGCTTTTTATATTTAACCTGTGCAGCGTTTGTCGGTTGAATTCGCGAATCAGTTCGCGAATAATCTTTTCGGGCACTCGCACGACTGCTATCGGAAGCTCGACCGAGACCGTTAAGCATCCTTATCGCATTTACAACATCATCCCGTACTTTGGAATTATTCATACCGGAGCTGAATGCTGCTCCGCTTGAGCCTGAAAAGCTTTGATTTTCCGAGTATCGTTTGGAATAGCCGTAACTGCGGTCGCTTCCGAATGAATTCCGCTTCATTGGGGTATCTTCCGGATCGATTAGCTGCATTTCTTCAAGAAAAATAGATGGATCGTTATGCTGCGGCCGCCCGTAAAGCATTCTCTCACGCGCTGCATATAGATACAGGCGTTCCTTTGCGCGGGTTACGCCGACATAGCAGAGCCTTCGCTCTTCTTCTATTCGTGTAACATCCTCCCTTGATTTGGAAGAGGGGAAAATATCCATTTCCATGCCGGGTAAGAATACGACAGGAAACTCAAGACCTTTCGCGCAATGCAAAGTCATTAGCTTCACCGTCCCGTCGTTTTCGTCAACACCGTCAGCTTCGGTATTCAGTGCTGCATTTTCAAGAAAGCTCTGCAAAGCGTCTGCGCCTTCAGCGGTTTGAGCCTCAAACTCTCTAATTGCACCGATTAGCTCCTCGAGGTTTTCTTCTCGCGTATCGGCTGTATCATCCCCCTGTTCCTGTATGTAGGCGTGATAATCGATTGATTCAATGATATGCTCTGCAAGCTCGCTCAGCCCTAATTCATAACGCTTTGCAAAAAGATCGCGCATCAATTCACAGAAACATGATACTTTGTTTTCTATCTTTGCAGGCAGTGAATCGGGGGTCAGCATATATAGAAGCATCGGCATATCCTTGGCAGCCGCCATGCTTTCGATCGACTTTATTGTTGCATCGCCGATCCCTCGTTTGGGAACATTGATTATTCTCTTGAGAGATGCATCATCACTTGGGTTGGCTATCAGGCGGAGATAACCAAGCAGGTCCTTAACTTCTTTTCTTGAATAGAATCGAGCTCCGCCGATCACGGAAATTGGAATTCCATAGCCCGTTGACAGCACTGATTCAATTATTCTGCTTTGGGCATGGGTTCGGTAAAGCACCGCAAAATCATTGAAGCTGCGCTTTTCGGTGCGCCTAAGGCTCATTATTGTCTTAGCAATGCTGTATGCTTCATCCCGTTCGTTGGTTACAAGACTGAATTCAACAGGAGCACCGCCGAGCTTATCGGTGCGAAGAGTTTTCTCCTTTCGGCCCTTATTGTTTACTATTACCTTATTGGCGCAATCAAGTATCTGTTTGGTCGAACGATAGTTTTGCTCAAGCCGTACCACCTTTGCGCCGGGAAAATCCTTTTCGAAATCGAGAATATTGCGTATGTCCGCGCCGCGCCAGCCGTAGATGCTCTGGTCATCATCACCGACCACGCAGATATTTCTGTGCTCGGAACACAGGAGCTGTATTATCCTATATTGAGGAGCGTTTGTGTCCTGATATTCATCCACAAGCACATACTGAAACTTGCGCCTGTACTTCTCAAGAACATCGGGACATGTTGAAAACAACTCTACGGTTTTGAGAAGGAGATCATCAAAATCAAGCGCATTGGCAGCTTTGAGCTTTTTTTGATAAAGACGATAAACATCAATGACCTTTGAATCAAGCTCCCCGTTTGCGGAATACAAATACTGCTCTACGTTCTCGCCGGAGTTCTTGGCTTCACTGATTTTAGAACGGACAGCAGCCTTGCTCAAACGCTTCTCATCAATTCCGCATTGCTTCATGAGTTCGGAAATGAGGGAGTTCTGATCCTGATCATCGTAAATAGTGAATCGAGGATCATAGCCAAGCCTGTCAATATCATACCTCAGAAACCTGACGCAGCTGGAGTGAAATGTCGTTATCCAAAGATCCGAATCCTCAAGACCCAACAATTTATCGGTACGCTCCTTCATCTCTCTGGCAGCCTTGTTGGTAAAAGTGAGCGCAAGAATTGACCACGGCTTGACACCGCAGTTTTCAATAAGATTGGCAATTCGGTATGTCAGAACACGCGTTTTACCGCTTCCTGCGCCTGCAAGAACAAGCAGAGGGCCTTCGGTTGTTGTTACAGCATCACGCTGCTCATCATTAAGAAGATTCAGATTAAGCATTCAGATCTCGTCTCGGTTTTTATAATGAATTTACGGCAGTATAGAGCCTGTCAAGAGCATCTGCAAGCAGCTTCTTGGGAAGCGCAAGATTCCATCTTTCAAATCCGCTGCCGTTGGTTCCGAAAATATAGCCCTCGTCAAGCGCAAGGTAATTCTTAAGCATAAGCTTTTCAAGCTCCTCATCGCTGAGACCGAGAGCGCGCATATCTATCCATGCAAGGTAGGTGCCTTCCGCTCTTATCGCATGAAGCATTGGAAGCTTAGTATCAATGAAATCATAGAGATAAAGGAAGTTTTCGTTAACAGCTTCAATAAGCGCATCGACCCAAGGCTCAGCTCTATTGTAGGCTGCAATCGTTGCATAGCGTGAGAAATAAGGGATTGATCGTGTGCCTTCCCGGCCGGATGTTACCGCAAATTTTTCAGCCATATCCTCGTTGGGAATAAAGATATTTGAGCAGCAAAGACCGGCAAGGCTGAAGGTCTTGCTGACGGCTGTACAGATCATGCAGTTATTCTCAGCCCCGGGAATCGTTGCAAGTACGGTATGCTCATTTCCGGGCATGATGAGGTCATTATGGATTTCATCGCTGATTATGAATACATTATTTCTATTGCATATATCAACGATCCTGCAAAGCTCCTCTTTCTTCCACACGCGGCCTACCGGGTTATGCGGGCTGCACATAATGAACAGATGCACATCATCGCGGCTTGCTTTTTTCTCAAAGTCCTCAAAATCAATACGGTATTTGCCATCTTCGAAAATAAGAGGATTTTCTACAATGACCCTGTCATTTGATTTGATTGCATTGGAGAACGGAAAATATACCGGAGGTTGGATTATTATACCTTCACCCTTTTCGGAAAAAGTGCGGACGGCAAGTCCGAGTGCAGCGACAACGCCGGGGGTCGTAAACATTGGCATACCCTTGGTATTCCAGTTATGCCTGCGTGCCATCCATGAATCGACGGCATCTCGATAGGCTTCATCAGGATAGGTATAGCCATAGATCTGCCTATTGGCAGCTTCTATGATAGCTTCACGAATCTCAGGAGCGACTGCAAATTCCTGATCGGCAATGGTTAAAGGCACAAGACCCGAGCCCCTAACGGGCTCGGGTGCCATGTCAACCTTTACCGAGCCGGTACCGGCCCGATTTATAACTGTTGAAAAATCGTACGTAGTCATCAGTATTGGTATCCGCGGTCGAATGCTTTAAGATTGATTTCAAGGAACTTAGGCTTAACGCACTGTTCGATAGCCTTATGCCATTCTTCAACAGAGAAGGGAAGTTTCTTTGCAACAACACCCATCAGGACTACATTTGCAGCTTTATAAGTGCCGCATTCATGAGCGATGTCAACAGCATCAAGCTCAACAGTCGTAACTGCTTCACGCACTCTTTCAAGGCAGTCGGCAGGATACTTAACCGAACCCGTAATGACGGGCATGGGGAGTATCTCCTGAGTATTGATTATCATCGTTCCGCCGTCCTTCATGTAAGGCAGAGCACGGAGGGCTTCAAGATTTTCAAATGCAAGGACGATATCAGCTTGACCCTGCTCAACGATGGAAGAATAGAGGGGCTCGTCGTTGCTTATACGAACATATGTGACAACACTGCCGCCGCGCTGGCTCATGCCGTGTACTTCGCTGACTCGCACGTCATATCCGTTGTTCATTGCGAGCTGGCCGATGATCTTGCTTGCGAGAAGCGTTCCCTGACCGCCGACACCCACGATAACGATATTATACATAGCTGTTTCCTCCTTATTTCTCAGTATGGAGCGCTCCGAAAGGACAGAGCTGCTGGCAAAGACCGCAGCCTACGCATTGTGTGGGATCAATCGCGACTCCGGTTTCGGTCTTGCGGATAGCAGGACATCCTATCTTCATACACATGCCGCAGTTTTTGCATTTATCGGGATCGCTGATAAAGGGGATACCGGGCTGTTTGACGATAAGCGCGCAGGGTCTGCGGGAAATAACAACGGAAAGGCCGTCCCTTGCGGTTTCTTCACGAAGTACCTTTTCAAGCTCTTTTACATCAAAGGGATCAACAATGCGGACGCTTGCAACGCCCATTGATTCGCAGAGCTTAACGATGTCAAGCTGGGTCGTGGGTTCACCGTGAATATCAAGCCCGTTAGCAGGATTGTTCTGATGCCCGGTCATGCCGGTGATGGAGTTATCGGCAATAATCACGGTTCCGACAGAACGGTTATATGCCATATTGAGAAGACCGGTCAAACCGCTATGGCAGAAGGTCGAATCACCAAGAACTGCAACGGTCTTTTTTGCCTGTTCGGTTCCTCGAGCCTTTTCCATGCCGTGTGCCATACCAATGGATGCACCCATGCATACACAGGTGTCAACGCCGCTGAGTGGAGGAAGTGCGCCGAGCGTATAGCATCCGATGTCGGAGCATACTGTGAGCTTAAGCTTCCCGAGAACATAGTATAGACCTCTGTGAGGACAGCCGGGGCAGAGCACGGGAGGACGATTGGGGATACCCGGAGTATTCATCGGGCCAGGCTCATCGTCATCACAGAACTTAGCAGAAATCTTGCGTGCGAACAGCTCGCCCTGAACTCCTGTTCTATCCTTACCGCTGCAGGGGATTCCCCAAGCTTTGATAGTTTCTTCAAAGAAGGGCTCCATATCCTCAATGACGTAAAGGGTTTCGACCTGCTGCGCGAATTCTTCGATCATCCTGCGGGGAAGGGGATAGACAAGTCCGAGCTTCAGGACGGAAGCGGTGGGCATTGCTTCTTTAACATAATTGTAAGCTGCACCTGAAGTTATGACGCCGACTTTCTTATCAGCCCACTCAATTCTGTTAATTGAAAGACCTGAAGCAGCCTCTGTAAGCTTTCTTTCGCGTTCTTCAACATATACATGACGGCCGATCATATTGGTAGGCATGGATACGAACTTTTTAATATTTCGCTTATACTCGCGAAGAGGCAATTCGTCTCTCTCACCGATTTCAACAAGCGTTCTCGCATGTGCAACACGGGTGGTGATACGGACTATAACCGGAGTATCATACTCTTCGCTGATCTCGTATGCTGCTTTAATAAAATCCTTACATTCCTGGCTGTTGGAAGGTTCGATACAGGGAGTGTGCGCACTCTTGGCTATCATTCGAGTGTCCTGTTCATCCTGTGATGAATGCATACCCGGATCATCAGCAACAACTATGACCATACCTGCATTGACTCCGGTATAGCTGGCGGTATAATACGGGTCTGCTGCAACATTGAGTCCGACATGCTTCATGCAGGCAAAGCTGCGCGCACCACTGACTGCTGCACCGAGAGCGACTTCAACTGCAACCTTTTCATTAGGCGCCCATTCGGAATAGATTTCAGGATACGTAGCAATGGTCTCGTTGATCTCGGTGCTGGGAGTTCCGGGATATGCGCTTGATACGCGCACACCTGCTTCATAAACACCTCTTGCGATGGCTTCATTGCCGAGCAAAAGTTTTTTCATTTTCTTCCTCCTTCGAGTCTATCTTTAATATGCATATGTTCAGAACTAAAGCAGGACACTTATCCGGCATTAGCTTCCTTCATTGGACAATACCATTATAGTTTAAACTCAGCATGAATTAAAGTCTTTTTTGTTAATATATTGCAACAAAAATGAAGATAGATGATATACGTAGAACGACGTTTGCAGCGACAAATATAATCTGGTAAGTTGTATAATTAAGTGTCCAAAATAAAAAAAGGATAGCTCCATAGCGAAAAGCCTGCTACAATGTAAATTGGCAAAAAACAAGAAAGGAGGCC
>SFIR01000027.1 GCA_004556165.1 Clostridiales bacterium | reverse complement strand
TCCGGCAGCCGATAAGGATGTTCCCCTCGGCGACAGGGTCAATATGTGCTATATGGGCTCGACCGTCGCTTACGGCAGGGGCTATGCAGTCATCACCGCTACGGGCATGGATACCGAGATGGGCAAGATTGCCGATGCACTCACCAAGGCGGAAGCGGGCAAAACTCCCCTTCAGAAGAAGCTCGGCCAGCTCAGTAAAATCCTCACCTATGCGGTTGTCGGCATCTGCATATTCATGTTTGCCTTCAGCCTCCTGACCGCAGGCAAAGGAAATATAGATACCGCATTCGTCCTTGATACCTTCATGATAGCCGTCAGCCTTGCCGTTGCGGCTATACCCGAAGGCCTTGCGACAGTCGTTACCATTTCGCTCTCCATTGGCGTTACCAAGATGAGCAAGCGCAACGCGGTCATCCGTAAGCTCACCGCGGTCGAGACCCTCGGCTGCACGGAGATAATCTGCTCCGATAAGACCGGTACTCTGACTCTTAACCGCATGACGGTCGTGCGCACGGCTTCCATCGGCGACGGCATGGTCGATGCGCTCAATATGAGCGGTGACCTTACCACTTCGGGCAAGCTGCTCTGCACCGCCATGAGCCTCTGCTCGGATGCGGAGCCTGATGAAAACGACACCGCAGTCGGCGAACCCACCGAATGTGCGCTCGTCAACTTCGCGACCCTCGTAGGGCTTGATAAGCGCAAGCTCAAGGAGCAGTATCCGCGTATAGGCGAAGCTCCCTTTGACAGCGTAAGGAAGCTGATGACCACCGTCCACAGCTTCAACGGCGATGTTATTCAGTTCACCAAGGGTGCGCCTGATGAGCTGCTCAAGCGCTGCACCATGTACTTTGACGGAGAAAAGGCCGTGCCGATGACCGACGCTATCCGCGAAAGGATACTCGCCGATAATAAGGCCATGGCGGATGATGCGCTTCGCGCGCTCGCTGCCGCCATGCGCACATGGGATGACCGTCCTGCAAGCATGACCCCGTCCTTCCTCGAGCAGAACCTGACCTTTATCGGCATCGTCGGCATGATTGACCCGGTTCGTCCCGAGGCCATAGAAGCTGTTCGCCAATGCCGCTCGGCAGGTATCCGCCCCATCATGATAACGGGCGATCATCGTGATACCGCTGCGGCTATCGCCAAGCAGATCGGCATCATCACCGATTCCTCGGAGGTGCTGACCGGTGCGGAGCTCAGCGAGATGAGCGATGAAGAGCTGGATGCATGCATTGAGAAGTACGGAGCGTATGCGCGTGTTCAGCCCGAGCATAAGGTACGCATCGTCACTGCGTGGCAGAAGAGGGGCAAGGTCACCGCTATGACCGGTGACGGCGTGAACGACGCAGCCGGCATCAAGACGGCCGATATAGGCGTCGGCATGGGCATAACCGGTACCGATGTTACAAAGAATGTTGCCGATATGGTGCTTGCCGATGATAATTTTGCCACCATCGTTTCCGCAGTTGAGGAAGGCAGGCGCATTTACGATAATATCCGAAAGGCGATACAGTTCCTGCTTGCATCGAATACGAGCGAGGTGCTCTCCATCTTCTTTGCAACGCTCCTCGGCTTCACCATCCTGAAGCCCGTACACCTTCTCTGGATAAACCTCATTACCGACTGCTTCCCCGCGCTCTCGCTCTCCATGGAGCAGCCCGATGATGATATTATGAGGCGTCCGCCGCGCAGCTCGAAGGAGGGCATCTTTGCCGGAGGCATGGCCTTTGATATCTTCTATCAGGGACTTCTCATCACCCTCATCGTCTTTGCGGCATACTTCATCGGCTGTCTGGCACGACCTTAACGAGAGCCGCCACGGCATGACGATGGCATTCCTCACCATGAACCTTGCGGAGATCTTCCACAGCTTCAACCTCAGGTCGCTCCACGGCAGCATCTTTACGCTCAAGGGCCAGAATAAATACCTCTGGGGCTCGCTCGTCCTTGCGCTCCTTCTGACCTGCGTCGTAATCTTCGTTGATCCCATCGCCGAAGTATTCAGCCTTGCGACCGATTTCGGGTTCGACGAATTCGTCATTGCGGCATGCCTTGCGCTGACATCCATAGTTGTCGTCGAGATAGTAAAAGCCATCGAAAGAGCCGTTCACAAAAACAGAAACAGGGGCTGAGCATAGCTCCCCCACGACCGTCGGCAAAGCCTGCCGGCGGTCTTTTGTTATGCATCCAGGTAAAAATTAACAAAACTGTCATATTTAGTGGGGGTAAACCTATTGACGGATATATGGGCATTGTGTAGAATAAACTCGCAAGGATTACATGGAGAAAGGGGGAAACAGCACAGGCTTTTTGTGATAAAAACTACGACGGAATCGCCCCTGCGATGGGCGATGGAATCAATGGCCTCAAGAACGAACAATTATAACAATTATAAGGAGGATAAAAATGAGCCAGGTTAAAGGATACGACACATGTCAGCGTTTATCAGACAACATAAATTTTTTTAATGCGATACTCAACGATCCGTGGCATGATGGTAAACCGTTTTTCATAGGCAGATACTTGACAAACGTAGGCGAGGATGACAGAAATATGGACAAGAAGATGACCTTGGATGAAGTGAGGCTGCTTGCAAAGAACAATATTAAAATAGTATCAATCTTTCAAGGAGAAATAGATGGATATTCAACCGACCGGGGAGTAATAAATGCACGAACAGCGGTCGAAGCGGCCGCTGCATTAAGCCAACCTGCGGATACACCGATATATTTTGCAATAGAGCGAGGCATAGAAAGTGAAATCGAGGAACGAAATATCAGGTCGTACCTTCAGGGAGTGGTATCAGTTTTGGCAGATACATCTGAAAATCCATACACCGGACAGCACCGGAACACGATGCACAAAATGCGGATATACCGGGGCAATAGCTATCCCAACGGTGGAGAAAGGAGATGAAGAGCGTGAATAAACATCACAACACAATGCTTGGCACGATGCGTGTTCTCTCGCCGGTGCTTGCGCTGGCAATGCTTTTCACTCTTTTCGGATGCGCCGGGGATAGCCCCGCGCCGTCAGCTTCGCCCGTACCTTCGGAAAGCATACCGACTTTCTCCCCCGAGCCTGACGAGACCGAACCCCAATTAACGGCGGAGCCCACGGTCATGGAGCCTACTGCCTCGCCCAATCTCACCGAGGCGCCGACCGAGGCTCCGATCGAGACGAAGTCCGTTAAAAGAAGCCGTCGGGTTGAATTTGAAACTGCGGCAAAAGCCATTCTTGACGGCAGAATGAGTGTGGGGGATTTGGATATGAGCATACCGGATTTCTGCGATTTCGGCGAATGCTATTTCGGCCGTTTGGTCGGCCGTTCGGGATATTATCCTTATTGCTCTGCCTGTGATGTCCGTATAACTTGGAAGTCCCATGCTGATGGTGAGGAAGGCTACCGGTGGGAATATGATGAACCCTTTGCGAATTTTCCCATTGAGGCTGTTGAGGTCGGAAATCTGAAGGTGGTAAACTATCTGGTGGAGTATCTGGATTTGCTGCCATCATCCATTGTGATACAAGATGGCTACAGCCATGGCTTCGGATTTGCTGGAGAGGATTGGTTCCTGCTAAAATTCGAGGATTGCGCGTCTATGAAACACCAAAATGTACATTCTATATGGCGGACGGATGATGGGGAAAACTTCTACGAATTCGGGCACAACAATTCCTATGTCGGAGAGGTAACAGGCGCGTGCATACTCTCCGAAACCACGGGCTTCCTTTGCCAGACCGATTGCGGATTCCTCGACAGGGAGCATGACGGCGCCATCGGGTTTAAGGTTTTCGGTACATTCGATGGCGGAGAGACATGGCAGGATATGGGCCTTGAGCTTACCGGAGAATATGCCGGTTATCAGCACGCGGTTGCGTTAGCGCCCACCTTTGTGGGCGATCGGGGCATAATACTTGTAGGCGCGTTTTACAACGATAGAAGAGTTATCTGCTGCTTCACAACCTCGGATGGCGGCAGGACATGGACCTTCGGCAGCTAAGCCCCTTATGCCTCGCAAGCTTCGATTTCGAGAAACAATGGCGGCAATTTCAGACTCAAGTGTCGGAATAAGTACCTCCGGGGCTCGCTCGTCCTTGCGCTCCTTCTGACCTGCGTCGTAATCTTCGTTGATCCCATCGCCGAAGTATTCAGCCTTGCGACAGATTTCGGGTTCGATGAATTCGTAATTGCAGCATGCCTTGCGCTGACATCCATAGTTGTCGTCGAGATAGTAAAAGCCATCGAAAGAGCCGTTCACAAAAAGAAAATGAAGTGAATCCGGCCGAAAATCAAATAACAGTATGCAAACGGGGCTGCAAAAAAACAGCCTCGTTTTAATGGCCGGGGGTCGTAAGACAGTTAAAAACGGCGTGATTTTGCGGTCACGCCGTTTTTTATATGTAGGATAGTCGCAAAGCGGCGCAAGGGGACATCCTTGCTTGGAATACAGGAACACGGAAAGTACCCGTATAGAAGTGAGCACTTTTAAGAGGATACCGAACCAAACCGGCACACCGGAACAGGGCTTTCAGCTCTGTCTGCTTTCATTATTGCCATATAGAATATGATTATTTTCTTTATCAAAACAAGTCGGACATATACCGGAATTTACAATGTAGGCAACCCCAATTGTCCCATTCTTAATTAACTCGATAATTTCTCCATTTTGGTATTTTCAAATCCTTCATCGCAATCTTTACTTTAAGAAATTCCGGTTTGGCGCAGCCTATTTTCCAAACAAATCACTGTGTGTTCCGGTACGGGCTAACGTCAACACCAGGACATCATCATCAATGCGGTAAACCAGGAGCCAATCCGGCAGAATATGGCATTCTCTATGCCCAACCCAATCCCCTGTCAGCGCATGATCTTTATTTCTCTCAGGCAGAGTTTCCCCACGGGACAAGCTTCTGATAATGTTATCCAGCAGTTCGATGTCCATATGACGCTTCAGAGCCTGTTTATAATCTTTTTTGAACTGCGTAGTCCAAACGATATCACGATTCATCGCTTGAGCTCCCGAAGCGCCTCTTCCACATCGGAGTAATGCTTGATACCGGGATCTTTGGCAATTCTTTCCGCTTCCAGCATCGCGGCGATGGTTTCCGTATTCGGCTGATCCAGTCTAACCTCAAAAGGGAAACCGCCTACGCGGAGTGACTGCCGCAGAAAAACATTGATTGCAGTGGTCAGATTCATGCCCAATTCTCCATAAAGGATTTCGCACTGTTTTTTTACATCGCTGTCCATACGGACGCTAAAATTTGTACTGGCCATAATAACAACTCCTTTGCAATTCTTTACATACATATTATATGCTATTTGCATTGCAAAGTCAACATAATAGACGCAATTTAATTACAAACAACAAGCAGGTGCCTGCGTACTTGTCCAAGATACCTGCGTCTGTGTTTTATAAAACTGTCTTGCAAACACCCCGCAAATTCCGTATTCCGTTTGCGAACAGAGCGCAGGATTTGGAGCAACGCCTTTGCTGCGCGAGGAGCACCGCGCAAGCCTACGAAGGAACGAGCACATATCCTCCGCTACGCAGATATTATTGCCGCAGGGCAATATCGCAGCGAAAGCATACCATTAAGCGGCATATTCCCTGCGTTCCTTGACTTTATTCCTCATTTGCTATATTATGGTAATATCAAAGGCCTTTAAGGAGATTTTACATGAAAAATGATAATATAAATAAGAAATTGCGTGCGGTGCCGCTGCTTCTTGCGCTGCTCCTTGTCTTTTCAGCATGCAGCGCGGTCCCTGCCGATAACCCCGATCCGGTCATTGATGTGCCGTATGTCACCGTTACCGCAACGCCCGATGCGGCAGGCGAACCCGAACCGACCTCGGGAGCGACGGTTTCTCCGTCCACAGACCCTCAAGCCACGGCCTCGCCCGAGCCGACGGAGGATCAAGATGACCCCACGCCTACTCCCGCAGGAAGGTATACGACAGTTACGGTCAATTCGCAGACGGAGAGCGAAGGGCAGCTTGTGCTCGTAAACTACAATCACTATTATGAGCATGTTTCTTCAGCGGATGTCATAGTGCGTCCGGCAGGGGCGGAGTACTTCCTCCTGACCGACAGGTACGATATAAGGCTGACCGAGGAGGTCTACAATCAGCTCTTCACCCTCTCAATAGCATTCAGCACCTATACGGGCGGAGACAAGCTCTGCGTCACAAGCGGCTACCGTTCGCTTGAGGATCAGCAGCGCATCTATGATGAGTATGCGGAGGAGTACGGCACGGAGTATGCCAACCTCTATGTTGCTCGCCCCGGAACGAGCGAGCACCACACGGGGCTTGCCGTTGACCTCTCGACAATGACTGCGGACGGTACGCGCATTGCCCTCGGTTCGCATCGTGCAGGCGAATGGTTCAATATCGTCTGCACCGATTACGGCTTTGTGCTCCGCTACCCGGAGGGGACGTATTCGACAACGCATGTCGCTGCGGAGCCCTGGCATTTCCGCTATATAGGCACGGCGAATGCCCATGCGATGACGGCGATGGGGCTTCTGACATACGAAGCATACATCGCGTCCATACAGGATTATTCCTTTGACGGCGGAATGCTGTTTGTGAAGAATACTCCGTTCAGCACCTACCTCACCCCGGGTACCGCCGAGCTCAATCTCCCCTCGGACTATATCGGCACTGCGCATTACGACCAAGAGACAGGTACCTTTACCTTTGATTTCGATAATCCGAATCCGCGCGGCAGCCTTATCTGGTATGTGCCGGCATCCGATGCCGCGAATACCAATATCCGTCTCCCCCTCGGCATAAGCTCCTACACCGTTTCCGGCACCAATGACGGCGGCTTCATTGTCACGGCGGAGATAGGATAAAAGGGTTTCGGAAAGCCCCATCAGAGGCTTTGCCTGCTGAATTTTTATCCCGGAAGGCACCTTCATCTGAAAGGATATTTTCTATCCGATTAAAAAATTCCCCGTCCGCTGCGAAAGCAGCGGACGGGGTTCTCTTTATTGTATAGTATTTTCAATTACTTCCTGTTCTTCAGAGCGGCCTGTGCTGCTGCGAGCCTTGCGATGGGTACGCGGAAGGGTGAGCAGGATACGTAGTTGAGGCCGATTCTGTGGCAGAACTCGATGCTGGAGGGATCGCCGCCATGTTCGCCGCAGATGCCGAGTTTGATGTTGGGACGGGTCTTCTTGCCGAGCTCGACTGCTATCTGCATGAGCTTGCCGACGCCGTTCTGGTCAACGCGTGCGAAGGGATCGCTCTCAAAGATTTTCTTCTCATAGTAATCATTGAGGAACTTGCCTGCATCGTCACGGCTGAAGCCGAAGGTCATCTGGGTAAGGTCGTTGGTGCCGAAGCTGAAGAATTCAGCCTGCTTTGCGATTTCGTCAGCGGTAAGGGCTGCACGGGGAATCTCTATCATGGTACCGACCATGTAGGGGATCTCCATGCCCTTCTCCTTCATAACGAGCTTTGCGGTCTCATCGACGAAATTCTTAACGTATGCAAGCTCGTTGACTTCGCCCACCAAGGGAATCATGATCTCGGGAACGATCTCGAGGCCGGTCTCCTGACGGACTTCGATAGCTGCTTCGATGACGGCGCGGGTCTGCATTGCTGCGATTTCGGGATAGGTGATGGAAAGACGGCAGCCGCGGTGACCCATCATGGGGTTGCTCTCGTGGAGGCTGTTAACGGTCTTTTTAAGCTCTTCAAAGGTGATGCCCATATTAGCCGCAAGGGATCTGATGTCCTCATCCTTGGTGGGAAGGAACTCATGGAGAGGAGGATCCAGGAAGCGGATGGTTACGGGACGGCCTTCCATTGCCCTGTAGATGCCCTTGAAGTCCTCACGCTGCATGGGGAGGATCTTTGCAAGAGCGGCCTTGCGCTCATCAACATTCTTTGAAACTATCATCTCGCGCATTGCGGGGATTCTTGCTTCATCGAAGAACATATGCTCGGTACGGCAGAGACCGATGCCCTCCGCGCCGAATTTGACTGCGATGGCAGCCTGTGCGGGAGAATCGGCATTGGTGCGGATCTTGAGGGTACGGATCTCATCCGCCCACTGCATGATGGTTGCGAAATTGCCGGAGAGCTCAGCGGGAGCGGTCTTGATGGACTGAGCATAGACATTACCGGTGGTGCCGTCAAGGCTCATCCAATCGCCCTCGTGAAGAACGGTACCGTTCTCAAAGGTGATGGCCTTGGTCTTTTCATCAATGATAACGGATTTGCAGCCGGATACGCAGCAGGTGCCGAGCTGACGGGCAACGACTGCCGCATGGCTGGTCATGCCGCCGAAAGCTGTGAGGATACCCTCTGAAGCGGTCATGCCCTCGATATCCTCGGGGCTGGTCTCTTTACGGGCAAGGATGACCTTTGCGCCTGCTTCATGAGCGGCCTTCGCTTCGTCAGCGGAGAAATAAACCATACCGCATGCTGCGCCGGGGCTTGCTGCGAGGCCCTTTGCAAAGGGGGTAGCTGCCTTGAGCGCAGCCTGATCGAAGGTGGGATGCAGAAGTGCATCGAGGGTCTTGGGCTCGATCATCGCAACGGCTTCTTCCTTGGTGCGTGCGCCCTCGTTTACGAGATCGACTGCGATCTGGAGAGCGGCAGCGGCGGTACGCTTGCCGTTACGGGTCTGGAGCATATAGAGATGACCGCGTTCAATGGTGAATTCCATATCCTGCATATCACGATAATGCTTTTCGAGGATGTCGGCAACGCGAACGAACTCGTTGTAGACCTCTTCGTTGGTCTGCTTGAGATGGTCGATGGATTCGGGAGTACGGATACCTGCAACGACATCCTCACCCTGAGCATTCATAAGATATTCGCCGAAGAGCTTCTTCTCGCCGGTCGCAGGGTTACGGGTGAAAGCAACGCCGGTGCCGCTGTCATCGCCCATATTGCCGAATACCATGCTCTGTACGTTAACAGCGGTGCCCCAGCTTGCGGGAATATCGTTCATGCGGCGATAGACGATAGCACGGGGGTTGTCCCAGCTGCGGAATACTGCCTTAACGGCTTCGAGGAGCTGAGTCATGGGATCCTGGGGGAAATCAAAGCCCTTGATTTCTTTGAACATCACCTTGTATGCCGCAACGACCTCCTTGAGGTTCTCGGCGGTGAGCTCGGTATCCAGCTTGCAGTTATATTTCTTCTTGATGCCGTCGAAAATCTCGTCAAAATGGGATTTTTCAACTTCCATAACGACATCGGAGAACATCTGGATGAAGCGGCGGTAGCTGTCGTATGCAAAGCGCTCGTTATTGGTGAGCTTTGCCATAGCAACTACGGTCTCATCATTAAGGCCGAGGTTGAGGATGGTATCCATCATACCGGGCATACTTGCTCTTGCGCCGGAGCGAACGGATACGAGATAGGGATTTTCTGTGCTGCCGAACTTCTTGCCGACCTTTGCTTCGGCAACTGCAAGAGCTGCTTTGATCTGCTCGATGATCTCATCGGAGATCACTTTGCCGTCCTCATAGTAACGGGTGCAGGCTTCGGTGCTTACGGTGAAACCATAGGGAACGGGGAGACCGATACGGGTCATCTCGGCGAGGTTGGCACCCTTACCGCCGAGGAGCTCCCTCATGTTCGCATTACCCTCATCAAAGAGGTATACATACTTGTGAGACATTATTTTCCTCCATTTATTTACTACTAAGTAATTTTTCACTCAGAACATCTCATTATACAGGGATTCGTATCGAATTTCAAGTATTTGCCATACTTTTTTTGCGCCTTTTTGGTGAAAATAACTATATATTTATCGAAAGGAAATACATATGGAAAAGAATAAAATCAAAAATTACGATGCTGACGAGCATCTTGTTCACGATGGACTCGGCTATTCCGCTTCCTCGGGCGAAGCCACGGGGCTTATGCCGACCGCACCCGACAGCCGTGCGGAGGAAGCATCGCTTAGGGAGCTTCACGGGCTTCAGAGCGTGGAATTTGCATCCGAGGACTATATTACCGATGAAATCTCCGGTGATCTTCCGTTTCAAAACCGACCCGACGATGCGGCATTTGCACATAATTACGTTGACGATGAGGGCCTGTATCCCCAGTTCACCACTCAGAGCGAGGAGCTTTGGCGCACGGGCATGTGGGGACATAACCCGATGATGAATAGATTCAGCCTCTACGATACCGAGACCGCCGCCGATCCCGAGCACAGCGGCCTTGATACCCTGCCGCCCGAAGAATGGGATAAATAGGTTTTCATCGGGGGCGGGAAAATCCTGTTTGCCGAGGGCCTTTAGGGCTTGGCTTTTCTTGTTATTGCTTTTTTCGCATGCAGGCTGTATAATTGCTTCATCGGCGGAGCTTTCGCCGAACAAGACCGTTCAGCGGAGGATAACCCGTGAAAAAGAAAACCATTATCATCATCTCGGTCTGCCTTGCCGTATTCGTGCTTGCGCTCGTACTGCTTTCAGTATTCCTGAAGCGGCACGATGCCCAAAACGGCGATAGTGCGCGAAATATCTATCTCAGCTACATGGAAAAGGTCAAGACCTATGAGCACAGCACCGAAGGCATGAGCAACTACTTCCCCATTCCCGAGGGGTACCTTGAGGGCGAGCATGAGGATTCCGACTTCATGGCGGCAGTCAATCCCTATGACACGCCCGAGCAATGGGAGAGCCTTAAGGGCGTTGACGCAAGGGTCGAAGCCTCCCAGATCGTCGATAAGATACTGAAGGCCGCAAGCACCCGTGAAATAGTCATCTACTGCATGAACTATAACCTATACCCCGAGGTGCTCTACTACGGCAGCTATGATGAAGGCGTTGCCGTTGCAAACGAGCATTTCAACGGCTTTACCGCCCTGTTCGAGCATCCCGATTATGCCCAAGCGCTTCTTGATCTCTATGCCGCGTATGATCTTGAGTACCAGAGCACCCATGATGCGCAGTATGCAACGAGGCTTGCCTATATCCATGCTCTGTTTTACAGGCTCATCCTTGATGCCCAGCTCGATGCCGATCAGGCGCAGCAGTTTGCGCGCATGTGCTTCGCTAATCTCAGCACCATACTCAATTCCGACGGCAGGTACGAGCCGAACCTCTGCATGTTCGTAGGCGTCTTTGCGCTGTACTGCTCCGATGAGAATTTCACCGCTCTTATCGACAGCATCCCCATCGCAGGGCAATACATACTCGATGCAAATATCGACGAAGCTTCCGCCATCAGCGATCCCGATCTCGACAGGATAGTTAATTATATAAAGGAATTCATGGCAGAACCTGCGGAATGACCGAGGATAGCCGAATACGGGACTGCGTTCAAAGCAGTCCTGTTTTTTTGTTCCCGTTTTTGCAAAAAAACGAGCTGTCTGGTATAATCGTTCTATTAAGTGCAGGAGGCGGCATATGGCAGCGAATGTGAAGATTATTATGGGTCGGGCAGGGGTCGGCAAGACCGAATATATGCTCGAACGGATAAGGGAAAATGAAGCGGCGGGAAAGCGCTCTGTATTCATCGTTTCGGATAGAGCGAATTTCGAAAGCGAAAAACGGCTTTCCTCCGTCCTCGGCTGCGGAATCATCAATACCTTTGTCGTTTCGTTCACAAGCCTTGCACGCCGTGCTCTCAGCGAAAGCGGAAACAGCCGTACCTTCCTTTCGATGCAGGGCAGGCAGATGCTGCTCCGCCGCACGATAACGGAGAATGAAAAAAAGCTCGGTGCCTTTTCACGCATTGCGCATATGCAGGGCTTCACCGATGAATGCGACGAGCTTATCCTCAAGTGCAAACGCTTCGGGATTGATCCGGCAATGCTCTCATCAGCCGCGGAAAATGCAGCTTTGCCGGCGCAGCTTCGCAGTAAGCTCCGTGACTTCGCGCTCATATATGAAAAGACCGCCGAGGCTGCCGAAAACAAGTATATCGACGATGAGGATATCGTCAATTCCCTCATAGATACGCTTCCCCTCTCGGCATACAGGGACTGCGATTATTTTATAGATACGCCCGAAACGCTGAATGAGCAGAGTGTGCGGATAATTGAAATGCTTTTTAATACCGTAAGGAATGTCACCGTCAGCTTCCGAGGCGATACGGAGGAAGTCTGCCGTGACCGCAGGAACTTTGCTCCCGACGCAGAATTGTTTCTCCGCATCCGCGATATAGCCCGGGAAGCCGGCTGCAACATCGAATTCATACCCCTTTCGGGCAATAAACGCACCGAAGAGCCTGCGCTGCGCCATCTTGAGAAGGAGCTTTTCGCACATCCCTACCGCATTTTCAGCGGTGACGCTTCCTCCTCCATACATCTCCACATCGCTCCGAGCAGAGCAAGCGAGGCGGACGCCTGTGCGGAAAACATCCTGAGCGCGGTGCGTTCGGGGCTTCGCTTCAGGGATGTCGGCGTCATCGTCGGCGATGCGGAGACCTATCTTCCCCTGCTTCGCCGCAGCTTTGAGGATCGCAATATCCCCTATTTTGCCGATGCCAAGCGTTCGCTCCTCTCCCACCCGGTGAGCGAGCTGATGCTATCCGCACTCGCCTGCTGCTCCGATAATTTCCGCACAGACAGCTTTATCCGAGCTATCAAGACAGGGCTTTTTGCGATCAGCCCCGAAAAGCTCGAGCTTATTGAGAACCATCTGCTGAAATACGGGCTTTCAGGCTCCGGCATTACCGAGAGCTTCAGTCAGGATGAGCTTCCCGAGGGTATCGAGGAAGCGAGAAAAACCGCCGTTGCTCCTCTCCTGCACCTCAAAGCCGCGCTTTACGGCACAAAGGACGGGCAGAAGGCTAAGGTCACCGCTTCCGAGCGCGTCCGTGCGCTGTACGATTTTCTTGTTGAGATTGACCTTCCGGTGACGCTTGAACGAGAATATGACGAATACATTCTGCGCGGTGCATTCGACGCCGCACGCGAGAGCGCGCAGATTTTCGATACCGTCTGCGAACTGCTCGATCAGCTCCATATGATTCTCGGCGATGACAGCATGGGCATAGAAAGGTTTTCTTCGGTGCTTTCGGAGGGCCTTCGTGCGTACTCGATAGGCATAATCCCGACCACGCTCGATCAGGTCATAATCGGGAGCATAGACGATGCCTCGCTGACCGATAAAAAATACCTTTTAGTACTCGGCATGAACGAGGGGCTAATCCCCAAGGTCAAATCCGATAATGCCGTAATAAATGATAACGAGCTCGCCCGCCTGAAGGCGGCAGGGCTTCCCGTATGGCAGAGCACCGACAGGATGAACCGAGCGGAGAACCTTCGAGTTTACACCGCACTTTCGCACTGCACGGAAAGGCTGTACCTATCCTACTGCAATGACGGCAGCGGAGATTCCGGCTCGGTATCGCCCCTGTTCGAGCGCGTGCGCCGTATCTTCCCCACCTGCAAGCTCACCGATGGGCTTGTTGACCCCGTGCGCGGCAGTACCGAGCGCGCAAGGTTCTGCGAGCTTGCCTCCGCCGTCAGATCCGGCATCGACCGGGGCGGAATTGATGAGGGGGCTGCCGAAGCCTACTCGTATTTTGCCGCAAAGGAGGAGTATTCGGGTATTCTTGATGCTGTCGGCAGAGCCTGCTTTGACGGCAATATTTCGGGCGAACTGACCCGTGAGGAGGCGGCCGAGCTTTACGGAAGGCACCTCATCGGAACGCCCACGAGGCTTGAAACCTTCAATAAATGCCCCTACCGCTATTTCCTTGAATTCGGGCTGAAGATTGCGCCGCGTGAGGAATACGAGGAGAAGGCTACCGACAGGGGCAGCTTCATCCATGAGGCTCTCGAAAGATTCATAACGGCGCTCACGGATAAAAAGACGGATTTTGCTGCGGTGACAGATGATGACATCACGGAAATCCTGAGCGGTATGCTCCGTGAGATGGCGGAAACCCACAATAAGGGAATCTATCTCAGCAGCGCAAGGATGCGTGCGGAGCTGACGAGGCTCATAGAACTCATCTCCACCGCCTGCCGCGAGCTTGTTCGCCAGATTGCCGCGGGCTCCTTCCGCCCGGTCGGTACCGAGGTCAGCTTCGGAAGGGAAGGCGATATACTTCCCGCCCTCGAAATAGAAGCCTCCGGCGCGACCTTCCGAGTGTGCGGCATAGTGGATAGGCTCGATGCGTACAAGGCTCCGGAGGGCACCGATTACATTCGTATAGTCGATTATAAGAGCAGTGAAACGAAATTCGATTTCACCGAGCTTGCAAGCGGCATAAGGCTGCAGCTTCCACTATATGCGGCGGCAATGGAAGCAAGCCTGAATACGGAGGACTATCTCCGCGGAAACAGCCCCGAAACCGCAGGGTTCTACTACCAGCGCATCGGTGCGGTCGATGCCGACCCCGGCACGCTCTCGGAGGATGACGAAAAAAAGCTCCGCTCCTCCATAGTATCCGCCTTTAAGCTCAACGGCCTCACCCTCTCGGATGAGCAGGTTCTTCACTCAATCGACCGCGAGGGCAGCGGCTTTTCCTCGGTTGTAAGCTCGCTCAGGTTCCTAAAGGACGGTACTGTTACGGGGAATCTCGCAAGCCGTGATGAGATGAGGTACGCAAAGGCCTTCGCAAAGCGCACCGCAGCCAAGACCCTCGATGCGATAATGCAGGGAAGGATAGAGATAAGTCCTTGCAGGCACGATAACGAAATTGCCTGCAAATACTGCAATTTTCAAAGCGTCTGCGCCTTTGACGCCACTTCGGGAGACCGTTACAGGCATCTTCGGGCGGTAAAAGCCGACAGCTTCTTCAACAGGGATAGGTGAATTTACAGAAAATAGAAATGACATCTTTTTGTACCATTTAGTCCAATACTATGTCACAATTAATTGTTGACAAAGCCCGCGACTGAGAGTACAATACAGAACCGTTGGGCCTGCTATCGGATTTGCGAGTTTTCCCGAGAGTTGCCCGACCGAGCTTCAAGCATTGATGTTTACAGCAGCGGAGCATAGCCTAAGGAGAGAGAAAAATGCTTGCTGTAAACTAAAAAAATCAAGTCCGAGCGCGTTTGCTGCCGGGCCGAAAATGAAGCTTGTTCCTTTCGAGGTTTTTTCATACAAGGTTTTCTCCATAAATGCCGGACAGAGCTGCGCTTTGTCCGGCCTTTATATTGTTGGCTTCCCCGAGAGCTGAACAGCCTGAGTGCTCTTTCATCCGAAAAAATTGGAAAAATATCGGTATTTTTTAGGTTTATTGGAAAACAAACGGTCAAAAGTAAATTCCGCTCACGGTCGATTCCGTGATGACACATTATTGTACCTTTTAATCGGATATTATGTCACAATTATTTATTGACAATCATGACCCGATACTGTAAAATTACCGCCGTTGCTGGAGTTCTTCATATGGTTTCCTTAAAAAGGGTCGAATGCGGTGCATTCGGTTCTTTTTTTATTCCGTTTTCCGCTTTTGACTGCGCGAAAGAAAGCTGAAATTTATTTTCTAATCGCCCTTGACAAGCCGTAAGCAGTGTGATAATCTTATATCACAATATGCTTTGAATTTTTTCATGTTGCATCTCCAAAAGTAAAACCGAGCGAAAAGAGTATCGCTCGGTTTTGCTTTTTCTATTCAGTAAACAATTTTTATTTTATGAACCTGACAACCGGCTTCCTTGCCGCAGCCGTTTCATCGGGACGTCCGATGGGAGTGGTCTTCGGGCAGGAATGGATGCTCTCGGGATCCTCCTTCGCTTCGCGTGCAATATCCTTCATCGCCTCGATGAATTCATCAAGGGTCTCGCGGCTCTCGCTCTCGGTGGGCTCGATCATCATCGCCTCATGAACGATGAGGGGGAAGTAGATGGTCGGGGGATGATATCCGCGGTCGATAAGGGCTTTGGCAACATCCGTGGTGTGAATGCCGTAATCCATGAGCTCGCCCGGAGCGATGACGCATTCATGCATGCAGATGCGGTCGTGAGGGATTTCATAGGTTCCGCGAAGGGCGTTCATGATGTAGTTTGCATTAAGAACCGCATTTTCGCTGGCTTCCTTGAGCCCTGCGCCGCCGAGGGAACGGATATAGGTATATGCCCTAACCATGACGCCGAAGTTGCCGAAGAAGTTCTTGACCCTGCCGAAGCTCTGAGGCCTGTCGTAATCAAGATGAATCATGCCTTCCTCTTCAACGAGCACGGGAACGGGCATGAAGGGCATGAGATGCTTCTTGACGCCGACGGGACCGCTGCCGGGGCCGCCGCCGCCGTGGGGAGTCGAGAAGGTCTTATGCAGATTGATATGCATGACGTCAAAGCCCATGTCGCCGGGACGGACGATGCCCATGATTGCGTTGAGGTTTGCGCCGTCATAGTACAGCAGACCGCCTGCATCGTGGACGATCTTTGCAATCTCCTTGATGTTGCGCTCGAAAAGACCGAGCGTGGAGGGGTTGGTCAGCATCAGGCCTGCGGTATCCTCGCCGACTGCTTCGCGCAGCGCATCGAGATCGACGCCGCCGTCGGGCGCGGATTTGATCTCCTTAACGGTGAAGCCTGCCATGACTGCGCTTGCAGGGTTGGTTCCGTGTGCGGCATCGGGGACGATGATGGTCTTTCGCTTGGTATCGCCCCTGGATTCATGATATGCCCTGATATGCATAAGGCCGGTGAGCTCGCCGTGTGCGCCTGCCGCAGGCTGGAGGGTGAATGCGTCCATACCGCAGATTTCGCAGAGGCACTTTTCAAGATCGTACATCAGCCTCAGGGAACCCTGGCACATATCCTCATCAAGCAGGGGGTGCATATCGTCAAAATACGTTGCAGCCTCCTCGTTGATCTTGGGATTATACTTCATCGTGCAGGAGCCGAGGGGATAGAAACCGTTGTCCACGCCGAAGTTGCGGCGGGAGAGATTGGTATAATGGCGAACGAGATCGACTTCGCCGAGCTCGGGAAGGTCAAGCTTCGCCCCGTTCTTCATGTTTTCGGGAATGGCGTCAACTGCCGGCACATCGAGCTCGGGCAGATCGTAAGCACGCCTTCCTTCATGGGAACGTTCAAAAATGAGTTTATAGGACTGTCTCATTACAGCACCTCCTTGAGCATGTCGATAAGGAAGTCGATATCGCCCTTGGTGTTCATTTCGGTTGCGCACCAGAGCATGCCGCCGTCGGGAAGGACAAGACCGCCGACAATGCCGAAGCCCTTGAGAGCCTCGTTGATCTCTTCCGCAGGCCTATCCGAATCGGTAATGAATTCATTGAAGAAGGGAGTATTATAGCGCATACGGATGCCGGGGAGCTTGGAAAGCTCGGAAGCAAGGTAATGTGCCTTGGCGATATTCTGTTCGCCGACCTCCCTCATGCCCTCGGGACCCATGGTGCAGGCATAGATAGTGCTCATGATAGCGCAGAGCATCTGGTTGGAGCAGATATTGCTCGAAGCCTTTTCACGGCGGATATGCTGTTCCCTCGCCTGAAGGGTGAGGACATATGCCCTGCCGCCCTCGTGATCGACGGTCTCGCCGACGATACGGCCGGGAAGGTTGCGGATGAGCTTATTGGTGGTCGCCATGAAGCCTGCATACGGGCCGCCGAAGCACATGGGGATACCCATGGGCTGTGAATCGCCGATGGCGATATCTGCGCCGTAATCGGCAGGACGCTTGATAGTGCCGAGGCTGATGGGATTGCAGTAGCTGACAAGCAGAGCCTTATTTGCATGCACGAGCTCGGCGATTGAATCCATATTCTCGATGCAGCCGAAATAGTTGGGCTGAGCGGCGATATAGCCTGCGCTCTCGGGAAGAGCGGCGGCAAGCGCATCCATATCGGTAATGCCGCCGGCATTTACGGGGATTTCGACAAGCTCGATGCCGTAGCAATGCGCATAGGTCTTCATCGTCATGATGACGCCGGGGTTCAGCGCTGCGCTGTAAAGCACCCTATCCTTGCGCTTTGCGTTTGCGAGCATCAGAAGGGATTCCGCCGCCGCGGTTGCGCCGTCATAGACGGAAGCATTGCTTGCTTCCATGCCGGTGATATTGCAGATAACGGTCTGCCATTCAAAGATGCTCTGGAGCATGCCCTGGCTCATCTCCGCCTGATACGGAGTGTAAGCGGTATAGAATTCGCTGCGCGATGCGAGCTGGGGCACGACTGCCGGGATATAATGATGGTACGCGCCTGCGCCGCGGAAGAGCAGACCGCCTTCATCATTCTGGAGGACGTAGCCGGTGATAAGATCGCGGATCTCCATCTCGCTCATGGGAGCGGGAAGATCGAGAGGTCTGTTCAGCTTGAGGTCCTCGGGAATATCGCTGAACAGATCATCCATGCTTTCAAGACCGATGGCCTTGAGCATTTCCTTGCGTTCAGCAGGAGTATTCGGGACGTAACTTCTCATTGATGTTTTTCCTTAATTTCAGATTCTAAAGGATCCGCCCGTCCTCTTTTGGAGGACGGGGGAGCATTTTTATCGGTTTATTCTGCGAGGAACTTCTCGTACTCTTCTGCGGTGAGAAGCTCTGCATCGTTGATCTCGCTTACCTCGATAGCAGCGATGAACTGCTCGTAGGGAGCTTCGTTGAGGAGCTCGGGCTCATCATCAAGAGCTGAGTTGATCTCGACAACACGGCCTGCAACGGGGGTGCATACGGGGGAAGCTGCCTTTACGGATTCAACGGTGGTATAGGTATCGCCGATTGCGAATTCGTCATCAACCTCGGGGAGCTCAACATAAACGATGTCGCCGAGCTCTTTCTGTGCATGATCGGTGATGCCGAGCTTGGCAATACCGTTTTCAATGAGAATCCAGTCGTGTTCACGGGTATATTTGCGATCGTTGGGTATCATAGTAAGAACCTCCAAGTTTAATTTGAATATTTATCTGCCGAATACTCAGCAATTATGATCTTTTATAGAAGGGGATCTCTGCGAATTCGCACTCGATCTCCTTATTGCGCACGACAACAGCCCATTTGCCGTTCTCATCCGCATTGACGTCAACGAGAGCCATGCAGTAATTGCCGCCGACTGCCGGTGCAGGGCCGCCGGAGGTGACGACGCCGACCTTCACGCCGTTGCAGGTGACTTCCGCTTCGGGACGGGCAATGCCCTTGCCGATGAGCTTGAGGCCGATTCTCTTATGCTTGCGGGGCTGAAGGAGAGCATCCTTGCCGATGAAATCGGGCTTGTTGAGCTTTATTGCGAAGCCGAGGCCGCACTCAACGGGAGTTATCTCAGCATTCATCTCATGGCCGTAGAGGGGCATACCTGCTTCAAAGCGGAGGGTATCCCTTGCGCCGAGACCGCATGCGAGCATATCAACGCATTTGCCTGCTTCGGTCAGAGCCTCATGCAGCTTAACGGTATCCTCTGCCGCGCAGTAGAGCTCCACGCCGTCCTCACCGGTATAGCCGGTACGGGATACGAGACAGGGGATGCCGGCAACGGTCATCTTATCATTGAAGGTATAGTACTTCATGGGAATCTCGCCGGTGAAGCCTGCCGCATCGAGCACGGCCTGATGCTTCGGGCCCTGCAGAGCAAGCTGACCCCATTTGCTGCTGTTGTTGACGACCTTGACATCGCCGAATACATGCTCCTGCATCCATGCAAAGTCCTTATCGGTATTGCCTGCATTGACGATGAACATATAGTGATCGTCGGCATACTTGTAGATGAGCACGTCATCAACCGCGCCGCCGTTCTCATAGCACATGATGGCATAACGGCACCTGCCGGGAGTCATGGTAGTCACATCGTTGGTGACGAGCTTCTGGATATAGTCATATGCGCCGCTGCCGATGACATCGACCTCGCCCATATGGGATACGTCAAAAAGCCCTGCGCGCTCGCGCACTGCCTTGCACTCTTCAAGAATGCCGGATTCATACTGAACGGGCAATGCCCATCCGCCGAAATCGACCATCTTGCCGCCGAGCGCGATATGACGCTCAAACAGCGGAGTCTTTTTAAGCTCATTAAGATTTTCCATCTTTATACCTCCTGAAAGCTACTGCATTCACAGGGTTTCCCCCGTTTTCCTGTCCGCATGCATAAAAACAGATTTAGACATGCATACAACATTATTATAGTACCGCAAGAACTGAATTGTAAAGCGGAAATGGAATATATTTCATTCGCTCTGCGGTTCGCTTCGGAAGCCTTAGGACGGGGTTTTTCCGATAAAACAGATGCTTGCGATTGAACCGTATACGGCAGCGCCCGAACGGGATAATGCGCTTGGGCAGCATGATAAAAAGGCTGCATCAGAATGCTTCTTCCGATACAGCCGCCTGACGGAGCATTTTCGGGGAATTTATTTTGACGTATTGGGCTTATAGTAGGCATTCCGGTACTTTTTGCCCGAATAGTAATAGGATTTGGAATTCTCCGGGATGAAATTACGGACTACGCCGAGGATCTTGCTCCCGCCCTTTTCAAGCTGGGAAATGACCTCCTTTGCAAGGCTCGATTTGAGCTTGGGATTGCCGATGACGAGAAGCACGCCGTCGCTGCTGTTCGCGGCGACAGCGGCATCAATGACCATGCCGAGCGGCGGAGTGTCGATGAGGATATAGTCATAATGCTTCCTTGCTTCATCAATGAGCGCGGAGAAGTATTTGCCGCCGAGAAGCTCAACGGGGTTCGGAGGGTACTTGCCGGAGAAAAGCACGTTGAGATTCGGGTACTGGGTTTTGCAGACGGCATGCTCCGTATCCGCGAGACCGGAGAGGACTTCGCTTAGGCCGATGGGGGCTTTAGCATTGGAATTCCTGCCTGCCATGACGGATTTGCGCATATCGGCATCTATAACGAGCACGGTCTTGCCGAGCTCCGCAAGGCTCCTGCCGAGGTGAAGCGCCACGGTGGTCTTGCCCTCGTTCTCATTGCAGCTCGTCAGAACTATGACCTTTATATCCTGACCGCAGAACTGCACATTTGTCCTCAGCACCTTGTAGGCTTCCTGAGTGAAATAATCGTCATTTCCGGGCAATGTAAGCATGATATTTTCCATCAGTTGTTCCTCCCTCCCTGCTGACTGCCGTTCGCGCCGTAGGGCTTATTGCCGTAGGCGGAGGTGGCTTTCCCGTATCTTCCGTATTTGCCGTACCTGCCGTATTTACCGTACCGGCCGTACTTATTGGGCTTTTTATATTCGCCGGCATCGGGGATCTCGGCAAGCACCGTGAGCCCGAGCGCACGAACGATATCATCCTCGGTTCTGAGGCTGTCATCAATGACGAACATGATGAGGAAGATGATGTAGACCGCAGCGGCGGCAATCACTCCGATGAGGAAATAAGTCGCTATGCCCATGCGGTTGCTCGCTTCGGCGCTGAGAGTACCTTCCTCGAAAAGATTGACCTGCTGCATCCTCATTGCATCGTTTATCTTGTCCTGACCGATGCGGCAAAGGCTGTTCACAATGAGCTGCGCAAGCTCGGGGCTTTCCGCTTCAACGGTCACCTCGAGGATACGCGTATTCTCGGGGTTGCTGGTCGAAATCATTTCGGAAAGCGGTATCAAGCTGAAGCTCATCTATGACGTCATCCACGACCGCATGGCTCTTCAGAAGATAGTCGCAGTCATTCACGACCTTGAGCGCGAGGGAGAAATCCGAGTCGGTCGAGCTGCCGGTGCTCTGATGCTCCGAGCGGAGGATATAAAGCGTCGCAGTGGAATCGTATTTCGGCACAAAGATGATGCTGCGGATGATGAATACCGCGGCAATGGCTATCACGGCTGCGAGGAGCATGACCCACCAGCGGGCCGTAAAGATCTCCCACAGATCCCGAAAAGTCAGGATCCTTGCTTTGCTTGATTCTTTTTCGTTCATAAACTTCCCTTTCGTATACAGGCGTTAGGCTTCTGCAAAACACCGTTAATAATAGTACGTTTTTGCTGCTCTGTCAAGATAAAAAATGACATCACGGCGGAAAACGGTATTGACCGGTATAAAAAATTATGCTATAATATTATTACAGTCTAAATTTGTATCCCGATGGATACGGAGAGGAGGAGCAGGACTGCAACAACAGAAAAAGGAGTAATAACGTAATATGGAAAATATTACTATCAATATTGTCGTCCGGAACAAGCTTGCGGAATGCACCACAAGGCTCGGCGTTGTCAGGGGCAACAGCAATTATCTCATCAGGTTCGAGCTTGATGAAGAATGGGACGGGTACGAATACAAGACGGCGGTCTTTACCTATCGCAGGGAGGGCGAGGACTATGTGCAGAGAATCCCGTTCACGGGCAATATCTGTCCCCTGCCCACGATGTACTGGGATACTTCGATGTTTTATGTGGGCTTGACCGCAGGCAACGTCATCACATCGACCCCTGCGCGCATCTACTGCGAGGACAGCATTACCGATATGTATCCGGTCACGGATGAGCCTCCCACCGATGTGTACAACATGATAATGGAGCATATCAAGGATGGAAAGCTTCAGGGGCTTTCCGCCTACGAGGTCGCAGTCGGGGAGGGCTTCTCGGGTACGGAGGCGGAATGGCTCGAAAGCCTGAGAGCCGAGGGCGACAACATCGTCTATACGGACGGACAGCCGATACCCGATTATGTGCTTTCCGAAGCGGACAGGGTCGCGGACATCGTCAGGCAGTATCAGACGCCGAACACCATGACCATCATGGCGGTCAGCGATCCTCACCAGTGCGCCGAGGGCGAATCGGGCTGGTTTACTAATATTGATGCCGGCAACCGTCACTGCGGAATGGCGATGGAGCTGATAAAGAAGCAGCTTCATGTGGATCTTACGGTCATGCTCGGCGATTATGTGCTCGGCGGAATCTTTACCACGACCGAACAGGGGCTTGAGTCGTACCGAAGGGTGCTTTCGCATTTCGGCAGGGCGTTTTCCTCCGGTGACTTCATGACAACGGCAGGAAATCACGATCATCTCAGCTACGGCAGGGTCGTGAACGGTTCGTATCTTTCCGATGCACAGCTATACCCCTATATCGGCATATTCAACCGAGGCATGGAGGCTGATGAAACGAACAGGCTTTCGGGCTGCTGCTTCCGTGATTTCGATGAATATAAGCTCCGCGTCATCATGCTGAATCTAAATGACCTTACCGATGGGTACGACCCGGGCGAGAACGGCCTAAATGTGGAGCATATAAGCGAAGCGCAGCGCGAATGGTTCTGCAATGCGCTCATGAGCGTGAACGATAAGAAGGATGCGGACTCCTGGGGCATTATCCTTTGCAGCCACGAGCCTGCGGACTGCGGATACTTCTATGAAGCGGTCGGAAGCATCCTGATTGCGTACAGCGAAAAATCGGCGGTGACGGTGAATTCCGTTGGCTTCGATTTTTCGTCCGTTCAGGCGAAATTCCTCTTTCAGCTTCACGGACATACCCACAATTACAAGGTGGACAGGATACGCAAGATAACGGACGGCGCAGCAGCTCCGTCAGCACTGACCCGTATCGCGGTGCCGAATTCCTGCTTTTATCGCAGCAATGAATACGGCGAAAATGACGGCGCGGAGTACCTCGACATCGAGTACGGCGAGGATACGACCTATAATAAGACCGCAGGCACAGCCGAGGATACGGCATTCTGCATATTTGTCGTGGATAAGGCAAATGAGACAGTCCGCGCGATACATTACGGCGCAGGCTATGACCGAGTAATAGACTTATCCGAGCAGGAAGCGGCGGTATATACGGTAACTCAGCACCTGACCGGCTGCACCTCGAGCTTTACCGGCACGAGCATAGCGGCAGGCGAAACCTTCTCCGCAGCTTATACCGCGCTTGAGGGGTATTCGGGGCTCTGCATCGAGGTCACGATGGGAGGCGAAAGCGTACCGCTGACCTCCATAACGGGAGGTAATGTGCTGATAACGAATGTGACCGGCGATATAGTCATAACTGCGGCTGCAAGCGTTCCTAAGCAGAGCTATACAAACCTCGTTCCCACATCGACAGACAGCTCCGGAAGCGTCTATAACGGTACGGGCTATAAGGACGGATACAGGCTGAATTCAAGCGCAGAGGATGTAAGCACGGAAGGACTCGGCTACAGCTGCACGGTCACGGGCTTTATACCCTTTACACAGGGGCAAACGATACGCATCGGAGGCAGCGGAATACTCTGGAATAATTACGGCGCGGAGATCGCTGCCTATGACAGCAGCTATGCGAAGCTATCCAACGGCGTGATTGCATATCAGCATGCCGGGAATGAGAACTTCGGAACATGGGTTACTGATGAAGTAAATTCGGTGGTCTGCTTCACTCCGTGCGTTGATTATTCATCGGCAAGCTATATAAGGGTATCCGCAATCGGAAGCGGAGAAAACCTTATAGTTACCATTGATGAGGCAATCACATAGTATTCGGAATTTCCCCCGGGCAATGCCCGGGGAAAATTATTCTATTTCAAAGAAAAGCTTTTGAGCGTTATCCCGGCACAGCGCGGCGGCATAGTCCGGCGAATATTTCTTTGCGATGTATTCATAGCAGGAGGACATGACGGGAGGTCTGTCGGTGATGTTATGGGCATCGGAGGAAACGAAATCGAAAAGCCCTGCGCAGAGCAGTTTATTGCTTTGCTGCTTTGCCCTTATGCCGAAAGCTCCGAAGGCGGAGGAAGCGTCCATTTGCAGGAGCACGCCCTTGGATTTGAGCGAGTGAAGCTCATTCTTCTTACCGTAAAAGGCGGAATAGCGCTCAGCATGCGCAAGAATGGGGCGATAGCCTCCGTTCAGGAGCCTTTCAAGGCCGGAGGCTATATTGCCGAGGGCTTCATTATAGGTGAAATCCACAAGAACGAAGCCGGTACCGTTCATAGTGCGGCAGGAGCCTTCATGAATCCGGTCCACCGAGCCGCGCATATAGTGCAGCTCGTTGCCGAGGGCAAGGCTGAGATCGGGATACTTCTTTTCGCAATAGCTCCTTGCAATGCCGAAGGCTTTATCACGCTGCTCTTCATTCTTCCCGTAATAGCCCGGATGGTAATGAGGGGTGAAGATAATATGACGGGTTCCATCGCTGTACGCAGCGTCGATAATCGCGTACATAGCTTCCTCGCTCCCTGCGCCGTCATCGACGCCGAAGAGCGCATGGATATGCATATCGGAATAGGTCACTTGAATTCACCTCCTATTTCAGTATCAGTCGGAAGCAAAGCGCCCGGTTCTTCTAAGCTATCAGGCGTATTGACAGCGAGCGAGAAATAGACGGGCAGCAGGAAGAATTCATCGAACAGGAGCATATCTAATGAGAACCACGGGAGGAATATGCCTATCATCAGCATGATGAGGGCAAGGGTATCCTTCCGGCGAGGCTTTTTGGGCAAAAGCAGCTTATAGTAATTGACTCCCCAGATAAGGAGCATGCTTCCGCCGATTATGCCGAGCTGATAGATTATCTGAATTATCGTATTATGGGATGCTCTGCTGCCGATGACGCCCTTGGTAATGCCCTGCCCAAAGAAAAGCAGCTTGAAGTCATCGACAAATGCATTATAGTAGTTAAGCCATAGCTCGCTGCGGTGAGTGGAGAAGCTGGAAAGATCGGTGCTTTGCTGCAAACGGAATTTCATGACCGCAAGGGAATCCGAGAAAATATCGGTACAGAATACGATTAGTAATGAAAGCGCGATGAAGACGGTGACTGCAATTTTAACAAGGGGCCTGCGGCGCTTATTGAAATAGAGCGCAGCCAGCCAAACAAGGAGCATGAGTGTAAAGACGAGCAGGAAGGATTTTGACGCCGCTATTGCGCCGCAATAGGAGAGAACGATAATGGGTATGAAATAAAGCCCGGCATACAGAGGCTTTTTCTCCGTCAGCACCATAAAGAGCCAGCCGCCGAGTGCGGCGGAGACCTGGGCGGAATAGAAGTTGGCGTCGCCGTAGTAGCCGGAATATCTTGTAACGGCGCTCCACGAATACACATCAATGAATCGGGAGATATTGGGATATTTTGCAAAGCGCTGTGCGGTGAGCGCAGCGATGACGATGCCGACGGTGAAGAAAAGCGTGCTCATGCGGAAACCGGATTTATCCATGCCGTCCGTGCAGATGAGGGGAAAAAGCGCGAGCATGAATATGAATTTGATATAGTCAAGAGTCAGGCTCTTTCCGTTAATGAGCTTGACGGTGAGCGAGAAAACGAAAATGAGCAATGCAAGGATAAGGCTCTTGGCATCGAAGCGGAGCTTATGCTTGAAAAGGGTCAGCACGCATACGGCGATAAGCCCGATGGTGTAAACGGATATGCCGGAATACGATGCTTTGAGCAGCGTTGACCACGGAAGGAAATACAGAAGCACGGGGAAAACCGCATCCTGCATGACGGAATACACGCTGAGCGCAAGGAACAGCATAAGGCACATGACGATGACGGGCTTGCTTGAAGCGATATGCCCGAAGCAGAGCGCTGCGGAGATAAGCATGCAGGCGATAAGGCAGAGGATGCTCATTTTCTTTTTCATATCATTCATTAACGAGCACCTCCTTTGCTTTGGAAAGTCCGTTGATTCTTTTCATATTGCGCATAAGCCGTTTCAGGAAAAGGAAAGCCGTGACGGTGAGGTAGCATGCCGAGCAAACGGCAAGAATGAGGTAGGAATTCATTTCAAGCTTTTCCAAAAGAATGCGGATATAGCCGAAAAGGAATACGGCTGCGGTCAGTACGGCAAAGAATTTTATGAGGAAACGAAGATCAAAAAGCTCCCGTATATGCCCGTCAAGCTCCTTTGCGCTGAAATACAGGATGAGAAGACCGGCCGCAAAGGTTACGGCGAGGGTGGCTGTCGCAGGGCCGATAAGCCCCATCAGCTTATAAAAGAGAATGTTCAGCCCGATATTTGAAAGAATTGCGCCGAGGGAAATGAACATCAGAATCCGGGTCTTCCCCGCTGCCGTGAGAAGAAGCGTGATGCTCATAAATTTTACCATATCAATAAGAATATAGATACAGAATACGCTGAGGCCTCCGAGGTACTTATCCGAATACAGCAGCGATACGAATTCGGGAGCGGAGACGAGTATGCAGCCGCCGAGGACTGCGGTGGAGATATACGAAATCTCAAGGAACAGCCTATACACTTCGATGGTTTCGGAGTTCCGCTTTTCGGAAATGCCCCGGGTGATGAAGGGAAGGAGGATTGTGATAAAGGATGACATCACTATATCTATCGGCAGAGCCTTTGAGGCATTGGTATAGACCGCGAGCGTTTCGGTATCGGTGAAAGCGGCGATTACATATTTATCGCAATCCCGGTTGAGGGTATTGAGCATGACAAATACCGCCATCGGCACGCAGTAGCGAAGTATCGGGAGAATGAGCCGCAGATCCGCTTTGGTGAAGCGGATAAGGCAGCCGTTTTTACGAAGAATGAAATAGAATATGAGCAGCTGGAATGCATCGAGGAGCACCGATACGATGAGGATAAGGGCTATATCCTTCACAAAATGCACAACGATGATGATTGCCGCGAGCTTCAGAACGGAGATAACGAGGTTGCGGAGCGCCAGAACCTTGGCTTTTCCGACCGAGATGAGAAGCACCTGCGAAATATAGATGAGATTTTGCAGCGTCGGAAGGATTGCGGCAAAGAGCATGAGCTTTTTCAGCTCGGGGTTGTCCATATATGCGCAGATGGGCTTTGTAAGAATCATGACCGCTGCGCCCATTATAACGCCGAGAGCAAGCTGCATCAGGTATATAGTCGCAACATAAGCCTCGCGCCTTTCAGTATCCTTTTCGCTGCAGAAAAAGAAATTCATGCCGTCCATCATGCCGAGTATGGTTATTGAGGCAATGGTGGAGGAGATAAGAAGCACCTGCGAATAGGTGCCGTAATCGTAGGTCGTGAGATACTGCGACAGAAGCCTCGTCGTCACAAGGCTTAAAAGCATAGTCATAAGCTTTACGGCGGTCAGAAGAAGCGCATCGCCCGAGCTTCCGCCGAACATGCTCAACAGCCCTTTTTTCTTCTGTAAAAACCTGTCTGTCACAGCTTGATTTCCTTAATCAGCTCCCGATGAGCTCTTCAAACTGAGCGAGGGCGGCAGCATTATTGCAGGGAGGCATGCTTCCCCTGAGTTTATTCAATTCCTCACGATCGGAGATCATCAGGAAAAGAGCTTCGTTTATGCTCTTCTGATCGCATTCGCAGACCCTTCCGATATTGCGGGCGAGTATCATCTCGTCCACGGAGGAGGTGCGGGTCGAAAGCACGGGAAGCGAGAGGCATGCGGCTTCATCTATAACCATCGGCGCCGCTTCATGCTCCGAGGTCATCAAAAGAAGGTCCGCATTGACCATATATGCGTATGGGTTCTTCTGTTCACCGTAAAAGCGGACATGGTTTTCTATGCCGAGCTTCCTTGAAAGCTCTTCAAGCTCTCCCCTCTTTGCGCCGTCTCCGACCAAATGCAGCTCGGCTTCCATGCCCCTTTCGCGGCAGTATTTAAGAGCGTACAGCGCGCGGTCGAGCCTTTTTTCGTGGGAAAGCCTTGCCGCGCAGAGGATATTCACCGCGGAAGCATCATACATTACGGGCTCACGATATGCAAGCCTTTTTATCTGGTCAAAACGGTGAAAATTAGCTGCGGCTGCGCATTTATCCGCCAATTCCGGCATTGCCTCGAGGAAAGCTCTTTTACAGCCTTCGGAGCATGCGGCGATGCGGTCGAAACGGGAGAGGACGGCATTGTTCTTTTTTTCGTTGCCGCCGAAGTAACGGTAATCGCAGTGCAGATATGCGATTTTCCTATCCGAATCGACCTTGGAGAGCACAAATTCGTTGACTCCGCCGTAGAGCTGCTTCTGCCTGCCGTTATGAAGATATGAAATGGCGGCATCGTATTTCCCGGGGAGCTTCTTTTCGGTTCCGAGCATCAGCTTTACCGCATTGCTCCGCCCGAAAAGCCTGCATAGAATAACGAGACTGCCGCGAATGAGCTTATCTCTGAAAGCTACGCAGTCCTCCTGCCCCATCCCGAGGTACCGCATAAGCCCCGAACAGGAAATAACCTTCACATCCTCGGGAATATCCGCAAGCAGAGCCCCGTTTTTTGAAAACAGCAGGAGAGTTATATCGTATCTCCCGTGAATCGCATGCAGGAGGTTCGCAAGGCTCTTCTGCACTCCGCCTATCTTCATATTGTTATTGACGATGATAAGCTTTTTCATTTTGCTTCAAGATGCTTTACTATCCTTGCCGGATTGCCGGCAGCTATCGTATACGGCGGTACATCCTTTGTAACGACGCTGTGGCTTGCGATTATCGAGCCTTCGCCTATGGTGACGCCCTTGAGGATGGCGGAATATTCCCCTATCCAGACATTATCCCCGATGACTATCGGCGCGTGCTCGGAATACTCCCAACGCCACGCAGGGGTATGAAAGCCCTCAACAGTCATTTTTTTGCGTGTCTCGGGGTCGGTGGGATGGTTATTATTATCGTAGATATGGACATTATTGGAGATGACGGCATAGCGCCCGATGCGTATGCTTTCGACGCTGCCGATGACGGTATCGCGGTATATGCAGGAATCTCCGCCTATCTCTATCCTGCCGTCAGCCATTGATATGAGCTTGCCGTGTATCTCGCAGTGATTGCCTATCGTGATAAGACCGGGCCTGTCCGCCAGACAATCGGAGGTCTGAGAGCATACGAAATCCTTGCCGGTATCGGCATACTTCTTAAAATGACGGGCGGCGCGCATTTTCTGCACCATCAGGCGCGGAGTGTAAATTTTTGCCCGTATTTTGCCGTAAAGTCCTTTCGTCATGTGCTTTCCTCGGTTGAATATTCGGAATAGGGTATAAGCTTCTTCCCGGCCCTAAGCCCTGCAAACATCAGCGAAATGCGCTTTTTGCAGCGTATATCCGTTTCCTTTTTGAAGTTGACGGCGAAATACAGCGCCATAAGATGCGGCATTTTCGGGAAGAGATAACCCATCAAAGCTCCCCTGTCGAAGAAGTATTTTTCATTGCAGCCCGTGAACCAGCTCGAAGCATCCTTGGAGCAGGTGCCGAGTACATAACTGCTCGAAAAGACGCGAAGTCCGCAGTCAAAGCAGGCTTTTATAAAAAGGCTGTCCTCGCCGCTGCCGTAGATGCAGCCGCCGCCGAAATTCGTATTAAAAATGATGCTGTTTTTCTCTATCGCTTCACGCCTTGCGGCTATTGCATAGGTGCCGAAGCGCATGGAGTTCCAAACGTGAAGCCTTTTATTCTTATAGTGCCTGCGTTCGGTGATCCTTCCGTTTCTGATTATATCGACACCGAACACCAAAACATCCGCACGGGGCTCATCCGAAAATGCTTTGAGGATATTCCGCTTCAGCCCGTCATAGTAGCAAACATCATCGTCAGCAAACAAAATGAATTCGGCATCGGCCGCTGCGAGCGCGATATTGCGGTTCGTGCCGACGCCTCGGGTATCGGTCGAATACATCTCGACAAGGCCGTATTCCCTCCGCTCCGAAATATAATCGCAGCGATCGGTCTGATTTGCGATAATTGCGGAGCAATCAAAATTCATTTTGTTTGCTAACGACAGGTCCTTCCGACCCATCGAAACAACAAGCACCTGAAGACTTTCCATAAATAATTTCGGATTTTGCCGTTGGGTTCGGTCGGCAGCAGCGCTGCTGCCGACCGAACGGGATTTATTTCAGTGAATGAGCTTACCGTCGTCTGCGAAGGTGTACATGCCGGCAGGCATGAGACCGTTGGTCACGGTAATCCAGTAGGAGCAGCCGTGGACGACCTCGCAGTTAGATGTCCTGACGTAGTAGTATTCGCCGTCAAGCTCGATAAGGCCTGCAGGAGTGAGGACGCCGTCCACATAGTAGTAGAGGCTTCCGAATTCCGCAACGATACCGTTCTTGATTTCGGGCTCCTCCTCGCCGGGCTGGCCGGTGGGGGGATTCAGCATTTTGCCGGTAGTATCAAATTCATAAAGACCTATCGGCATGAGACCGTTGGTCACGGTAATCCAATAGCTTCTGCCGTGGATAACCTCGCAGTTGGAGGTCCTGACGTAGTAATAATCGCCGTCAAGCTCGATAAGACCCGCAGGGGTCAGGGAGCCGTGTACATAGTAGTAGAGGCTTCCGTTCTCTGCGATGATGCCGTTCTTATCGCTCAGCTTGGCTTCCTCATCGAAGAAGTAGTAGCCTGCTTCAATGGGAGTGCCGTCCGCCCAGGTGAGGCCGTTGGTACGCGTGACCCAATAACGGGTGTTCCTGACGAGCTTGCCGCTTGTGGACCTGCAATAGTAGAAGCTTCCGCCAACCTTGACAAGACCGTGGCGGATGATAACGCCGTCGATATGGTAATAGAGGTCGCCGTCAACCTCGCTGATGCCGTTGAGAGTATAGTCACGGTGCTCGATAACGCCGTCCTCGCCGAAGATATAGTTGTCGCCGGCGAAGAGCAGCCCGTTGTTCCTCTCGACCATGTATTCGGTTACGAACTCACCGTCAACCATGCGCGCTCTCGCTGCAAAGTTTTCTTCGCCGAAGTAGTAATACTTGACGTCATCATCGGTAACTACCCTGACAAGGCCGGGGAATTCGACCATCTCGCCGTTGAGCGTTGCGTTAAGAACAAGGTTCTTCGCAGGCATGGTTTCGGGTACATTCCATCCGGAGAAGGTATGTCCTTCGGGTACGGTGTACTCGGGAGCGGTTACGGCTGCGCCGTAATCATAGGTCTGCTCCGCGTAGAATACACCGTTTACGTTGTAGGTAATGGTGTAGCTGTTGACCGTGAGCGTTGCGTTAAGAACGAGGCTCTCGGCAGGCATGGTTTCGGGTACATTCCATCCGGAGAAGGTATGTCCTTCGGGTACGGTGTACTCGGGAGCGGTGACGGCTGCGCCGTAATCATAGGTCTGCTCCGCGTAGAATACACCGTTTACGTTGTAGGTAATGGTGTAGCTGTTGACCGTGAGCGTTGCATTAAGAACGAGGTTCTCGGCAGGC
>SFIR01000026.1 GCA_004556165.1 Clostridiales bacterium | reverse complement strand
TTTTCTGCGAAAATGGCAGTTCTTGCCCTCGGGCAAGAACTGGCGATTGCCGGGCAGCATTCTTTTTGAAGAGTGGACATTTAAAGTTGCAATTCACAGCATTCGCTTTCCGAATAAACGAAAAGAGCTGCCCGTATCCGGACAGCTCAAACGGATCTTTGTTCAGCTTATCTGCCTGCGGTCGCAACCATGACGGCCTTGATGGTGTGCATGCGGTTCTCAGCCTCGTCAAAGACCTTGGAACGGGGGCTGCGGAAGACTTCGTCGGTAACTTCCTGCTCGGCAACGCCGAAACGCTCATAGATGTCACGGCCGACGGAGGTCTCGAGATCATGGAAGGAGGGGAGGCAATGCAGGAAGATGCAGTCGGGGTTATGGGTCTTGTTCATCATATCCATGGTGACGCGATAGGGAGTGAGGAGCTTGATGCGCTCTTCAAACTGGTCCTCTTCACCCATGGATACCCAAACATCGGTATAGATGGCGTCCGCACCGTCAACGGCTTCGATATCCTCGGAGAACTCGATCTTTGCGCCGGTGACCTTTGCAAGCTCGCGCATCTCGTCAACGAGCTCCTGAGAGGGGAACAGGGACTTGGGAGCAATGCCGACAAAGTGCATGCCGAGCTTTGCGGAGATAATCATGAGGGAATTGCCCATGTTGTTGCGTGCATCGCCGACATAGACGAGCTTGACCTTGTTGAGGGGCTTTGCAACATTTTCCATGATGGTGAGGCAGTCCGCAAGCACCTGGGTGGGATGATACATATCGGTAAGACCGTTCCATACGGGTACACCTGCGTGCTTTGCGAGCAGCTCAACGGTCTCCTGCTTGAAACCGCGGAATTCGATGCCGTCATAGAAACGGCCGAGAACCTTTGCGGTATCCTCAAGGGACTCCTTCTTGCCCATCTGGCTGTTGGAAAGGAAGGTCACATGTGCGCCCTCGTCAAGAGCGGCAACTTCGAATGCACAGCGGGTACGGGTCGAGGTCTTCTCGAACAGAAGGACGATGTTCTTGCCTTCAAGCAGATCACCGCGGATACCTGCGCGCTTCTTGGCTTTGAGGTCGGAGGCAAGGTTGAGAAGATAACGGATCTCATCGGGAGTATAGTCCTTGAGAGTGAGCAGGGAACGTCCTTTAAGATTAACGGGCATGGTAATTCTCCTTAAAATAAGTATTGGTGTTGGCGGCACTGCCGCAGGCGGTACAGCCGTTTTTCAGCAGAATTATAGCACAAAGCGCCATGCATTAAAAGCCGAAAATGCAATCAAAATAAGTATATTTTGCTTTTTGGAAGAAAAGACGAGCTCGGCGGAGGAGGATTAAACCGAGGAATCCGGGGATGAAGCGGCATTCTCATTCTTCATCAGCTCGATTGCTTCATCCTTGCCGTCGAATATCAGCAGCTCCAGCCCGACCGAGGGAGTTATCATTCCGCTTTCTACGAGCCTGAAGACGGTCTCATTGTTGTTCAGAATATTGAATGCATTCTCCTTAACGACCTTGACCGAAACACGGAGCGCTGTGGGCATAACCGCAAGCTCATCGAGCGCGCGGCGGACGGAGGTAAGCTTTTCGAGATTGACGCCCATGCTTTCGCCGAGGGAACCAAGCTCCGCTTCGCAGCGTTTCCTGAGCGTGAACTGCTTTTCAACCTCCAATTCCTGCGTTACCGCCTGACGGAAGCCGGAATGTATCTGCCTTGCGCACATCCTCGAACGCTTGCTCGATGCTTCCTGCAATGCCGCTATCGCCGTGCCGCTCGTCACGCCTGCATGGGTCATGCCCCGAGCAAATTCGTTTGCGCCCGATTCCTCCTTGATGGAATTGCGTATTTCGTCCACATAGGTGAGAAGGTATGAGGGCAGGGGCGCCGTGCTGAACCAGGTAACGCCGTTGAGGTTGTCGCCGACGTGGATATCCTTCGACCAGTCCCTGAGGTCGTCGCTGTCAAAGCCGCTCGCGCCCGTGATGAGAAGCTTGTTGTGGCTTGCAAGCAGAGCGTTTTTCATGACTATCTGATCGAGCTTGTCGGAATACTGCTGCATGGTCGAATACATATCGACAAAGCCGTAGCCGAGGCAGCTTCCCTTTCGGGGGAAGAGCGTGGTGATGATGAAGGGGTATTCGCCGTGTGCAAAATAGCCTTCGGGCCTGACGCGCCTGCTGTCTTCGAGCAGCTTTCCGCCTGCCAGCATCAGCATATGCACGCGGTATTTGCGCTCGTCCGCATCGTATTCGCGCACCCATGCTTCGATGAGCATGATGCTCTTATTGTATCTCGGGGTGAGCAGGTCATCCTCCGCAATATCGAGCAGGTAGCCGTCCTCGGTGAGCTCGGGCGCAATTTCGGGGTAGTGCTGAGTGAACCAGTCGCGCGTGCGGTGGCTGAATTTGAAGACTGCGCGGCTCGTCTGAAGCTCGGTTGCAAGGGGATCGAACATGATGCTGCGGTTATCCACCTGACGGATGAATGCGCCGCCGATACCCTCGTTTGCCTCAGGGTCAAAGCCTATCTCCTGCACGCTGTAACCTCCAACGATGAGATCATGCGTTAAAAGTGCGTATTCATCATCGTACCGGCACCTGATATGGTTCTTTTTGACGATTGAGGTCATCAGCTCGGCGAGGGAATCGTAGGGTCTGCTGTCCGCTGTGATTATCGCCTCGGGCAGATAATCCATGAGATCCGCGCGGACATTCTCTATCGTACTATGGATTACGGGCGTAACGGGCCTCGGCTCGTTTGCTTCGCGCTCGGGAATATCCGCCCAGTGCTGAGCGTGGTACATCCTTTCGCAGCGGTCGAGCCTGGAACGCTCCTCGGCGTAGGCATCGTAGTATTCGTGGAACAGCTCATAGAGGCTTTCCACCTCCGCTTCAAGCTGTTCGGGGGTTTTATTGCTGTATTTCTTATTCATGGAATTTTCCTTTCATGGTGAGTTTACTTTTCTGTTCATAGCCAACCGCTCGTGCGCGGCTCGGGAAGGGACAGAGGGTCATAGGCCTTTGCCTTTCTTATAATCGGCTGCTTGCCCGCATGTGGACGGCTCATAAGCGCATATCTGAGCGCCTCGGGCGCATGGTCGTCCCCGTCCGCGGCATCCTCGCGGTTATGCTGATCGAATTGCAGCGCAGGGAGCTGACGGATGAGGTTGCGGCAGTCCGAAAAGCAGAGCCAATTGGGTCTGCCGTCCGGAGCGACGGCAAGAAAATCGCGCACACGGTTCCAGCCCGGTACACGCGAATTATCCGCCGGAGTAAGGGAAAGCCCGGACGAGGTGAACAGCTCGGCGAGCGTTTCCCCCTCAAATCCTCCGGCGCCCGATAGCACCGCTCCGCGCTTCTGCCACATATCGGGAGAGGCAACGGTGTAGGAGATGCTTTCGCCGCGACTCAGCTCAAGAACCATTGATGCGACCTCGCCTGCACGGGTCTCACGGACGTAGAGCTCGCGGTAGGTATAGACACGGTTTTCCCCGTCAACCGCATGCCAGAGCACGCAGCAGGGGTCGTTATAGCCCCAGTCCATCGAGCGGAACCTTCGCCACCATGAGGGTATCTCAAAGGGCTCTATGACATGGCGGTCACGGGAGAATTCGCGGAAGTACTGACCGGCGTGGACGTCCCAATCCCCATCGAGATGGGCTCGCCTCAGCTCCTCGGGCAGGGCTTCGAGCTGCCGGATGTAGTTGGGATCGGCTTCGAGCAGCACCTTATTATCGTAAATGCGCGCAGGGATGAAAAGGTAGTCGTCCGGGTTCTCGTTTTCCGCATACAGCCTGTCGATAAAAAGCCGCTTGACCCAGGCATGCCCGACGTTGCCGGGGTTGCAGGTGTAGTACATGCGCGGAGAAAAATCCTTTCGGGTGGTACGGTTGCAGGTGGTGAGAAATCGCATCTGTTCCTCCGTGAAATGCGTGGCTTCCTCAAGCCCTATCACGGCATATTCCTGCCCCTGGTACTGGTAAACATCCTGCAGCGTATCGCAGTAACCGAGCTTGATGCGCGAACCGTTGGGGAATCGGAATACGCGCTCGGCGGAATTGTAGACGGCAAAGCCGTACAGCTCGCGCTGCATGGGTATGAGGTGGTTTTCACGAAGCTCTGGAAGCATCCTTCGGAGCAGCAGCAGGTTAAGCCCGGGATACCTAAGAGCAAGCAGTATGAATTTTCTCCGCATTGCCCAGCTCTTGCCTCCGCCGCGCGCACCGCCGTAAGCGGTATGCCTTGCGCGCGAAAGGAAGAATTCACGCTGCCTTTCGCTCGGGAAGCCTTCAAGCATAAGCTTCATTATTCTGTTTTCCTTTCAGAAAGAACGCAAACTGCCGTGATGTGCTGCCGAATCGGATTAACCCGTCTTATGCGGAACGGGTGATGGAAACGGTATTTCCTTGGGGTGAAATAAACACCGTCTGATGCGATATTTTATCTTTGCGGCGGAACTGAATACGATTTGGGGACTCGATCCTATCCGACCCTGCTTTTTTCGGGGGTATGCTTTGCTTCGATACCCCCGCAGGGCTGCGTCGGCAGTTATTGACTTGGGAGCCGCTTTTGTGGGCTCAATAATATTATAGTCGGTTTTTCTTAGCAAAACAAGCTCTATATTATCTTAGCTATACATTTTTATGAACAGCCGGAATAAATAAGAGCATTGACAGCGGAAGCTCGGTATGGTAATGCAAGGCATGAAGCGTTTTGTCAAGTGCTATTGCTCTTTTGCGGACGAAAATGTGTTGAAGCGTCACCTATGTTTGACCATATTGCAGCAAGGCGCAAAAGAGGTTGAAGCATTCTTAATGTTGTGCTATAATGAAAATGCTTGATTGTCTGCGGAAGAGTGTATTGCGCAGAGGGTATTTATATTCTGTGTTGGGAACAGTTCAGCGCGAAAAAGATACTTCCGCGGATATTCTTCTCACATCAATTATTTTCATCGTTGCTTTGGGCATAATCGGATTCGATTGGCAAATGGAGGAGTTATGAAACCGACATACATTATTAAAAAGGCAGATAACCGTTCCGAAAATAATGAAAAGGACGGTCTTGAATTTGTTATCGGAGAAGGAGATATAATCCTTGAAAATTTCGGCCGGTTTAAGGTGCTGCCTGCCGCACGGGATTTTACAAAACCAATCACCCGCAAGAAGGTTTCCAATGCTCCGGCCAAACCATCGGAAAGGCTTTTGCGAATAAAAGAGCTGGGCGAAGATTCAGCCGTGGTTGCCATACTGAATCAGGAAACGTACTACGAAGATAAGGATACGCTGGTGACAAAAGAGACCGAACAGCTCGTAACGGTGAAATACGGCGAGGAATTCTCCCTTTACGCAAAAGAACAGGTTTACGATTTGCCTTTCCCGATTATCCATAGATTTATCATAGCAGATAAATCAAAACCACAGGAGCAGAAAGTGCAGAACTTCTGCACCGAATGCGGTAATAAATTGATAAAGGGCGATAAGTTCTGCCGTGAATGCGGTACGCCGGTGTCCCGGTAAAATGTACGGATGAATTTCGGCTTGTCAAGCAGATTATGAGCATAATCCGAATTGCAAGTGTTGAAGTGTCACCTATGATTGGCACTTCAACATTTTTGAATTAAAGCATTTTTCGGAATGCTTTATTTTTTATGCATTTTGTGGTATAATATAAGTGCCGTGGGGAAGCAGAGAAAGGAAAACCTATGGTAAATGAAAATACTAAAGCGGTAAAGCATAATCTCAGTGCGCGCGCAATGCGCGCAAAGGCGGCTTCCTGCCTCTACGATATGATGACGGATGAAAGCCTAAAGCCCTCCGACAGGCTCGCGGCGATCAAGGCTGCGCTTGACTATACCGGCAGGCTTGCCGAGGAAAAGCGCGAGGCGAAGCGGGAAGAGGAAAAGGCAAGAGCCAAGGCGGACGAAAAAGTGGAGGACAGCATGCTCCGCGTCGTTTTCGAGAATATTCCCGAGGATTATGCAGGCTGAATTCAGCTTGAAAGGACCTGCGGCTGCGCATCGGCAGCCGCAGTTTTATATGCTTTCCGCATCTTGTCTTTCTCCTTGAAGGAGCACAAATAAGACCTCATCTCCGCATCGGAGAAAGCAAAGATGTGTTAAATCCCCAAAGATATTTGCCGAATTATGTGACAATGCGAAAATTGTTTACATGCATCGGGACAAGTCACAAAAAGAGGGCAATGTGCATAAAACATGCTAAGTTATCCACATTATCCACAGAGTTATCCACTTTTGAAAGCATAAAGCCCATTTTTTGTGTGGATAAGTTATCGGATAAGTCCATAGAATAATCGGACAACCGCCCGAAAAAGCACAAATTACTATATCGAAATGACTGAATTGTTAATATTTTATAAAATTATTACGCTTGAAAACGGAAGCCCGAACAGTATATATTTCCCAAAATAGAAATAATCTTTCATCCGCAAAGCCGATATTTCGCCGCAAAGCATGCTTCGCACCTAAAAGCGGTATTCATCCTTTTTCGCAGTAACGGGTTTTGATAGGAAAACACAGCCAAGATTGCTTTACCGACGGAGAAAAAAGCGTCGGATGAGAATTGTTAGGAGGATGAGCACAAAAACTTATCAGCGACAGCGAACCGCGGCGAGGGCGTTTACAACCGAGCAGGCGAGCGGAGCGAGACTTTTTGCGGAAAGGAGGAGTAGCGGCATGAGTGAGCTCCGATTTTTGCAAAAAAGCGGAGCAAGCGATATAGAGCTTGCTACTATGTGTAAAAAGTTGTCAGCGACAGCGAACCGTTGCGAGGGCGTTTACAACCGAGCAGGCGAGCGGAGCGAGACTTTTTGCGGAAAGGAGGAGCAGCGGCATGAGCAAGCGATATAGAGCTTGCTCCTATGTGTCAATGGGCGGCGGAAAAGATACCGTATGAAATATTGATAGCAGCATAAGCCCGCAAAAAGTTGTCAGCGACAGCGAACCGCCAGGCGAGCGGAGCGAGACTTTTTGCGGAAAGGAGGAGCAGCGGCATGAGTGAGCTCCGATTTTTGCAAAAAAGCGGAGCAAGCGATATAGAGCTTGCTCCGACGTGGAGCGGGTGATGGGAATCGAACCCACGTGATCGGCTTGGGAAGCCGGAGCTCTGCCATTGAGCTACACCCGCGTATGCTGCGACATTACCTATACCGCATAATGAATTGTAACCAATCCCGGCTCTTTTGTCAAGAGCCGAAAACCGCAGATTTTGTCACCTGACGGCACGATATGCCGGGGAATGGGGGTAAAAATCATTTCGTATAGATATCCACGGAATTCTCGCCGTCCGTCTCGGTGAGCTTGACGAAAATGACTTCGCTGAGCGAGGTTGGGATATTTTTACCGACGAAATCGGGCTTTATCGGAAGCTCGGAATGCCCCCTGTCGATGAGCACGGCAAGCTGAACGCGCGAGGGCCTGCCAAGCTCCATCACCGCGTCGAGCGCTGCCCTTGCGGTGCGGCAGGTGAAGATGACGTCATCGACGAGCACAACGGTCTTATTGACGACGGAGAAGGGGATGCTGCTTTCCTTAATCACGGGCACAGCGGCGGTCTCGGTCAGATCGTCACGATAGAGGGTTATATCAATCTCCCCCACCGGAACCCTTTCGCCGCAGATCCTCTCGATGTTGACGGCAATGCGCTCGGCGAGCGGAAGGCCGCGGGTACGGATACCGATCAGACACAGGCCATCGGTGCCGTGATTGCGTTCAATTATCTGATGCGACATGCGCACGAGCGTGCGGTTGATGTCGGCTTCATTGAGGATAGTGGCTTTGAAATCCATTGCTGCCTCCTGCGGAGGGATGACGGTCAGTTCTTGTTATTATTGATGGTATCTATGAGATCGTCGATATTGCTCTTGAGCGCGCTGTCGCTCTTGAGCTTCTTCTCGATCTGGTCGCAGGCATGCATGACGGTGGAATAATGGCGGTTGCCGTAGAATTCACCGATGGCAGGGTTCGAAAGCCCGAGCATGCTGCGCGAGAGGTACATCGCAATCTGGCGCGGACGGGCGATGCGCTGGTCCCTGCGTTCGGATTCAAGCTCTTCAACGGTTACATCATAGTAATCGCAGATGACCTGGCGGATGAGCTCGAGCGTCACGGGGCGCTTGCTGCCGTCCTTGCCCACGAAATCCTTGAGGACATTTCGGGCAAGCTCGGTTGTGATGGGTTTATTCGTGAAATCGGCGTAGGCAACGATGCTGTTGAGGCAGCCCTCAAGGCTCCTGACATTTCCGGTAACATGCTCGGCAACGAGCTTTATGACCTCTTCATCGACATCAAGGCTGTCCTGCTGGATACGGCTGTTGAGGATTGCGACCCTCGTTTCAAAGTCCGGCTCCTGAATATCCGCAACGAGTCCGCAGCCGAAACGGGTCTTGAGCCTTTCGGAGAGGAGGGGTATTGCGGAGGGCGCGGTATCAGAGGTGATGATTATCTGCTTGTTTGCGTTGTGAAGCGCATTAAAGACGTTAAAAAATTCGGTCTCGGTCGATTGCTTGCCGCCGATGAACTGAATATCATCGATTATGAGCACGTCGAGCGTGCGGTATTTATCCCGGAGCTGCTCACGGGTGTTGCTGCCGATGCTGGTGATAACATCGGTGATGAAGGTCTCGCTCGGAACGTAGAGGATTTTTGCGCAGGGATTGCTTGCGTGGATGTAATTCCCGATAGCATGGATGAGATGGGTCTTTCCGAGGCCCACGCCGCCGTGGATATAGAGGGGGTTATAGGCAACGGCAGGAGCTTTGGCAACAGCCATTGCGCCTGCGTAAGCAAAACGATTCGATTCACCCATAACAAAGTTATCGAAGGTGTAGCGCCTTATGAGCGAGGGACATTCGCAGTAGCCATCGGGCATCGGGGGCATTTCAATCTCATCGGCGGTGGGTTCATTGAACCTAACTGTTAGCTCAGTCCCTGCCACGTTCGATACTATGCGCGCGATGGTCTCCATATAGACATGCCGGAGCGAGGTGAGCTGAAGCTCGTTTGAATAGCCGTAAGCATTCTTTTCCCGGGGAAGGGACAGCATGAATACGTTTCCGTCATCAATGCCGAGCGGAATCAGGCCCTGTATGAAATTGCGGTAGCTTGCGTCGGACATCTCTTCCTTTAGAATGGTGAGAGATTTTTCCCATATCACTGATGCAGGTTGCAAGTTAGTACCTCCGGCTGGCATTGATGAATCTCACGGTTCCGACGGGTCGTAATTAAAAATCGGCAGGCGTCAAAAAGGGTGGACAAGTATTATATCAATTTTCGCCCATTTATGCAAGCAAGTTTTCCACATGAATTGTGCTCGATATTCAAAACGAACACAAGATATAGTCCTGAAGGTAAAATATAATTTATTGAAATTTCAAATCAAAAAAGGGCTGAGGATATTTCCTCCGCCCTTGTGACAGAATTCTTATTATCTTATGCCTTCTTGGTCTGAGCCATAACTTCATCGGCAAAGTTGTCCTGACGCTTCTCAAGGCCCTCGCCCATTGTGTAGCGGGTGAAGGAGATGACCTCGAACCTGCCGTTGATCATCTGGCCGACGCTCTCATCCTGATTCTTTACGAAGGGCTGCTCGAGGAGGCAGACTTCCTTATAGTACTTCTCGATACGGCCTTCGACCATCTTCTCGATGATAGCCTGGGGCTTGGGCTTGGGCTCGTTCTTAGCCTGCTCAATGAGGATCCTGCGCTCGTGCTCGACATCCTCCTGGTTGCAGTCAGCCTTGCTGATGCAGTTGGGGCTTGCCGCTGCGATCTGCATTGCAACATCATGTGCTGCTTCGGGATAATCCTTATTGCTGATCTGGAGCAGAACGCCGATCTTGCCGCCGAGGTGGACATAGGTATCAACAATACCCTCAACGCGGTTGAAACGGCGGATGGAGATCTTCTCACCGATCTTGGCGACTGCGGCATTAACAGCAGCGTCAACGGTCATATTCTCATCCTCGATATAGGGCTGAGCCATCATCTCTTCAACGGATGCGGGATTGAACTTTGCAACCTGCTTTGCAAGGGAACGGACGAGGTTTTTGAAATCGTCGGTCTTTGCAACGAAGTCGGTCTCGCAGTTGACCTCGATGATGACGCCAACGCCGCACTTCTCGCAGACAAAGCAATCTACGATGCCCTCTGCTGCAATACGGGATGCTTTCTTTGCGGATGCCGCAAGGCTCTTCTCACGAAGATAATCCATTGCCTTATCCATATCGCCGTCGCTTTCCTTGAGAGCCTTTTTGCAGTCCATCATGCCTGCACCGGACATCTCGCGAAGCTTCATTACGTCTTTTGCGGTGAATTCCATTATAATATCCTCCGATTTATTGAATCCTTGAATTAGAAGTTGTCAACTTCCTCTGCTTCTTCCGCTGCGGGCATGGAAGCATCAACGGAAGCATCGGTCATCTGAACGCCCTGCTTGCCTTCGAGGACTGCGTCGGCGATCTTGGAAGCGATGAGCTTGACAGCGCGGATAGCGTCGTCATTGCCGGGGATGACGTAATCGGCGTCATCGGGATCGCAGTTGGTATCGACGATAGCAACAACGGGGATGCCGAGGTTGCGTGCTTCGAGAACGGCGATGTGCTCCTTGCGGGGATCGACAACGAACATGCAGCTGGGGAGCTTCTTCATATCCTTGATGCCGCTGAGGTTCTTCATGAGCTTCTCGCGAAGAGCGCAAAGCTGGACAACTTCCTTCTTGGGAAGAAGGTCGAAATCGCCGTCAGCCTCCATCTTGTTGATCTGGTTGAGCTTTGCGATACGGGTCTGAATGGTCTTGAAATTGGTGAGAAGACCGCCGAGCCAACGCTGGTTGACATAGAACATCTCGCAGCGCTTTGCTTCCTGCTCGATGCTCTCCTGAGCCTGCTTCTTAGTGCCGACGAAAAGAACGGTGCCGTCATTCGCTGCGATATCGCGAACGAAAGCATAAGCTTCGTCAATCTTTTTTACGGTTTTCTGAAGATCGATGATGTAGATGCCGTTGCGCTCGGTGAAGATATATTCCCTCATCTTCGGGTTCCAACGACGGGTCTGATGACCGAAATGTACGCCTGCTTCGAGCAGCTGCTTCATAGAAATAACTGACATGCAAAAAAACCTCCTATTTTTATTTCCGCCCCGTGCATCATCTTCCGAGGGAATCGAACCCATTGATCCGACAATGCCCGCGAAATCCGCACGGGTGAGTTATTTCATACCGACACAGCATACCATAATTATTCCGCGATTGCAAGCATTTTTTGCACGAAAAACGATTATATTTTGCTGAAGCGCCGCCGGGATCGGTTCTTCGGGCTGAGGAGCTTGCATAAACACAAAATCGTTATTGAAATAGGCGGAAAATCGGGGTATAATTTAATATAAGTCTGCGGCGAAGCCTAAAAACGGCCAAGCCGTGAATTTGAAAGAAGGTATTTTCAGTATGAGAAGAAGCATGTTGTTCCTTCCGGGCAACACTCCCAATATGATAATAAACGGCGATGCGCTCGGTGCGGACTGCATCATCCTCGATCTGGAGGATGCGGTATCCCCGGATGAGAAGGATTCCGCAAGGCTGCTCGTCCGTTCCGCAATGAAGAATATGGGCTTCAGAGGCGTTGAGATAACCGTCCGCATCAACTCAATAGATACGGAGTATTGGCGTGATGACCTCGAAGCCATTATTCCCCTTAAACCCGATTTCATCATGCCCCCGAAATCGGGCTGCGCGGAGGATATAAAGAAGATTGATGCCTATATCACCGGGATAGAGGAGAAATGCGGCATGGATAAGGGCGGAGTAAAGCTTATCCCCCTTATCGAAACGGCTCTCGGAGTCGAGAATGCCTTCAATATTGCGACCGCATCGAAGCGCGTTGCGGCGCTCTTCCTCGGCGGCGAGGACCTGACGGCCGACCTCAGGTGCAAGAGGACGAAATCGGGCAACGAGATAAACTATGCCCGTACCCGTCTTGTGTGCGCGGCGAGGGCTGCCGGGATTGAAGTATACGATACCCCCTTCACCGATGTAAACGATGATGAGGGCATAATCGCCGATGCCGAGTACGCAAAGAGCCTCGGTTTCTCCGGAAAGGCCGCCATCGCGCCCCGTCATGTCAGGGCGATAAACGAGGTATTCAGCCCCTCGCTCAAGGATATTCGGTACGCACAGGATGTCTTTGAAGCCATCCGCCTCGGCAAGGAGCAGGGCAAGGGCGCGGTATCCCTCCGCGGCAAGATGATAGATAAACCCATCGTGGAGCGTGCAAGGCAGACCCTTGAAGCCGCCAAACAGCTCGGATTGGAGGTCGAATAAATGAATAAGCTCACATCCTCGATAAAAGAAGCCGTTATAAATTCCGGTCTGCGCGACGGTATGACCGTATCCTTCCACCATCACCTCCGCAACGGCGATTATGTGCTCAATATGGTTATGGAAGCCATAAGCGAGCTCGGCATACGCGATCTGACCGTCAATGCAAGCTCCCTCTTCGATACCCATCGCCCCATGAAGGAGCATATAAAAAACGGTACGGTCAAGTCCATCCTCACCGACTATATGTCCGGCGAGCTCGGCAGATTCATCTCCGCAGGCGGCATGAACAGCCCCGTACAGTTCCGCACCCACGGCGGCAGGCCCTGCGATATCGAGAACGGAAAAACCCCGATTGATGTTGCCTTTATCGCCGCTCCTGCGAGCGACCCAATGGGCAACTGCACGGGCAAGCGCGGCAAATCCGCCTGCGGTTCGCTCGGCTATGCCATCCCCGATGCAAGGAACGCAAGGCATACCGTTGTAATAACCGATGAACTCGTCCCATACCCCCTCATTGATTGGTCGATACCCGAGACGGATGTCGATCAGGTCGTACTTGTCGATTCAATCGGCGATCCGAAGGGCATCGTTTCCGGCACCACCAAGATAACCCGTGACCCGATTGGGCTTTCCATGGCGATGACGGCGGTCGATGTCATAAAGGCTTCGGGGCTTTTGAAGGACGGTTTTTCTTTCCAGACCGGTGCCGGCGGCGCTTCGCTGGCAGCGGCTAAGTACTTAAAGGACGTCATGCTCAAGGAGAATATCCGAGGCAGCTACGGTCTCGGCGGCATTACGGGCTATATGGTCGATATGCTCAACGAGGGCTGCTTCGAGTCTCTCCTTGATGTCCAATGCTTCGATCTCAAGGCGGTCGAATCCATAAGGAATAACCCCAAGCATAGGGAGATTTCCGGCACTCACTATGCTTCGCCGGAAGCAAAGAGCTCGGCAGTGGACAGCCTCGATGTCGTCATTCTCGGCGCAACCGAGATAGATACCGATTTCAATGTCAATGTGCATACCGATTCAAACGGCAGGATAATGGGCGGCAGCGGCGGACACAGCGATACCGCAGCAGGCGCGAAGCTCGCAATGATAATCGCACCGCTTTCCCGTGCAAGGCTTCCCATCGTCACCGATCACGTCACCTGCATCTCAACCCCCGGCTCGACCATTGATGTGCTCGTCACCCAAAAGGGCGTTGCGGTCAATCCCAAGGATCGGGAGCTTCATGACAGGCTCGTTTCCGCAGGCATAAAGGTCATGGATATTCGCGAGCTCAAAGCGCTTGCCGAGAGCATATCTGGCGTACCCGAAAAGCCGAGGTTCGGAGATAGGATAGTTGCCGATGTCATCTACCGTGACGGTACGGTGATAGACCATATCCGTGAAGTGGCGGAGGACTGAGAATATGAGAACGATACATGCAAGCCTGCTGACCGATACCATTGCGTCCCTCTGTGTGGAGGCGAACTGCCGCCTGCCGGAGGATATGCGAAGGAGCATTGAGAATGCCCGAAACGAGGAAAAATGGGATACCGCAAGGGGCATACTCGATAAGATAATCGAGAATTACAATATTGCCGATGAGAAATTCGTCCCCATCTGCCAGGATACGGGCGTATGCTGCGTATTTCTGAAGATAGGCACGGATGTACATATCGAAGGCGATCTCGTTGAAGCGGTGAACGAGGGCGTGCGCCGCGGCTACCGTGACGGATACCTGCGTAAATCCGTCGTGGGCGATCCTCTGCGCAGAGTGAATACGGGCGATAATACCCCTGCAATGCTCTATACCGAGCTTGTCCCGGGGGATAAGTTGGAGCTCACCGTTGCGCCCAAGGGCTTCGGCAGCGAGAATATGAGCAAGCTCGCCATGCTAAAACCCTCCGACGGCGTTGAGGGCGTGAAGGATTTCGTGGTAAAGACCGTTGAGGAAGCAGGTCCCAATCCCTGTCCCCCCATTGTAGTCGGCGTCGGCATAGGCGGTACCTTCGATAAGGCGGCGCTGCTTGCAAAAAAGGCACTGATGCGCAGCACCGATGAGAGGAATAAGGATGAGTACTATGCCGCACTTGAAGCGGAGCTTCTCGATAGAATCAATGCGCTCGGCATAGGCCCCCAGGGCTTCGGCGGCAGAACAACCGCACTGGCGGTAAATATCGAGACCATGCCGACCCATATCGCAGGGCTTCCCGTGGCAGTCAATATAAACTGCCATGTGACGAGGCATAGGACGGTCATACTGTAAGGGAGGCAGAGGCAATGGAAAAGAGGGTAAACCTTCCCATCACAAGGGATATGGCAAGGGAAATAAAAAGCGGCGAAAGCGTTTTGCTTTCGGGAACCATCTATACCGCCCGTGATGCGGCGCATAAGCGGCTCGTCCGGCTCCTTGAAAACGGCGAAAAGCTCCCCTTCGATATAGAGAACGCGACTATCTATTATGTCGGCCCGACTCCGGCAAAGCCAGGTCAGGCGATAGGCTCGGCAGGCCCCACCACAAGCTACCGCATGGATGCTTATTCGCCTGCGCTCATCCGTGCCGGAGAAACGGGCATGATCGGCAAGGGCAAGCGCAATGCCGAGGTCATCAATGCCATGAAGGAATACGGCGCAGTGTATTTTGCCGCTATCGGCGGCGCAGGCGCACTGCTCTCAAGCTGCATCAAGTCCGCGGAGATAGTTGCTTATGAGGATCTCGGCGCGGAAGCTGTCCGCAGGCTCACCGTCGAGGATTTCCCCGTCGTCTGCGTTATCGACAGCTGCGGCAATAATCTCTACGAGACGGGAAGAAAAGAATATCTCGATTCCGATTTATAAGATAAAGCGGAGCATCCGGCTTCCCCGTCCTATCAAACCAAATAAAATCCATGCAATGAGCGGTCAATGCAGTTCCGCTCATGCCGAAAAGCTCACCGAACAGGTGGGCTTTTTTGAAAGAAAGAGTATCAGGGGCTGTTGCCTGCAATCAACTTACATTTGCAACAGCCCCTTCAATCAAAAACGGTTGAATTTTATAAAATTATATAGAATATAAAATGACTTGGTTTAGCCCGTATTGGAAACGACTTATTTCAGACCGTACTTGATAAGGAGCTCATCCATTTTTCCGGATTCGTTCAGCTCATATATGAACATATCCGCAAGCTGCGCAATGGCCGGGGAATCGGAGGAACAGGCAAGTGCGTAACCGATGGTGCCGATTTCGGTCGAATGAATGGCAAAGGAATAGGTATCGGAGTATTTATTGAGGTATACGCGGGATATGGCGGCGCCGTCGATAAGACCTTTATCGAGGGCATCGAGGAGATCGGGGTACGATGCAAAAGCCTTGGTGCTGAATATTACGGCGTCATCGGGGAGGGAGACTTCCCTTTTCAGAAGCCTATCAAGAAGGCTGCGCTTCACTGTCGTCTGATTGGCGGAGACGTATTTGAGAAACGCGTTTCCCGATGCTGAGGATTGGACGTAGCCTATGAGCATTTCATTCAGGGGCTTTTCCGTGCTGCCCTCCGTGACTGCAACGACGCATTCATCGGTATAATAGGCATAGGAATATGAAAATGCGGACGAGGAATTGCGTGGCATAAGCGCAAATACGGCGTCAATACTGCCGTCCGAGAGCTTTGTGGAAGCGGTCTTGTCGCTGACGACGATATATTTTATCGCCGCGCCGGGTGCCGCATCGGGCATCAGGTATTCCGAAAAAAGCTCGGCAAGCTCTATTTCCAGCCCCTCGCCGTTCTCGGAAAATCCGGGAATATCATCCATGACGCCTATGCGTATAAGCCCTGCTTCGCGGATAGCCTGTATCTCCTGCGTCTTTTCAAGCTGCACCCTGGGTCGGATGAAATAAAAGCACGCAGCTATGATTATGACAGCCAAAAGCACAGAGGCACAGATACGGATGATCCTTCCCTGCCTGCCTTCAAGCGCCGTATGCAGTTTTTGGGGGCGTATGAGGCTGAGCCTCCGCCTTCTGCGTTTACCTGCCATGCTTTAATTATACACCATACCTTTGGGAGTTTACAAGTACCTCCTGACTCATTGACAATTTTCGCGCATTGCGATAAAATCACACAGGAAAATTGACGCCGGAGACTTGAATAATGAGATTTATTCCGCTTTTCAGCGGTTCGTCGGGCAATTCATCGCTCGTCATCGCAGGGGATGTGAAAATGCTTATAGATGCAGGCATGGCAGGCAGGGCAATATCGGAAGCGCTCGCCGAGCTGAAAGTGCGGCCCGAGAGCCTTTCCGCAATACTCGTGACCCATGACCATATTGATCATACCCGAGGCGTCGGTGTAATGAGCCGCAAATATAATATCCCCGTCTACGCAAATGCCGGGACATGGCGGATAATGGAGCCGATAATCAAGGAAATACCGCAGCGGAATCGGCGCGTATTCAGCTCGGATCAGGATTTTTACATCGGAAATGTCAATATCGAGCCTTTCAGAACTCCGCACGATGCGGAGGAGGCGGTGGGCTTTACTATCGTCCACGAGGGACATAAGCTCCTCTATATGACCGATATAGGCTGCCTGAGGGAAAGCATGGCGGAAAAGGCGGTAAATACCGACCTTGCGTTTGTCGAAGCAAATCATGATATTGAGATGCTGAAATACGGCCCCTATCCCTACCGCCTCAAGCAGAGGATACTGTCGGAGCACGGCCATCTTTCCAATGACGACTGTGCGAAGCTCCTTATAAGGCTGTACGGCATGGGCGTGCGCACTGCCATCCTCGCTCACCTCAGCAAGGAGAACAATACTCCCGAGCTTGCCTACCGCACGGTCCAAACAGCGCTTGAGAATAACGGCATTGATGATATGTCCGTCATCGTCGCAAGGCGCGACGGGATAACCGGGATATTCGATATTTAGCATAGGGGGATAAAAAACTTCCAGCCTGAAATGCAGCCCTTCGGTTAGCGCCTTATGCCGTAAAGCGATCGGGCTTTAGCTTATATTCCGCCGGTGCGTGCTGAGGTCGGAGCTGATGTAACAATGAACAGCTATTATCATAAATCGGGCGATGAGAGCAGCGCTGTGCCCAAGGCTCTGCTAAGGAAGGAGTTGCCGCATGAAAATCCGCATTATCGCCGTCGGCAGGCTCAAGGAGAAATTCTATTCGGAAGCCGTTGACGAATTCAAAAAAAGGCTTTCAAAATTCTGCGAGGTCGAAATTATCGAGATTGCCGACGAAAAGGCACCCGAAAAGCTGAGCGCCGCAGAGCTTTGCGGCATCAAAGATGCCGAAGGCAGGCGGATACTTGAAAAAATTGCAGTCAGCGATACGGTCATAGCCGCGGAGCTTCGCGGCAAAATGCTTTCCTCAGTGGAATTCGCGGAAAAGCTCCGCGGCTTCATGCTGGACGGAAGATCGCGGATAACCTTCATAATAGGCGGTTCGAACGGATTGTCAGCCGATGTGCTTGCCCGTGCCGATTTCAAATGGTGCTTTTCGCCCCTCACCTTCTCGCATCAGATCTTCCGCATAATGCTGATGGAGCAGATTTACCGCGCATTCAAAATCATCAACGGGGAACCGTATCATAAATAGGAAAATGATAACAGAACGGGAAATACCGGTGCTCCGAAAGCTTACGGAGCTCGGAATTGAATATGAGAGATTTGAGCATGAACCTGCAATGACGATGGAGATATGCCGCAGGGTCGGCAGCGGAACGGGGCTCAAGCACTGCAAAAACCTTTTCCTTACCAATAAACGCGGTACGGAATTCTATCTCGTCCTTCTCGGGGATGATAAGCCTTTCCGCACCTCGTCCGTCAGCAGGCAGCTTGGCTCGTCAAGGCTCAGCTTCGCCACGGAGGTTCAGCTTGAAAGCATACTCGGGCTCACCGAAGGCTCCGTCAGCATAACGGGGCTTCTCAATGATAAAGACCATATCGTGCATGCCGCATTGGACAGCGATTTATTAAAGGAAGAAAAGCTTCTGATTCACCCCAATATCAATACCGCCTCGCTCGCTGTGAGGACGCAGGATATACTGAAATTCATCATATCACTCGGTTACGATTATAAGCTTATCGAAGCAGAGAAAGAAAACAAATAAAAAAATCAGCCGCCGCAGGCTTTGTGCCGGCAGCGGCTGATATTATCCGTATCGGTTTTAATCATCTATTTCATAATCTATTATTTCGCCGGTCAAAGCATTGACCTCGTATGAGTATTCATGCCTTCCGCTCTCGAATTCGACTTCGTAGACCCAGATTCCGTCCTCGTCGTCGAGCTCGATTTCAAATTCGCGGACGTCATTTGCGTTGACTCCTGCATGGTTGAATACGATAGCTCTGATTTCATCCTCCGAAAGGAGCTCGCTGCCCGGCTGCTGGGTGGGCTGTGCGGTGGGTCTGGGAGTACCGGGAGCTGCGGTAGGATCATCGTCGATTTCGGTTTCAACTCTGATTATTGCGCCGGTTACGGCATTGACCACATAATCATATTCGATATTGCCGGCCTTGAAATCGACTTCGTAGACCCAGATTCCGTCCTCATCGTCAAGCTCGATTTCAAATTCGCGGACGTCATTTGCGTTGACTCCTGCATGGTTGAATACGATAGCTCTGATTTCATCCTCCGAAAGGAACTCGCTGCCCGGCTGCTGGGTGGGCTGTGCGGTGGGTCGGGGAGTACCGGGAGCTGCGGTAGGATCATCGTCTACTTCGGTTTCGGATTTGATTATTTCACCCGTAACGGCATTGACCACATAATCATATTCGATGTTACCGGCTTTGAATTCGACTTCGTAGACCCAGATTCCGTGCTCGTCGTCAAGCTCGATTTCAAATTCGCGGACGTCGTTTGCGTTGACTCCTGCATGGTTGAATACGATAGCTCTGATTTCATCCTCCGAAAGGAAATTACTGCCGGGCTGCTGGGTGGGCCGTTCGGTGACGGGGGGAGCTCCGTGAGGATCATCATCCAATTCGGTTTCGAATTTGATTATTTCACCGGTAATAGCATTGATCTCATATTCGTATTCGGTATTTCCGACTACGAATTCGACCTCATAGACCCAGATGCCGTCATCAAAATCGAGGCATATTTCGTACCAGCTGAGCTGATCTAAGGTAACGCCTGCATGCTCAAGCGCAATAGCGAGCGCAGCTTCTTCGCTTCCGACATTATCCGATTCACCGTGTGAACCGCCGTTATGATGGGGAGCGTCGGTATCAATAGTGCCGTTCAGAATACCGTTCAAAGCGGATATGCTCATATGAGCAAGCTCTTCAAAGGTATAAGGATGGCCTGCGTTAATGATGGTATCAATGAGCTGTGCCTTGCCGCAGCTGATGCCGTATTCATCGGCAAGCCTGTTGGACTCGGTATTGCTATCGGTCATATCCTGTGAAAGAACGCTTGCATCAATAGCGCTGGCGGAGAGCTGCGCATTGACCTCGGTATAGAGCTTGCTGTTCAGCTCGGCGGCCTCTGCCTTATCCTTGCTCATGACGCTGATAAGGATGGCGTTCCTGGTTTCGGTGATATAGCCGTGCTTGAGCATCGAGCCTATCACGGCATTGACGGCAACATCAATGGTGCTTCCGGAGAAATCAAGCTCTCCGATAATAACTTCGCCGTCACGGTTAAGGGGGGTAACGCTGAGAACACGCTCGTTTTTATTGGCGTTGATCTGCACGCTCGGATTTACATCAATCATTACGGTGGTATAGACATTCTTGGCGTCGGCATTGCGGATAAGTCCGAATGCGCAGCCGACGATGAGCAGGAATGCGGCGGCTGCCGCGATATAGCGAAGCACATGCTTCCTCTTGTTGGGCTTTATGGTGGTGATATTATCCATTTTTTTATCCTTCCTTTCCTTACAATCGCCCAGTATTGCAGGAAATTTATCGGGGGTCAGCTTCTCCATGGAGCTGCGCAAAGCGGTATTGATACCTTCTTCCGTTATTTCGTGGCTCTTTTTCATTACTTACCGTTCCTTTCATCCTGAATATAGGCAGTTTTCAGTTTTTTTATGGCTCTGTGGTACTTCGAAAGCACCGTTGAAAGAGGGAGTGAGAGAAATTCCGCAATTTCACGATGGCGGAAACCCGATACGGCATGGAGCATGATGATACTCCTTTCATCGTCCGAGAGCAGTGATATAAGGCTCCGTACTGCCGTCAGCTCATCGCTTGAAAGCAGCGAGAGGTCGGAGAAATCGTTTTCACAGTTATCGAGCGATGTCAGGTTCTTTTGCTCCGAAAGCCTGTCGAAGCAGAGGCGCTTTGCTATCGTAAGTATCCAAGCGAGGGGCTTCCCGTGAGAAACGTAGCTTCCCGCATTCGCATAGATGCGTACAAAGCAGTCGTGCGTGACGTCCTCCGCATCGTGGGGCCTTTTGAGGACTGAGAGAGAATAGCCGTATACCGAGGCCTTGATCGAACGGTACAGCTCTTCAAATGCGCTTTCATTCCCCAAAGCGGTTTCTGCTATCAGTTTGTCAAGCCTTGCGGGATCATGATCAAAGCTTTCCGCAAGTACGTTCAAAAATTGCAGCATCTTTTCTTCCCTTTCGATAAGATAACGGTAAAATTTGCCTTTTTATTGCATGAACAAAAATATATTATTAGAACTGCCGCAGAGAGGTGCAGCAGTTCGGATGCATATTGCATATAATGAAGCCTAATCCTCCAGCTCGGAATAATCCGGGGTATTATTCGGCTCAAGCTCAGGATTGTATTCGAGCACGGTCAGAGAAGTAATGACCCATTTGCCCGAGAACTTTTCGAGCGTGACCTTATAGCGCACCGTCGTCCATTCGGGGACGGGCCTTGTCGTGCCGGAATCATAGGGCTTTGCGATGATCTGCGATACGCTCTCAACCACTGTATATGTGGCGGTATTGGACCACGGCAGAACCTTCAGGCTTTCGATCTCAATATCGTAATTATAGCTTTCCACATGGAAGGCATCATACTTGGTGCCGTACAGCTCGTTGTCGCCCTCAATCTGAAGCTCCGTAAAGTGATCGGTGAGCGTATCAATGCTGCCGTCGTTTATGATGCAGTCCGCGCGGAGCGCCATGCCCTCCGTTACTATTATATAGGTATTGCTTATGTACATGGCCTCGATAAATGCGGTATACGCAAGCAGCATCACGGCGACAATGATGAGCACTATCCTCAGCACATACCAAACGGAACGCCTTGCCTTGGCGATATTGCCGGCTTTGCGCAGAGCATTCTCCTTATCGGAAGCAGCCTTCTTCTTTTTCTTTGTATCCTTTTCCATTTATTATCCCTTCATGATGAATTACGGAATTGATAAATAAAGTATAACATTTTAGTCTTGGCTTTGCAAGCAAATAAAATGTCTGATGCATACGCTTGCATACGCTGCCCGTACCCAACAGAACCGAAACCTTGAATTCCGCAGCGAAATCTGCTACAATTCAGCCATGAACGCATTAACACTTGTCCACAGTATAATTTCGTCCACCGTAAAAAAAGGCGATACCTGCATCGACGCAACCGCAGGCAGGGGCTATGATACCGCATTCCTGTGCGGGCTTGTAGGCGAAAGCGGCAGGGTTGTCGCCTTCGATATACAGCAGGATGCTATCGACAGCACGAATAAACTGCTCGCAGAAAGGGGACTGAAAGCCGAGGTCGTTCACCGCTCGCATGAATTCATGGCCGAGTATGCCGAATCCGAGAGCGTCAGCGCGATAGTATTCAACCTCGGGTACCTGCCGGGCGGCGATCATACAATATTTACTCATGCCGATAGCAGCATAAGGGCGATAACCGCAGGCCTTGAGCTGCTCCGCCACGGTGGGATTATGTGCGTTTCGATCTACCACGGCGGTGCGACCGGGTATGAGGAGAGGGACGCCCTGCTCGAATGGCTGAAGGAGCTTGACACGGAAAAATATCAGGTGCTTGTTGTCCGCTTCCACAATTGGAAGAAGGACCCGCCCATCCCCGTAATAATCATGAAATTCTGATATGAGCAGCTTTGAAGTAATCAAAACCGAGGGCCGTGCGAGGCGCGGACGCATGCAGACCGTACACGGAGTGATAGAGACCCCCGTTTTTATGAATGTCGGTACCGCTGCCGCCATACGAGGCGGAGCTTCGACCGATGATCTACGCGAGATCGGCTGTCAGGTGGAGCTTTCCAACACCTACCATCTGCACATCCGTCCGGGTGATGAAATCATATGTAAATTGGGCGGTCTGCATAAATTCATGAACTGGGATAAGCCCATTCTCACCGACAGCGGCGGTTTTCAGGTGTTTTCGCTTGCACACAGGCGCAAAATCCGCGAGGAGGGCGTCAGCTTCGTTTCCTATATCGACGGCAAAAAGATATTCATGGGGCCGGAGGAATCCATGCGCATTCAGTCCCACCTTGCATCAACCATTGCGATGGCATTTGATGAATGTATCGCCAATCCTTCGCCGAGGGAGTATGTTGCAAGGTCGATAGAGCGCACCACTCGCTGGCTCGAACGCTGCCGTGCGGAGATGGACGTGCTGAATGCCAAAGAGGATACCATTAACCGCGCACAGCTTCTTTTCGGCATCAATCAGGGCGGTGTCTACCCGGATCTCAGGGTCAAGCATATGCGCGAGATACGCGATATTCCCGTTGACGGCTACGCAATAGGCGGTCTTTCGGTCGGAGAGACCGCAGAGGAGATGTATGGGATCATAGATGCCGTCGAACCCCATATGCCAAAGGATAAGCCCCGTTACTTAATGGGCGTCGGAACTCCTGTAAATATCCTTGAAGCCGTGAACCTCGGCGTGGATTTTTTCGACTGCGTGCTGCCGCTCCGCAATGCGCAGCACGGAAACGTGTTCACATGGAAAGGAAAACTCCGTCTGCTCGCCGAAAAGCATAAGCTGGACAGCCTGCCGATAGATGAAAACTGCGGCTGTCCTGCATGCAGGAGCTATTCCCGTGCGTATATAAGGCATCTGCTTAAGGCCGATGAACGCCTCGGTATGCGCCTCTGCGTGCTGCATAACCTGTATTTCTATAATGAAATGACTGCAAGGATACGCGAGAGCCTCGAATGCGGCTGCTTTACGGAATTCTATAAAAAGTACCGCGAAATATTGGGAAGGTTTGCCGACTGAGCCGGACCCTACCGTACTCTGATTCTGAATTTTTATTAAAAATAATTACCCGGAGGAAACTATGGAACCGTCAAAAAGAGCATTTGAACTGATGAGAAAGCTCGGCTATACCCGTGTATCGGGTTCTCCAGAGGAGCTCAGAACCGCCGAAGCCCTCAAGGCCGAGGTGGAAGCTATCGGCCTCCCCTGCACCATCGAGGATTTTGAGGTCGCAGGCGGCGAGGTCAGCGAAGCAAGGCTTATTGTGCTTGCGCCCTATGAGAAGGAATACCCGGTAACCGGCTATATCCGTTCGGACAGCACTCCCGATGAAGGCCTCGAGCTCGATTTCAGGTATGTTGAGGACTGTGCGCCAGTGCTCATGCAGGGTGCGGAGGGCATGGCGATAATGTGCAATCAGCGCGTGACTATGAAATCCTATGAGAAGCTTCAGAAGGCCAAGCCTGCCGCAATCATCACCTTTAACGGCGATATGCGCGATAGCAGGGATATCCGCGATATCAATATCTGCAAGCTCCGCGAACCGCTCTCCGATAAATTCGGTTACAATGTCCTCATCAATATGGATGTATGGGATGCTGCCGAAATGGTCGAGATGGGCGCGGAAAGAGTGAAGCTAATCGTTAAGAGCGAAAGGAAGAATGTCATTTCGCATAATGTCTGCACCGAGATTCGAGGCACCGATCTGCCGGATGAGATAATCTCCTTCGGCGCGCATTACGACAGCGTTTATTTCTCCAAGGGCGTATATGATAATATGTCCGGTTCGGTTATCAACATGGAGGTGCTCAGATACTTTGCGGAGAATCCGCCTAAGCGCACGCTGAAATTCAACTGGTTCGGTTCGGAGGAGCAGGGGCTTCTGGGCAGCAAGGCATACACTAAGGCCCATGAGGAGGAGCTGAAGAATCACCGCCTGATGATAAATGTCGATGTCGCAGGTCCCATTCTCGGCAGCGACGGCTGCGCGACAATGGGCGCGGACGGATTCGTAAGCTATGTTGAAGGCCTCATGAACGAGATGGGGCTTGCTGTCAATGTTGAGGACCATATCTATTCGAGCGACAGCGTTCCCTTCGCCGATAACGGCGTGCCTGCGGTCAATTTCGTCCGCAGCGGCGCTAACGGCACAGCCTATATCCACAATCGCCACGACAATCTGGAGCTCGGCTATATGTCCGAAAAGGCGCTTAACAAGACCCTTCATATCGTTCTCGAATTCTCAAAGCGCATGGCGAATTCCGTCGTGCTTCCCGTGGAGAGAAAGATCTCCGATTCCATGAGGGAAGCCGTTGATAAGTACCTTTTCAGAAAATAGGAATAATTAAGAGAATATTACCGAAATAATCTCTCAATGATTCCATATTACGGCACAAAACAACGGTAGGGAGACTGCGAAATAAAGCAGTTTCCCTTTTATAGTGTGATTATTTCCCGGGAAATCACCGAAAAACGCCGCAGAATAAATATAATTTTAATTATATGGTAAAAGTGAAAAATCGGTGCTATAATTGGGAACAAGATATGTAATTTTGTGCGGAGACAGCAGGACATGAATTCAATTTCGGCGCGATTTAAAGGCAGAATGAGTGCAAAAAAAGATGTCGATATGACGGAAGGCAATATCCTTTCCCATATCATAAAATTCTCAATACCGCTTCTTCTCGGGAATCTTTTCCAGCAGCTGTACAATACCGTTGATACCTGGGTCGTCGGAAACTATGTCGGCGATGATGCCTTTGCTGCGGTCGGAAATATCGGCCCGATTATCAACCTATTAATCGGGCTTTTTCTGGGCCTGAGCACCGGAGCAAGCGTCGTCATTTCCCAGTACTACGGCGCAAAGGATGAAAAGCATGTGCAGGATACCGTTCATACCGCTATCGCCATGACGCTGATACTCAGCGTTGTCTTTGCCGTAGTCGGCATTGCGCTGACTCCGCTGCTCCTAAAGCTCATGAAGATGAATGCCGCAACCACGCCGGAAGCCACGACATATCTTGTAATCTATTTTGCCGGCATCGTCGGCCTTCTCATCTATAATATGGGTTCGGGCATCATGCGCGCAATAGGCGATTCAAGGCGCCCGTTCTATTTCCTCGTTTGCTCCGCGCTCACAAATACGATACTCGATTTAGTGTTTGTAATAGTATTCCGCATGGGCGTTGCAGGTGTTGCGCTTGCGACGGTCGCTGCGCAGTGCCTGTCGGCAGTCCTTGTTATCATCACTCTGGTGCGTTCGGATGGATACTGCAAGCTGCATTTGAAAAAACTGCGGATTGATATGAAATGCCTCGGCCAGATCTTCCGAGTGGGGATTCCTGCGGCGCTTCAGATGGCGATAACCTCGTTCTCGAATATTTTTGTGCAGGGCTATATCAATTTCTTCGATAATCCCGTATCAACGGGCTGCATGGGCGGCTGGACGGCATATTCAAAGATAGACCAGTTCCTGCTGCTGCCTATGCAGAGCATCGCGCTTGCTTCGACGACCTTTGTCGGGCAGAATCTCGGTGTCAACAAGGTTGAAAGAGCCAAGAAGGGCGTCAGAGCCTCGCTGCTCGTATCTTCGATATTTACCGTTGTGCTCATTGTCCCCGTTGTCGTCTTTGCCGAGCCCCTCGTCAGCTTCTTTAACCCAACTCCCAATGTTGTCGAGCACGGCGCATTATTCCTGAGGCTGATTTCGCCCTTCTATGTTTTCTGCTGCATCAATCAGATATTGAGCGGCTCGCTGAGGGGCGCAGGCGACAGCAAGGCTCCGATGATAATCATGCTCGGCTGCTTCGTCGTATTCAGGCAGATATATCTGTTTGTGATGACGAAATTCTTTATCAATACGCCTGTCTCCGTTGCTCTCGGGTACCCTGCGGGCTGGATGCTCTGCTCGGCGATATGCTATATCTATTTCAGAAAGAGCAATTGGGAAAAGCACCGCCTTGTCAAGGATGTCGGCAGTCAAGCCGTTTCAGAAGCAGCAGCGAAGCCTGACGGCTCTGAAGAGCTGCCGGAACAGGGATGAAAAGTATATTACTTTTTCTCCGAAATTCGGTATTGACAGCAGATGAATAAAGCGTTATAATAGCTGACGCAGCTGAAAGCAGAAGCAATCTGCTGCGGAAATGAATATTTGCGGTTGTGGCGGAACAGGCAGACGCGTACGTTTGAGGGGCGTATGGGAGACCGTATGGGTTCAAGTCCCATCAACCGCACCATAACTGGACCGGTAATTGATACAATGTGTCGATTACCGGTCTCGGAGGCTTATATCCTAATCGTTTCAAAAAATCACAACCGTTTCACACAAAGAAAGCCCGTGATGAGGACCGCCTGATCCCCGTCACGGGCTGTTTTGTTTTTCGGCATCAGAGCGTTTCCATGACCTCTGTGCCGTCTTTGAAGCGGAATACCATCCGGCCATCGTGGTAGACCGTCACCTGGTCAATTAGGTTGTTCCAGAAACGGTCCGTGAATTCCAGCGGCAGCATGGTGTCGATGGCCTTTATCTCGAACATGAAGCATTCCAGCACATCGGCCTGAAAGCTCCGTGTAATTCTCAGTTTTTGCAAATCGTCCAGCCGATCCTGCGCCGCATGGTAACGCTCGACCAGTGCATCGTATTTCCTGTTGTATTCGTCCTGCGGAATGGCGGTGGTGGCGTTTTCGGCAATCAGCTTTTTCGTGAGGCCGGAAACGATCTCAATCTCATCATTGAGCGTGGCGCACTCTGCATCAATGGTGTCTGTGTTCAGGTATTCATCATGGATCATCCGGCAGGTCTCAAGCAGTACCTCCCGGTCCTCGGTAAGGTCGGCAACGGCCCGGAGGAACAGCCGCTTGATGTCCTCCTCGTATAAATGCGGTGTGGCGCAACGGTCCTTGCCCTTGAACTTTCCATTGCACTGCCAGATCACCCGGCGGTATTTATCCGTGCTGTGCCATACCTTGCTGCCGTAATAATCGCCGCAATCACCGCAGACGATCTTTGTGGAAAACGGGCTGAGGCTGTTATGGTGCTTGCCTCTGGATTTGCGGACCGCCATCTCATCCTGCACCTTCTGCCATTGGGCCGGATCGATAATGGCTGGATGGCTCTGGTCCACGATGTACTGCGGCACCTCGCCCTCATTGACCTTCATTTTCTTTGACAGGAAATCCACGGTGAATTTCTTCTGCAGGACCGCCGAGCCCTTGTATTTTTCGTTCGTCAGGATGCTCTCGATAGTGCTGGTCTGCCATTTTCCCTTGCCACGAGGAGTGGGGATGCCCTTGGATGTAAGGTGCGTGGCGATCCAGTTCACCGTTTTGCCCTGAACGAACAGCTTGTAGATTTCCCGTACAATCTCTGCCTCCTCCGGCACAATCTCCGGCAAGCCGTCAGGCCCTTTGCGGTAGCCGAGGAAGGATTTATACGGCAACGACACCTTTCCGTCTGCAAAGCGTTTTCGCTGGCCCCATGTGACATTTTCGGAAATGGAGCGGCTCTCCTCTTGGGCAAGGCTCGACATGATGGTGATCAGCAGTTCGCCCTTGCTATCGAAGGTGTAAATGCCCTCTTTCTCGAAATAGACCTCAGTGCCGTGTTCCTTCAGCTTGCGAACGGCGGTGAGGCTGTCCACAGTGTTTCGAGCAAAGCGGCTGACGGATTTCGTGACGATTAAGTCGATCTTTCCGGCCAGCGCATCCGCAATCATGCGGTTGAAGCCGTCTCTGTGCCGGGTGTTCGTTGCGGAGATTCCTTCGTCCGTGTACACATCCACGAACTCCCAATCCGGATTCGAGCGGATGTACTTGGTGTAATAATCCACCTGCGCCTCGTAGGAGGTGAGCTGCTCTTCGCTGTCGGTGGAAACACGAGCATACCCAGCCACCTTTCGTCTGCTCTGGGCATTGACCGGCATTTTGGAATGGAGCGTCTTTGAAGCCGGTATTACAGTGATGTTAGCCATTGTGCCTGTTCCTTTCTATCGCTTTTTGCCTTGCGGCCTCTTTCATCTCCGGAGTCCAGCTTTTGGCCCGTGAGCGGTCCTGCCATCGTTTAACGGCTTTTCTACCGTCTTTGAAGCGGAATACCAGCGTGTTCCTGTCCTCGGCTATGATTTCCGTTAAATCGCCAATATCCAAATCTGCGGTCATGGCCGTCAGCGTAGGCTCCGGTATCTGCTTGGAGGGACAGGCGGCACGGCCCTGATAATTGTAGGTGCTGCAAATCCAGACCGGGCCGGTGGCCGTGACCTTTCGCCGGTAGTGTTTGCCGCAGTGAGCGCATACGATCAGGCCGGAAAACGGATACCGCCCGGTGTAGCACCGGTCAGACGGTACATACTTTGCGGACCTCCGTGCAATTTCGGCCTGAACCGCTTCGTATTCCTCCATGCTTATGATGGCCTCGTGCGTTCCCTCCGCATGGTACATCGGGAGCTGGCCATCGTTAACCACAGACTTCTTTGTTAGGTGGTTTTCCCGGAAGGTCTTCTGAAGGAGCAGGTTCCCGGTATAGGCGTAATTTCGGAGGATGCCGCCGATGCTGGTTTTACCCCAATCTCTACCGTATCGGGTTTTCACACCGTCTGCGTTCAGGCTCTTGGCAATGGCGATAACACCCTTGCCGGAAAGGAACTCCCGGAAAATGCGGCGGACCGTTTCGGCTTCGTCCGGCTCGATGACGTAAACGCCATTCCGGTAGCGGTAGCCGAGGAGGGTCCCGTTCCAAGGCTTGCCCTCCTCGAAATTCTTACGCACACGCCATCTCTGATTTTCGCTGGCCGAAAGACTCTCCT
>SFIR01000025.1 GCA_004556165.1 Clostridiales bacterium | reverse complement strand
GGCCTCCTTTCTTGTTTTTTGCCAATTTACATTGTAGCAGGCTTTTCGCTATGGAGCTATCCTTTTTTTATTTTGGACACTTAATTATACAACTTACCTCGGAAAGCGAATGCATATGTTTTAGTGTACATCGCCGCATTTCTATGCTATAATCTTATTACTCCTGATTTTCTGCGGAGGGCATATGAGCGAAAAGGTTAAATATAAGGAACACAATATTTACATAGTCTTCAAGACCTGTATTGATACGGTTCTCGCACTTTTGGGGCTTATTCTGCTGTCCCCTCTATTCCTCGGTATCGTCATCGCAATCAAGATTGAGGACGGCATAAAGGCGCCGGTGCTCTTTTCTCAGAAGCGCGTCGGGCGCGATGAAAAGCTCTTTATGCTCTATAAATTCCGCAGTATGCGCCTCGACACTCCGCACGATACGCCCACGCATCTCTTATCCGACCCCGATAAATACATCACAAAGGTCGGGCGTTTTCTGAGAAAGACCTCGCTCGATGAGCTTCCGCAGATATTCAATATTCTGAAGGAGGATATGGCTATCGTGGGGCCTCGTCCTGCGCTTTGGAACCAATACGACCTCATAGCCGAGCGCAATAAATACGGCGCAAATTCCATCAAGCCCGGGCTTACAGGCTGGGCGCAGATACACGGACGCGACGAGCTTGAGATACCCGACAAGGCAAAGCTGGACGGTTACTATGTCGAGAATATGAGCTTTGCCCTCGATATCAGGTGTTTTTTCGGAACCTTCCTCGCCGTTGCCAAGGCAGACGGCGTTGTTGAGGGCGGCACGGGCGCGATGCACGAAAAGAAGCGCCGGGTCGTTATCATTACCAATCATTCCTATATGCTCTGGCGCTTCCGCCGCGAGCTGATGGAGGAGCTGCTGAAATCCCACGATATAACCGTCCTGACTCCGTTCGTCGGGCATGAGGATGATATTGCTTCCCTCGGGATCAAGACAATCAATACTCCCATCGAGCGCAGGGGAATGAACCCCATTCACGATATTAAGCTGATAAGGACATATAAAAAGCTGCTCCGCGCTGAGCAGCCCGAATTCGTCATTACCTATTCCATCAAGCCCAATATCTATGCCGGCATAGCCTGCCGCAAGCTTAAAATCAAGTATTTTGCGAACGTGCAGGGCCTCGGCACGGCTTTTCAGAAAAAAATGCTTGCTTCCTTCGTTACAAAGCTGTATAAATACGCATTCAAAGGGGTTTCAAAGGTATTCTTTGAAAATGAGGTCAATGCCCGTGAATTCCGTGACAGGAGGATACTGACCGAGGATAAGCAGGTCGTTCTGCACGGTGCGGGCGTCAACCTCAAAACCTATGGAAAAACCGCATATCCCGAAAACGAACGGGTTCATTTTCTGTATCTCGGAAGAATAATGCGTGAGAAGGGCATTGATGAGCTGTTCTCCGCCGTGCGGAGGCTCAATAATGAGGGCTTCGATTTCGTGCTTGACCTCGTGGGCTTTTTCGAGGACGAATACGAAAGCGAGGTTACGGCTCTTACAGAACAGGGGATAGCCGTCTTCCACGGGTTTCAGACGGACCCGATACCCTATTACGCCGCCTGTGACTGCGTAGTTCTGCCAAGCTACCATGAGGGCATGAGCAATGTCCTCCTTGAAGCTGCGGCAATGGCGCGTCCGCTCATCACAAGCGATATCCCCGGCTGCCGTGAAGCGGTCAACGACGGAAGGACCGGTTTTTTGGTGCCCGTTCGGGATGCCGAATCGCTGTATGAAAAGCTGAAAGCCTTTATCAATATGCCAAGAGCTGCCCGTGAAGCCATGGGCGCAGCAGGGCATGAGAAGATAAAAAATGAATTCGATAAGGAGGATATTGTAAGTAAGACCGTAAGTGTGCTGCTTGCTTGACCGATTTTTATGGATAATACTCAAGAAACCACTATCATACAGGAAACGGAGCCCTGCACCTGCACCGAGCCGGTTTTCGATATGCCTGGCTCGGATATGACCCGTCCAAGCAAGGTCGATACCGCAGCGGACATACTCCGCGCCGTATTCATCCTCATCATGGGGCTTGTTTACTGCCGCTATGCGCGATCAAGCTTCGGCAGCGTGCCCGTGTTTTTTGCGGCTTTAACCTGTTTGGCCGGAGCCTTCGTGCTTGCAAAGCAGCTTCTCTGCCTGCGTCTCGGGCCTTTTGACAGGCATAAGATCGAGATTCTTGATCTCTGCTCGGTAATTGTTCTGAGCGTTTTATACATCCTCCATCTCGTTTTTTATAAGACTTCCGATGGGTTTTTGGCGGAGCTTCTCGCATCCCTCACGGCGATACTCTTTACGCTCATCCTTTATTCCATCACTCCCAAGCTCGTCCGCTGCTTTTCCGGAAGAACCGCCTATGATTTCGGAGTACGCGCAAATAAAGTCAACAGGTTCTGGCTTGTGGTGCTTATTGCCCTCGGCATCCGTGTTGTTACGGCCTTTTTGGGCATTTTAATTTATTCGCTGGCAAGGGACTGTTCCTCAAACCTCTTAAAAGCATGGCAGGAAGCCTGGATGAAGGGCAATACGGACTGCAACCACTATCTGAATATTGCGGAGAATTGGTACACGGCCACGGGCGATGATAAGCTCCTCATCGTCTTTTTTCCGCTGTTCCCCCTGCTGATACGCCTTGCAAACTTTGCCATACACAACAGCTTTATCTCCGCACAGCTTCTGAATACCATCTTCAGCTGCTTTGCCGCAGGGCTTTTCTATAAGACGCTTCGATTGGATCTTCCCGAGCGCAAAGCCTTCCTCGGTGCGATAGTCTTCCTTCTGATGCCCGGAGCGGTATTCATGAATTCCGCAATGAGCGAGCCGCTGTTTGCGCTGCTGCTCTGCTGCTTCTTCCTGTTCATGAGAAAAAGGGAATACCTTTTCGCCGGCATTTTCGCGGCGCTTGCGGGCTTTACTCGCTCGGTGGGCGTGCTGCTTGCCGTGCCGCTCGGAGTATGTATAGTGGGTGATTTTGTCGGTAGAGCTAAAAAGCATGAGCTGAAGGCTTCCTTCATTATTGAATCCATATGCTCGCTCATCACTTCCGTGCTCGGTACGCTCGGGTACCTGCTTATCAATAAGGTCGTTACCGGCAATGCCTTAATGTTCCTTGAATATCAGGAATCCCATTGGAATCAGAGCATAGGGTATTTCTTCAATACTCCGCGCTATATGTGGAATTATTCGCTCGTCTGGCTCGAACGTGGAAAGCTGCGCACGGCTCTCGTCCTTGGATACATTACGATTCTTTCCTGTTTCCTTTCGCTTGAAATCTATCTTAAAAAGGCAAGGGAGCTCCCCGTCAGCTACTCGGTATTCTTCATTTTCTATTTTGTGGTAGCGATGGGCTGCACATGGCTGCTCTCGGCGGTACGGTATCTCTCCGTCCTGCTGCCCCTCATCGCCGCGATCGCCCTTATACCGAAAAAACGCTCCGGGGAGATTACGCTTGTGGGCATAATGGGCATAATACACCTGAGCTATCTCGTCCTATACATGCTCAGAATGGATGTCTATTGACCCACAGATATGCTCTTTAGGCCAAAATTGCCGCACTGGGTGTTGCAATTATACCATAGCTTTGATATAATATAAACAACAAATGGGAGCGGAGCTTCCGCTCTCTATAATGAAAGGAGCCAAAGGTATGAAGATCACTTATACCGGAAAAAACATTGAGGTTTCCGACGCACTGCGGGAGATGGCAGAAAAGAAGCTCGCAAAGTTGGATCGTTATTTCCCCTCCGATACCGAAGTTCAGGTAACGATGTCAGTTGAGAAGAATCGGCACATCATTGAAGTGACCATTGCCTACGCAGGCGGTATTATCCGCGGCGAAGAGGAATGCGGCGATATGTATGCCGGCATAGACAATGTAGTTGCAAGGCTCGAAAAGCAGATACGTCATCACAGGACAAAGCTTGAAAAAGCCCTTCGCTACGAGGATGAGCCCGACGAATACGATTATGATGATGAGGATGACGATGAACCTCACATCGTCAGGGTAAAGCGCTTCAGCATGAAGCCCATGAGCGTTGAAGAAGCAGCGCTTCAGATGGAGCTTTTGGGTCACAGCTTCTTCGTCTTCACCAATGATGAGACCGAGGAGATGAACGTCATTTACAAGCGTAAGGACGGCAACTACGGGCTTATCGAAGCTGAATAAGCAATATTAACGCCGGCTGTATCGGAATTCGGCTCCGATACAGCCTTTTTTTCCGTCAGCAGCGTAAAAAAATAACAGAATTGTATTGACATCATCGAATTGTAGTGATAAAATTATCCTGAAAATGAGACTGATTATCGGTTTTCACCATAGAGAATATTTGCCATTTTCAGGTTTCTCCTTTCTTTCCTTACTTTTGTATGTCCTCGGCGAGAGTCGTGCCTCGCCGAGGCCCCTGCGGGGGAGCTCTTGAAATGAAAACAAAAACGGGCAGCACCGGAAATTTTCCGATACTGCCCGTTTTTTATACTATCAACAGGAGCCTTTCCCCGTTCCTAAAGGGTTCCCTTATATCCGCATTGAGGCTTGACGCCGCAGCGAGCGAAATTCTGAAGCGCTTTGCGACATCGAAAAAGGTCTCGCCCTCGCAGGCATTATAAACCACGATGCCGCGAACGAAATCGGCCTTTGCTTTTTCGCTGTTCTCGGCAATGCCGACAACGGCATCCAGCTTCATCTCGCCGAAGAACTCCGCGCAGGCGTCGATGCTGAAGCTCAACTGAGCGGTGCGTCCGCCGCCGCCTGTGATATTGGGCTGTGCGGAGAGCCTGATGCGCGCAAAATCCGCCATGGCAGGCGCGGACATGCTGATGGTGAACGGCACATCCTCCGAGAAGGATTGGAGCGCATTATTGCTGCTTCTGTATACAAAACGGGTGCAGAGCAGTCCCTCCGCCTCCATGCTGCCGCCCTCGAAGCGTATTCCGGTCACGATAGGATTAGCGGAAGCGTGGAGCGCGGTAAAAATATCCGGATAGCCCTCGGGTACGGAGATATTATCGCGTACAGAGAATTGGCCGCAGGTGCCGCCCTCGGAATTCAGTATCTCGATTCGCTCCAGGAGGCAATTAAAATTGAGCGATGGGGAAAAGGCGTCGATGGGCATATTGAGCTTACCCCTTCTCATGCCGAAGACGCGGAAATTGACATCGGCATCGACCGCTATCAGTGAAAACTCCGTTCCGAGCGAGCGCACGGAATTTTCCCTGAGCTCGCAGACGGCATAGACTTCATCCGCAGTGCCGTTCAGCTTTATCGTCTCGCGGAACGGGATGCTGCGCACGAGCTGTACTATCTCGCCTTCGCTGCTGCGGCAGAGAGCATTGAGCGAAAGCATACCGCTGACGCAGGCTCCGCCGTTTTCCATATTTGTATCCCTAACGGAAAGCTGCAAGTTGTATTTCAGCACCTCGTCGATGCCGTCAGATGAGATTTCCTCGCCGAGGCGGATGGTTTCATTGGCAAGCTCGACCCTTCTGCCCGTCGATACCTCCGTTGTCCTGAGCTCCAGATCATCGAGCCCCGATATGCCCGAAAGCGCACGGATGGGCGCAGCGCTTGTGACGGTCAGCTCTATATCAATTACGGCTTCAAGCAGAAGCTGTCCGCTTGCCGCAGGACGCATCGAAAGCGCCTTCAGCACCGCAAGCGCATCGGTATTCATTCCGACATTCACTCCCGGGGCTTCCGCTTCACAGCTGAAATCCGATGTCGATACGAATGAGAATACTCCTCCGTCCTCGCCTACGGCAACCGAAGTGACCTCGATACTGCCGGTAACTGCCAGCTTATTCTCCTCCGCGCGGCAGGATATAACCTCGACCGAAGCCGAATAATCCGCAAGCTCCGCGCTGAGCTTGCCCTCGGGCAGGGGTACCATGCCCTCGATCTGCGTCTGCTGCGTACCGCGGTAAACAAGACGCTGAACCCCGAACTCATTCCATAATAATTCCATATGTTCATTCCTTTCCGAAAGCCATGCTCCCTGTCATATCGGTAAGATTTTATTCGTGTATGTGATGAGATATGACGGGCATGCGCATTTCGGGGTTAGGCAGCCTCGGCGCAGCGGAATACGCTCCGCGCATAGGAAATCCTTCCGGCATTGTGCCTAAAAAAACCCGAACGCCGCAGATTTACGGCGTTCGGCAAAGGGTAACAAAAGATTATTCTGTTTTGAATTTAAACGGTGCTGCCCTTACGCAGGATAACGGGGTAGCTCTCATGCCCGGAGAGGTTCCTTCCGTTCAGCACGGATACGCCCTTATCCATGACGATATTGGAGAGCCGGCTGTTTTCGCCGATATAGCCTGCCTGCATGATGATGGAATCCTTCACGACCGCGCCGCGGCAGACATGCACGCCGCGGAAGAGAATGGAATTTTCCACCCGACCCTCGATGATGCAGCCGTCGGCGACCATGGAATTCACCGCCGTGCCGGAACCGATGTATTTTGCCGGGACTTCATCCTTGACCTTGGTATAGATGGGGTGCTTGGGGTTGAACATATCGCTTCTGACCGCGCCGTCAAGCAAGGCCATATTATGCTTATAGAAGGTATTGACCGAATCGAGCCTTGCGACGTAGCCATCGTACCTCCAGCCGTAGATGCGGCATTTATCGACATTTTTCACGAGCACATCGCGCATAAAATCGCTGTCGCCATGCGCGGCAGCCTCCTCGACGAGGTATTCGAGCCTTTCCTTTTCCATTATGTATGCATCGCAGCCGCGATACGGGGTGGGCGGAAAATACGGGTTTATCGAAAGATCTGTAACCCTGCCGTCAGCATCCATGGTGAGCCTCAGATCGTCAAACTGCTCGCTGCGGTCAAAGCCATGCTCCACGCTGTACATTATGGTGATCTCCGCGCCCGATTCGATGTGCTGACGGATCATATCATCATAGGTGGTATTATAAATGGTATGGCTGCCTGTCAGAATAACGTACTTCTGGCTCGAACGGCGCACATAGCCGAGCACTGAGCGGATGGCGTCGATAGTGCCTCGGTACACGCCGGTATTATCCTTGGTAACGAACGGAGGAAGGATGAAAAGGCCGTCACGCTTTCTGTGCAGATCCCATTCCTTGCCGCTGCCGAGATGATCCATGAGCGAATGATAATTTCGCTGTGCAATCAGGCCGACATTCGAAATCCCCGTATTCACCAAATCCGAGAGCAGGAAGTCGATTGCGCGGTATCTGCCGCCGAAGGGAACGGCAGCGACCGAGCGCGAGAAGGTCAGTTCGCGGAGCATCGCATTTGCTTCGCCTGTATAGATAAGACCGAATGCATTATTTGTCATGAGCTTACCTCCTCTCCCTCTTTCCTGCGGTTACGACCATGCCCTTGGGTACGCGTGCGCCGCTTTCGACTGCCACGCTGCCCGATATGAGCGTAATATCGCCTGTGAGCTTCGTTTCATAATCGGGATCGGAGGGGAGCTTATCGCAGCCCACCTCGGCATTTTCGCCGATTACCGCGCCCTCGCCGATTATTGCTTTTTTTATCACCGCACCTGCGCCTATTACGGCATTGGGCATGATTACGGAATCCTCAATGACCGCATTTGTCCCGACATTGACGCCCGAAAACAGCACGCTGTGCCTGACTTCACCATCGACATAGCAGCCTTCGGTTATTATTGAATCTTCAGCCTTTGCATGTTCCGCCGCATAGTGGGGAGGCATGCCGGTGCTCTTTGAATAAATGCGCCATTCCTTGTCGTAAAGATTGAACTTGGGCTCACTGCCTAACAGGTCCATATTCGCTTCGAGCAGGCTCGATATGGTCCCGACATCCTTCCAGTAGCCCTCAAAATCCCATGCATACATGCGTTTCCCGTCACGAATCATGCCGGGTATGATGTTCTTGCCGAAATCGTTATCCGAATTCGGGTCCTTTTCGTCGGCGCTGAGGTATTCCTTGAGCACGCTGCGGTTAAAGATATAGATACCCATTGAAGCCTTATTGGATTTAGGATGCCTGGGCTTTTCCTCAAATTCGATGATAGCCCCGTCATCATCCGTATTCATGATGCCGAAGCGCGATGCTTCCTCCATAGGGACGGTGAGGACGGCAATAGTCGCGTCCGCAGCCTTGCTCTCATGGTATTTGAGCATCTTTGCGTAATCCATCTTATAGATATGATCGCCCGAGAGGATGAGGACGTAATCCGGATCGAACCTCTCGATAAAGGTCATATTCTGATAGATTGCATCGGCGGTACCCGCATACCAGCGTTCACTGGAGCTGCTGACATAGGGCGGAAGCACGAATACTCCGCCGTTGTTCCTGTCAAGATCCCATGGCTGGCCCGTTCCGATATAGGCATTCAGCTCCATGGGCTCATACTGTGTCAGTACGCCGACTGTGTCGATGCCTGAATTAACGCAGTTGGAAAGCGGAAAATCAATTATCCTGTATTTGCCGCCGAAGGGTACCGCAGGCTTTGCCATGGATTTGGTAAGCTCGCCCAGCCTGCTGCCCTGACCGCCTGCAAGAAGCATCGCAACTACCTTCTTAGACATTTAGTTTCCTCCTGTTCTCGGTTATTCTTCTTCAAATACCACGGGGATCAGCTTTCTGAACTCCTCGCGGAGCGGTATAGAAATCTCACGCATTGCAGGATGCGCTGCTTCCGCGCATCTTAGAGCGAAAAAATGCCTCCACTCGCGAAGGTTCATCGTGCAGATGAACTCCGTCTTGAGGCTGTTCGGGAGCACGCTCCTTGCATCCTCGGGCTTTGCGCCCTTGTTCAGCATATCAAAATACGCTTTTTCCGCCTCGCGCATTGCATCAGCCCATGCTTCGTAGAGGGGAGCGCCCTCGTCCGCGAAGTAGGGCTTGATGAAGGTCAGCTCGTTTCCGAACTTAGCCTGAGAGTAGTTGCAGTAGCGTGTGCTTTCCTGAGAATAGCTCGCTATGCGGTGGCGCACCCATTCATGGGACACGCCCCTATCAGAGATTATGCGCACGCTGACGCTGAAATGCTCGATTGGGCTTTCATGGCCTCGGCTCAGCATATGGCGGACAAGCCTTTCCGCACTGCCCTCGCCGATACCGCCCTCGGATTTATAGCATACCCTGCCGCAGAGCTCGAGATGCCTCAGCACCTCCTGCCCGTCCGGCGGATTGATGATTTCAAAGCTCGGTGAAATGACTCGCATTTATCCTGCCTTTCTTCTTTACACCCTGTATCTTTCAATATTTCCGTCGGAATCGCGCGAAACGACCTCGACAATGCCCGCATTCTTAATGAGCCTGCCGCAGATGATGCAGGGACGGGGGCTTGCAATCTCGCCGTTCATGTCAAAGCCGGCAAGGTACAGCGTGGAGCCGAGCATATCCCTTCTTGCGGCGGAGATGATTGCATTCTGCTCCGCATGTACGGCAACGCATTTCTCGTACTGCTCGCCGTGGGGAATATTATTCGCTTCACGCCAGCATTCGCCGGTATCGCAGCAATTCGGCTCGCCCCTTGCGGCGCCGTTATAGCCTGTGGAGATTATCTCATCATTCTTGATGATGACAGCGCCGTACTGACGGCGCAGGCAGGTGGAACGCTTTGCCACCGATGCCGCTATCGAAAGATAGTATTCGTCCTTGGTAATACGCTTTTCCATATGCTTTCTCCCGTTGTTATTTAATCTATCAGCGCGTTGAGCGCATTCTTGGCTTCCTCACGGCTTCCGCCGACCGCCGCAGCACCGATTAGGATATGGAGTATCGCTGCGGAAAGCCTTGAAAGCCTTTCGGCATAGCGGCGGCTCAGGCGCAGCGCACCCATTTCTATCATGACCTGCCATTTCTTTATCGCTGATCTCATCATCAGCCTTATATCCGGGTCCGTGCTTCCGAACAGCGAGAGCATGAGCGAGATATCCTCCCTCTCATAGCTGAAAATATAGGCGATATCCTCAAATGCCTTCACGGGTTCGGTTGCGTCATCGAGGGACTCCACCCAGTTCAGCAGGGAATTATCAATATTTTTGACGCATGCCTCGGCGCAGCGTGAAATAAGGATATCCTTATTGGGGTAGTAATAATAGAGCGTACCCTTTGAGATGCCGCAGCTCAGCGCGATATCCGCAAGGCTCGCCCCGTCGATACCCTTGTCCGCAAATAAACCGTAAGCATATTCGAAGGCGACCTCGCCCACCGATGCATTTTTCCTTGCGCCCATATTTACCTCCCTGTCAGACCGTGATTTTATCCGCTTCGGCCATCAGCCTTGCCGTCTCAAATATCAGTATAGATGCCGCGACCGAGGCATTGAGGCTCTCGGCTCTGCCGTACATAGGAAGGCGGCAGAGAATACATTTTTCGGCTGCCTCATCCGATACGCCGCTGCCCTCATTGCCTATAACTATAATGCACTTTCTCCCTGGATTCGGGAATTTCTCCTCGCCCCTTAGATGACCGCATACGGCGATAAAGCCCTCAGCAGTCAGCTTCGGAATGAGTAAAGAAAGCTCCGCCTCATAGACGGGCAGATGATAGGTGCTGCCCATAGCGGAGCGGAGTGCTTTTGGTGAAAACGCATCGGTACAGCCCCTCCCGAGGATTATGCCCTTTGCGCCCATTGCATCGGCTGTGCGGATTACGGTGCCGAGATTGCCAGGGTCCTGAAGCGCATCGAGTGCGACATACAAGCCCTCGCAGAGCTCCTCCGGCATATCCGTATCGGGAGTCCTGATGCTTGCAATTATCCCCTGCGGCGACGGCGTATCCGCGGCAGCTTCAATTACCGCCCGATTCACGGTAATGAACCCAACGCCCATTTCATCAAGCCTCGAAGCGAGATCAGTTTTCCCATCCTCGACCAGCACGGTATCCGGCACAGCGCCGGATGCGAGTGCGTCAAATACAAGCCTTTCCCCCTCGATGAGGTGAAGCCCCGTCTGCCTTCGGAAGGAGCGCTCCTTCAGACGGCGAATAAACTTGATGGTTTCGTTTTTTGTGCTTGTGATTACCAAATTACGGCTGTCCTTTATTTATTGCAGGCCTTTTTGAGCGCCTTTGCGAGCTGATCGCCGCAGGAGGTATCCTTGAAGCCGCAGTGAATGCCGCTGAGCCTTTCGATGGCAAAATCGACATCCGCGCCTTCGAGAAGGGAAGAGATGGCCTTGAGATTGCCGTTGCAGCCGCCGGTATAGGCGATATTATGGATTTTACCGTCAATGATATCAAAATCGATCATTGTTGAGCAGGTTCCGCTTGTACGATAGCTGTAATGCATTTTTTATCTCCTGATATGTCTTATTATGCTTGGTGTTCGGGGAACATACCCCCATGGTTATATTATAGCAAATCATCGCAGCCGTGGCAACAGTTTTTCATTTTTTCGTCTGTATTTTATTTCGGGAAATCATGTGGATTTTGATAATACTTCGGAATAGAATTGCCGATTGAATGTTTTTAAGCTCCTTCCGCCCCTCTGCAAGCAGAATACCGTTTTTTACCGGAAAACGCCTCCCTCATTGGGGAGGCGCATATCGAAAAGGCTGTCTTAATTCAAAAATTGCCCGGAGCCTTATCAGACGGTTCCGTTATCGGAAAGCAGGGGAGCCTTTAGCCTTGCTCCGGATGGGGGAAGGCAGCGGCCGTGCTTTGCCGCACACCTTTTCATTAAAGCTTATCAAACCATATCCCGTCTGTTCTCCATTGCTTTGAACAGCGTCATCTCATCGACGAATTCGAGGTTGCCGCCGATTGGTATGCCGTGGGCAATCCTCGTGACGCGCACGGGCTCATCCTTCAGGAGCTTGGCGATATAGCTTGCGGTCGCCTCACCCTCGACATCGGGGTTGGTCGCCAGAATGACCTCCTTAACGTGCTCCGTCCTAATCCTTTCGACGAGTTCCTTAATCCTGAGCTTATCGGGGCCTATTCCGTCCATGGGGGAGAGCACTCCGCCGAGGACATGGTATTTGCCGTTATACTCGCGCATGCGCTCCATGAACCCGACATCACGCGCATCCTTGACGACGCAGAGCGTTTCGGAATTCCTTTTGGGGTTGGAGCAGATTTCGCAAAGCTCATTTTCGGTATAATTTCCGCAGACGGGGCAGAAATGTATCCTCCTCTTCGCTTCCAGGATTGATTCCGCGAGCGCGGTAATGCTCTCATCGGGCATGGCTATCATATGGTACGCAAGCCTTTGCGCCGTTTTGATGCCGATGCCCGGGAGTTTATTGAGATTCGTTATGAGTTTTTCTATGCTCTCCATCGGTTAATCAGAAACCGAAGCCGCCGAGCGCACCGCCCATGCCGCCTGTAACCTTGCTCATTTCCTTTTCCATGGTCTCCTCCGCAATGCGTATTGCCTCGTTGACCGCGCTTAGGATGAGGTCTTCAAGCATTTCGACATCATCGGGATCGACCGCTTCGGGGCTGATGGATACGGATTTGAACTGCTTCGCGCCGTTAATGACGACCTTTACGGCACCGCCGCCGACGCTTGCTTCAAACTCGGTATTTCCGACCTCTTCTTGTACCCTTGCAACATCCTGCTGCATCTTCTGTGCCTGCCTCATAAGCTGCTGCATATTGCCTCCGCCGGCATTGAATCCGTTATACTTGCCCATAATTGCTCCTTTCAAGCATTAAATTACATCTTCATCAGGTATGCATTGATGAAGTTATCTATTTCACCGTCCATGACCGCCTGAATATTGCCCGTTTCCTCGCCCGTCCTGTGATCCTTAACCATTGTATAGGGTTGGAAAACGTAGCTCCTTATCTGGCTGCCCCATTCGATTTTCTTGAGCTCGCCCTTTATATCCGCCATGTGCTCGAGGCGTTCGCGCTCCTTTATTTCGAGGAGCTTACCGCGAAGCATGCGCATTGCCGTCTCTCGGTTCTGTATCTGGCTGCGCTCGTTCTGGCACTGCACGACGACGCCTGTCGGGAAATGGGTGATGCGGATAGCGGAGGAGGTCTTATTGACATGCTGACCGCCCGCGCCGCTCGACCTATATGTATCGACACGGATATCATCGGGATTTATCTCGATATCGTTTGAATCATCATCGAGGATTGGGGTGACATCGAGGGAAGCGAAGGAGGTATGCCTGCGTCCCGATGAATCGAAGGGGGAGATGCGTACAAGGCGATGTACGCCCTTTTCCGCCTTGAGATAGCCATAGGCATTTTCGCCGTCACATTCAAACGTTACGGATTTAATGCCTGCTTCATCGCCGTCAAGAAGATCCAGCTCCTTAACTGTGAAGCCCGACCTCTCGCAATAGCGTATGTACATGCGGTAGAGCATGCTTACCCAGTCCTGAGCCTCCGTTCCGCCTGCGCCTGCATGCAGCGAGAGCACTGCGTTTGCGCCGTCATAGGGGCCGCTCAGCAGAGTTGCGATACGGAATTCCTCGACCGATTTCTGGAGCGAGCGCAGCTCCTCCTGCGCTTCGAGCGCCAGCTCCTCGTCATCCTCTTCCTCCGCCATTTCCATGAGGGTATCGACATCCTCGGCTCGGCTCTCAAGCTTTTTATACTTATCGAGCTTACCGTGTATGACCTTGATGCGCTGATTTACCTTGTTGGCATTGTCCACATCATTCCAGAAGCCATCCTCAGCCATGCTGTTTTCAAGCTCCTGCTTTTCTTTTGCAAGCCCATCAAGGTTAAAGGGATTCACCCGCCTGTTTGAGGGCTGCAATGGTTGCCGTCAGCTGCTGACGGTATTCATCCAAAAGAACCATTGTTGTTACCTTTCTGAAAGTTTATTAAAAATATTGCTTGTTTATTTTATGCGGAACGGTAATGACCGTTCCCTGCACCTGCTCGGCTGATAAGGTCAGCCGATAACCTTTTTTTCAATCAAGGCTTTGCCGCAGGCAAAGCTTCCGAAAGAATTTCGTTAAGAATGAAATTTTTAATGAAATTCTTATGGGTTCATCGGCTGATGAGGTCAGCCGATAACCATTTCTTATCAAGGCTTTGCCGCAGGCAAAGCTTCCGAAAGAATTTCGTTGTAAATGAAATTCTTGGGGGTTCATCGGCTGATGAGGTCAGCCGATAACCCTTACATCCTCTCCGGAGCCTCAAGCCCAACAAGGAACAGACCGACCCTGATAGCCGTCCTTGCCGCCTCGGTGAGCGCAAGCCTTGCATTTCTGACCGTCATGTCATCGTCCATTATCCTGTTGTCGTAATAGAACTTATTAAAGCAGGAACAGATGTCGATGACGGCACGGGAGATGAGGTAGGGCTCATACTTCTCGGCAGCCTGCTCGATGATCTCCGGGAGAGCATCAATCGCGCGCAGCAGTGCCTTTGATGCATCGTCGCTTAGCACGGAATAATCAATATTCTCCCTGTCAAAGCCGCCTGCCTTGCGCATGACGGAGCAGCTCCTTGCGTAGGTATACTGTGCATACGGCCCCGTTTCGCCGTCGAAGCTCAGGGATTTTTCCCATGAGAAGGAATAATCCTTTATCCTGCCGTTATAGAGTACGCTGAATACGAGCGAACCAACGCCGATCTGGCGGGCGACCTCCTCCTTATTCTCCAACTCCGGACTCTTTTCGGTGATTATTTCGAGCGCCTTATCTATAAGGATATGCAGCGCATCCTCGAGATAGATGACATTGCCCTTCCTCGTTGAGAAGGTCGCGCCCTCCATATTGACCATGCCGAAATTGACGTGTACGCAGTCCTTTGCCCAGTCATAGCCCATGAGCTCGAGCACCTTGAATACCTGACGGAAATGCAGGTTCTGCTGGTATGCGACGACATAAAGGGATTTGCAGAAATTATAGGTATCGTGGCGGTATTTTGCCGCAGCAAGGTCGCGTGTCGCATAGATGGTGCTTCCGTCGCTGCGCTTGATGATGCAGGGAGGCATATCGTACTCTGAGAGATCGACGATAGTCATGCCGTTATCTATCTTGGAAATGCCCTTATCCTCAAGCTCTTTGATAATAGCAGGCATCTTATCCTCATAGAAGGCTTCACCGTTGTAACTGTCAAAGGTTATGCCGAGAAGGTCATATGTCCTCGCAACATCCTTGAGGGTCAGCTTTTTGAACCATTCAAAAAGCTCCCACTCCTCGGGACAATGCAGCTCGATGCGGTGGAACGCCTCCCTTGCCGCATCGTTGAGGCTCGGATCCTTATCCGCTTCCTCATGGAATTTGACATATAGCTTTACGAGCTCACGCGTGGAATCGCCGTTCTCGATAGTCTCCTTGTTGCCCCACTTCTGATAGGCAACGATCATCTTGCCGAACTGAGTACCCCAGTCGCCCAGATGATTGATGCTTATGGTATGGTAGCCGAGGTGATCGTAAATGCGCTTCAGGGAGTTGCCGAGCACGGTCGTGGTGATATGGTGAACGGCAAAGGGCTTCGCGATATTTATGGAGGAATAATCTATGCAGACGTTTCTGCCCCGGCCCTCATCCGAGCAGCCGTATTTATCGCCCTCGCGGAGTACGCGGTCAACCACGCTTTTAGCGAAGGCGGTTTTATCGGTAAAGAAATTAAGGTAGCCGCCAGCGGTCTCGATACGGGAAAAGCCTTCGAGCGACCCCAGCTTTTCGCAAAGCTCCTTCGCGATAACGTGCGGAGCTTTCCTCATTGTCTTTGCAAGCTTGAAGCAGGGCAGCGCAAAGTCTCCCATTTCCGAATTGGGCGGTATCTCTATCATATCCGCAACAGCCTCTTTATCAAGCCCCGATGCGGAGGATAACGCTTCGGTAAGTATGTTTTTAAAGTCCATAAAGACTCCTTTCATTATGCCTAAGGGGGTTTTAACATAGTCAGCATTCCCCGAAACCCGGCTGAAATCATGCGTAGAGCGGCAAATAATGCTGTTACCGCATTCTAATAAAGCATTATAACATAATTTTCTTGATAAAACCATAGCTTTTTATGTTGCCAAGGCGATTTTTTTCTGATATAATACCATTTATGGATACTAAGCAAAAAAGCACCTACTCAAAAGAGGCAAGGCGCAAAAAGAATAAAAGGTTCAATACCATCCTGTATATCATTGCAGGTTTATTGGTGGTTGCCGGTATTGTGATTATTCTCAGCGATACCACCTATATCTTCAACGGGATCATAGATCCCGACAACTACGGCGTGGACATTCCCCTTCCCACGGGCAGCTTTACCATCGTCACCCCGAGGCCCGATGAATCCACTCCCGGCCCTGACGATACCTCCGACCCCGGGTCCCCGGATGCGCCGCATTTCACGCTGCCGCCGGGAGCAACGCTGCCTCCCGAAACGCCCACTCCGCAGCCTACGGCAACCCCCAAGCCCACTGCGACCCCTGCTCCTCAGAATCCGAATCGTCCCGTTTCGGTCTATTTCCACGGGTACAGCATCAACTGCCCAGTCGATCCTGTCGGTTACGACTATAACGGCGTAATGAAGACCGTCCGCGCGCATAACCGCGCCGCATGGCTCAGGTACAGCGGCGATCCCGTAAGCGGCGGAAATATCATCATTGCAGGCCATAATAAGTACAGCGGCAAGCTGGGTTATTTCAACATCATCAAGACCGATCTCAAGGTCGGCGATATCGTCAGCGTCGAGACCGCCGCAGGCGAGCGCTACTATTATCAGGTCGAGTCCATCAACTATTATTACTATACCGAGGTTCCCTATACCGTCATGGATATGTCTCCCGGCACCCGTGACCGGCTGACCCTCATCACCTGTCAAGGTGACTTCAACAGCAATCTCGGCACTTCGATGCACCGCGTGGTTGCAGTCTGCGTGCCGATCACCTTCGAATAAGTTAAATTGCGATGCTTTCCGGCATTGTTCAATAAATCCATCTTCATTAAATTTATCAATCCACACAGTACAGGAGGTACTTATGTCCGGACATTCCAAATGGGCAAATATCAAGAATAAGAAGGAAAAAACCGACTCCGCCCGCGGCAAAATCTTTACCAAAATCGGTCGTGAGATCGCTATCGCCGTCAAAGAGGGCGGCAGCGACCCCGTTAATAACTCCAAGCTCCGCGATGTTATCGCAAAGGCAAAGGCAAACAATATGCCCAATGATAACATCTCCCGTTCGATTAAAAAGGCTGCCGGCGAACTCGGCTCCATCAACTATGAGACCGGTTCCTACGAGGGCTACGGCCCCGGCGGTGTCGCAGTAATCGTTGAGGTGCTTACCGATAACCGCAACCGCACCGCCGCCGAGATCCGTCATATCTTCGATAAGTACGGCGCAGGCATGGGCAATTCCGGCTGCGTCGGTTGGATGTTCGATAAGAAGGGTCATATCGTCATCGAGCGCAGCGCAAAGATTGACGAGGATGAGCTCATGATGCAGTCTGTCGACGCAGGCGCAGAGGATTTCGTTGCTCAGGATGACTGCTTTGAGATTTTTACCGCACCATCCGATTTCTCCGCCGTCCGCGAAGCTCTGGAAGGTCTCGGCTACAGCTTCCTTACCGCAGAACAGGATATGATACCCTCAAATACCGTTGATATCTCCGATCCCGAGGTTGCGGCAAAGATTGAAAGGCTCATCGACATGTTCGATGATAACGACGACGTTCAGGAGGTCTTCCACAACGCCATCCTTCCCGAAGAAGATGAAGAGGAATAATTTTCTCCGCCATTCGATTCGGCTTGAGATTTTACCGAAAATGCATATCATCGGCTCTCGGCGGCTGCCGGGGGCTTTCTTTTTCCGTTCCGTACAATGCAGCCGCAAATATATTTGCTTTTACTCCAAAAACCGCTTGACATCGGCCCAATAACGAGTATAATAGTCAATGCGCGTTGAGAGTGCAAAGAAAATGAATGCACCATTAGCTCAGTTGGTAGAGCACCTGACTCTTAATCAGGGTGTCCAGGGTTCGAGCCCCTGATGGTGTACCACGAAAAAGACCGGATTTGTCAGGTAGACAAATCCGGTCTTTTTCGTATGAAGTGCGCCTTGCGGCACGAGAAGTTATGCTTCGCATCGTGAAGCTGCTTCGCAGTGAAGTTTCTGCTGTGTGTAAGCGGAGTTTCAGCATAATATATTTTGTTTTCCTGCAAGAATGCATTGACAAAAGGGGAAAGCTATGTTATCATAAGCAATGCCGTGTTGAGTACGGCACATGAAATCATCGCGGGGTGGAGCAGTCGGTAGCTCGTCGGGCTCATAATCCGAAGGTCGGGGGTTCAAGTCCCTCCCCCGCAACCAATTCAAAATGGCGGCATAGCTCAGCTGGCTAGAGCATTCGGTTCATACCCGGAGTGTCATCTGTTCGAATCAGATTGCCGCTACCAAGAAAAAGCAAGCTCTTTAGCTTGCTTTTTTTGATTCAATAAACTCCTTCGTGACCGGGATACTGCTTTAGAATATGAAGAATTGCCTGTAAATGCTATGAAATTGATTTAACCTAAATGCGCCGTCTGCAAATTCGCAGGCGGCGCTTTATCGTTCCTTATTTATTTACGTTTATCGGCTTAATATCCCATATCTCCTTTGCGTACTCGCAGATGGTGCGGTCGCTTGAGAACTTGCCGGCATTAACGGTATTCCTGAGGCATTTGGTATAGAATTTCAGCTCGTCACGGGTATCATAGATGGCATCGAGCTTACGGGCAATATAGTTTTCAAGCTCATAGAGGTTGAAATAGTAATCCGGCTTGCGCCAATCGCCTGTGAGCAGGGAATTATAAATCTCGATGAATACGCGGTGGCTGTCGGGATCATTCGCGATAGAGCCGTCAATAAGGCTATCGACCGCGCGCTTTACGACCGCGCTCTGCTCGTAAATATCCCTCGGGCGATAATGGGGGCGCAGCTCCGTGAGCTCATCGACCTTAGCTCCGAAGATATAGTTGTTCTCCTCGCCTGCGCACTCGACTATCTCGATATTTGCGCCGTCATAGGTGCCGAGGGTGACTGCGCCGTTGAGCATGAATTTCATATTGCCGGTACCGCTCGCTTCGGTGCCTGCGGGGGATATCTGCTCGGAGATGTCCGCAGCGGGGATGATGTGCTCGGCATACGAACAATTATAGTTCCTGACGAACACAACGCGTACCTTTGAATTGACATCGGGATCGGAATTGACCCTGTTGGCAATCTCATTGATGAACTTTATTATGTTCTTCGCCATGATATAGCCGGGTGCGGCCTTTGCGCCGAAGATGAATGCGGTGGCGGGCATATCGGATAGCCTTCCTGCCTTCAGCTCCTTATAGATATGTACTATGCTGAGAGCGTTCATAAGCTGGCGCTTGTACTCATGCATGCGCTTGACCTGCACGTCGAATACGAAGCTTTCGGGAATCTCAACGCCCTCACGCTCCGAAATGAGCTTGCTTAGACTGCGTTTGCGCTCCTTCTTGACCTCAATGAACTCCCTGACAAGCTGTTCATCAATCATGGGTTCGAGCTTTTTAATCTCGTAAAGATCGGTCATAAAGCCATAGCCGATGCGTTCGCCGATGAGCTTGGTAAGCCCCGGGTTGCTGAGGCCGAGCCAGCGGCGCTGTGTAATGCCGTTAGTCTTGTTATTGAAGCGTTCGGGATAGAATTCGTACCAATCCCTTAGCACATCCTTTTTGAGAAGCTCGGAATGGATTTTAGCCACGCCGTTGACGAAGCTCGACACATAGGTTGCGAGCCTTGCCATATGTACCCTGCCGTCCGCAATTATACGCATCCGGGCTATCTTCTCATCATCGGCTCCGCGGCCGCGCAGTTCGTTTTCAAGATGAGTATTGATCATCCCGACGATGGAATAGATCTCCGGAATGACCGAACGGAACAGCTCCACATCCCATGTTTCGAGAGCCTCGCTCATAAGGGTGTGGTTGGTATAGCTGAAGGTGCGCCTTGCTGTATCGAATGCTGTCTCAAAATCCATGCCCTCCGCCATAAGAAGACGGATGAGCTCGGGTATGCTGACGGTGGGGTGGGTATCATTTAGCTGCACGCAGGTCTGATCGGCCCTCATAGGTGCTGTCATTTGGATAGAGCACACGGGTAATATCCTCAACATAATTCTTTTCGCGCACGGCAAGGGCGTATTCCTGCGAATTGAACGCCGCAAAGTCGAATTCCTCAATAGCTTCGCTCTGCCATAGCCTGAGCGTGCCCGTGCAGGAGGTATTGTATCCGACCATGGGCATATCGTACGGGACAGCGAGCACCCTGCGGTTATCGCCGAAGTCCACCACGATAGTCTTATCATCCCTGCGTCTGCTCCAGGGGTCGCCCTGCCTCTGCCAGTCATCGGCGTACTCCGTCTGGAAGCCGTTGGTGAAATCCTGCTTGAACAGACCGAATTTATAGCGGAGACCGTAGCCGTCAAGGGGCAGGTCGTGGGTCGCTGCACTGTCAAGGAAGCATGCTGCAAGCCTGCCAAGGCCGCCGTTGCCGAGCGCGCAATCCTCGATATCCTCCATGATGCTTATATCGACGCCGCGAAGCGCAAGAAGATGCTTCACATCATCGAGCAAGCCGAGGTTATAAAGGTTATTATAGATCATGCGGCCGGTCAGATACTCGGCGGAGATGTAGTACGCCCTGCGTCCGCTCTCACGGGCGCGGCGGCTTCTGCGCCAATCATCCGCGATAGCATACATGACGGCATCGGAGAGTGCGCGATGCAGCTGCTTGGAATTGGCTTCGTTGAGCTCTATCTGATAATCGTTGCGGAGGATATCCTCCGTGCGGCGTATAATGCCCTTTGCGTCCATTAGCATATGCTGATTGCTCCTTATCGTTTTATCTTATTTCAAATATTATTT
>SFIR01000024.1 GCA_004556165.1 Clostridiales bacterium | reverse complement strand
GTGAAGGATTTCGAGCTGCTCGTATCGCTGAACGTATTCAACGAGGCCCTGATGAACGATGCCGTTTACAAATTTAAGCGGTATGAAGACGCCAGCCTGATCTACACCGGTATTGATAAGCACACCGGCGAAAATGTCGGTCTGTACAGCACGGTTATCAGCCGTGCGGATTATGACGCTATGGCTGGTCAGCTTGCTGCCTCCATGACGGCAGACGCTCCCCGTGACGATGATATTCCGGAGCGGCCCGTCTTCACGAACATCAGCAGCTACGATCTGGACGATGAGGACGAGGACGATCTGCCGATGGTAGCTGAGAAACCAGCGAAATACGGCAACGTCAAGCGTGAGCCGCTCGTCCAGCCCTCTAAGCCGGTATCCACGCCGACATACCGTCCGTCCTATGTGCCGCCTACGCCATCCGTAACGCCGGTGGTGAAAAAGCCTACCGTGCATATTGACACATCAGGCATCGATGGAGGTCTAATTGTCGTTGTCTTCGGCGGTGTAGATAAGAAGTTCCAGTTCCCCGGAGCCTTTGAACAGGGATTCCTGAAACTGGACGAATAGTATAATGTAATTGTTCACAGTGATTATTAGGCAATCTGCATCGTAACCAACAAAGACGTCTGCATTGTAATATGCACTCCTGATTTGTCTACACAACAGAAAGCGTATGGAGGAGTTTATGGCCAATCCTTTATCAAGTGACGCTCTTTCCAAGATTTTTAAGAAAAGCTCCCGGAATCCTGATCTAATTGGAACCAATGAAGGTATCTGCGTGGAGTATAAAGAATCTTTTGGATGGAAGAGCTTAAGTGAATACTTTAGAGCAATGGCAGCATTTGCAAACAGAGACGGAGGTTATATTGTTTTCGGAGTAAAAGATAAACCGCATAGATTGTTGGGGCTGCAAGGGAATGCGTTGGAGCGATTTGAAAACATCGACAATCAACAATGGTCTACCAATCTGCGAGATTTCTTTTCACCAGAAATCATATGGGAAAAAACCATAACCGAATTTGATGGCAAAAAATATGGTGTGCTGTATACATATTCGGCAAAGAGCAAGCCAGTAATATGCAAAAAAGATGCTGACGAGCTTAGAAAAGCTGCAATATACTACCGCTACAACTCTCAAAACTCAGAGATAGACTACCCTGAGCTTAGTTCAATCATTCAGCAAGAAAAGGAAAAAATAAACGAACGCTGGATGAAAATGATAAGACAGATTGGAGATTCTGGTATTACTAAAACCGCTCTTTTAGATTTGACAAGTGGTAGAATGACAGGCCCCAATGCTACACTCTATATAGATGAAAATCTACTTGACGAGATTTCTTTTGTTCAGGAAGGTTCTTTTGTAGAAACGGGTGGCAATCCTGCACTAAAGGTGGTTGGGCAAGTTCAAACAGTAGTGGGTGCTCAAAGAGTAATTGTTGAGCAAGAACGAAATAGGGCAATTAATGCCGATGAGATTATTAAGAGCTTTATTTCTCAGGAATCCGTGAACAATCCAATGGAGTTTGTAAAGCAAATCTGCTATTCAAGTAGTGGTAATCTTCCAGTATACTATTTTCTAAACCTTTCTGGCACAGATATAGATACAGCTCTGGCTTATATAAACGATATTCCAATTAATTCTATGGCTAAGGATATACTTAAGAGACGTATAGCACAAAAAGAAGTTAAATACGTCCATTTATCTAATGGATCCTCAAAGGCATCTAAGGCAAAACAAACGTATGCAAATAGCATTCAGAGTCATGAACTGATTATCCCCTCTGATGAAAAGGAAATAAAATATTGCCTTGCTTCGATATGTGGAATTGAGCGATTGAAAATACAAGAGAATAAGGAGTACATTTTGAATATCCTGTATGAGATATATACCAACTACTTTAATCAAAAACCTTTTTCCGGGATTAAAGCAGAATTTAGAAATGCGTTATGCTGGGTTGATGAAGCACTTTATATGCCCATCTGATTCTTTTAAGTGCACCCGCTAATGCGAAAATACACCTTGTATCAATCGTTAGGTCCAATGCCAAGCCGGAGCAAGCTATCAAAAGCTTGCTCCGCTTTTTTACGAAAAACGGCGCTCTCTCACGCCGCTGTTCGTCCTTTCCGCCAAAAGTCACGCTCTGCTCACCTGCTCGGCTGAACACGCTCTCGAAAAGGCGGTGAAGCTCCCGTGCAAAGAAGAGCGGCCTTATCACGCTGCTGTTCCGGATAGGCTATTTATGCCCGGTATGACGGGAATAAGCGGCGGAATATCCGCAGTATATATGCCGAATCATGCCTGTACGCTCCTGATATGATAACGGGAGAAGAACCGCATTTTGAAATGTTAACATTTTTGACACATTGATTAACAAAACCGACACAATTCAAAGGTTTTTTTGTTGACAACAGAGTATACATTAAGTAAAATAAACATATCATCTTACTGACGAATTTTGTAAGCTTACCAAGGCATATATTTATAGGATCTGCGGAGGCTTATGGGCTGAAAACGTCAGATTGACATAAGGAGGAAAGCAGTGAAAAAAGCAAAATTATTGATTTCTTTAGTGCTTACGGCGGTTATGGCGATGACCATGCTTGGCGGCTGCGCCGGCAACGCCGCCGACGAAAAATCCACAAAGTCCCCCGACCAAGATATCAACGCATCGGAAGAACCCACCGTGAATCCCACGGAGACCCCTGCGGAGGAGCCAACTGAAGCGCCTTCCGAAGAGCCCATTGTTGACCCGTGTTCGGTCGTCAGCTTTTCCAACCCAATCTTTGAAGCCGTGTTCAGAGAAAAGTACGGATTTGGTGACAACACCATATATATGTCGGATATTCTGGAGTTTGAAGTGCTTGATCTGTCGAATCAGAGACTCCGCGGCATACTCGACATCGCGATGTTTACGAATTTGACAGAGCTTAATCTTGGTTACAACAGCATCAGCGACATAAGCGCACTGGCGAATCTTACGAAGCTGACTCATCTTGACTTGTGCAATAACAAGATCTGCGACATAAGCGCGCTGTCAAATCTGACAGATTTGATAAAGCTTGACTTGGGCGGCAACGACCTCAGCGACATAAGCTCGATAGCGAATCTAACGAAGCTGACGGAGCTGAATCTGTGCTGCACCAAAATCGGCGACCTGAGCCCACTGGCTAATCTTACGGAGCTGACGAAGCTCAACCTGAGAAGCTCCGGTCTAAGCGACCTTAGCACGCTGTCCGGCATTACGAGCCTTACTTATATTGATTTGGGCTATAACGACATCAGCGACCTGAGCCCATTGTCCACGCTTACGAGCCTGACTTATCTTGACTTGGGCTATAACGACATCAGCGACATAAGTCCGCTGTCCGCTCTTACGCAGCTGACTTATCTTTCCCTGCACAGCAATGAAATCACCGACATAAGTCCGCTGTCCGCTCTTACGCAGCTGACTTCACTTTCCTTGCACGGCAACGAAATAAGCGATATAAGCACGATAGCTAATTTGACGAACCTGACTCAGCTTTCCCTGCACTGGTGCAACATCACCGATGCTGAACCTCTGTATGACCTGCCTTCGCTTGAATCCCTCCATATAACCTATGGAAACGACCTTTCCGATGCTCAGATTGAGGCACTGAGGGAGGCGCTGCCCGATACGGAAATCGACTAAAGGCACTGCGCTGATGCTCGAGGGGCAAAGCCTGATTGAGAATAGATGAAATGAGGATAAACGGCAATTCCACCCTACTGCGCAGCAGGGTGGAATTTTCATGCGGCGGCGGGGTTAAATTCCATCGGCTCATACATTAAGCCTTAAGGCTAAGAATGTTGCTGTTAAATTGCCCGAGAAGCAACTCTCTAAGGCAGTACTGTGGCAGTCACCTTTTCCGCTCACGCCTTGCTTGACTTATTTTATCATGCCCACTATAATATTTTTGAGGATTATCTGTCAGGTTATCTGCGGAGCGTGCGGGGGAATTTTAGGTACCATACTCGGACAGATGGCGGATGGTAATGCATCCGTACAGAACCCTGCTTCCGACCGTAACAGGATAAAAATGGCAGATCGGTATCGGCAAATATTTCGATGCCGGCACCGCAGTGATCGCCTGCGAAGCCGGATTCTTGGATTCGGCAATAAAAAAACGGTGGAGACAGCCTGAGGGGATATGGGAAACAGTACCGAAATCGCAAACCAAAAGCGCATGCTCGATGATGAGCTTGGCTTTGTGTATTTCTTCTTCGGAAAAGATGATAAAAGTTTCGATGATATAACGCTTCATATGGAGAGGTCATAAAATGGAAAAGCAGAACAATAAAATCAAGATTATCAGGATAGTGATTATCGCAGCGGCAGTGCTCCTTATCGGTATGACGGCAATACTCGTCTTTTCGGGCGGAACGGATATAGCTGTGGCAAGGGTCTTTGCGGATTTGGGCGAGATGGAATGCCTGAAGCCCTGCATTGTTCCGGATTCCGAGGAGATGGCGGAATTCAGAGAGCTTTGGAATGAACGGGAGACTGCGCAGGGCGGAGTATACTCCGCTTTTTCGGATGCCTTTTGTTGCACGGTCGAATATAACGGCAATACCTTTGATGTGTATGGATTTTACGGCGCGGATTATGCGGCTTCGGTATCTGCATTTGAGCTTCTCACAGGGAAGGCCGGCGGCGGACTCAGCAAGGGCTATGCCGTAACTAAAAAAAGCTACATCGCATACTACGGCGGAAATCTCCTCAGGATCGAAGGGGATAACCGAAAAAGCGTAAACGATTTTTTGAACTATCTGCTTCCCAAACTGTCGCTTACCGTGAAGTAAAGGAGATAATATGAGAAAACTTTGGTTTATTCCGGCAATTTTTATCTGCTTCGCGCTTGCGTTCGCTTCTGCGGCGGATACCGAGCTTGATGCCGCGCTCAATGCGGACGGCGGAAGCATAGCGTTCACAAATGATGCATCGTATCCATGGGAGGTCATTGAAGAGGACGGAAGGCTTGCCGCAATGAGCGGTAATGCCGGGGTAGCGAGCAGCGTTTCGGCTATAGCTGCGGTCGTGACCGTTGAGGCAGGGCAGAGCATTGAGTTCGATTGGAATGTGGACTGTGAAGCTTCGACCACGATCGGCATGTGGGATTATCTTGCTTTCTGCGTGGATGGCAGCATAGTCGATTTTATACGGAGCGAGGAGGAAAATACGCCCCTCGGCTGGCAGCACTATACTTGGACTCCGGACGAACCCGGCAGCTATACCCTCTCATGGGAATATGTCAAGGATGCTTCCGTTGACGGCGGAGCGGACAGGGGCTATCTCGATAACGTTGCCGTAACGGGCGAGATAATCGTACCGCCCACACCCACGCCCGCACCCCTGCCCGGCGAGGAATTCACATTGTTCCATGAGGATTTTTCCGTCAGCCCCGAGGAATGGTGGAATGACGATTTTGACGGTGACGGCAATTACTGGCAGTGGAGCGCATCCTATGGGCATGATGCCCCGGGCGCGATCTTCTCCTATTCATATGATGACTGGTCGGGTCCGCTGACTCCGGACAACCAGGCCTGCACGCCGGAATTCGATATTCCAGAGGAGATTGAGAGCGCGTCTCTGAGCTTCTGGCTCTGCTCGATGGATGATGAATACTGCGCGGAGCATATCGACCTGTTCGTGGTGAGGATCTATGAAACGCTGTACGGCGGATTCGATATCGAATACATCTCACAGCTCGATTCAATCACCCTGTCGGACGGGGACTGGCATGAATTCACCTATGATCTGACGGAATATGCCGGGTACGAGGGAATAAGCATTGCCTTTGTCCACTGTGACGTTACGGACCAGTACGGCATTTACCTTGATGACGTGGATATTTCCGCAGTCATGGGCGGCGGAACGGTGCTTCCGGGTGATTCGAACGGCGACGGCGTGATAGATTTCACCGATGTAAGCAGGATAATGCGCTATATCCTCGGGCTCATGGAGCTGGACGGAAATAACCTTATCGCTTCAGATTATAACGGCGACGGCACAATAGATTTTATTGATGTCAATGAGCTGATACGGTCAATACTGCACCTGAACTGAATATGCGCTGAAAACCAAGCATCCGCCCGGGCTTCAGGCGGATGCTTGATATTATTCTCTCTTGACAGCCTGTTCGATTTTCAGAAGCTCGGCTCCGTCCGGCCTCCAGGCATAACGGGACATATCCACGCATGGCCCGTCCTCGGTTTCGATAAAGCCGACCCCCTCGTTTCGGAGCAGCTCTATCTGCCTGTTCTCTCCCCCGAACGCAAATGCGCGCGAGGGCCTGCCGTCCTTGGTTACGACACGGAAACAGGGGATGCTGTTCGGCTCGGGGTTCACATGCAGCGCATAGCCGACGACCCTTGACCAACGCGGATTGCCTGCGAGCGCGGCGACCTGACCGTATGAGGCAACATGCCCGCACGGTATCAGCTTCACCACTTCATAGATCCTTGTAAAAACCGACATAGCTCGATCGCCTCCTGTTTCCGCTCGCATTATAGCAGATCGGAGCGCAGCTTTCCATAGGAAACGAAAGGAAGAGGGTTTGCCTTTTCCCTCCGACGGCGTTATAATCTTTCCAAAAGTCCAGGTGAGGTGCAAAAATGGAAACAGAAAGAAAAACCATTCCCGTTGCTGCTGCGATAATAACCCAAAATGACAGGATACTCGTCTCGCAAAGACCCATCGGCAAGGCGAGGGCATTGCAGTATGAATTCCCGGGCGGCAAGCTCGAAAAGGATGAAACGGCGGAAGCCGCTCTTATCCGTGAATGCCGTGAGGAAATGGGCATTGAACTCAAAAATCCCGTTTTTTTCACAAGCCTGAACCATGATTACGGCGATATCCGCGTATTTTTGAGCTTCTTCCTTGCGGAGACCGATGATGAACCGATGGAGCTTGAGAAGCAGAACCTTGTCTGGGCTGATAAAACGGAGCTGCTTTCGCTCGATCTCTGCCCTGCCGACAGGCTTGCAGCCGAAATGATTGTTGACCCTCTCGGCAAGGTGACCGCAGGGCTGTACAGCATGCAGGATGTACCCTACGGCGATTTTACCTCAAAGCTCCTTCCGAATCTTGAGAGGAGGAATATAATCGGAGTGCGTATGCCTGAAATACGGAAATACGCAAAGCAGCTAAAGAAGCATGACCCCGAAGCCGCCGAAGCCTTCCTTCACAGCCTGCCGCACAGGTATTATGAGGAAAACAACCTCCATGCGTACCTGATAGGGGAGGAAAAGGATCAGAATAAATGCATTGAGCTAATGAGGGAGTTTTTGCCTTATGTCGATAACTGGTCAACCTGCGATACCTTTTCGCTTAAAGCACTCGGCAAGGATAAGAAGAAAACGCTGAGCTTTGCGGATGAACTCATATCCTCGGGCGAAACCTACTCGGTAAGATACGGAATCGGAATCCTGATGAAATTTTTTCTCAAGGATGATTTCGATACGAGCATACCGGACCGCGTTGCCGATATTCGCAGCGAGGAATACTATGTGCGCATGATGCAGGCATGGTTTTTCGCAACGGCGCTGAGCCTTAGGTACGCTGAAAGCCTTGAATACATCAAGAACCGCAGGCTGTGCGCATGGGTACATAATAAGGCGATACAGAAGGCAGTGGAGTCAAGACGCATCAGCGAGGAGAGAAAGGACGAGCTGCGCGGCTATCGGATAGGAGCTTGTCTTTATGAGCGATAGATGCTATAATTTCAGCAAGTAAATTTCGGAGGAAAAGCTATGAAATGGCAGGAGCTCACAATAAATACGAGCGAAGAGGGCATTGAGATAGTGCTTGCAAGGCTCGATATGCTCGGCATAACTCAGGTAAATATAATCCAGGGTCATGACGAGGTGGATAAGATTCTTCATTCCGTTGAAAAATATTGGGATTATGCCGAGGAAGCCGCGCTCAACTGCCGGCCTGCGGTACAGGCGTTCATTCCCGTTTTGCCCGAAAATGAGGGCGTTGAAGCAGCAATACGTCAGTCAATAGACGAGATGAAAACCATTGCACCGGAGCTCGGTATGGATTTGGGGAGCCTTGAAATCGGCACCCGAATCGTCGATGAGGAGGACTGGGCGAATAACTGGAAGGCGTATTTTAAGCCCATGCAGATAGGCGAAAAGCTGCTCGTATGCCCCTCATGGGAGGAAGTCCCCGAGGGCAGCACCGGTGCGGTGCTCCGCATAGACCCGGGTATGGCATTCGGTTCCGGCACTCATCATACGACGAGGATGTGCCTTGAGCTGCTCGAAAAGCTCATATCCCCCGATATGCGCGTGGCGGATCTCGGCTGCGGCAGCGGCATACTGTCAATTGCCGCCTCGCTCATGGGCGCAAGGGAGACCTACGCCATAGATATTGACCCCGTCGCCGCCAAGGTCGCCGGGGAGAATGCCGCTCTCAACGGCATAGATATGGATAAATACTTCATCCGCACGGGCGATATTCTGACCGATGCGGAGTTTAAAAAGGATATTGCGGGCGAAAAATTCGATATAGTCATGGCAAATATCGTTGCAAATATCATAATCGCATTCGCTCCGGTAGTGCCGCAGCTTATGAAGGACGGCGGCATGTTCATAGCCTCCGGCATTATTGATGACAGGCTCGATGAGGTCACTGAAGCCCTTCGGGAAAACGGATTGAAGATAATCGAAGTGCGCGAGGGCGAGGATTGGCGCGCTCTGCTCGCCGAAAAAGCATAAAGGAAAAGCATATGCGGAGGTTTTTTACCGAAACAACACCCATAGTCGGAGAGAGCTTCACCCTCTCGGGCGAGGAAGCAAGGCATATACTGACCGTGCTCCGCATGAAATGCGGCGATGAGGTTCTGCTCGTATCAGGTGACGGCACGGAATACAGTGCATGCATCGAAAGCTGCGCCCGTGATAAGGTCGTACTGAAGGTAACGGCCGAAGAGCAGTGCATGGCGGAGCCGGCAACTGAGGTGACGCTTTTCCAATGCCTCCCAAAATCCGGAAAGACCGAAACGATAGTGCAGAAATGCGTAGAGCTGGGCATCCACGATATTCAGCTCGTCAGCAGCAAGCGCTGTGTGGTAAAGCCGGATGCAAAGGATAATAAGCTCATCCGCTATAACCGCGTTGCGCAGGAGGCGTCTAAGCAGAGCGGCAGGGGCATTTCGCCTGAGGTCAAAGCGCCGAAAGCCTTGCAGAGCTGCGATTTTTCGGGATTCGACCTTCTGATAGTCGCCTATGAAAACGAACAGGAGCTGAGCCTTCGGACTCTGCTCCGCGAGAAAATAACGGAAAAGCCGCAGAGGGTCGGTATCTTCATCGGCCCCGAGGGCGGGCTTGAAATGGCAGAGGTGGAATTTCTGCTTGCTGCCAATAAAAATGCGTATTCCGTAAGCCTCGGAAGGCGCATACTCAGAACGGAAACCGCGGGCATGGCCATGCTCGCAATGCTCATGTACGAGCTGGAGGATTGATGCGCTGCTGCTTTATTACGCTCGGCTGCCGGGTAAATCAATATGAGAGCGATGCAATGGCGGAGCTGCTTAGGGAAGCGGGCTGGGAAGTGACCGATGATCCTTCCGTTTCCGATCTCTGCATTATAAATACCTGCACCGTTACGAATATTGCGGATAGGAAATCCCGTCAGATGATCTCAAAGGCGCATCGCCTGAATGAAAATGCAAAGCTTATCGCCTGCGGCTGCTTTACCCAGCGCAGTCCAGAGGAAGCAAAAAGGCTTTCCGGGGTCGATGCCGTGCTCGGCAGCGCAGATAAGAATAAGATTGTCGAGATAGCCGCAGCACTGTTTGAAAACGAACACGGCGAAGCGGAGGTGCTCGTCCGTGATGTGATGAGGGAAAGGGAGTTTGAGGAGCTTTCGGCGACCCGTGAGGGCAGGACGCGAGCTTATCTCAAGATTCAGGATGGCTGCAATATGTTCTGCACCTATTGCGCGATACCCTATGCAAGGGGCGCGATACGGTCAAGAAGGCTCGAATCCGTGCGGAATGAAGCCGAAAAGCTGAATGAGGAGGGCTATGCCGAGGTCGTGCTCACGGGCATTCACCTCATGAGCTACGGCAGGGATTTCGGTGACGGAACCAATATCCTCGATGCCGTTAAATGCTTTGACGGCCTTGAAAATATCAAGCGCATACGCTTCGGTTCGCTCGAACCGCATATGATGAGCGATGAAATAATTTCGGGCCTTGCCGCAAACGAAAGGATATGCAGGCAGTTCCACCTTGCGCTCCAGAGCGGTTCAACCACCGTCCTTGACAGAATGAAGCGCGGCTATACCGCCGAGCAGTTCTATGCCCTGACGGTCAAGCTCCGTACTGCCTTCGGGGAAGGTCTTGCTCTCACAACGGACATCATCGCAGGCTTTCCGGGTGAAACCGAGGAGGAACACCGCGAGACCCTTGCGTTTATGGAAAAGGTCGGGTTCAGCAAGGTGCATATCTTCCCGTATTCGAGGCGGAGCGGCACCAAGGCGGATGGGATGAGCGGTCAGCTGACAAACGCCGTCAAGAGCGAAAGAGCGAAGGAGCTCATCGAAAAAGGCCGCGAGCTTGAAATGAGATTCCTCAAAACCTATATAGGCAGTACCGTTTCCGTGCTCATCGAAGAAAATGAGGGCGGTAAGGCTCTCGGCTGCACCGATACCTATGCCAAGGTCGTCATCGGAAGCCATGAGGAGGAGAATACCTTTGTAAATGTACTGATAGATTCCGTTTCCGTTCAGAAGGACGGCGAGATCAGGCTTTTGGGAAATAAAATAAATGAGTGAAAGGAGAAGAAAATGGATAATTGCTTATTCTGCAAGATTGTCCGCGGAGAGATACCGTCGAGCAAGGTCTATGAGGATGATACCGTCCTTGCCTTCAGGGATATTGAACCGCAGGCGCCCGTACATGTGCTGCTCATTCCGAAGGAGCATTTCGACAGCATATTGGAGGTGGATGAAAAGACCTTCGCGCATATGAAGACGGTCGTTAAAAAGCTGGCAGTCGATCTCGGCATCGCCGAAAACGGCTTCCGCGTCGTCATCAATACCGGCAGGGACGGACAGCAGAGCGTCAAGCACCTGCATTTCCACATCCTCGGCGGACGCAGCATGCAGTGGCCTCCGGGCTGATGAAAAAAGCGAATACGGCGGCAGAGGGCATTATTCACCCCCTGCCGTTGTTTTTTTGCCCGAAATCAAAAATATGCTTATTCAGCCGCGAATAATCGCCCGTATTACAATAATTCCGCTTCATTTTCAGCCGATCATGTGTTATAATAATGTTGGAACATACGGTAAAATAATACGGAGGTTCTTAAAGAATATGAAAAACGAAGATCTCAGAATAAAAATTGATTATAATAATATGCTCACCTCCGCCGTCGGCGAGAACGGAATCGAGGAGGAAAAGCTCCTTGCTATGAAGGGTGAGCTTTTCTCTGCGCTCGAAAGGGTCAATTCAAAGCGGGATAAGCTCCGTTGGCGCGAGCTTTACATAACCGAACGCAAGAATATTGAGAGGATAAACGAGACCGCCGCGTGGGTACGCGAGAGTGCGGAATATTTCGTTGTTCTCGGCATAGGCGGCAGCGCGCTCGGCCCTGCGGCGGTGCATCAGGCGCTCCGCCATCAGCACTATAACGAGCTTCCGCGCGAAAAGAGGAATGGTCCCAAATTCTACGTTGAGGATAATGTCGATCCCGAGCGCATGGCGGCTCTTCTTGACATCATTGATCTCGATAAGACCGTATTCAATGTCATCACAAAATCCGGCAGCACCGGCGAAACGATGAGCCAGCTTCTCATCGTCACAAGGCTGCTTCTTGACCGTTACGGCGAGGAGGGGCTGAAGGATCATATCATTGCCACGACCGACAGCAGCAAGGGCAATCTCATCGGCATTGCCGAAAAATACAATCTCAGGACCTTTATCGTGCCGGACGGCGTCGGCGGAAGGTTCTCCGAGCTCTGCCCGGTCGGGCTCGTTGCCGCTGCCGTATGCGGAGCGGATATCGGGAAGCTTCTGGACGGTGCGGAGTTCATGGATGGGCTTTGCTCAAATGAGGATGTCCTTAAAAATCCCGCGCTCGTAAGCGCTGCGCTCGAAGTGCTCGCAATGGAGAAGGGAGCGAATATCTCCGTCCTCATGCCCTATGCGGACAGCCTGAAATACATGGCGGATTGGTATGCTCAGCTCTGGGCGGAATCCCTCGGCAAGAAAAAGACCGTTGACGGCAAGCTTGTGCGCGTGGGTCAGACCCCCGTCAAAGCGCTCGGCGTCACCGATCAGCATTCGCAGGTACAGCTCTACACCGACGGTCCCTTCGATAAGACCATCACATTTATCCGTGTCGAGAAGTACAGGACGGAATATGCTATTCCTCATGCCTATGACGATATCCCGAATGTCGCATTCCTCTCGGGGCATACGCTGAATGAACTCATTTCTGCGGAATGCCGCGCAACGGAGCATGCCGTGACCGTCAGCGGACACATGAATAAGACCATAATCGTTCCCGAAGTCAACGAATTTACCGTCGGTGAGCTTCTCATGCTCTTTGAAATGCAGACGGCATTCGCAGGTGAGCTGCTCGGCATTGATGCGTTTGACCAGCCCGGGGTCGAAGAGGGCAAGAACGCGACCTATGCGCTCCTCGGCAAAAAGGGCTACGAAGATAAGCTCGCCGAGCTTCAAAAAGCGGGCAAAAAGAATGAAAGGTTCATAATTTAAGCCGAAAGATGAGCCTATTCGACAAAAAATCCTTTAAGCATATCGACTGGCTGACCGTGGCTATCGTGCTTGGGCTCGTTATCTTCGGTACCGTTGCCATTGCCTCCGTTATGTCCGCGCCCTTTGACGGCACGGAACGGGGGCTTTCGGACTATATAAGTAAATTCAATGTCGAGTATCTCACGAAGCATATCACGAATTTCCTAATCGGCGCCGCGGCTATGCTCTTGATAATCGTTTTTGACTATTCCGTATTCAAAAAGCTGGCAGTCCTTGCCTATGCAGGCATAATCGGCCTTCTTGCGCTGCTCTTTGTCTTCGGCAAGGTCAGGGGCGGCGCGCAGGGCTGGTTCGTTTTCGATACCATCGAACGCGCGATACAGCCGGGCGAATTATCGAAAATCGCGCTTGTACTGTTGCTTTCAAAGGTCGTTTCGGCAGCGATGGACAGGGACGGAAGATTGCTGAAATTAAAGGATATTGCGCTTGCCGTCGCGATTACGCTTCTGCCCTTTATGCTCATCGTGCTCCAGCCCGATTACGGCACTGCTTTCGTTCTGCTCGTTATCATGGCTGCAATCTTCTTTATCGCAAGGATAAAATGGACCTATATCCTTGCCGCTGCGGCAGTCGGCGGAGGCGGTATCGTGCTTGCCTATAAATTCATCCTGACGGATAACCAGCGCGACAGGATAGATGTTTTCATCAACCCTTCCGCAGCGAGCGATGACGCCAAATACCATGTGGAAAAATCCAAGCTCGCTATCGGTTCGGGCAGGCTTCTCGGAAAGGGCTTTTTCGGTGAGGAAACCTTGGCGCAGCTCAGGTATCTTCCTGCAAGGCATACGGATTTCATATTCAGCGGCATAACCGAGGCGGTTGGCTTTATCGGCGCACTGATACTCATAATCGTCTTTGCCGTGCTCATATTCAGATGGGTCTATATCGCCTATATCGCAAGGGATAATCTCGGCACATGCCTTGTCATCGGCGTTGCCGCAATGATAATGGCGCATGTCTTTGAAAATATCGGCATGACCATGGGCATCATGCCCGTTACCGGAATACCGCTCCCGTTCATAAGCTACGGAGGTTCAAATATGCTGACGAATATGATGGGCGTGGGCATTGTGCTCAATGTCTACATGCGAAGACCCGTCAGCAAGCGACAGATTGATACCACAGCTTAACAGCTTTTCAGAGGAACAGATGGCAAATACCTATACCGATTCCGCCCAAAGCGTACTCAGCTTGGCGAGGGAAGCGGCAAATGAACTTCACCACGGCTTTATAGGCTCGGAGCATATCCTGCTCGGGCTCATTCGCGCGCAGGGAACTGCAAATAAGCTCCTTGCCGCATTCGGCATGACGGACAGCATCGCGCTTCCGTATATCGACTCCTTTATAGGCACGGGCAGCCAGCGCTTTACCGACAGCCTCGGCTATACGAGAAATGCTAAGAAGGTTCTGGAGCTCGCTCTGTACGAGGCAAAAGCCTGCGGCGAAGTCTCAATAGAAACAAAGCATATCCTTTCGGCACTCCTTCGCGAACGCGAATGCTTCGGCGCAAGGATACTCGAATATGCAGGAGTGGATACCGAACAGCTCAAAAAGGCGCTCAGAAGCGAATCCGTGTCCGATGAAGATGAGGAGGAAGAAGCGGATGGGGGGAATCAGTTTACCGAAGACGAGCTGAAAAAGGAAAAGCTCAGCGAAGAAAAACTCCGAATATCCGAAAAAAGGGCTGCTGAAGGGGCTTCCGTCCTCTCAAGGTTCGCCGTCGATCTTGTTAAGGAAGCAAAGCGCGGCCGCGTCGATCCGCTCATCGGCTGTGAAAATGAGATTGACAGGCTGATTACGGTACTTCTCAGGAGAAGCAAGAATAACCCCGTACTCGTCGGTAATCCGGGCGTGGGCAAATCAGCGATAGTCGAAGGGCTTGCCGCCCTGATTGCCGAGGGCAGAGTGCCTGCGGAGCTTAAAAATGTCAACCTGATGCGCCTTGACATGGGTTCGGTCATCGCAGGCACGAAGTACCGCGGAGAATTCGAGGAAAGGCTGAAGGCGATACTCGATGAACTAAGCGACGATGTGATACTGTTCATTGATGAAATCCATACCATCGTCGGCGCAGGAGCGGGCGAAGGCAGCGTTGACGCAGCAAATATCATGAAGCCTGCGCTTGCGCGCGGCGGCATGCGCATCATCGGCGCGACCACGCTCGATGAATACGCAAAATACATCGAGAAGGATGCCGCGCTTGAACGCAGATTCTCGAAAATTGTCGTGAATGAACCCTCCGAGGATGAGGCATTTGCCATTCTCAAGGGTATAAAATCAAAATACGAACGTCACCACGGCGTGACCTTTACCGATGAAGCGCTCAGAAGCTGTGTCAGCCTTTCGGTAAGGTGCATGCCGGAAAGGTTCCTGCCCGATAAGGCAATAGACCTTATGGACGAGGCGGCCTCCCATGCAAGGCTCAATTCATGCGGCGGCAAGCCCGTTGTGGACGGGGAAAAGGTCGCAGCCGTGGCGGAGCTGCTGACGGGGATACCCAAAGAAAATCTGACGGGTGACGGCATGGAGAGGCTCACGAAGCTTGAAAAAAGCCTTTCAGACCGTATCTTCGGTCAGGATGAGGCAATCTCGGCCATCTCAAGAGCCATACGCTCAAGCGCCGCCGGCCTCGGCAGCACTCGAAAACCGCATTGCACCATCCTCATTGCCGGCGCAAGCGGTACGGGCAAGACCTCGCTTGCATATGCGCTTGCAGGCGCAATCTTCCCAAAGGAGGATGCTGTGCTGCGCTTTGACATGAATGATTTCCGCGAAGCCGAAAAGCTCTCAACGCTTATAGGCTCTCCCACGGGCTACCGTGATTCGGACGAGGGCGGAAGGCTCACCGAAGCCGTCAGAAGAAAGCCCTACGCCCTTGTACTCCTTGAAAATATCGACTCCGCCTGCCAAGCTGTCAGGGATATTGTGCTTTCGATGCTGAAAACGGGCATCATGGCCGATGGCAGGGGCAGGAGCGTCAGCTTCAGAAATAATATCGTCGTTATGACGATGAATATCGGCGCGGCGAAAAGCCGTACCGCAGGCTTTGGCGCAGAGAATGCAAAAGAAACTCCGTTTGCTTCCCTCGGAAGCGAATTCGTTTCGTGCCTCGATGCTGCGGTGCAGCTTAACACTATCGAGGGCTGCAAAGAAAGAATCGTTTCCGTATTTCTGTCAGCCCTGCAAAAAAAGCTCGCGTCTCGCGGAATAGCCGTTTACTTTGAAGAAGGAGTAACGGAATTCATCCTTTCGCATACGAAAGATGATGACATTCTGCGCACAGGCGCACATTCGCTCCAAAATACCGTTTCAAAGGAGCTCGAGGACGGAATAAGCCTCGGAATTCTTGATGGCAGCATACGGAAGAATACCGGATATTGCTGTAAAATTGTGAACGGACAACCTGAATTCGTCCTATCGGGCGGGAAAGAAAGCTGAAAAAATGGAACTCAGTCGCTTCAGCCTCGGCGTAAGGCTAAAACTCAATACCGCAGAACCCACCAAGAGCGAAATAATTTCCGCTGTCAAAAAGGTGCTTCGTCCCCTTCATGCGGAGGATACGGACGGCACGGGGCTGTACATCAGCAGGTCTAAGCTCCTTCCCATCGACGGCGATGATATTCTGACCGTCATCTTCACCCGAGGCGGACTCAAGCAGATGCGGCGGCTCTATTCGGTACTCCGGCAGGATCCTATGCTGCTTTGTTCACTCGTAACGAGCCGCCCGTATATCCAGACCAATGCGCTCTCGCGCCTTGATGACGCCGAGTATCTGGGTGAATTCGGGAGCGACGGCATGCTGAAAGGCGGAGACTTAGCCGTTCAGCTCCCCGAAAAACGCAAATATTCGCGCAGCGAGGGCGGAAAGCTCCGAATTGTCCTTGCTCCGGATAAATTCAAGGGAAGCCTGACAGCGGAAGAAGCCATTGCTGCGATAGCGGAAGCCGCAAGGCGTATTCTTCCCGGCAGCACTATCCACCCCCTGCCCATGGCGGATGGCGGTGACGGCACTGCGGATATCATCGTGCGCACCTTCGGTGGCGTGAAATATGCCTGCACCGTTACGGGTCCACTGGGTGAACCCGTTGCAGCCGAATACGGCATGGTAGGCGGAAATACTGCCGTCATAGAGATGGCTGCGGCTTCCGGGCTTGCCCTCATAAATGAAAAGGACCGTGACATCATGCGCGCATCGAGCTTCGGCACGGGTGAGCTCGTGCTTGATGCACTTTCACGCGGCGCAAAGCATATCGTTCTCTGTCTGGGCGGCTCCGCAACTAATGACGGCGGCATGGGCGCGGCAGCCGCGCTCGGCGTCAGATTCTTCGACGCGGAAGGGAATATCCTTTTGGGCTGCGGTGCGGATACGGAAAGGGTCGTAAGAATAGATACCGAGCTCGTATGCGAAAAGCTCAAAAATGCCGATATAAAGCTGTTCTGCGATGTAAGTAATCCCATGACGGGCGAAAAAGGAGCCGCAAATACCTTTGCTCCGCAGAAGGGCGCAGGTGAGAATGAGCTCCGCGTGCTCGAAAGCGGCATGAAGAATCTTGAAAAGCTCTTTAATTCCTTTGCAGGAAGGGATATAGGCTCCGTCCCCGGCAGCGGCGCGGCCGGCGGCATCGCTGCAATGTTCATAGCCCTGTTCGGCGCAGAGATAGTCTCGGGCGCGGATACAATGCTAAGGATTAACGAATTTGATAAGCTCCTGAAAAAAACCGACCTCGTCATTACGGGTGAGGGCTGCTTTGATAAAACGGGCATGGGAAACGGCAAGGCGGTCGATGCGGTGATTAGCCATGCAAGGAAACAGCGCGTACCCGTTGTTGTCATCGCCGGAAGCAGCGAGGCGGAGGCCGATACGGATTCCTGCGAGGTCATCTGCCTGATCGAGGAGGGGATGACTAAACAATATGCAATGGAGCATGCTTCGGAGCTTCTCGAAAGAAAAGCGGAAGAGCTTTTTGTCCGTATCGGAAAAAACGGCGGCAGCTATTGTAAAAAACAAGGAAATATCCTATAATGGATGAAGCAAACAAAAGGAAAAACAGATGAAGGACACTAAGACAGTAATAAATCCCATACCGTATTATCTTGCGGCACTGACAATATTGGTGCTGAGCCTGATATTCCCTATCTATAAATGGGGCTGGTTTATCATGACTGCAGTGATAACGGCAGGCGTGCTCGTATTTTCAAAAAGAAAATTCCCCGATACCGTTGTCGAGATCGAGAAGGAGCCCGTATATGACACGGGCATAAAGGAGCTTGACGAAGCGCTGAAGGAAGCGCATACGCATCTTGCATCATTAAAGCAGCTTGAAAGGGCTATAAATGATGAAAGGGTGAGCGCAGCCGTAACGAGGATGATAAAGGCAGGTCAGGTGATCCTTTATGAGCTCAGCAAAAAACCCGATAAGGCATTTAAGCTGCGCAGGTTCCTCAATTACTATCTTCCGACTTCGGATAAACTGCTCCAATCCTATAAAAAGCAGGAGCTTCTGACTAATAGAGGAAGCAATTCCGAAGAAATCATGAGGGAAGTCGAGGATAACTGCGAGACCATCGCAAAGGCATTTGAAACAAGTCTTGATTCTCTCTATTCCGATGAGGCGCTCGACATCTCGACAGATATCGATGTCCTTGACGGCATGGTGAATAAAAGCAGCAGCGAAAAATAAGAAAGGAAATAATTACCATGGAAGAAAAGTACACCCCCGTATTGACCCTTGATCCCGTAGCCGAGACCGAAGAGGTAAAGGCCGTTAAGCTGACGGATGAGGAGATCGAAAAGAGCCTCGCTGAGACTGCGATTCTGACTCCGGAAGAGCAGCAGATGGTTGAAGCCTTTGCGGAAAAAATCGACATCACCGATGCAAATCTCGTCATGAACTACGGCGCCCAGAGCCAGGCAAAGCTCAGCGAATTCTCCGACAGCGCACTCGCAAATGTCAAGACCAAGGAACTCGGCGAAACGGGCGAGATGATAACGGAGCTTATCGGAGAGCTTCAGTCCTTCGGCAAGGAGGAGAAAAAGGGTCTGCTCGGATTCTTCAAGAAGCAGGGCGATAAGCTCGAGGCAATGCGCGCAAAATATGATGATGCGGAGAAGAACGTCAACCGCATCGTACTAAATCTTGAAGAGCACCAGACCGGGCTCAGAAAGGATGTTGCAACGCTCGATGAAATGTACGAGAAGAATATTGCGTATTTCAAGGAGCTGACCATGTACATCCTCGCCGGTAAGAAGAAGCTTGAGCAGGAGAGGAATACGACCCTTGTAGAGCTTACAGAAAAGGCGAAGCAGAGCAATCTTCCGGAGGACGCCCAGAGCGCAAAGGATTTTGCGGATAAGTGTACGAGGTTTGAGAAGAAGATCTATGATCTCGAGCTCACCCGTAATATCAGCCTGCAGATGGCTCCGCAGCTCAGGCTTATCCAGAATAACGATACCATGATGATTGAGAAGATACAGACAACCATCATGAATACCATACCCCTTTGGAAGAATCAGATGGTCATTGCACTCGGGCTCGAGCATACCAAGCAGGCGATCGAAGCACAGCGCAGCGTTACCAATATGACCAATGAACTCCTGAAGAAGAACGCGGAATCCCTCCATACCGCGACCGTTGCGGCAGCCGAGGAAAGCGAGCGCGGCATCGTCGATATCGAGACCCTGACCGAGACAAACGAAAAGCTCATCACCACCATGGATGATGTCCTGAGGATTCAGCGCGAAGGCCATGAGAAGCGTATCGCTGCCGAAGCCGAGCTCAGCAGGATTGAAAATGAACTCCATAAGAAGCTGCTCGAGGTTGCAGAGGAGAAATAACCGGGAAAAGACCGTAAATGAAAAAGGATCTGTCAAAATTCATCCCTGCCCTTATCGTGCTGATAGTCACGGCAGTATTCTGCGTGACGGTAATCGGCGGAATACGCCTCAAGCTCGACTATAATAATATAGTCAAGGGCTTTGATAAGGAAGCCATCAAGACCGACAGGCACGGCAACTGCCTCTCAAATGATCTCAGCGCCTATGTTTCAACGGCAAAGAGCTTCGTTTCGTATGCGGAGGGTATTTTGGGCTCGCCGGACGAAATAGCGAAGGCCAAGGAGCTCATCAAGGCGTTTGATGAGAATTCCTCCGCCTTTGACGGGTACGGCATTTATACCGAGCTCGCTTCCGTCATCGAGAATATCAATTCCCGGCTCGGCGAGAACGGCAATACCTCCGACCTTGCAGAGCTCCTTTCCGATCAGGCGAAGATCAAGCGCGCATATTCGGGCGATTATCTCGAGACGAGCGAAAAGCTTGATACCTACCTCGACGGCTTTCCGCGCAGCGTCCTTGCAAAACTCTTTAATATAGGCAAATGACAGAGGAAATGAAGCATAAGCTCGTATCAAAATCGGCAATCATAATTGCCTTTATATTCGTACTCGCATTCGCATTGGGCTGCGCAAAGACCGAGAATATTCCCCTGAGCGATGAGGGCGCATATGCGCTCGATAAATCGGGCGTGCTTTCTTCTGAAACCGAAAACCATATCGCTCGGTATAATCAATATCTCGCCGAAAGCTGCGGCGCCCAGATCTGCGTCGTGACTATTCCGACTATGGACTATGTAGGCTATGACGATATTGAGAATTATGCCTATGATCTGTTCAATGCCTGGGGAATTGGCGATAAGGACGAGGAGAACGGCGTGCTTTTGCTGCTCGTCACAGATGATGAGCTCTGCTGGTGCCTTCAGGGCGAGGGTATTGAGGATACGCTTTCAAGCTCGGCTATAAGCGATATTCTAACCGAGAATATGCGGGATGATTTTTATGCAGGCGAATTTGACTCCGGCACAAAAAAGACCTTTGATGCGCTGTATCGGCGCCTATGCGCCATCTATTCCGTTGACCCGGACGGCGTTGATGATTTTACCTACGATCCCGGCTATAATAACG
>SFIR01000007.1 GCA_004556165.1 Clostridiales bacterium | reverse complement strand
GTCTTTCACTTGGAAAAACTGCCATGCGCTCCATGCGTAGCAGTCCCACACAAGCAGCTTGAACATATCATCACATACGATGTGGTCATACTTGTCCGTCCGTAGTACCTCATAGGGGCAGCGGGGCAGATCATAAGCGGGCTTCCACTTTTCTGCAAGCTCTCTTGGTAAGCTGTAAAACAGGGTCAGCCACGATTTATCGCTGTCCTGCGGTATTTCGATGATCTCACCGGGCAGCACCACGATGAATCCTTTTGGGCTTTTCCGCTTCTCCATAAGCGTCACCTCCAATCGTTTTGAAATAGCCCTCTACTATATATGGCATGAGAAAGGGTGAATTGTTCCAATGTTTGCAAAATTTTTTGAGATTTTTTGAAAAAATCTCGGAATGGAAAGGATAGGAAAGATATGAGTTAATTATACACGAAAAATGTGAATAAATCTATTGCTTCCACACACAGGCAAAAAAAATAACAGGTACTCGGCTTTCACCGAATACCCGTTATCTCGTTTACCAACCCCGTCTGACAGATGCCATAATCGTAATTTTTTCAATTACTTTCTTATGAGCACCCGTGTAAATGCGCGGGGATTATATTATGGTTTACAGTCACAGTAGTTCGCACTGCTGTGGCTGTTCTTGTCTTGTGATATGCGCGCTTTGTTCGTACCGTTTATTATATATGATGTAATTGTTGACAATTTCTAAATGTATATGTATACTATCAGTAGGGACAAAGACACTTTGTTCCAATACCTAAACGAAGTGCAAACAAATATTGGAGGTAATTTACATGAAAAAAATCCTAAGCATTCTGTGCGTTTTACTAACTTTATGTATGATTTTCGCGGCATGCACACCAACGCAGAATGAGGGAACCCCGGAGCCGGCGACGGAGCAGCCGACCGAGGAACCCACGGAACAGCCCACCGAGGAACCCACGGAACAGCCCACCGAGGAACCCACGGAAGACCCCTCCGTGCAGGAGCCCGCGAATCCCTTTGCACCCACAAGAACGGCGAAAAGCTCAGCGCGGAGAATGGGCTCGTCTATGATCCGGATGATCCCGGAACATGGTCGGAATATAAAGAATATAACCCCTACCCCAGCGACGATATACGCTTCGACAGCAGTAACTTTTCATGGGATGAGGATGGCAAATTGTGTTGGGTTCACTTTGACTTTATGTTCTCCACCCATGGGACGCTTGTCGGCGAGCTTGATTTGAGCGGATGCTCCGAGCTTTTCCTTGTACTCACGCATTTTCTCGGAATATCCGAGCTTGATGTCAGCGGCTCCAATTCAGCGGAGCTTAGTATTTGGGGCTGTCCCGAGCTTGAACGAATCATCTCCCGCAATACGCCCAATAGATACTTCACGGTCGGAGACTGTCCTAAGCTCAAATCTATTAGCTGGATCATGATGTGTACCGAAAGCATTATACACCTGGATCCTCCGGGCTCCACCGATGAAGAACAGTATTTTCCCTATGATGCGACAGTCTACGCCGATGCCCGTGGTCAAGGGTATATCGGTATTGATTGGTTTAGAGATCCCGAACGCTCGAACGCATTCAATCACTCTGCACTTATCGCAACTCCGAATGAGGGGTATGAGTTTTTGGGATGGTATGACATATTCGGCAACCTTATCTCCACGGATAATAAGTTGATCATCCAGAGTGTATACAGTGAATATCCCAACCTTGTTGACCTCATGGGAAAAACGACAGTGTATGTAAAAGCAAGATTCAGCTATTAGTGCAAGGGAATGGAATGCGGAGCCGCCTTCATCGGTGCCTCCGCTGGGTTAAACGGCAAAGATCCCTTTGGAACAGCTCGACTATCGGGTGGTTTTGGGAATGCAAAAAGCTGCGCGGCTTGTTTTTCCGGCCGCGCAGCTTTTTTCAAAAGAACATTCTATACAATTTTTCCTCCGTGTGTTTCAGCTCATCGCAGCCGTCATAACAGCCGCCGATAACGGCCTCGGGACGAGTGCTGCCGTGGAAATCGCTGCCGCAGGTGATGTTAAGGCCGTGCGCCTTGCCGAGGGAGGTAAAAAGCTTTGTTTCTCCGGGCGTTGCATTATAATAATGCGCTTCTATGCCCCAGATGCCGAGCGAGACGAGTTCATCGACCATAGGCGCAGGCTCGCATTTCATCTGCATGGGATGAGCGAGCACCACGATGCCTCCGGCATTCTTCGTGCAGTCTATGACCTCCTTGGGGCTTAAGCGTTCCTGCTTGACGTAGCCCGGGCAGCCCTGACCGAGGATGCGGCGATAGGCATCGTTCATGCTTGAGGCATAGCCGAGCCTGACGAGCGCGGCGGCAAAATGAGCCCTCGTTACGCAGTCGCAGTCCGTATTGAGCGCAGGAGCAACGTCATAACCGAGGCTGTAGAGGAGCTTCGTCAGCTTATCGTTCCTTTCAAGCCTGTATTCCCTTTGACGCTCGATCACTCCCTTGAACCCGGGGTCGTCGATGTCCATTCCGAGGCATAGCAGATGAAGCACCGCATAGAAGCTCACTTCCATCTCGCAGCCCGTGAGAAGATTCAAGGAAACCTCTTTTGCGCGCACGATCGCTTCCTTTACGCCTGCGATGCTGTCATGATCCGTAAGCGCAAATAAGCTAAGCCCGCTTTCCTTTGCGATATCGACCACCTTGGACGGCGTTTCCGTGCCGTCCGAATATACTGAATGTGAGTGAAGATCGAACATGTCTGCCTCCCGATACTCGGATTTTCGAGTTAATTATAGCATGGCATGCCGGGAAAATCAAACCGTTTTACTCCCCATCATCGGCGGCAGTATCAATTATATCGCAGATCCTGCCGTTTTCGACCGAAAATTCGAAGATGCGGAGCTGTGAGGCGCTGCCGTCGTACAGTCCTATCAGGATATTCTCCCCTTCGCACATGCCTTCGGGCGCGGCGCGGCAGAAGGAAAAGCTTCCGAAGAAATCCGCAAGCTCATCGGCTCCGAGCATCCCCTTCAGCTCCGAATCCAGCAGGCCGTATGCTTCATCTGTTCTCCCCAGCGCGATGCACTCCGTAAGCGCAAGGGCAGTTTCCCTTTTTGTTGCCGGAGCATGCCTTGCTGCGGTAAAATAGCCTATCTCCTCAGGAAGTGGAACGATTCCCGATTGTCTGAAATCGAATCTCCTCCTTTTTTCGTGACCCATGACCGTCCCGAGGCGCGTTACAGAAACGATATAGCCATCGGACAGCTCGCACTCATTCCCCGAAACATCTAATATTTCCGATAGCTCGTTATTAAATGCGAGTATCCTTTCGCCGCCTGTCGAAAACAGCCGCGCGATCAGCACGAGCTCTCTCCCGATATCGAATGTGCGCATCTCCGCCCTGTCGATAGCCCTTTCCCCGTTATCTATAAGATACCCTCTCTCCTCGCACGACGGAAACCTTTCAAGCATGCGGAGCCCGCAGTCCGAATAGATTTCCACCGTTCTTTTTTTACCGTCGCTGCACGGATAATCCAGCGCCGCAAGCTGTTTTGGAGAATTATTTACGGGAATGGCTGCAAATTCCGGTTCCAGCTCCAAACCATACTCGCCCCAATTGAAGATTCTTATCCTCCCTCCGTTCGCAGCATTATCCTCCGCCGTCTTTTCACCGAGCTTTATTTCCGCAGTTATCGGAAGGTATCCTCCGCACGGGAATATGCTCACGGTCTGCTTTGCATCCGTAATCATGAATACGGTTTTGTCCGTACCGGCCGTGAAGGTTTTTTCACCGCATACGAGCACATTTGCCGGCTGCTTTGAAGCAATAAACAGTTTCATTTCGGTTTCTCCCCACAGATATTCACAAATAAAGCGTGAAAATATCCGAAAATACTTCACGCTCATCCGTTAAAAAATATGCTGTTTTTATGCGCCTTATGCTTCCCTGTCAGAATTCCGTCTTTTTTTCAAAGCCCAAAAACCGCGTACCCTGAAAGCTCAAATAACCGCAGTCGCCCTCACAGAGGCTTTCATACTCATCATATCTGACTATAAACTCCAATGTGTCCGAGCTTTCAAATTCAAATGTCACAAAATAGGATGTGCTAAAATGCTGCGTTTGATTTGCGCCCGTACCGACGGTATGATGCCTGTTCTCCTGCCTTTTGCTTTTCACGACCGCAGGCACGGTAAGCCTCGGGGATTTATTATCCTTATGCCATGTCGAAATAATCTTGTAAATCACAAGGCAGAACAGAACAGCAAAAACCGCAAAGGGGATCCACATGATTTCGATCATTTTTGGTACCTCCGTTATCCGTTTTTCAAGTAATCGAGATAGCCTTCCATGCCGTCTCGGCTGCTGACGGCAATTCTTTCTATTCCTGCCGTATCCATGACCGCCGCGAGGATAGCAGCGCCGTACATTATCACATCATGCCTCTTATTCAGAATCGGTTCAAGCTTCCTTGCTTCGCCGAGCCCGTGCAGCTTTTCTATCAGCTCTTCGACATCGCTTCTTGTGAGAATAACGCTGTCAACGGTCTTTATATCGTATTCCCCGAGCCCTGCTTTGAATGCCGCCAAGGTCGTTACCGTACCGCCGACGCCCGTCCACGAGCGTATCAATATCTTCGGAAGCGCAATACTCGTGCTGACTATTTCCGTTATGACCCTTCGCTGGGCATCCCAATTTTCATCGCAGGAGGCTGCATTTGCGGCGGCCTGCGCTATATCCCTTCCGCGAACGCAGCCGAGCTTGATGCTTCTTGTAAATCCTTCGGTCACGAGCTGGAACGAAGCGCCGCCTATATCTATAAGGCCTCCGTCCTCCTTCGCGGCAGCTCGAAAAGCGTATTCGGCTTCCCTCTCGCCGCTCAGCACATCAATATCTATGCCGCAGCTCTCCCTGACCCTTTCAAGAAATTCCTTTTGATTCTCCGCATCGCGCACTGCGCTGGTTGCGTAGGCATAAGGAATGAGCCCCCTATGCACGGAATCGGACACAAGCGCTTTGATAACGGAAACGCTCCTTGCCATACTGCTCTCCGCGAGCCTACCCGTCTCCGCAAGTCCTTCTCCGAGCCTTGTGGTAATTACAAGCTTCTTAACCTTTCCTTCCTCCATAAATCTTATGGAGTTTGAGCCGATGTCAATAATTCCGTAACGCATATTTACTCCTTTACCTCATCCTGAGCTGCCAGAATGCAACTGCGGCAGCCGATGCAACATTGAGCGAATCCACGCCATGCGCCATGGGTATGCGCACGGTATAATCGCAGCGGGCGATGGTTTCCTTCGCAAGGCCGTCGCCCTCGGTACCGAAAACGATGCAGAGCTTTTCCTCTTTATTCAGCCTTTCATCATCAATGCTGACCGAATCATCGCTGAGCGCCATAGCTGCCGACTTAAAGCCGAGGCTTCTCAGCCTCTCAAGCCCTCTCTCCGGCCAATCCTCATTGGTTTCTCCTATTCTCGTCCACGGCACCTGAAATACCGTACCCATACTGACGCGGACGGCTCGCCGATACAGCGGATCCCCGCAGTTGGCGGTAACGAGCACCGCATCGACATTGAGCGCAGCCGCGCTTCTGAATATCGCGCCGATATTGGTTGAATCGACTATGCCTTCAAGCACCGCAACGCGGTGGGCATCCTTCAGCACCTCATCGACGCTCGGCAGCTTAGGCCTTCGCATTGCGGCAAGCACTCCGCGGTAGAGCCTATATCCTGTGAGCCCTTCAAGCACCTCATCATCGGCGGTAAATATGGGCACGCTGCCTGCGTTTTCGATAAACTCCCTGCCCTGGTTGGTAAGCTGGCGGCGTTCCATCAGGTACGCAACCGGTTCACAGCCCATTTCGAGCGCAAGGCGGACGACCTTTGCGCTTTCCGCGATAAAAATACCCTTTTCGGGTTCTAATCTGTTTCTGAGCTGTGCTTCGGTAAGTCGGGTGAACAGTCCGATTCTATCGTCATTCAGATCGGTAATTTCTATAATATCCGGCATCTTATTCTTCCCTTGCCGTGAGCTGTGATTTCATCAGCATGTCCTTTGCGAGCAGTTTAAGGCGCTCGGGGGTATTGTCATTCGGGAATCTTGCGCAGTGCTTGAGCATGCCTCGCTTGATCTGCCCGACCACGGGTGATGCGGAGATATTCAGCCACTGGCAGATATTGCTGCCCGTACACCGAAGCTCCTTTTCGCTGAACGGCACGCCCTCATTCTCCATATCTATGAGGAGCTTCCTCCATCTATCGGCAGCCTTGACCCTGTCGCGGATTATGCCCGAACCGTGGACGTCCGCTTCACGGATCTCCGCCATCTCGAGCGTGCGTTCCTTGCCCCAGATGACGAACCGCGAGCGCAGGGTGCTGTCCTTGGCGGTATTATTGAGATCGTACATATGGTTTCGGACTATGAAAGCCACCTCATCGACCGTGCGTTTATCGTAATGCAGTCTTTGCAGTATTTCCCGTGAAATGGCCTCGCCGACGATATTATGGTCATGCATGGTGCCTGTCTTTTCATGCACAACGGGCTTGCCGACATCGTGCAGCAGCCCTGAAAGGCGCATGATGAGCTTCGGGCAGCATTCGGATGCGGTATGCAGGCTGTGATACAGCACATCGTAGCGGTGGTGGGAGGGTTTTTGCTTTATATCCCGTCCTCTTGCAAGCTCCGGAAGGATAACGTCAATCGCGCCGACTTTATCCAGCAGCTCAAGCCCACGGAATACCGTATCGGCGGAGCGTTCGCCGTACTTTATATCGGAAAGCAGTATTTTGTTCAGCTCCTCGCTTATCCTCTCAGATGAAACGCCGCGAAGGTTCGAGCAAAGCGCCTTTGCAGCGGCAAAGGTCTCCCCGTCGATATCAAAGCCGAGCTCGGAAGCAAACCTCACAAGGCGCAGTATTCTCAATCCGTCATCGGCAAGCACCCTGTACGGATCGGCGGAGGTCGTGCGTATTATCCTCTTTTCAAGATCGGGAATGCCCCCTGTCGGGTCGAGTATCTCACCGGACAGTATATCGACATAGATGGCATTGATGCTGAAATCCCTGCGGACGGCATCCTCCTCGACCGTATCCGAAAATTCGATGGATGTCGGTCTGTGCACCCCTCCCGAGGAATAGTGATCGGAGCGGAAGGTGGTATGTTCAAATCTTTCGCTGCCCCAGCGTATCTCAACCGTGCCGAAGCTTAGGCCCTTGGGTATGACCCTGAGCCCGTTTCTGCGGCAGATCTCGATTATCTTATCGGGCCGCAGGCTCGAACAGATATCCGTATCCGTGCTCGGAAGCCCAATCAGAGCGTTTCTGACCGTTCCGCCTACGGCATACAGCGTTGCGCCCTCGTTTTTGACGAGCGCGGCAAACCCGCGAAGCCCCTTATTGAAGGTGAACTGTACCTGTTCCATTCCGCCTTTCCCTTTCTCCGAAACTTTTCTGTCAGATACATTATACACTATTTTCCGTGATATTCCATAGCCAACAGGGATAAAATCCGTTCATGCGCCATATATAATGTTTTTGGGTGCAAACAATCGCCTATGTCCCGAAATGATAGCGTTTTTCCCGAAAATGTTTGTATTTTTCCGACAAACCTGTTAGAATGTATTTGAAAGAAGGGATTTTCCTCATTATAATGTAAATGGAGCGTTCGGCAGCCTGCGGCAATTCCCGAGAAAAAGGGCGTTGCCTGCAATATCTGCGGCTATATCCGAGAAGGTGAGGAGCTTCCTCCCTATTTTGTCTGCCCGATCTGCAAGCACGGTGCATCCGGCTTCCGACCGGCAGCGCAACCGGGCTCTTTATCCTCCTTTATACTGCTGCCGTACACGATGTCAGGTCGTATACGGCAGCAATTTTTTAATCTATTTGCATCATTCTTTGCCAGTAGCTGAAATACCCGATATAGTTCAGCGGAGCGAAGAGCGTATTCTGCTCGATACCCCCGATATAGACGCTTTCGGGGTAATAGTACCTGCCCGGAGCAAGCGCGGCTCCGATATTCAGCGCCGAAAGGTCGATGCTTCTGCTCGGCACGATCTCTACCGATACCGAATAAACATCCCCGTTCTCAGTCCTGAATGTGATAATGCCGCTGCGGCATCGGGCAGCATAATCCTCCGCGGACGGGTAGCTGCCCTCCGTCCACACAATGGGACGGGTATCCGCCAAACCTCCTCCGCTGAGCGCGAGCTTATTCGATGCGCTGATCGGAGTCAGTACCGTACCGGCAGGAAGGGTGACAGTCACAGGGTCGCTTTCATCGAGGCTCAGCTTCGTGCAGCTGAGCGGCATTGTAAGCACTGCGGAGCTTTCGCTGTATGCCGAAGTCAGTCCGTTATTCGCGAGCCTGTCGGCATAACCGTTGAATATTATCGTTTCAATGGTGTGGGAGCTGAAAATTCCCCCGCCGTCAAGCCCCGTAAGGCCGAGCTCTTCATCTATGACTGCATTTATCTGCATGTAGCGAAAGCCCATTATATTGACATAGGTTTCCACCGCAAGGCAGCTTCCCGTACACATAAGGCCCGTATACGGCTTTCCGTCGCCGTAATCGAGGAGCTTTTTCGATGCAAGGCTGTTGTTGCCGTCATAGCTGAAAACATAGTATTCGCCTCCGGCTTCGGAGCTGCCTGTCTCGCGAATCCGCACAATGATTTCAATTCTTTCATCATCCGAATCCGAATCCACGATAATCAGCTCCGCAGGCATATATGTGCCGAATTCCGAAGTCCCGTACGCGCTCCGCTCCCAATTTCTCATCCATTCGTCGGGTCGGCTTGCCGCAATGGCCTTTTCGTTTCTGAAAATAACGAGCCCGTATTCGGAGCTTATCCAAACGACCTCTTTGCCGCCGTCGCCGTTGATATCGAGGCTGAAGCCCTCGGTACATTCGTAATTCCCGTTTCCCTCAACGGTATTGATGGAAGAAGAGAATATCTCGATATTATCTTCTGTGACCTCGAGTGAATCCGCTTCCATGACCCCGCCCAGCAAGGTATCTTTGTTTCCGACCAAATCTATTTCATACGGATATTCCGCACGGTATCCCTCAATCGTTTCGGGATTGAAATACCGGATGTACGGGGCAAAGAAATTTTCTTCAAAGAACCTGTCCATAACATAGCTTTCTTCAGCCACGCACAGCTTGCCTTCCTTTTCGGTCAGCGGAAATCGGTATGCTTCGCACTGCGTATTTGCGGAGACATTGTCCATGCCGATGAGGAGCCTTTCATAGATATGATCGAGCAGCACCGCGGTATCCGAAGTCGTTTCGCTTATAAGGACATCATAGCAGGCGTCAAATATCATATCCGGCATGAACGGATGGACGAAATTCACTTCCATGTATCCCATTGCCCGATCTATGCTCTCTACGCTGTACTTTGTTGACATAAGGAAGAGATCGAACAGCACCTCCTGCTTTTCGTCATCAAATCCGATGCTGCCGCGATCGACCCTGAACAAATCAAGGTTATAATAGAGTATTCCGCTCATGTTTCCGTCAAGCGAAAGCTCCTCTGTTCCCGCAGGCGTCGGGCGCGGGCTCGGCACCGAATCGCCCTCATTCCAAACGGGCGTCTGAGACGACGGCGCAGAGGTGATATACGGTTGTTCCGCCGCATGCTCCCGATTGCAGGCGATAAACGCACAGCTCATCATCACAAGCGCAAATCCGATAATCAAAAGCTTTTTCATGCCGTTCCTCCTTTCTGCCAATCCTTTTTCGTTTACAATATTTATTATATTTTCCCGGGATTTCGAAGTCAATGGATAAATGTGAATAATTTGTTAATTATGCGTTCCGTATGCGGATTTTTCACGGGCGTGCAGTTAAATATACTTAAAAAATGCCGTGATTTTTGCTTATTTTGGCTTGTAATTTCAAAAAGAGCGGACTATAATATGATTTGGTCCGTACCCTGCCGAATGAGGGCTCTTATTCGGCATGTATCAGACAATTTCAATAGGAGGATTAAATCTCTATGGCAAAGACCGTCACTATTGATGGCAATACCGCTGCAGCGCATGTTGCATATGCGTTTTCCGATGTAGCAGCCATTTACCCCATCACTCCCTCCTCTCCCATGGCAGAGGTTGCAGACGAATGGGGCGCACAGGGCAGAACCAACCTTTTCGGCCAAAAGGTTCGCATCGCTGAAATGCAGTCCGAGGGCGGCGCAGCAGGCGCAGTTCACGGCTCCCTTTCCGCAGGTGCTCTCACCACTACTTTCACCGCTTCTCAGGGCCTTCTTCTTATGATCCCCAACATGTACAAGATCTCCGGCGAGCTTCTTCCCGGCGTCTTCCATGTCAGCGCTCGTGCACTCGCAGCTCACTCCCTCTCCATTTTCGGCGACCACAGTGACGTTATGGCTTGCCGCCAGACCGGCTTTGCGATGCTCGCTTCCGCCTCCGTACAGGAAGTCATGGATCTTGCACTCGTAACCCATCTCTCCGCAATCAAGGCAAGCGTTCCCTTCGTACACTTCTTTGACGGCTTCCGCACCTCACACGAGGTTCAGAAGATCGAGCAGATCGAGTATGAGGATATGGCAAAGCTCCTCGATTACGATGCAGTCAATGCCTTCCGTGCTCGTGCTCTCAATCCCGAGCATCCCCATCAGGCAGGTACCGCGCAGAACCCCGATATCTATTTCCAGGGCCGTGAAGCTGCAAACAAGCGTTACCTTGAGATCCCCGGCATCGTCCAGGATTACATGGATAAGGTCGGCGAGCTGACCGGGCGCAAGTATCACCTCTTTGATTATGTCGGTGCTCCCGATGCCGAGCGCGTTATCGTCATCATGGGCAGCGGTGCCGATGTCGTTGAAGAAACCATCAATTACCTCAACTCCAAGGGCGAGAAGCTCGGCCTCATCAAGGTCCGTCTTTACAGGCCCTTCGCAGCCGATAAGTTCATCGAAGCCATCCCCGCATCCTGCAAGAGGATTGCAGTTCTCGACAGGACCAAGGAGCCCGGCTCCCTCGGCGAGCCCCTCTACCTCGATATCGTCGATGCTCTCAAGGAAGCAGGCCGTGATATCGAATGCTTCGGCGGCCGTTACGGCCTCGGCAGCAAGGAGTTCACTCCCACCATGGTCAAGGCAGTTTACGACAATCTCAGCCTTGCACAGCCCAAGAATCATTTCACCGTCGGCATTATCGACGATGTTACCAACACCTCCCTCCCCATGGGCGAGCTTGTCAACGCCGCTCCCGAGGGAACGATCTGCTGCAAGTTCTACGGCCTCGGCAGCGACGGTACCGTCGGCGCCAACAAGAACAGCATCAAGATCATCGGCGACCACACCAACATGTATGCTCAGGGTTATTTCGCATACGACTCCAAGAAGTCCGGCGGCCTGACCATCAGCCATCTCCGCTTCGGCAAGACCCCCATCCAGAGCCCCTATCTCATCGACAGCGCAGACTTCGTAGCATGCCACAATGCAAGCTATGTTACCAAGTATGACATGCTCGATGGTCTTAAGGACAACGGCATCTTCCTCCTCAACTCTCCGTGGACCGTTGAGGATATGGAGAGGGAGCTTCCCGCTTCCATGAAGCAGGCAATTGCGAGGAAGCATATCCGTTTCTACAACATCGACGGCGTAAAGCTCGCTCGCGAAGTCGGTATGGGCAACCGCATCAATACCGTCATGCAGAGCGCATTCTTCAAGCTCGCCGAGATCATCCCCGCCGAGGAAGCTATCGGCTACATGAAGGCAGCCGCAAAGAAGAGCTATATGAAGAAGGGCGAGGATGTCGTCAATAAGAACTATGCCGCTATAGATATCGGCGTCACCGGTCTTGAGGAAGTCAAGTACCCCGAAGCATGGGCAAATGCAACCGAAGGCGCAGTCGCAATGGATGTCAGCGATGATCCTTACTTCGTAGATTTCATCAAGCCCATCCTTGCTCAGGAGGGCGATAAGCTCCCCGTCAGCAAGCTCGCTCCCGACGGCTTCGTCCCCACCGGCACCACCAAGTACGAGAAGCGCGGCATCGCAGTTGAAGTTCCCTCCTGGATTCCCGAGAATTGTATCCAGTGCAACCGCTGCTCCCTCGTCTGCCCCCATGCCTGCATCCGTCCCTTCGTTATGGAAAACGGCACCGAGGCTCCCGAAGAATTCAAGACCATCAAGGCAATCGGCGTCGGCGACGGCAAGGCATTCCGCGTTCAGGTCAGCCCCTATGACTGCACCGGCTGCGGCAACTGCGTAGACGTCTGCCCCTCCAAGGTCAAGGCTCTTAAGATGGTTCCCCTTGCAGACTGCGAGAAGGTTGAGAATGATAACTGGAATTTCGCTCTCGAGCTCCCCACCCTTGATCTCCCCGTCAAGAAGGCAAGCGTTAAGGGCAGCCAGTATCTCCAGCCCCTGTTCGAGTTCTCCGGCGCATGCGCAGGCTGCGGCGAGACTCCTTATGTAAAGCTCGTTACCCAGCTCTTCGGTGACAGGATGATCGTTGCTAACGCAACCGGCTGTTCCTCCATCTACGGCGGTTCCGCTCCCACCTGCCCCTACACCGTAAATAAGCAGGGTCACGGTCCCGCTTGGGCAAACTCCCTCTTTGAGGATAACGCAGAATTCGGTTTCGGTATGAGCCTCGCTACCTCACAGCGCCGTGAAAAGGTTGCCGACCTCGTCAAGGCTCTCATCGCAGTCAGCTACTGTGATGAGGATCTCAAGGCAGCAGGTCAGAATTGGCTCGATAATATGGATGATGCCGAAGGCTCCAGAGCCGCAGCGGCAAAGCTCCTTGAAGAGCTCCATGCAAGCGTTATTGATGGCTGCCCCTGCGAAGCATGCACCCTCGGCCGTGAGGTTCTTGCAAATGCGGATCTCCTCGTTAAGAAGAGCCAGTGGATCTTCGGCGGCGACGGCTGGGCATACGATATCGGCTACGGCGGACTTGACCATGTCCTCGCAATGGATGAGGATGTCAATGTTCTCGTAATGGATACCGAAGTATACTCCAACACCGGCGGACAGTCCTCCAAGGCAACTCCGACCGGCTCCGTTGCGAAGTTCGCAGCAGCAGGCAAGCGCACCAAGAAGAAGGATCTCGGCATGATGGCAATGAGCTACGGCTATGTCTATGTTGCCAAGGTCTGCATGGGCGCAAACCCCGAGCAGCTCATCAAGGCTATCACCGAAGCGGAAGCATACAAGGGACCTTCCCTCATCATCGCTTACGCACCCTGCATCAACCACGGCGTCAAGGCCGGTATGGGCAAGGCACAGGCTGAGGCCAAGAAGGCAGTTGAGGCCGGCTACTGGCCCCTTTACAGGTACAATCCCGATCTCGCCGCAGAGGGCAAGAATCCCTTCACCCTCGACAGCAAGCCTGCTACCCTTGATTACAAGGAATTCATCCTTGGCGAGAACCGTTATGCAAGCCTGAAGCAGCAGTTCCCCGGCATCGCAGATGAGCTCTTCAACCGCGCAGAGGCTGAGGCAAAGGATAAGTACGATTATTACAAGAAGCTCAACGATATGGAGTAATCTCCTATCTTCGATAACTTCTCATATAAGAAAAGCACCCCTCGCGGGTGCTTTTCGTTATTACAGCCTGTCTACATCAAAGCGGACCGGCTGATTTATATTTATACCCTGAAATACTCCACTGCCGATGTGAATATATCGAATTCATCGGTTCCGGAAGCATTTTTATAGAGGTTCCTGCCGCAGCGCTCGCTGTGAGCCATCTTGCCGAATACCCTGCCGTCGGGGCTTGTTATGCCCTCGACAGCTAATACCGAGCCGTTCGGATTCACATCGGTACGCATGGACGGCACGCCGTTTTCATCGCAGTACTGCGTGGCAATCTGTCCGTTTCGGATGAGCTGACCGAGCAGCTTTTCCTCGCAGACGAACCTGCCCTCGCCGTGGGAAACGGGAACGGCCGCGACCGAGCCGACTTCGCGCCTGCTGAGCCAGGGGCTGAGATTCGATACCGCACGGGTATGCACGAGCCTTGAACGGTGCAGGCCGATTGTATTATAGGTGAGCGTCGGGCAATCCGCATCGGCGGTCACTATCCTGCCGAACGGCACAAGCCCGAGCTTGATGAGAGCCTGAAAGCCGTTGCAGATGCCGAGTATCAGCCCCTTACGGGTATCCAAAAGCTCCGTTATCGCCTCCGCCGCCCTCGGACTGCGCATGAACGATGCGATGAGCTTTGCCGAGCCCTCGGGTTCGTCGCCGCCGGAAAAGCCTCCGGGAATAAAGAGTATCTCCGATGAATTCAGTTTTTCGCTGAATGCGCGTACCGATTCGTCAATGCCCTTCGCAGTAAGGTTATTTATAACGAATATCTCGCTCTCGGCTCCTGCAAGGCGCATTGCGCGGGCGGAATCCATTTCGCAGTTCGTTCCGGGGAATACCGGAATGAGCACTCGCGGCACCGCATGCCTTGTATTGGGCTTTATAATGATATTCTTATTGACGAATTCGAGCGCCGGCACACTGCTCTCGTCATGCGTTTTATGCCTGTAAACGCTTTCAAGCTTCGTATCGTACAGGGGTATGAGTTCGCCGAGCTGTACGCTTTCGCCTCCGAAGCCGATAGCCTTTTCGGGGACGGTTCGCCCGAGCAGTACTGCGTTTTCGAGCCTTTCTCCCTGATTAAGCTCAAGTATGAAGCTGCCGTAATTGCGTGCGAACAGGTCCTTATCGAGCTTTTCATCGAAGGTAAAGCCTATGCCGTTGCCTATCGACATCTTGAAAATGCCCTCGGCTATGCCGCCTGCGGTCGGAGTCCATGCGGAGAGCACTCTGCCCTCGCGGATAATTTTATTCACATATTCGAAATTCCTGCGAAGCGACTCCGCCTTGGGAAGCCCGTATTCGTCGATTTCGCTTTCAAGGAGTACGACATCATGCCCGGGCGCCTTGAATTCGGGCGAAATTATGCTTTCCGCTGAATCCTTGGCAATGGCAAAGGATACGAGCGTGGGCGGAACATGGATATTCTCAAAGCTGCCGCTCATCGAGTCCTTGCCGCCTATCGCGGCGAGCTTCAGACCCATCTGCGCTTTAAATGCGCCGAGCAGCGCGGCAAGGGGCTTGCCCCAGCGTACCTTATCCGTGCCGAGCTTTTCAAAATACTCCTGAAAGGTGAGATAACAGCTTTCAAGGCCTGCGCCGCTCGCAACGAGCTTTGCGATGGAGCTTATGACCGCCGCATATGCGCCCGTGAACGGGTCAGCCTCCGAAAGGTACGGGTCAAAGCCGTAGCTCATGACGGAGCAGGAAGAGGTCTCGCCGTTTCTTACGGGGAATTTGCATGCCATGACCTGCGGAGGGGTCAGGAAATTCCTTCCGCCGAAGGGCAGAAGCACCGTGCCTGCGCCGATGGTCGAATCGAAGCGTTCCGAAAGTCCCTGACGGGAGCAGATGTTTATATCGGAAACGAGCGAAACCAGTTTTTCTTTGAAGGTACCGTTTTTTACAATCTCCGAAACGGTTTTCCCCTCGGCAACCTTCGCCTCCGCACGCTTCTTTGCGCCGTTGGTATTCAGAAAAGCCCTCGAAATATCGACTATCTTTTTGCCCCGATGCCTCATTACCATGCGGCCCGTATCGGTTACTTCGGCAACAATCGTTGCTTCAAGATTTTCCTTATCCGCAAGCGCAAGGAAGGTTTCCGCGTCCTTTTTCTCCACAACGACCGCCATGCGCTCCTGCGATTCGCTTATGGCAAGCTCGGTACCGTCAAGGCCTTCGTATTTTTTCGGAACCTTATCAAGGTCGATTTCGAGCGCGTCCGCAAGCTCACCTATCGCGACCGAAACTCCGCCGGCACCGAAATCATTGCAGCACTTTATCAGCTTTGCGGCTTCGTAATTCGAGAACAGCCTTTGGAGCTTTCTCTCCTCTGGCGCATTGCCCTTCTGCACCTCCGCGCCGCAGCTTGAAAGCGAATTCACGTTATGGGATTTTGATGAACCCGTTGCGCCGCCGCAGCCGTCACGCCCCGTCCTGCCGCCGAGCAGGATTACTATATCCCCTGCCTGCGGCTTTTCGCGGCGCACGTTTTTCTTCGGCGCAGCGCCGACGACCGCGCCTATCTCCATATGCTTTGCGATATAGCCCTCATGGTAAACCTCGTCCACAAGGCCCGTTGCAAGCCCTATCTGGTTGCCGTAGGAGCTGTAGCCTGCGGCAGCGGTGGAAGCGAGCTTTCTCTGGGGGAGCTTGCCCGGTATCGTATTCCCTATATCCGCGAGCGGATTACCGCAGCCGGATATACGCATCGCATTATAGACATAGCTCCTGCCGGAGAGCGGATCGCGTATAGCACCGCCCACGCAGGTTGCCGCGCCGCCGAAGGGCTCTATCTCGGTCGGATGGTTATGCGTTTCATTCTTGAACAGCATCAGCCAATCCTCGTCCCTGCCGTCAACATCGACCTTGACATTGACCGTACAGGCGTTTATCTCATCCGATTCATCAAGATTTTTAAGATCGCCGCTGCGCTTGAGAGCCTTTGCGGCGATGCATGCAAGGTCCATAAGGCATATGGGCTTTTTATCGCCGATGCTTTCACGGGTTCTTAGGTATTCCTCGTACGTCCTTTGAACCTTTTCATCCTCGAATACCGCATTTACTATCTCAGTATTGAAGGTCGTATGCCTGCAATGATCCGACCAATAGGTATCTATAACCCTTATCTCCGTCAGCGTGGGCTCGCGGTTTTCATCGACAAAATATGCCTTCAGCATATCCATATCCGCTTCATCCATCGCAAGGCCGTACTGCTTGATGAGCTCTCCGCTGCTGCGGCCGCTTATATTCACGGTCTCAACATCCTTGACCTCCTCCGAAGGAAGGATGAGCGTTTCGGGAAGCCCGAGCTCCGCCTCGCGTGAATCCACGGGGTTTATGATGTAATGCTTGATTGCTTCGATATTTTCTTCGGTAAGCTCGCCGTAGAGCATATAAATAACGGCGCTTTTCACTATCGGGCGTGAGCATGCCGCGATAAGGCTTATGCACTGCGCCGCCGAATCCGCGCGCTGGTCGAACTGACCGGGCAGGTATTCGCTTGCAAATACCGCCGCGCCGTCGTTCGGGAGCTCAAAATAAACATTATCAACCTGCGGCTCGGAAAAAACATTCGGAATACAGGAAAGGAACAGCTCCCTGTCGATGAGCTCGACATCGTACCTATTGATTATGCGCAGGTTTGTCAGCCCCTCAATGCCGAGGAACGAGCGGATATCCTCCTTCAGCGAAGCCGCTGCGCTGCTGAATTCCTTCCTTTTTTCGCTGTATACTCTGTTTACCATATTCCCTCCGTCAGTCAATAGCCTCAAGCGCGAGCTTGCCTATATCATTACGCATGTACTTATTTTCAAATGAAACATGCTCCGCCGCTTCGTAGCAGGCGGTGACCGCCTCGCGCAGCGTATCGCGCACTGCGTTAAGCCCGAGCACCCTGCCGCCGTTCGTCAGCATTTTCCCGTTCTCCTGCTTTGTCCCGGCATGGAATACCTCGATATTTCCCGGGAAATTATCAAAAATTATCTCCTTGCCCTTTTCGTACTTCTCGGGGTAGCCTCCGGAAGCGAGCACCAGGCAGCAGGAGAATTTATCGGAGAAACGGACTTCGGCTTTACATAGCCTTTCCTCCTCGACAGCAAGCATGGTTTCAAGCAGGTCGCTTTCCATGAGCGGCAAAACCGCCTGGGTTTCGGGATCTCCGAAACGGCAGTTGTATTCGATGACCTTTACTCCGTTTTTTGTGAGCATCAGGCCGAAATACAGGCAGCCTTTGAAGGTTCTGCCCTCTTTTTTCATGGCTTCGAGCGTCGGAATAATGATATTCTCGGTCGTTTCCGCTCTGACCTCATCGGTAAAATACGGATTCGGAGCTACTGCCCCCATTCCGCCGGTATTCTTGCCGGTATCTCCGTCGCCGATGCGTTTATGATCCATGCTTGCAGGCATCAGCGCTGCGGATTTGCCGTCCGTAAAGACGAGAAGCGATATTTCGGGCCCCACAAGGAAATCCTCGATAACCACCCTGTCACCGCTATGCCCGAATGCGCCGTCCAGCATCATATTTTTCACTGCCGCTTTTGCTTCATCGAGCGTATTTGCAATGATAACGCCCTTGCCGAGAGCCAGCCCGTCCGCCTTGATGACTACGGGAAGGCTGTGATTTTCAAGATGCTTTACCGCCTCATCATAGTCTGAAAAGGTCTCGAAAGGCGCAGTCGGTATGCCGTACCGCTTCATAAGCTCCTTTGAAAAAGCCTTGCTGCTCTCGATGATGGCAGCCGCCTTGCTCGGGCCGAAGCATGGAATCCCCATTGCTCGCAGCTCGTCCGTAAGCCCCATTGCCAGAGGGTCATCGGGAATGACCGCGGCAAAATCCACATGGTTTTCGGAAGCAAAGGCCTTTATTCCGGCTATATCCGTTGCGGCGATCGGTACGCATACGGCATCCTCCGCGATGCCGCCGTTGCCGGGCAGCGCGTAAATCTTGCCGCAAAGGGGGCTTTGCTTCAGTTTTTTGATTATCGCATGTTCGCGGCCGCCGCCGCCGATGACGAGAATATCCATATCTGCTCCGTTCATCAATGGTGGAAAAGCCTTAATCCCGTGAACGCCATAACGATGCCGTGCTTATTGCAGCAGGCTATGACATCCTCATCCCTGACCGAACCGCCCGGCTCCGCGATATAGCGAACGCCGCTCCTGTGCGCACGCTCGATGTTGTCGCCGAATGGGAAGAAAGCGTCACTTGCGAGCGCAGTCTCGGTGAAACGGGCGAGCCATGCGCGTTTTTCTTCCTTCGTAAGCTCCTCGGGGCGGACGGTGAAGAACTGCTGCCACTTGCCCTCATCGAGAACATCTCCGCACTCCTCATCGCTTAGGTACAGATCGATAGCGTTATCACGGTTTGCTCTCGGTATATCCGCCCTGAACGGGAGGGAGAGCACCTTGGGGCAGCTGCGCAGATGCCAGAAATCCGCTTTTCCGCCTGCAAGACGGGTGCAGTGTATCCTTGACTGCTGCCCTGCGCCGACGCCGATGGTCTGTCCGTTCTCGGCATAGCAGACGGAATTGGACTGGGTATACTTGAGCGCGATGAGCGCAATGACGAGGTCGCGCTTCGCGCTTTCGGGAAGTTCCCTATTCTCCGTCACGATATTATCAAGGAGACTCTTATCTATTTTGCAGTTATTCCTGCCCTGCTCGAAGGTGATGCCGTAAACGGTACGCCTTTCGATAGGGTCGGGAACATAGCTTTCATCCATCTTAATGATGGTATAATTGCCCTTTTTCTTTGTTTTGAGAAGCTCCAACGCATCCTCATCGTAATCCGGCGCGATTATGCCGTCGGAAACCTCATGCTGCATGATTTTTGCAAGGCTCATATCCACCTTATCGCTCACCGCCGCGAAATCGCCGAAGGATGACATGCGGTCGGCGCCCCTTGCGCGGACATACGCGCAGGCAAGCGGCGAAAGGTCGATATTCTCATCAACAAAGTACATCCTTCTGAGGGTATCATCGAGCGGAAGCCCGATGGCGGCGCCTGCCGGGCTGACATGCTTGAAGCTTGCAGCTCCGGGATAACCCGTCGCCTCGCGCAGCTCCCTTGCAAGCTGGTAGCCGTTCAGCGCATCAAGAAGGTTGATGTAGCCGGCGCGTCCGTTCAGCACCGTGATGGGAAGCTCGCCGTCAATCGACACGGAAGCAGGCTTCTGATTGGGATTGCAGCCGTATTTGAGTTCATATTTCATCTTCATTTCTCCCCTGATTCAGTTCTGTTTGTTGATGATCTTAGTATTCTCTCTTCCGTTTTCCGTATAGCGCACGAACAGGGATACCCTGTTTTCCTTATCCAGAGAATTCCAAAGCCCGAGAGCAAAATCGTCTATCGGAAGCTCGGGCAGCGCAAATCTCCTCGGCTCGCCCTCGAAGGTCGGTATGGGCTCGCCGTCATGCTCGTAGGTGTGGATAATATGCGCAATACCCCTTTCAAAATCATAGCAATAGAAGCACCTTATGCTCTTTTTGCCCCTGTTTTCACCGGGTACGGTCTTCAGGATGCTGAGCTCATACCCGTTTTCATCCGAGATACCGCTGATGCGCGGTGTAAAATTCGGCGCATCGGGCTCAAATTCTCGCGTCATGAGTGCGCTTTCAAAGCTGCCGCCGTGGGAAAGAGCATCATGGATGGTATCGGTCTGGTCGCCGTTCGTAACGATGAGCTTATTTTCAAATCTCCTCACCGGCGAATAGATTATGAGGCTTGGGTCAACGCATTTGCTCTCATCAAATGCCTTGGTCCTTATGCCGTCGGAGGTTGCTTCAAAGATGCGGTTGCGGCTGTTTATGCTCCTGCCCATGATGAAATAGGCGGTGACGGTGGTGTTGCCGTCCTCTCCGCCCTTGCCGATAAGTATTCCCCTTCCGGGATAGGTATTGCCTTTGAGATATTCAAAAAGCTCCATCATTCTTTCTCCTTCAGTTCCTTAAATACCTTTTCAAGCGCCTCCGGCAGAAGCTCCCATTCCGCCTGTTCCATGACGCGCCTTTGCAGCTTTTCCGGGGTATCCCCCGGGAGCACCTCAACCGCCCTCTGCGCGATTATCTCGCCGCCATCCGGAATCCCGTTCACGAAATGCACCGTTGCGCCCGTGAGCTTAACTCCCCTTTCAAGGGCGGCTTCATGTACCTTTAATCCGTAATACCCCTTGCCGCAGAATGACGGTATCAGGGAGGGATGGATATTGATTATGCGCTTCGGGTATTTTTCGACAAAATTCTCGCTCAGTATCGCAAGAAAGCCGGCAAGCACGATAACGTCAATGCTTCTCAGCTTCAAAAGCCTTTCAAGCTCTTGCTCGAATTCTTCCGGCTTTTTGCGGTCATACGGGATATAAACATTCTCTATCCCTGCCTTTTCCGCGCGCTCAAGCGCGAAAGCACCGGGCTTATTCGATACGACCAGCGCGACCTCGCCCGACTTTATCACCGTTCCCCTTTTATCGAGAATGACTTGAAGGTTTGTCCCACCGCCGGAGACGAGTACGGCTGCACGAGGCGTCAACATATCGTTATGCCCTCACCGAGTACCGTCTCGCCGATGATATAGGCGTCCTCTCCGTTTGCTTTCAGCACCTCAAGCGCACGCTCCGCATCCTCACGGGCAACGATGAGGCACATGCCCACACCCATATTAAAGGTATTGAACATATCCCTTTCGGGGATATTGCCCGTCTTTTGGATGAGGTCGAACAGGGGAAGTATCCGGAGCGCGGCTCTTTCTATCTTCACGCCGATGCCCTCTTTAAGGCAGCGCGGTATGTTTTCATAAAAGCCGCCGCCGGTGATATGGGCGCAGCCCTTGATCTTCACTTCCTCCGCGAGAGCGAGAACGGGCTTCACATAGATCTTCGTCGGCGCAAGCAGGGCTTCGCCGAGCGTGGTATCGAGCGTTTCGACCCTCGTATGGATTACCTCGGGGTTCGTATTCATGCCGAATACATGGCGGACGAGCGAAAACCCGTTTGAATGTACTCCGCTTGAAGGCAGAGCAATGACGGTATCGCCGGGAACCATGCTGGAGCTATCGAATATTTTTTCCCTATCGACGATGCCGACCGCAAAGCCGGCAAGGTCGTATTCATCCTGCGGATAGAAACCGGGCATTTCCGCAGTTTCACCGCCGATGAGCGCGCAGCCGGACTGTACGCAGCCCTCAGCCACGCCCTCGACGATCTCGGCGACCCTTTCGGGGACATTCTTTCCGAGTGCGATATAGTCAAGGAAGAACAGGGGCTTTGCTCCGCAGCAGATTATATCGTTGACGCACATGGCGGTGCAGTCTATGCCGACGGTATTATGCCTGTTCATCAGGAACGCAAGCTTTAGCTTCGTCCCTACGCCGTCGGTTCCGCTGACGAGGATGGGCTCCTTCATTCCGGCAAGCTCGGGTCTGAACAATCCCCCGAAGCTGCCGATGCCCGAAATACATCCGGGAGTTGTCGTCCTCAGGACATGCTTTTTCATCAGCTCCACCGCACGGTAGCCTGCTCTGATGTCCACGCCTGCCTTTTCGTAGCTTTCGCTTCTGCTGTCCTTGTCCATGTCAGTCCTCCTTGTTTGAACTTATCTTCTTCAAATATTTATTTTCCCATTTGCGTTTGGGCGGTTCGCAGGGATATTCTCCGCTGAAGCAGCCCACGCAGTAATCATGGCGCCCGTTTCCTGCAAGCAGCTTTGCATTCTCTATGCTGAGGAAGCCTATCGAATCGACGCCCAGCTTTTCGGGCAGCTCTTCATCGCTGTACCTGCATGCGACAAGCTCTTCACATGATGGCACATCGGTTCCGAAATAGCAGGGGTGCAGGAATTTCGGAGCGGCGGAGCGCACATGCACCTCCGTTGCGCCTGCATCGCGGAGGAGCTTGACAATCCTTGCTATCGTCGTGCCTCTGACTATCGAATCGTCGATGAGCACGACACGCTTGCCCTTCACCGTTTCGGCAACGGGATTTAGCTTTATCCTGACGCCCTTCTCCCTCTCCGACTGAACTGGGACGATGAAGGTTCTGCCGATGTATTTATTCTTAATGAATCCGACGCCGTAGGGTATGCCGGATTGCTGCGCAAAGCCGAGCGCGGCATCGAGGCCGGAATCGGGTACGCCGATAACGACATCCGCCTGTACGGGATGCTCGAGCGCAAGGAACGCGCCGGCACGCTTACGCGCAGCATGCACCGAGCAGCCCTCTATATAGCTGTCGGGACGTGCGAAATAGATGTATTCAAATACGCAGAGGGAGGGCTTGCACTTGCCGCAATGTTCCCTTCTCGATTCAACCTTGCCGTCGCTTACGATGACGATCTCACCCGGTTCGACATCGCGGAGGTATTTTGCTCCCATCGCATCGAGCGCACAGGTCTCCGAAGCAAAGGCAAAGCCGCCCTTAGGAAATACGCCCATGCAGAGCGGACGGAAGCCATGCTCATCCCGTGCCGCGATGAGCTTTCTCGGGCTCATTACGACTATCGAATACGCGCCCTTGAGCCTATCCATTGCCCTTGAGATTGCCTCTTCGATGGATGAAGCGGTCAGCCTTTCCTTTGTGACGGTGTATGCGATGACCTCTGTATCGGTGGTGGCATGGAAGATGGAGCCTGCAAGCTCCAGCTCCTCGCGAAGCTCCGCATCGTTCGTCAGATTGCCGTTATGAGCTATCGCCATGCTGCCCTTGACATGGTTTACGACCATGGGCTGACAGTTGAGCCTGCGTTCATACCCCGTTGTCGAGTACCTGACATGCCCGATCGCCATGCGTCCCGTACCGAGCTCCGCCAGAATATTTTCATTAAAAACATCGTTTACGAGACCCTCATCGCAATGCGCTTTTATTACGCCGTCATCATTGACGGCAATGCCTGCGCTCTGCTGACCGCGGTGCTGGAGAGCATAAAGAGCAAAATATGCGCTTGCTGCGACATCGCTCTGCTTATCCATTGCAATGCCGACCACGCCGCATTCCTCATGCAGCGAATCAAAGATGTACTGTTCCGAATCCATATTATTCCTTATTCAGCCATGAGCCTTCTGAGTATTTCCCGATATGCGCCCTCGACATTGCCGAGATCCCTGCGGAAACGGTCCTTATCGAGCTTTTCATGGGTCGTGCTGTCCCAGAAGCGGCAGGTATCGGGCGATATTTCATCCGCAAGCACGATGGTGCCGTCATTCAGCCTTCCGAACTCGAGCTTGAAATCTATGAGGTCGATGTTAAGCTCCTTAAAGAATGCGGTAAGAATCTCGTTGACCTTGAGCGCATAGCTCTCGATGGTCGAAAGCTCTTCGGGAGTGCAGAGACCGAGCGCAAAGACATGATAATTATTTATCATGGGATCGCCGAGCACATCATCCTTGTAGCTGAGCTCGAGTACGGTCTTTTTAAGGGGAGTGCCCTCCGCAAGACCAAGACGCTTTGCGAGCGAGCCTGCGGCGACATTGCGCACGATGACCTCAAGGGGAACGATCTTTACGGCCTTGACCGCAGTCTCACGCTCATTGAGCTGTTCAACGAAATGGGTGGGAATACCCTTTGCTTCGAGCATCTGCATGAGCTTATTGGTAACGACATTGTTTATCGCACCCTTTCCTGCTATGGTTCCCTTTTTTTCCCCGTTGAATGCGGTCGCATCGTCCTTATAGGAAACGATATAAACATCCTTTACATCGGTCGCATATACCTTTTTTGCCTTGCCCTCATAGAGCTGATTGGTCTTTTCCATGACTTCCTCCGTTTTTTCCTTTATTCTTTCTTTATTTGCTGCGAAAAAATCAGTATAGCCGCAAAAAGTATGCGGCTATGCTTATAGTTCTATTCCATTTTAGAGTTTCTGACAGCGCGGTCCTTTTCCCTGACGCCCTCCGCCATCTCATCTCGCATTTTCACGAGTCGTTCAGCGATACACTCGTCCGAAAGAGCGAGTATCTCCGCTGCGAGTATAGCTGCATTGGCTGCGCCGTCCACCGCGACCGCAGCTACGGGTATGCCTGTGGGCATCTGCACCGTTGCAAGCAGAGCATCCATGCCGTCAAGCGCATTGGATTTCAAGGGTACGCCTATGACGGGAAGGGTCGTATTCGCGGCAATGAATCCGGCAAGATGCGCCGCCATGCCTGCGCATGCGATGATAACACCGAAGCCCTCGCTGCGCGCATTCCTTGCGAATTCCAGCACATCCCCTGCGGTACGGTGCGCCGACATCACGCGCATTTCATACGGGATGTTCATTTCTCCGAGCCTATCCGCCGCCTTCTTAACGACATCAAAATCATTTGCACTGCCCATAATGACTGCGACTTTTTTCATGGTACCTCCCGATAATGCTCTGTCCGAAATTACCGCTGTTTTCCGTCGGTTTTCAAAGATCTCCGATAATGCTATGCTAACAGAAAACCCTTCCGGATTTCAAGTACCCGACTTCATTTATATTATACATGTTGAATAGTATATTTAAATTCCCTTCTGCAATTCATTGGGTATAATTAAATTCAAAGGCATCATCCGAGCATCCGTTCATGCACCGAAGGATTGCCCGAACCCATAAGGACGCAAAAAAGCAGGAAGCGGTCTGCCCCTGCTTTTCTGAACATTCAAAAATTATTTGATTCTGTCGAGACCTTCCTTGAGGTCCGCAATTATATCCTCGGCATCTTCAAGGCCGACGCTGAGGCGCAGCATGCTCTCGCCGATACCTGCCTGTGCAAGCGCTTCGGGAGTGTAGGTGCTGTGGGTCATAGTCGCAGGATGCTCGATAAGGGTCTCTGCATCGCCGAGGCTGACGGCGATAGTGCAGAGCTTCAGGGAATTTACGAACTCCGCGCTCTTTTCGCGGCCGCACTTGAGCTCAAATGTTACGATGCCGCCGAAGCCATGCTCCATCTGCTTCTTTGCAAGCTCATGACGGGGATGGCTCTCAAGGCCGGGATAGCTGACGTTAGCGACTGCCGGATGGCTTTCAAGGAAACGGGCAACCTTCATAGCATTGTCGCAATGCTTCTGAACGCGAATATCGAGGGTTTTAAGACCGCGGTCGATAAGGTATGCTTCAAAGGGACCGAGGACTGCGCCTGTCATATCCTTAAGGCCGAACATGCTGCACTCAGTTATGAAATCGGCTTTGCCTGCTGCCATGCCCGCAATGACGTCTCCGTGACCGTTGAGATATTTGGTTGCGCTGTGGATGACGACATCGGCGCCGAGGTCGAGAGGTCTCTGGATATACGGAGTGGCAAAGGTATTATCAACGATAACCTTTGCTTCGGGGCAGGTCTCATGGGCGAGCTTGGAAATGGCTTCGATATCTATGAGCTTGAGGCTCGGATTGGTCGGGGTCTCGAAATAGAAAACCTTAGTATTGGGGCGGATGGCCGCGCGGACTGCATCGAGATCCTCAAAATTTACGAGGGTGACGTCGATACCGCAGCGGGTAAGACCATGGGTGAAATAGGAGAAGGTGCAGCCGTATAGGGTATCGTCCGCAAGCAGATGATCGCCTGCCTTGAGCGCCGTCCACATTACGGTGGTTACTGCGCCCATGCCGCTTGCCATTGCCATGCCTGCTTCGGCATGCTCAAGCGCTGCGAGCTTCGCACCGATCTTTGCGGTGTTGGGATTGCCGAGACGGGTGTAGATATAGCCCTGCTCCTCGCCTGCGAAACGCCTTGCGCCCTCGGAAGTGGTCTCGAATTCAAAGGTCGAGGTCTGGAAGATCGGAGTTGCAAGCGGTGCGATACCGGGTATCTCGACCTTTCCGACATGTATTTGCTTCGTTGCGAAGCCCTGGTTCTTCTCCATAATAGCCTCCTGATAATTGAATCTGACATTTTTTCGGCATACCGGAAGCTCCCGATATGCATCAATTCGTATTATACAGTAATTTGCATACATTTGAGCATTTTCCTCAAAATATATTGCAGAATATGTACATTATGCGGTTCGCCTCGACCGTATCCGGCTGTATTCGCTGCCACGGATGAATCGTATATTAAATTGTGAGTTCTTTGTTAAATGATGTCGTTTTGCGTTGACAGCGGAGTTTGACGATGATATTATGCAAGGAAAGCAAGACCTGTAATCAAATCGAGGAATCATGGCTGTTATAAGAAAATCCATCCGAATTATCTCCGTCCTCCTTGCGCTCGTGCTCTCCGTGAGCCTTATGCTCACCGGCTGCGGCGGCACCCCCGTTAATCCCGATGCGAATGAAACCGCTGCTCCCACTGCCGAACCGACTTCCGTGCCGTCCGAAGAACCTGCTTTCATGCCGACCGACGTGCCGACTTCTTTACCGACCGACGTGCCGACTTCTTTACCGACCGGCGTGCCGACTTCTTTGCCGACCGACGTGCCGACTTCTTTGCCGACCGATACGCCGACTTCCGTTCCGACCGATGAGCAGGACGCGCATGCCACTGAGAAACCGACAGCCGAAGCCGAAAACCTTCGCATTTACCTGACATTTGATGACGGCCCATGCAATAACACGGGTACGATATTGCAAGTCCTTGAAGATTACGGTATAAAAGCATCCTTTTTCACCGTGGGCTATTTCATCGACAGGCATCCGGATATGATTGTTGATATGCTCAATGCCGGGCATCTGGTCTGCTGCCATACCTATTCCCATGAAATGAAGCAGATATATGCTTCCGCCGAAGCATTCATGCAGGATATTGACCAATGGGTTGATGCTTTCATTCGTGCAACCGGTTCTGAGCCTCCGTGCAGGATACTGCGCTTTCCGGGCGGCAGCAACAATCCTTATATTCCAAAGGCTTTACGGTTGGACTGCAAACAGGAGGTAACCGCTGACGGATGGCTTTATTTTGACTGGACCTTTGGGGATAACGACCGCTGGCCCGCAGGGAATGTTGATAATCTGCCTGAAAAGGAATACCTGCTTTCCTCATTCAGAAGCACGCTTAGAATGGCAATCAGCGCAGGCAAGCCGCTGATCTTCCTTGCGCACGAAACCTCCGATGAAAGCGTGGAGCTGCTGCCCCTGATGCTTGATGAGATGATTGAAATGGGCTGTACCTTCGGAACGATGGATGAGCTTGAAAGCTCGTATGGTTTTTAGTTTTATATCAGCCTGCGGCAAAGCATTGTGCCTTGCACGGGCTTAATAGCTTATCTTTAAGGTCTTCCCGGGTAATGCTGCCCCCTTGCTGCGAGTGATGGAGTGCTTATCCTCTTCGGAGAAGCCAATCGTTTCTCCTTTTTTAAGTGTTACATCATTTTCCAATACATAGGCTGCCAAATTGAGCAGGAAATTCCGTACATCGGAAGGATTTGCATTTGCGTCCAGCACTTCCATTTCATCCTTTCCAAAGACGTCCATTCCGTAAGTGTAGCAGCAAATGCCGTTTTTTCTGCGCCATAAGCCGAACCAAATCCAATTCAGAAGCGGCAATTCATCATCCTTCATAACCTGGGCGCAATCTTCGTAAAATTGAGGTTCGAATACCGTTCCGCTGCTGTATATGCCCAGCACATTCTTTTGATTGCAGCAGCATGCAAGCAGCTTTACAAACAATTTGCCCTGCTCGATCATGTTTGGCTCCGTCCCCATTATGGCCGCCACGAGATGTGCTTTATGATTTTCAGCGGCTTCGACCGCTCCCGGCCAAAGGTAATTACCTGCGGCATTTTCTTCCGCCTCATTTCCCGGAACGGGCGCAGGTATTAGGGCAACGGCGGCAATCATTTTTCCGACATGAAATACCATTTGATTATCTCGTTGGCCTTCGCTTTCCTCCACGCAAATACCCCATTGTGATTGTAAGTCCTCAATCAATTTAACCCTATCCCAATCTGCATTTGCAAGCAGAACAGATCCGACAAACCCTTTTTGGCCTTGTGCGGCGTTTTTTCGTTCCTTTTTCATAAATGACCTCCCCAAATATTTTTTATTGGTTCAATACCGGGAGTTCCCTCTTTCAGAGCCATTTTGTGCTCAATACGGACATCAACAGCTTATTTACATAGTCCGCTTCTCCGTTCGACGCCCATTCGGCCTTTCTCCATCGGAATAAAGGATATAGAGCCTTTATAAGCCTTATCGGATAAGATAGCTGATAAAATCCTTCTCGTCCAGCTCGTAATCAACCGAAGATTGAAGCCTGCCAAGCTGGTCCCTCCAGCAATCAATGTTTTCACGCAGCTTACGGAAGCCGAGGGATTCATAAACATGCTGCGCTCTTGTGTTATTCAGGTTGGTATCGAGGATAATCTTTGAATAACCGTTTCGGAACAGCCATTCTATCAGCATACTCAAGACCTTTCTTCCCACACCACGATTTTGGCAATCGGTTTCGCAGATCTTGATACCGATTTCCGCAGCCCCTCCATCCACAGCACGGTAATTGCATTCACCGATCTGACGGTCGTTCTCCTCAATAACCATCCGGCCGACGCCAAGTCCCTCAGCAACCTCTTCCTCGGTCGTTCCCAAGCCGTTGGGAAAGCCTGCGTGCGCCATCACAGCGCCATCGTTCCACCATGCGGCAAGCTGCTTTGCGTCGGCAGCCTCGGCTTGACGGATAGTTAAGTTCTCATATTGTATCTTCATTCGGGTACCTCAAATAGTAATAATCATTTCCTTCCATTGCATCCGTCTTTCGGAAGCCATGGCTAAGATAAAATCTTTCAGCGCCGATATTGTCCTTATGTACTCCGAGTGCAATGGGGCGCACACCGTATTCACCATATATAATTTCAATCACCTTTTCAAGAACATAGCCGCCAATGCCGATATTGCGGTAACGCTTATCAATCACAAATCCCATAAGACGATAAAACGGTACGCCCTTCATCTCTTCGGGATCGGTATCCCATTCGAGCGCTTCACCGAGCAGAATCAATCCGATATATTCATTTCCCAGTTTGATTGCGTAGGAATGCCCTTTGCAATTATGTTCAAGCCCATATTCCGTGAGCTTCATAATCGTATCGGCGGTATCAACGAAGGCTTCGCTTATATCGTCACGCTGAATTGAACGGACATATTCAATATTGTCCTCGGATAAAGCTTCAAAGGTTATTTGTTTACACATGGTTTCTTTGCTCACAGCTTCTTTACTCATATAATCAGCAGCAGCTCGGATAGCGAGTCCTTAACCAATATCGAAGAAAATCCACTTGACCATTCCGCACCTCCGCCTCTTTGCACAAATCATAACACAATACAATCATGTTTTCAATAAATCCGCTTCGCAGACAAAAACAAATCGCCCGTCCGGCGCAGGCGGGTTTGATTTCCGCAGAGGATTTCATCAGCAAAGCTGATTTGCCCACCCGGCAGGGTGGAATCAATTGAAAAGGAACAGCCTTTGCCCGAAAGACAAAAGCTGTTCCTTTTCTGGAGCGGGAAACGGGGCTCGAACCCGCCACCTCCGCCTTGGCAAGGCGGCGCTCTACCAAATGAGCTATTCCCGCATATTAAATTATCACACGGCGCCCGGCATAATCATGCTCTGTCCGGTTGACCATTTGCAGAAAGTACCCATCGGGTACTTTCTGCAAATGGAGCGGGTAATGGGACTCGAACCCACTATCTCAGCTTGGAAGGCTAATGTGTTACCATTACACTATACCCGCATATGAGGTTGATGCCGTCGATTCAGGTTCTCTCAGTGAAATAACAGCCCGACGGGGTTTGCGCCGAAGATACGGCAGCAGCAATACCATAAATTATATTCGCATTTGCAGAGAATACCACCTATTGGGTATTCTATGCAAATGGAGCGGGAAACGGGGCTCGAACCCGCCACCTCCGCCTTGGCAAGGCGGCGCTCTACCAAATGAGCTATTCCCGCAAAGATGCTCTATCAAAGAGCCTCAAGGAGCTGAGGTCAGTACTGTTGGTGCGGGCGAAGAGACTCGAACTCATACACCCTGCGGCACCGGAACCTAAATCCGGCGCGTCTGCCAATTCCGCCACGCCCGCTTACCATGAGATAGAGCTTGGTGACCCGTCGGAGATTCGAACTCCGGACACCTTGATTAAAAGTCAAGTGCTCTACCGACTGAGCTAACGGGTCAAATCTGGCTGGGGTGGCAGGATTTGAACCTACGATACGGGAGTCAAAGTCCCGTGCCTTGACCTCTTGGCGACACCCCAACAAAAACTCCCTAAGGTTATAAAAAATGGGGTGAGTGGTGGGATTTGAACCCACGACTTCCAGAGCCACAATCTGGCGCTCTATCCAGCTGAACTACACCCACCATATGGCACGTCTGCAGGGATTCGAACCCTGGACCTACGGCTTAGAAGGCCGTTGCTCTATCCAGCTGAGCTACAGACGCATTCCGGCGATTCGCTCGCCCTGCCGCAGCCTTTTGCTCACGATTCGCCCGCTGACGTCTTAGTATTTTATCAGAACGCATTGCGCTTGTCAAGCATTACGGCAGCAAGTTTCAGATATATTATTGAATTTCATAAAAAAGCACTGCGCGGAGGCATATTCCCCGCGCAGCACGCTTTTATTGATTATTCGGTCACGTTATTACCGGGCTCTTCCGCTTCCGCGCTGCTCGGTGCGATAGCGACGCTTGCGACCCTATGCCCTTCGCCGACCTTCATAAGCTTGACGCCCTGAGTATTCCTCGAAATGACGCTTACGCTGTCCACGGGCATCCTGATAACTATGCCGTCATCACGGATAAGCATGAGATCCTCCGTACCGTCAACGACCTTCAGGCATACGAGCTTACCGGTCTTTTCGGTGATGTTCATGGCGATTATGCCCTTGCCCGCACGGGACTGGCTGCGGTATGCATCCTCGGTGGTGCGCTTGCCCATGCCGTTCTCGGTGATTGCGATGACATAGGCATCCTTCCTGACCATGGACATATCCACAACCCTGTCATCATCCTCCAGCTTGATGGCGCGCACGCCCGTTGCCGCTCTGCCCATCGGCCTTACATCCGCTTCATCAAAACGGATGCTCTTGCCCTCACGGGTACCGATGATGAATTCATCATCGCCTGCGGACAGTGCGACGCGGATAAGCTCATCGCCGTCACGGAGATTCTGCGCAATCATGCCGCCCTTGCGGATATTCGCAAATTCGGATATCGGGGTTTTCTTTATGATACCGCTTGCCGTGCAGAGCACGAGATACCCCTCCTCAGCCGAGCTGTCAATCGGGAATGCCGCGGTAACGAATTCGCCCGTCTGAAGCTGCAGCAGGTTGACTATCGGCGTACCCTTTGCCGTCCTGCCTGCCTCGGGGATGGAATAGCACTTGATTCTGAATGCTCTGCCCTTATTGGTGAAGAACATTATGTACGAATGAGTTGAAGTTACGAAGATATCCTCTAAGAAATCCTCTTCACGGGTCGCACCTGCGGAAACGCCCACACCGCCCCTGCGCTGGGTGCGGTAGGTATCCTCCGCTATCCTCTTGATATAGCCATGGTGCGTACAGGTGACGACCATGGTCTCCTCCTGAATAATATCATCCATATCAATATCTTCGATGAGCTTGGTAATCTCGGTACGCCTCTCATCGGCGAACTTGCGCCTGATCTCCAGCATCTCATCACGGATAACGCCCATTAGCTTGTGTTCATCGGCAAGAATGCCCATAAGGTATTCGACCTGCTTTTTAAGATCGGCATACTCCAATTCAAGCCTGCTGCGTTCAAGACCCGTGAGCCTTTGCAGCCTCATATCGAGTATCGCCTGCGCCTGCTTTTCGCTGAAGCCGAAGCGAGCCATCAGCCTTTCCTTCGCCTGCTGGCCGTTCTCGCTCGCCTTGATTATGGCAATGACCTCGTCGATATTATCGAGAGCTATCATCAAGCCCTCTAAGATATGCAGTCTCTCCCTCGCCTTGTCGAGATCGAACTGCGTTCTCCTCGTGACGACCTCCTTCTGATGCTCAAGATAATAATAGATCATCTGGCGGAGGTTCAGCACCTTGGGCTCGCCATCCACGAGCGCAATCATGATAACGCCGAAGGTATCCTGAAGCTGGGTATGCTTATAGAGATTATTGAGGACGACATTTGCATTTACATCTTTTTTAAGCTCAATAACGATCCTCATGCCGGAGCGTGAGCTTTCGTCACGAAGATCGGAAATGCCGTCCACCTTTTTTTCGTGAACGAGCTCCGCTATCTTCTCAACGAGCTTTGCCTTATTGACCTGATAGGGTATCTCGGTAACGATGATCCTTGCCCTATCGGCCTTGTACTGCTCTATCTCCGATTTTGCGCGGACGAGTATCTTGCCCCTTCCGGTGAAATACGCATGCCTGATGCCGACATCCCCCATGATTACGCCGCCGGTTGGAAAATCGGGACCGGGGATATAGTTCATAAGCTCGTCAATGGTTATCTCGGGATTATCTATCATCGCAATGCATGCATCGATGGTCTCGCCGAGGTTATGCGGAGGGATATTCGTTGCCATACCGACCGCAATACCGTTTGAACCGTTCACCAAAAGATTCGGGAACCTTGAGGGCAGCACGGAGGGCTGCATGAGCGTTTCATCAAAATTGGGATAGAAATCAACGGTATTCTTGTCGAGATCGCGGAGCATTTCCAGGGTGAGCCTGCTCATCCTCGCCTCGGTATAACGCATTGCAGCCGCAGGGTCGCCATCCACGCTGCCGAAATTGCCGTGACCCTCGACGAGCGGATAACGGGTGGAGAAGGGCTGAGCGAGCCTTACCATTGCATCGTAGACCGCCGTATCGCCGTGGGGATGGTATTTACCCAGAACATCGCCGACAAGACGGGCGCTCTTTCTGAACGGCTTATCGGGCTGCATGCTTAGCTCGTCCATGGCATACAGGATACGCCTGTGTACGGGCTTCAGGCCGTCGCGCACATCGGGCAGCGCACGGCTGATGATGACCGCCATGGCATAGGATATGAAGCTCTTTTTCATCTCGCCGACGAGGTTTACGGGCAGAATCCTTCCGCCCTCAATATCCGTCGGAAGCTCGTTGGTGCCGAGCATTTCAAGGTTTGCCGATTTGTTCTTCGGCTGATTGAAATTATTATTATTGTTTTCTTCCATTATTCGGTTCCCCTATGCTTAAATATCAAGGTCCGCAACGAGCTTGCTGTTCTGCTCGATGAATTCACGCCTCGGTTCTACCTTATCGCCCATCAAAAGCGTAAAGGTCTCATCGGCAAGCATCGCATCATCCATAGTAACGCGCAGCATTATGCGCTTTTCGGGGTCCATGGTCGTATCCCAGAGCTGTTCGGGGTTCATTTCGCCGAGACCTTTATAGCGTTGGATCGTTATCTTGTTATCCCTGCCTATCTCGTTAAGGGCAAGGTTCAGCTCTTCATCGGAATACACATATTTTTCAAAATTACCCTTCTTAATGAGGTACAGAGGGGGCTGTGCGATATAGACATAGCCCTTTTCAATCATCGGGCGCATATGCCGATAGAAGAAGGTCAGGAGCAGAGTCCTTATATGGCTTCCGTCAACATCTGCATCGGTCATGCAGATAATCTTATGATAGCGCAGCTTGCTCTCGTCAAAATCGGCATCAATGCCGGCGCCGAAAGCGGTTATCATGCACTTTATTTCGGCATTGCCGAGAATCTTATCGAGCCTCGTCTTTTCGACATTAAGGATTTTACCCCTCAGCGGCAGTATTGCCTGGAAATGCCTGTCACGACCCTCCTTTGCGGAGCCGCCTGCACTGTCTCCCTCGACGATGAAGAGCTCGCAGACAGTCGGATCCTTTTCGGAGCAGTCGGCAAGCTTTCCGGGAAGCGCGGCGCTGTCCAGCACGGATTTTCTCCTTGTAAGCTCCCTTGCCTTTCTCGCCGCTTCACGCGCACGGCTCGCGCTGAGGCATTTATCCACGATAATCTTTGCCTGCGCAGGGTTCTCCTCAAGATACTGCATCAATCCTGAATAAACCGTGTTATCGACAAGAGTCCTTATATAGGCGTTGCCGAGCTTCGTTTTTGTCTGGCCCTCGAACTGCGGTTCTGTGAGCTTAACGCTGATTATTGCGGAGAGACCCTCGCGCGTATCGTCGCCGGAGAGATTGGCGTCATTATCCTTTAAGATTTTGTATTTCCTTGCATAGTCGTTGATGACCCTTGTCAGCGCCGAACGGAAGCCTGCAAGATGGCTGCCGCCCTCTATGGTATTTATGTTGTTCGCAAAGGTGAATACATTTTCGTTATAGCCGTCGTTATACTGCATTGCAATCTCGACGCTTGCGGAATCCTTTTCGGATTCAACCCTGCTTGCTGAGAAATAGATGGGGTCGGGATGCAGAAGCTCCTTATTTTTATTCAGGTACCGTACATACTCGATTATTCCGCCCTCATAATGGAAGACATCCCTGCGCATGGGGTCGGTGCGTTCATCCGTGATGTTTATGCTGACGCCCGCATTTAGGAAAGCAAGCTCGCGCAGCCTTCTTGTCAGGGTATCGTAATCGTAATTGACCTCATCAAAGATGGTTTCATCGGGCAGGAAGGTGATGGATGTGCCGTGTTCAGCTTCACTGCATGTGCCGACGACCTCGACCTCGGTCTCCTTTATCCCCTTTCTGCATATCTGGCGGTATACCTTGCCGCCGAGCCTTACCTCCGCAACAAGCTCAGTGCTGAGCGCGTTGACAACCGAAAGGCCGACGCCGTGCAGACCTCCGGAGACCTTATAGCCGCTGCCGCCGAATTTGCCGCCGGCATGGAGCATGGTAAGCGCAACCTCGAGCGCGGATTTGCCCGTCTTCGGGTGGATGTCAACGGGGATACCGCGTCCGTTATCTATAACGGTAATGGAGTTATCGTGATGGATGGTCACATAGATATGCGTGCAATAGCCTGCCATCGCTTCGTCGATAGCATTATCCACTATTTCGTAAACGAGGTGATGCAAGCCCCTCTCATCGGTCGAGCCGATGTACATGCCCGGACGGCGGCGTACTGCCTCAAGCCCTTCCAGAACCTGTATTTGTGATGCATCATAGGTATTTTCCATAGAACCTCCGAATTCTGTTCTTCAGAATTTAATTTCAAATTATCGGCAATTCTCAGACAACACGGGTCAGCCTGCCGTCAAAGCATTCAAACACGCGCATATCCGGCACATCCTCAAGGCCGTCGAGGTCGGTTGCGGTGAGGAAGCATTGGCATTCAAAGGCATTCGACAGCAGAGCCCTCTGCCGGTCGCAGTCGAGCTCGCTAAGCACATCATCGAGCAAAAGAATCGGGTACTCGCCCTTTTCCTTATGCATGACGGTCAGCTCGCTTAGCTTCAGGCTCAGTGCGGCGGTACGCTGCTGGCCCTGCGAGCCGAAAACGCGCACATCCTCGCCGTTCAGCATCATGCCGATATCGTCCCGATGCGGCCCTCTTGTGGTATAGCCGCGCCTTATATCCTCCTCATGCGAAGAGGAAAGCGCATCATAGAGAATCGCCTTGACCCGTCCCTCGCTGAACGGGACATTGGGCTTATAGAATACATGCAGCTCCTCAAGGTCATCGGTTATCCTGCCGTGCAGCTCGCAGGCGATATCGCCTATCTCCTCCATGAATGAGGCGCGGACAGCCATAATATCGCCGCCGAGATCTGCCAATCTTTCATCCCAGGAGGACAGCAGCCTATCATCCGATCCCCCGGCGGCGGAGCTCATATCCTTGAGAAGGCTTCCGCGCTGCTTGAGCGCGGCATTATACTGCTGCAAACGGTAGAAATAGGTGGGCCTCAGCTGGCAGAGCTCCATATCCATGAAGTGCCTGCGCTCGGACGGTGCGGATTTAACGATGCCGAGATCCTCCGGGGAGAACATCACGACATTCATTACTCCCATCAGCTCCCCTATCCTCGTGAGCTTGCTCCCATCCACCTTAACGGATTTATGCTCGCTGTCGCTTAGGCGCATTTCTATCGAACGCTTACCGACCTCGCTTACAAGGTCGATGCCGACATATCCGCCGTGGGAATGCCTGTTTATAAGCTCCGTATCCTTTTTTGTGCGGTGACTGCGCCCGAGAGCGGAAAGGAAGATCGCTTCGAGGATATTGGTCTTGCCTGCGGCATTGGGCCCGATAATGACGTTGAGCCCTTTCCCGGGTTCGAACATCATTTCTTCATAGCTTCTGAAATTATGGAGCCTAAGACCGGTGACGAACATCCTGTTTCTCCTTTCCGTTAAGTCGGAATGCTGCGCACGGATATAAAATTATTATACCACAATTTCAATTATTTTACAAGCATTGTTTTATTTATATAAGAAGAAACTGCCGTATAACATGCGGAATACCGTGAAAACCGTCGTTTTTTCACGCAAAAAAGAGCTGCCGTGAAAGCAGCTCTTTATATCAATGTTCGTTAATTCTCTCCGTCCTCGAGGTTTACCCACATAGCGGGCCTTATTCCGCCGTGGGCATAATCCACCATACCGCCCGAGAACCTTATAAGCCCCGAATAGCTGACAATTGCGGCGACATTCTGATACACGCCGGGGGATCTGAGCCAATACCAGCAGTTGTTTGCCAGAGAATCCTCCACATTATCATTCGTGTACGAGTTTCTTGACTTGATGATGCCGAGATCGTCCGTAACGCGCGTCATGAAATACGCGCCGCGGTTATTGGCATAATCGGTCGGAGTGGAATAGATTATTTCGTCGGTGCTGTAATAGCTTGTGACCGCGACATCGTAGTTGACTGCGAGGTACTCCATCGTTTCCTCAAAGCTGAGAAGGAAAATACTATCCTGTGTATCGTTGCCGCCCGCAGCCCCCTTGATACTGTTATCCTCGGTATGTACGGTGACGCTCGCTATATGCGACCTTTCCTCATCGGTGAACGCGGTTTCGAGGAATTCACCGTTCAGCCATGCGCGAATATCGCTCGTTTCCCAAGTTGCCTCGGAACCGTCCGCATGATAGGGCATACTGTTGATGCAGTATTTACTGAGCAGCAATGCCCTGTTATCCTTGATTTCAAGCACTATCCACTGAAGCGGTTCAAAACCGTTTTCGGTGATGTCATCCTGCTCGAATCTGCCGTAAACCGCGCCTTTGCTTGTGATGCCTACTGCAGCGAGTGCTCGTGTGCGTGCAACTGCGGCAAAATGCCCTGCGTCCTTATAATCCGAAACGGATTTCAGGCACTCATATGCCCTTGCATACTTGCCCTCATTGAGCAGTTTCATGCCCATATCATACTTCAGCGGAGGGATAACATACTTTATTGTCAGTATCGTTCCGACTGTGCCGAGTATCAGAATTGCGAGCAGTGAAATAAGCGAAACGGTGATTATCTTTTTGCGTTTTTTGCGTTTTCTGAAGCTTGCTTCCGACCTTGCCTTGGCAAGCTCTGCGACATTGCCCGTTTCCGATGCTGATTCCTCCGCAAGCCTTCTGCAATTCGCAATGCGCTCCTCGCTGTCCTTATAGCCCGGGATTTTTTCATACTGGCGGATCGCCATATAGCAGCATTTATTGCCTTCAAGGTTCAGCGCGCGCTGATAAATATCCTCTTTCTGCTTGAGCTCGGCATTTTCCATACATTCCGGGCAGGTCGTCGCACGGGAACCGGGTTCGCTTTCAAACTCCCTGCCGTATATATCGCATATGTACATCTGTTTTTCTCCTTTAGTATCGAATCAGCGGCGGAATACTCCGTTCACCCGATTGGGGGTGATTATACCATGAATTTCGGCATATTTCAATCATTATAGAATGAGTTTCCGCCGATGAACTCCCTGATTATGGATGTCGGAGGGATCTCATCCTCAACATCCGCGCTGACGAAGTAATTAAGGAATTTTACTATTGCACGGGCCTGACAGTAATACGGGCTTTCGGGCGGCACCTCCGTGAGCAGCGGATATACATGCTTCTTCATCACCGCAACCTCGTAGTGAAGAGTGGTATTGATGATGCAGTCCGCATTCTCCTGATACGGGAATATCCAGCGAGCCTCGCCGCTTCTGACGCTCGGCCACATACCGAGCGTATGCTCCATGCTCGCTCCGCGGTTTTCATAATCACGAACGAGCCTTCTCAGCAGCCTGAGGTCGGTGGTGTGTATCCTGTTGTGATCATCAAGATTGAGAGTGGTGAGTGCGGATACATAGATTCTGTATACGGCGCTCGGGTCGATTCCCCGTATTATACTCGGGTTAAGCCCGTGTATGCCCTCGATGATAACCGGCTGGTCTGCGCGGAGCCTGATAATATTGTTTCCGATCTCGCTTTTGCCGGTTTTGAAATTGAAATTCGGTATTGATACCTCGACACCCTTTATGAGCATATCCAAATCGCGGACGAAGCCTTCCGTATCAATCGCGTTGATGTGCTCAAGGTCGATATTTCCGTTCGCGTCGCGCTCGACCTTGTCCCTGTCGATATAGTAGTCATCGAGCGAGAGCATGACGGGATCAAGGCCCGATGCTCGGAGCTGTGTTGCAAGCCTATGCGCCGATGTGGTTTTTCCCGATGAGGACGGGCCTGCAATCAGTATCGCCTTTGCGCCGTGAGAAATAATATCATCCGCTACCCTTGAAAAGTTCTTCTCGTGCAGCGCTTCATTGACGCGGATAAGCTCTCTTATGCTTCCGTCCTCAACGCGCCTGTTCAGCTCGGCAGCCGTTGCGCAGGTCATGAATCTTCCCCATTTATCGCTTTCCCTGAAGACTGCCAACAGCTTCGGGCTGTCCTCATATTTCGATGCCTTGCTCGGATCGGAGCGATCCGGCAGCAGCATGACCAATGAATCATCAATGCGGTGCAGGTCAAATACCTTTACATAGCCCGTATTCGGAGCCATCTCGCCGTAGAAATAGTCCTTGTAATCCGAATACTCGGGGCATGAATACATATCAAAATAATTGAATTTTCTCCATTTGAGCAGTGCTGCCTTGTCGGTCTGCCCGTCACGCTCGAAATACTCCAGGGCTTCATGGATGTCGTACCTGTGCCTTTGGAGCCTCAGCCCCCTTTCCGCTATCGAGTTCATCTCGCTGCGGATGAGTTCTATATCATCATCGCAGAGCATGGGCTGCTTCTTTATCGTAATATAGACGCCCTGCCCCATCGAATACTGAACTATTACCCTTGCCTCGGGGAAGAGCTTCCGTACCGCCATGATGAGCACGAATTGCAGAGTGCGTTCATAAACCCTGCGTCCCTCCTCGCACATGTACGTCACAAGGCTGAGCTCACACTCGCGCTTCGGCGCATACATCAGGTTGAATATTTCGCCGCCCAGCTTCACTGCAAGCGGCTTAGTTTCCATATTTTCAGAGTCAAGGCCCAATTCAGTTATGTATTCCGCGAGGGACGTCCCCTCCCTAAGTTCACATTCACGATCTTCAATCTTTATTTTCATTTCGTTCCGTCCTTCCGCAATTTATTCGTCATATTCTTTTCCTTTTCAGCATATTCCATATTTACATTATACGGAATCGCCGCCGAATTTCAACACCACATCGGTCGATTGATGTGGAAAAGTCGGTTCATTTTGCGGTATTCTTCCGTTTTTCCGTTTTTCGCCAAAACTTCCTGCCTTTCCCCGGCATAGAAATGCTCAAAAACGACCATTATTAGTACATAGCAATCAGCGAGGTGTATTTATGGCTATGAATAAGGTTGAGATATGCGGCGTTGACACGAGCACTCTCCCGAAATTTACTTATAAGGAGAGCATGGCGCTGCTTGAACGCGTTAAGGAAGGGGACGAAGAGGCACGAAACGAGTTTCTGAACGGCAACCTCCGGCTTGTTCTCAGTGTTATCAAGCGCTTCTCCGGCCGCGGCGAACCTCCCGATGATCTGTTTCAGGTGGGCTGCATAGGGCTTATTAAAGCCCTTGAGAATTTCGACATGAGCCACAATGTTAGGTTTTCAACCTACGCCGTTCCGATGATTATAGGAGAGATACGGCGTTACCTTCGGGATAACAGTGCAATCAGGGTCAGCCGTTCGATGCGAGATACCGCGTACCATGCGCTCCGTGTTCGCAATCAGCTTATCGACGAGACCGGCACAGAGCCTCGGCTTGAGGATATTGCAAAGGCGCTGGAGCTTCCCGTTTCCGAGATAGTATTCGCGCTCGATGCGCTCGCCGATCCGATTTCGCTCCAGGAGCCCGTATTCCGCGATGACGGCGATGCGGTGTTCATCTGCGACCAGATAAGCGATGAAAGCGCAAATTGCGATCGCTGGCTCGACAATATCGCCATCGAGGATGGTTTAAGCAGGCTCAGTGACCGCGAGCAGAGGATTATCAAGCTCCGCTTCTTCCGCGGCAAAACCCAGACGGAGGTCGCCAATGAGATCGGCATCAGTCAGGCTCAGGTCTCAAGGCTTGAAAAATCTGCGCTCACGAGAATGCGGAAATATGTATGAATTTTTCGGCATTACGCTTCGAAAAAATTACTCCGTATGCCGTAAATTTCTCCGGTGCTTGCAGTAATTTTTCACATAATTTGTGAATAAATTACATGGTTTTCGGTGGATTTGCACATTTTTACGTTGAAAAATTCCTTTAATTTGTTAAGAAAATGACATTTTTGGGGCATTTTAGACTTTTTGCAAAATCTGCCCGAAAAATATAAAAAATGTCGAAAAAAGGGCTTGCTTTTTTTTCACATTTAGAGTAAAATACGATTACAAACTAAAATCTCTTGTGAGGTAAACACTATGATAACCAAAGATGTCTCCCCTGCCGAGCTTGAAATAATGGAAATTATTTGGACCGCCGGCAAACCTGTCATCGTATCCGATATTTGGCAGGCAGTACAGGGTCACGATTGGACATATCAGACTGTTCAGACCTTCGTCAACCGTTTGCACATGAAGGGCTTTATTAAGGTCGTCAGCAAGCGCGTTCGTTCGTTTGAATATCTCCCCTGTCTTACTCGCGCCGACTACATCGTCGAGAGCCGCGGCAGACTTCTTGATGGCAGCGAAGGTGCTTCCATCGCTGATTTCATCAGGGCTATGAAGGATGCCGGCCGCTGCACGAAGGCCGATGTCGCCGAGATCGAGAAGGTTATCGCAAAGCTCAGATAAGGGTTGTCTCTCCCCGCTCTAAGCTCCTTCGATACCGATGTGATCCCAAAATTCCCTGCAGCATTATGCTGCCTTCGGTTTCATGAATCCATCTCTGCGGATTTTTTCGTTCGCAATGCTGTTCTCCGCATGGAGTCCTTCGCCTGTTTCGGCAGGAACCCATGCTCTGTTTCAATCGGCATTCCGGGCCTTATCCGCATAGCGCGTCTTACTGCAAGCTTGAAACCCAACAACATTTACCCGTGGCTTTTTAAGGCTGCGGGTTTTTTGTTTTTGTCTTATTCCGCCTTTTAGCGAGGACCGTTTAATTTCTTCTTTATCCGTATTCGAAGAAGCGTGTGCAAAAATCAACTCCTTCAAAATGTTTGCCACAGTCGGGCATGATAGTTGTTTTCCAAAAAAATAAGGGCTGTATCAAAATGAATCATTTGATACAGTCCCTTTTATGCTGTAATGGAATCGGTTAGATTACTTGAGCTCCAGCATGCAGACCTCTGCGCCGTCGCCACGGCGAGGTCCGAGCTTATAGATGCGTACATAGCCGCCGTTCATGCCGTCGTACTTGGGAGCGAGCTCACGGAAGAGCTTCTCAACGACGGGATGGGGAGTTTCCTTGCAGCGTGCGCGGAATTCCTTAGCGGTCTCCTTGTTCTCGCGAACGAGGGGAAGATCATAGAGGTAAGCCATGATCTGCCTGCGAGCATGGAGCTTTGAGGGCTTATCTATAACCTTCTCGACCTCAACAGCCTGCTGCTTGTCGTTGATGGTGGTCTTGGTTACGGTTTCGGTATTTTTATATTCGGACACGGCGAGGGTGATGAGCTTCTCGGCAATGGGGCGAACCTCCTTTGCACGGCTCTCGGTGGTTACGAGCTTTCCGTTCCAAAGGAATGCGGTCACCATATTGCGAAGCATGGCATCACGCTGGTCGGTAGCCTTGTTCAGCTTACGGTTAGGCATAAAATTTCCTCCTAAGATAATATGGACACTTGCTATTCTGTCCTCGGCGATTACTCGTCGCTATCGCGCAAAGTCAGACCCAGAGCGGCAAGCTTATGCTGTACCTCTTCCAGGGACTTTCTGCCAAGATTGCGTACTTTCATCATTTCTTCCTCATCGCGCTCGACCAATTCTGCAACGATATTGATGCCGGCACGCTTGAGGCAGTTATAGGAACGCACGGAGAGATCAAGTTCTTCAATCGCCATGTCATAGATCTTGCTGTTATTGTCGGCTTCGGTTTCACCGGCAACTTCAAAGGTCTCGGCGCCCTCGGTGAGATTTGTAAACAAGGAAAGATGCTCAAACATGATCCTTGCAGCGCTGCTGACGGCTTCTTCGGGACGGATGGTTCCTGCGGTCCAAACTTCGAGGGTGAGCTTATCGTAGTCAGTAACCTGACCTACACGGGTATCCTCAACCTTGAAGTTGACCTTAGTGATGGGTGTAAAAATGGAATCAACCGCGATTTCACCGATTGGCATGCCGGGCTTTTTATTCTTATCTGCGGAAACATAGCCGCGGCCCTTGTCAATGGTAATATCCATATTCAGCTTTGCGCCTTCGGAAAGCGTAGCAATGCGCAGATCGGGATTTATTATCTCGATATCCGAATCATGAATGATATCGCCTGCGGTGATGACGCACTCGTCCTCAGCATCTATTCTGACATGGACGGGCTCATCCGCAAACATCTTTACGCGAAGCTCCTTGATATTAAGGACGATCTCTGTAACATCTTCCTTAACTCCGGGAATGGTGGAGAATTCGTGAAGCACGCCGTCAATCCTGACGGAAGTCGCGGCTGCTCCGGGCAATGAGCTGAGAAGCACACGGCGGAGGCTGTTGCCAAGGGTCGTGCCGAAGCCGCGCTCGAGCGGCTCAACGACGAACATGCCGTAATTCTCTGTAAGCTCCTTGCTGACGATTCTCGGTCTTTCAATTTCCAACATCGAATCTCTCCCCTCTCTTGAAATAAAGTAACTGATAGATCAGGGTAACTGTGATGATTACTTGGAGTAAAGCTCAACAATGAGGTGCTCCTCAATGGTGAGATCAATGTCATCACGCTGGGGCATTGCCGCCACGATACCGCTGAGGTTGGGTGCATCCAGTTCAAGCCACTTAGCGATGGGCTTATCGGCACCCTGCTCCCTGACGAGCTTGAAAGCGGGTACGTCATAGCTGTCGCTGCGAACGCTGATCTTCTGACCGACCTTTACGAGGTAGGAGGGAATGTCAACCTTCTGACCGTCAACGAGGATATGACCATGGGTGATCCACTGACGAGCCTGAGCACGGCTGGTGCCGAAGCCGAGGCGGTAAACAACATTGTCAAGCCTGCGCTCGATGAGGCAGAGCATGTTTTCACCGGTAACGCCCTTCATATTGGAGGCGGTCTCGTAATACTTGTGGAACTGGGATTCGCTTACGCCATAGGCACGGCGGCATTTCTGCTTCTCACGAAGCTGGGTGCCGTATTCGCTCAGCTTACGGGCGCGAGCCTGACCGTGCTGTCCCGGAGGAGTGTGACGCTTTACCACTGCGCACTTTGCATCATTGTAGCAGCGGTCGCCTTTAAGAAACAGTTTCATGCCTTCCCTGCGGCACTGTCTGCAAACGGAATCTGTATATCTTGCCATAATCGTTTGCTCTCCTTATACTCTTCTACGCTTGGGAGGACGGCAGCCATTGTGGGGGATGGGAGTAACGTCCTTTATCATGTTGACTTCGAGTCCTGCGGACTGGAGCGCGCGGATTGCAGATTCACGACCTGCACCGGGGCCCTTTACATAAACCTCAACATAGTGCATACCATGCTCGATGGATGCCTTTGCTGCTGCTTCTGCTGCCATCTGGGCTGCGAAGGGAGTGCTCTTACGGGAACCGCGGTAGCCGAGGCCGCCTGCGGATGCCCAAGAGATTGCGTTGCCGTTCATATCGGTAACGGTAACGAGGGTGTTATTGAAGGAAGAACGAATGTGGACCTGACCACGTTCTATGTTCTTGCGCTCACGGCGCTTGCGGCTTGCAACTTTCTTGCCAGCTTTACCGGTCTTTGCCATTAGTCATTCCCTCCTTATTTCTTTGCTTTACCTGCGGAACGCTTCGGGCCCTTACGGGTTCTTGCATTCTGCTTAGTGCTCTGTCCGCGAACGGGCAGTCCCTTGCGGTGGCGGACGCCACGGTAGCAGCCGACTTCGATGAGACGCTTGATGTTCATGGAAACTTCACGCCTGAGGTCGCCCTCTACCTTGCAATGATGATCGATGTACTCTCTGAGTTTATTTACATCCGCTTCGGTCAGGTCGCGAACCCTGATATCGGGGTCAACGCCGGTCTCTCTGAGGATGGTCTGGGAAGTCTTGAGGCCGATACCGTAGATATAGGTAAGGCCGATCTCGACTCGCTTGTCCCTGGGCAGGTCTACGCCGCTAATACGCGCCATAAAGTTTGTTTACCTCCGTAAAATTTTGGTGTTTTGGTAAATACTGCCGGTTCCCGATCTCAACTAATGCCAAATTGCGGCCGCTGTTAACGCTAAGCTTTTTGATGCAGCTTGGCAGCGGTTGAGATCAGGCAGCCGCACCGACAGGAGTAGTTAGTGACGGTTTACCTTATGCTGAACTAAGGCAAGCACCTGAAAATTTCGGGCGAAACGCCCGTCACACTCCCGGCACGGGTGATTCCCTTGCCGCACGATGAAGGAACGGTTGTATCCTTTATCGCAACTGCGCACGATACGCGCTCCCGCATATCGCCGCTCGGATCATCGAATGGGTTAGTTTCTCCGATCCTATCATTACATAGAAGAAGTACGGCTTCTTCCCTCGGGCGCAGGGTTCCCGATGAGAAAGCTTTTAGCCCTGCTTCTGCTTATGCCTGGGGTTATCGCAGATAACCATAACGCGACCTTTACGCTTGATTATCTTGCACTTTTCACACATCGGCTTGACCGAAGGCCTGACTTTCATGTTGTTACCTCCTGTGGATTTTCTTCCGTGCCGTTTCCGGCACCGGGAAGGTTACGAGGCGGAGGACTTCCGCCTTTGCTGCCCGAACTAAAAGCTTAGTTCTTGCCGCGCCATGTGATACGACCCCGGTTGAGATCATAGGGTGAAAGCTCGACCGTGACCTTATCGCCGGTCAGGATGCGGATGAAATTCATGCGCAGTTTTCCGGAAATGGTCGCAGTGATCTTATGCCCGTTTTCGAGCGTCACTTCAAACACGGTGTTGGGAAAGGTGTTGGTGACAACGCCTGCAACTTCAATTACATCTTGCTTGGACACTTATTTACCTCCTTATTCGGGTTCGTCTGCCGCTTGCGCGCTCTCGCTCACAAGCAGTTTTTTTATTTTTCGAAGCTCCGCATTTTGGATGTGTTCCCTCCGCAAGAGCCTTTCCTTCAGCTCCTCCGAAAGGATATTCATATCCTCAATATGCTTGAGTTTCTTCTTTTTCGGCGCCTCTATCGGCCTCAGATCCCCATCTGCAATCAAAATATATTTTTCATCAATTTTGCCTACAACGACGAAAAACCGACCGCAATCCCTGCCTGCGGTGCTTTTTACGAGGCTTCCGAGCCTTTCAGTGCCGAAATTTGCGGCGAAATTACAGAAATCTTCGGGTTTTTTTCGCATATTAACGCATAACTCAGATCCATAAGTCGCAACCTTATGATTTTAACATGTTAAATCGGGTTTGTCAATATCTCCGGACCATTTTCCGTAATAAAAATTGTGTTCTCGTAATGAGCGCTCGGCTTACGGTCGAGAGTTACGCATGTCCACCCGTCGGAGAGAAAATCAACTCTCCTTGTGCCCAAATTTATCATGGGTTCAACGGCGATTGCCATGCCGGGAACGAGCCTTGCTCCCCTGCCGAAACGGGGGTTAGTGTAGTTAGGAACCTCGGGCGCTTCGTGCATATTGGAGCCGATACCGTGGCCGACAAGCTCACGAACGATGCCGTAGCCGTACTCATTCGCATGAGCCTCAACCGCTCTCGAAATATCTGAAATGTGGTTCCCTACGACAGCCTGCTCAAAGCCCTTGAAGAAGCATTCCTTCGTTACCCTGACGAGCTGCTGCACTTCGGGAGATACTTCGCCGACCAATATAGTGCGCGCAGCGTCGCCGTGGAAGCCGTCAAGAATGACTCCGCAGTCGATGCTGATAATATCTCCATCCCTGAGAATCTGTTTTTTGCTCGGGATGCCGTGAACGATCTGCTCATTGACCGAGGTACAGATGCTTGCCGGGAAACCGTCATAGTTCAGGAATGACGGTATGCCTCCGCGGCTCCTGATGTATGCTTCGGCAGCCTCGTCCAATTCCTTGGTGGAGATACCGGGTTTTACGAGTCCGGCAAGATATGCGAGCGTTTCGCCGGTGAGCGCACCGGCTTTACGCATCGCTTCATGCTGGCTCTCGGATTTTATCGTGATCCTGTCCGCCATTATAGCACCTTTCAGCTGTTTTTAAGGGTCATAACTCCGTCGATGACCGCAAAAATATCCCGAGTTACCTCGTCAAAACCCTGACCGCCGTTTATCGCGGCGAGCAAACCCCTCTGCTTGTAGTACTGAATGAGGGGGAAAGTGCTCTCGTAGTATACGGCAAGCCTGTGACGCATCGCATCCGGGTTGTCGTCGGGACGCCTGTAAAGCTCTGCACCGCATTTGGCGCAGACGGGGTTTTCGCCTTCGTTGACTATCTGAGTATGCTTGCATTCGGGGCAGACCATGCGCTTCGCAACACGGGCAACGAGAATCTCGGGCTCGCAGTCGATATCAATAACTATATCGGTATCAATCATTTCGGCGAGCGCCTCCGCCTGTGCCGTCGTCCTCGGGAAGCCGTCAAGCAGAAAACCGTTTTTGCAGTCATCCTGCGCAATCCTCGATTTGACCATTGCGCATATCATCTCATCGGGAACAAGGCTTCCGTCATCAATGAAGGCTTTTGCCTGCAAACCCAATTCTGTTTCAGAGGCAATTTCAGCCCGCAGCATATCTCCGGTCGAAATATGTGCGAGCGCATACTTTTCCGCTATTCTTTCCGCCTGCGTGCCTTTGCCGGCAGCAGGAGGTCCTAAAAGGATAAGCTTCATATTGAATTTTACCTTCTTCAGAGAAAGATTTGCATAGGGATACCCTATAAAGGATCTCCCTATGCATTTAGCTTATTATTAACCGAGGAAGCCCTTATAATTCCTCATGAGCAGCAGCGAGTCGAGCTGATCCGCGATTTCAAGCGAAACGCTGATCATGATCAGGATGCTGGTAGGACCGAATGATGAAAGAACATTGATGTCCAGTATCTTGAGGAATACGGTCGGGACGATTGCGATGACCATGAGGAAGAGCGCACCGAACATGGTGAGGCGGCTGCACTTCTTCTTCAGATAATCGGAAGTGGGGCGACCGGGACGGATTCCGGGGATGAAACCACCGTTCTGCTGGAGATTCTTGGAGATCTCAACAGGATTGAAGGTGATTGAGGAATAGAAGTATGCAAAGCCTACGATGAGGAGTGCATAGAGAACGTAGTAGATCGCAAGACCCAATGCATTGGTGGAGCCTGCGCTCAGGTACTTGGATACGAAAGCGTAGAATTTGCCGTTGGGCCAGAACTGACCTATCATCGCAGGGACCTGAAGAATGGTCATTGCGAAGATGAGGGGCATAACGCCGTTAGCATTTGCCTTGAGGGGGATGTGGGTCGCAGCACCGCCGTAGGTCTTCCTGCCGACTACGCGCTTTGCATACTGGACGGGAATCTTGCGGACAGCCTTGTCAACCAGAATGATGCCGACAACAAGGATGAGAACGACTGCGATAACTACGAGGAAATACCACCACTTATAGAAAACGGGGACATTGTTTTCGATAACGGGGCTGATGTGGAAGGTGCCGTTGATGAGGTTGATAACAACCTGAGGAACGGAGGATACGATGGAGGCGAAGATCAGGATGGAGATACCGTTGCCGATACCCTTTTCGTTGATCCTTTCGCCCATCCACATCAGGAATGCGGTACCTGCGGTGCAGCAGAAGCCGACCGTGACATAGGGCATAATGCCGTTCATGAAGGTTCCGAAGCCGGAATTTCCGAACCAGGTGATGTCCTTGAGCAGATTAGCGTTGCTGCTGCTGAGACCGACAACGATACTTACGGACTGAATCAGTGCAAGACCGATGCCGACATAGCGGGTAGCCCTCTCGATCTTCTTCTGACCGTCTTCCTCATGAGAGAGCTTCTCAAGCTTCGGGAATGCGATGGTGAGAAGCTGCAGGATAATGGAAGCGGTGATGTAGGGTGAAATACCCATTGCGAAGATGGAGAACTGGCTGAGAGAACCGCCGGAGAACAAATCGAGGAAGTTGAGGAAGTCGTACTGTGAAACCAGCTGCGAGAGGGCTTCTGCATCGACTCCGGGAACGGGGATGAAGGAACCGAGGCGGTACACAACGATGAGAAGCAGTGTGTACAGCATCTTAGTGCGGATATCCTTCACCTTCCAAGCGTTGATGATAGTTTTAAACACTTAGATCACCTCAACAGTTCCGCCCACCGCTGCGATAGCTTCCTGGGCTGTCTTAGAAACCTTTGCTGCCTTAACTGTCAGACGCTTTGTAAGCTCGCCACGGCCGAGAACCTTGAGGCCGTCCTTCTCGATTTTGCTGATGATGCCCATATCCTTGAGCAGCTCAGCGGTGATGACCGTATCATTATCGAAGCACTCAAGCTCGGAGATATTGATAACGGAGTACACTTTCATGAAATTGTTGTGGAAGCCTCTCTTCGGGAGACGACGGGGCAGAGGCATCTGACCGCCTTCAAATCCGTTCTTCTTGCTTCCGCTGCGGGCCTTCTGGCCCTTATGACCGTAACCGGAAGTCTTGCCGATGCCGGAACCGGAGCCGCGGCCGACGCGCTTCCTTGCGCTGGTGGAACCTTCAGCAGGTTTAAGCTCATGCAGATTCATTCGGGGACCTCCTTATTCGTCTACTTCTTCAACCTTAACAAGGTGCTTGACTTTGAAAATCATACCGCGGATGCAAGCATTGTCGGGCTTAACGACGGTGTGATTCATCTTGTGAAGACCGAGAGCGGCAACGGTTGCCTGCTGATCTTTAAGAGCGCCGATGGGGCTCCTCACAAGGGTAACTTTAAGAGATTTTGCCATAGTTCTTTTCCTCCGATCAACCAAGGATCTCTTCAACGGTCTTGCCCCTGAGGCGAGCGACCTGCTCTGCGGTGCGGAGCTGGGTCAGACCATTGATGGTAGCCTTGACGCAGTTTGCGGGGTTATTGGAACCGTAGCTCTTGGTACGGATATCCTTGATGCCTACGCATTCGAGGACGTCACGAACGGGACCGCCTGCGATAACACCGGTACCGGGTTCAGCGGGGAGCATACGGACATGGCCCTTGGAGAACTTACCCTCAACGGCATGGGGGATGGTAGTTCCGACGATGGGTACGGTTACGAGATGGCGCTTTGCATCCTCGACGCCCTTACGGACTGCTTCGGGGATTTCGGCTGCCTTGCCCATACCGACGCCAACGCGGCCCTTCTCATCGCCGATGACCATGAGAGCAGAGAAACGGAAGATCTTACCGCCCTTAACAACCTTTGCAACGCGGTTGACGGCGACGAGCTTTTCCTTGAATTCCGGGACTTCCGGAGTGAAATTACGCCTGTTATTCTGCATTTGTATACCTCCTTAGAAATCCAGACCGGCCTTACGGGCGCCGGCTGCAAGCTGCTCTACACGACCGGTGTAGAGATAACCGCCGCGGTCGAATACGACCTTCTGAACGCCCTTATCGAGAGCGCGCTTTGCAACGATCTCACCGACGAGGAATGCTGCTTCCTTCTTGTTCTTGCCGTCGAGCTGAGCGATAATATCCTTCTCAACGGTGGAAGCTGCTGCGAGAGTCGCGCCGATCTCGTCATCGATGACCTGTGCATAGATATGGTTCAGGCTGCGGTAAACGCACAGACGGGGTCTTGCGGGCGTGCCGATGATATGCCTGCGCATACGGTAATGGCGTGCTTTGCGCTTTGCATTCTTATCAAGCTTACTAATCATATTGCTATACTCCTCCTGTTACTTACCGGTCTTGCCTTCCTTGCGGAGAATGACTTCGTAGTCATACTTGATACCCTTGCCCTTGTAGGGTTCAGGCTCACGAGCCGCACGGACCTCTGCGGCGACCTGACCGACTCTCTGCTTGCTGATGCCCTTGACCGTGATGCGGTTGGGAGCAGGAACCTCGAAAGTGACGTCGCCGTCTACAAATTCTACAGGATGGGAATAACCCAAGTTAAGGACGAGCTTATCGCCGGTCTTCTGTGCCCTGTAACCGGTACCGTTGATCTCGAGCTTCTTCTCGAAGCCGGTGGTTACGCCAACGACCATGTTATTGATGAGGGTACGGGAGAGTCCGTGGAGAGAGCGATCCTCCTTATCGTCACTGGGCCTTTCAACCTTGATGATATTTCCCTCAACATTGATCTTCATCCTGGGGGAAATCTTTTCGGAGAGCTGACCTTTGGGGCCCTTGACTACAACGGTGTTGTCGTCAGAAACCGTGATTGTCACTCCGGCAGGAACAGTTATCGGATGTTTTCCGATTCGAGACATTTTTGCACCTCCAAAAATTTTTGAAAAATGTTTGATTTATTTATTGCCTCCGCACTCCGCATGCGCGGAATGCGGCAGCATTAAAGCTATTTCAGCGCATTAAACGCTTTTTACCAGATGTAAGCGAGAACTTCGCCGCCTACGCCCTGCTTCCTTGCTTCACGGTCGGTCATAATACCCTTTGAGGTAGAGATGATGGCGATGCCGAGACCGTTGAGAACCTTGGGCAGGTTGTCCTTACGGGCATATACGCGCAGACCGGGCTTGGAGATGCGCTTGAGGCCGGTGATAACCTTCTGACGGTTGGGGCCGTACTTGAGGTTAATAACCATCATGGGCTCAACGCCCTCTTCATTGATGGTGTAGCCCTTGATATAGCCTTCATTCAGGAGAATATCGGCGATTGAACGCTTCATGACGGAAACGGGAACCTCAACGGTATCGTGCTTCACGATGAGAGCGTTGCGGATACGGGTGAGCATATCAGCAATGGGATCTGTTACGAGCATTGTATAGTCCTCCTTTACCAACTTGCCTTGCGGACACCGGGGATCTCGCCCTTGTAAGCGAGCTCGCGGAAGCATACGCGGCAGATACCGTACTTGCGAAGAACGGCGTGGGGCCTGCCGCAGATACGGCAACGGGTGTAAGCCCTGGTGGAATACTTGGGAGTAGCCTGCTGCTTATTCTTTAATGAAGTCTTTGCCATTAGTTTAATCCTCCTCAGTTATTCGCGAAGGGCATGCCCAAGAGCCTGAGAAGCTCTTTGGCCTCTTCATCGGTCTTAGCGGTGGTGACGAAGATGACATCCATACCGCGGACCTTATCGACATCGTCATAGTTGATTTCCGGGAAAATCAGCTGTTCCTTAAGACCCATAGCATAGTTGCCCCTGCCGTCGAAGCTGGTGTCCGACACGCCGCGGAAGTCGCGGACGCGGGGGAGAACGATGTTCATGAGCTTGTCGGCGAAATAGTACATACGGTCGCCGCGGAGGGTGACCTTTGCGCCGACGTTCATGCCCTGACGGACTTTGAAGTTTGCAACTGACTTCTTAGCCTTGGTGATAACGGGCTTCTGTCCTGCAATGATGCCGAGCTCTTCGACTGCTGCATCGATACCCTTGGGATTATCCTTATCGGAGCCGAGACCCATATTGAGAACGATCTTCTCAAGCTTGGGGACTTCCATGGGGTTCTGATAATTGAACTTTTCAACGAGCTGAGGTACGATCTCCTTATACCTGACGCGGAGACGAGCGGGCTCGGTGAACGGTGCGGCTTCCTGCTGCTTTGCATTTTTCTTGGAAACCTGAGCTGTTTCTTTCTTTGCCACAGTAATTACCTCCTTACTCAGTCGATGTTCTTACCGCACTTCTTGCAGGTGCGAACCTTGACCTGTTTGCCGTTCTTCTCGATGAAGGAATGGCCTACGCGGGTGGGCTGCTTGCAGTTGGGGCAGACGAGCATCAGGTTGGAAATATGAATGGTTCCTTCCATGGTGAGCCTGCCGCCCTCCTGACCCTGCTGGCGGGGCTTGACGTGACGGACGATCATGTTCCTGCCGGAAACGATCGCGCGCTGTGCTGCGGGGTAGACCTTGATGACCTTGCCGGTCTTGCCTACATCATTCATGCTGTCACCGGAGATGACCATAACGGTATCGCCGGTTCTGATGTTAAGCTTACTGCTCATACTTCTTCCTCCTTACAGCACTTCGGGTGCGAGAGAGACTATCTTCATATAGTCCTTCTCACGCAGTTCCCTTGCGACCGGCCCGAAGATACGGGTGCCGCGGGGCTGCTTCTGGTCATTGATGATGACAGCGGCGTTATCGTCGAAGCAGATATGACTGCCGTCGGGACGATGTACGCCGGTAGCAGTGCGGACTACGACTGCCTTGACAACATCCTTCTTCTTAACAGTGCCGCCGGGGGTAGCGCTCTTAACGGAAGCTACGATGACATCACCGATGGATGCAAACTTCCTGGTAGAACCGCCAAGTACTCGGATGCACATAATTTCCTTTGCGCCGCTGTTATCGGCGACCTTTAACCTGGTTTGCGGTTGAATCATGTTGTTCCTCCCTCGGCTTACTTAGCCTTCTCAATGATTTCGACCATGCGCCAACGCTTATCCTTGGACAGCGGACGGGTCTCCATAATCCTGACGGTATCACCGATACCGCAGGCATTCTCTTCGTCATGAGCCTTGACCTTCAGAGTGTGGTTGATCATCTTTCCGTAGAGGGGATGACGAACCTTGGTCTTGACCTCGACTACGATGGTCTTATCCATCTTGTCGCTTACGACGATACCGACACGGGTCTTGCGGAAGCCCCTTACGGGAGCATTATTCATTTCCATTCTATATCCTCCCTGTTATACTCGTTCGTTGATGAGAGTCTTGACCCTTGCGATGTCGCGCTTGCATTCCTTCATACGCATGGGGTTGGTGAGCGATCCGGTTGCATGCTGGAACCTGAGGTTGAACAGCTCAGCCTTGAGATCCTTTTCCTTGGCGACGAGTTCTTCAGTGGTAAGCTGCTTGAGCTTTTCCAATTCCTTCTTATTCATAGTAGCTTAGCCCTCCACCTTTTCTTCGACGGGTTTCTTCATGAACTTGCACTTGAGCGGAAGCTTGTGCATTGCAAGGCGCAGTGCCTCCCTTGCGGTTGCTTCGTCAACATCGGCGATCTCGAAGAGGATCCTGCCGGGCTTAACGACTGCTACCCAATACTCGGGAGAACCTTTACCGGAACCCATTCGGGTCTCGGCAGGCTTTTCGGTAACGGGCTTGTCGGGGAAGATATCAACCCAAACCTTACCGTTACGCTTCATGTAACGGGTCATTGCAACACGGGCTGCTTCGATCTGGTTGCTGGTGACCCATGCGGGCTCCATTGCAACGAGGCCATATTCGCCGTATGCGATGATGTTTCCGCGCTGAGCTGTGCCCTTCATACGGCCACGATGTACCCTGCGGCGTTTTACTCTCTTAGGCATTAACATGGTTGTTATCCTCCTTAAGCTTTCCTGGCACGACGGTTGAGAACCTCACCCTTGTAAATCCAAACCTTAACGCCGATACGACCGTAGGTGGTCTTTGCCTCAGCGAAACCGTACTCGATATCGGCACGGATGGTCTGGAGGGGAGTCGAACCCTCGTTGTAACCTTCGGTCCTTGCAATTTCGGCACCGCCGAGGCGGCCGCTGCACTTGACCTTGATTCCCTTTGCGCCTGCCTTCATGGCACGGCTCAGGGACTGCTTCATCGCACGGCGGAAAGAGGTCCTCTTTTCGAGTGCGGCTGCGATATTTTCAGCAACGAGCTGAGCGTTTGCATCGGGATTGCGGACTTCGATGATATTGACATTGACGGTCCTTCCGGTGAGAGCTGCGAGCTCGGCCTTGATGGTATCAACGCCGACGCCGCCCTTGCCGATGAGCATACCGGGACGACCGGTATGGATGCTGACGGTCGCCTTATTGGCGGCGCGCTCGATCCCGATATAGGCAATGCCTGCTTCGTAATACTTGTTCTTCAGGAAATCCCTGATCTTGTTATCCTCAACGAGGTAGTTAGCGAAATCCTTCTTGTTTGCGTACCAGCGGGTATTCCAATCCTTGATAACGCCTACACGGAAGCCATGCGGATTAACTTTCTGTCCCATAATATCCTCCTCTTACTCGGCTTTCTTATCAAGAACGATGCCGATATGGCTCGTGCGCTTGCGGATCCTCGAAGCGCTGCCCCTGCTGCCTGCCCTGTAACGCCTGAGGGTCGGGCCCTGATTGGCGTATATTTCTGCGACATACAGCTCATGCCTATCCATATCGAGGTTGTTCTCGGCATTTGCGATTGCGCTCCTCAGAAGCTTGAGGGTGGGCTCGCTTGCTGCCTTGGGGGTATACATAAGGATAGCTTCTGCTTCGTCTACGCTCTTGCCCCTGATAAGATCGATGACGATCTTGACCTTACGGGAGCTGATACGGATGTACTTAGCGGTCGCATGGGGGCGCTTTTCGGCGTTTTCCCTGCGAAGCATAGTCTTTTCTTTAGATCTGGTTGCCATTTCTTATGTCCTCCTTATTTAGCACGCGTTGCCTTTTCGGAGCCGCGGTGGCCACGGAAGGTACGGGTGGGAGCGAATTCTCCCAGCTTATGTCCGATCATGTCTTCGGTGATGTATACGGGGACATGCTTCCTGCCGTCATGTACGGCGATAGTGTGACCGATCATGTCGGGGAAAATGGTTGATGCTCTGGACCAGGTCTTGACAACGGACTTCTTGCCGGAATTGTTCATTTCAACGATCCTTGCAAGCAGCCTTTCGCTGACAAACGGGCCCTTCTTGATTGACCTACTCATTGTTTCAATTCTCCCTTCTTAGATCACTTACCGTCCCTGCGGCGGACGATATACTTATCATTGATATTCTTGGTCTTCCTGGTCTTATAGCCGAGAGCGGGCTTACCCCAAGGAGTAACGGGACCGGGGCGACCGATGGGTGATTTGCCCTCACCACCGCCATGGGGGTGATCGTTGGGGTTCATGACGGAACCGCGAACGGTGGGACGGAAGCCCATGTGACGGGTACGGCCTGCTTTACCGAGCTTGATGTTGACGGAGTCGATATTGCCTACCTGACCGATGGTTGCCTTGCAGCCGAGGGGGATGAGGCGGACTTCGCCGCTGGGAAGACGTACCTGAGCGTACTTATTCTCCTTAGCAAGGAGCTGAGCGGCATTGCCTGCGCTGCGGACGAGCTGTGCGCCCTTGCCGGGGAGCAGCTCAATGCAGTGAACCATGGTGCCGACGGGGATGTTGCGGAGGGGCAGAGCATTGCCGACCTTGATATCGGCGCTCTCGCCGGAAACAATGGTCTCGCCGACCTTGAGGCCGAAGGGAGCGATGATGTAGCGCTTTTCGCCGTCAGCATACTTTACAAGAGCGATATTCGCGCTGCGGTTGGGGTCGTATTCGATGGTGGCAACGGTTGCGGGGATACCGTCCTTATTGCGCTTGAAGTCGATGATACGATACTGGCGCTTTGCGCCGCCGCCGCGGTGACGAACGGTGATCCTGCCGCGGTTGTTGCGGCCGGCATTGGACTTGAGCGATTCCATAAGGGAGCGCTCGGGGGTCTTGCAGGTGATCTCCTCATAGGTGGAGACCGTCATAAAACGCTGACCCGGAGTATTGGGCTTAATCTTTCTGATAGCCATTATGTGCCTCCTTACTGTGCAAGACTATCGAATGCATCGATGGTCTTGGAGTCTTTAGTGAGGGTGATGTACGCCTTCTTTGTGGAAGCGCGGCGGCCTTCATAGCGGCCCTGCCTCCTGATCTTGCCGAGGCGGTTTATGGTATTGACGGAATCAACCTTGACGCCGGGGAAGATCTCCTCGATAGCCTGCTTGATCTCGGTCTTGCCCGCCTTCTTGGCAACGACGAAAACATAAGTCTTATTAGCTATGGTCTCGTAGCTCTTTTCGGTGAGAACGGGGCGGATAATAATGTCATGAGCGTTCATTATGCGTATACCTCCTCGACCTTTGCAACGGCTGCCTTTGTGATGAGGACTGCGTTGTACTTAAGAACTTCGTAGGTGTTAAGGGTGCCGACGGTGGTGGAAGCGATGCCGGGGATGTTGCGTGCGGCGCGGATGACGTTCACGTCATTCTCGGGGAGCACGATGAGGGCATTATTGAGCTTCAGGTTGGCAAGAACCTTAACCATTTCCTTGGTCTTAGCCTGCTCGAGGGTAAGGCTGTCGAGAACGACGAGCTTATCGGCAGCGACCTTGGATGAGAGAGCGGACTTGAGAGCGACCCTCTTGAGCTTCTTATTGAGGCTCATGCGATAATCGCGGGGCTTGGGAGCGAATACTACGCCGCCGTGAGTCCACTGGGGAGAACGGGTTGAACCCTGACGGGCACGGCCGGTGCCCTTCTGCCTCCAGGGCTTTTTGCCGCCGCCGGAAACCTCCGCACGGGTCTTTGCGCTCTGGGTGCCCTGACGCTGATTTGCGTTATAGGCGGTAACATATGCATGCATGGCGGGGACGTTGATCTCTGCGCCGAAGATTTCTTCGCAAAGCTCGATTTCACCGACGATGCTGCCGTTTACATCATAAACATTAACAGTAGGCATTGTGGTTCCTCCTCTTATTTAACCGTGCTGCGGACGAGAACGAGGCCGCCCTTTGCACCGGGAATTGCGCCCTTGATGAGGAGCAGGTTGCGCTCGCCATCTGCACGGACGACTTCGAGGTTCTGAACGGTAACGCGCTCATGACCCATATGGCCGGGGAGATGCTTGGTCTTGAAAACCTCGCCGGGATAGGTGCAAGCGCCCATGGAACCTGCTACGCGGTAGGAATGAGAACCGTGGGTTTTGCGGCCGCGGGACTGATTCCACCTCTTGATGTTGCCCTCAAAGCCCTTGCCCTTGCTGGTGCCGGTCACGTCAACGTGCTCACCGGCTTCAAAGGTATCGGCCTTAATGACATCACCGATAGCGAACTTGTCGCAATCATCGAGTTTGAATTCCTTGACGTACTTATGAGCTTCAACGCCTGCCTTCTTGAGATGACCCATCTGGGGCTTGGTGATGAGCTTTTCGCGCACGGGCTGGAATGCCATCTGAACGGCCTTGTAGCCGTCGCGGTCAAGGGTCTTGACCTGAGTTACGGGGCAGGGACCTGCGAGAACCACGGTGACGGGGATCATGGTGCCGTCCTCGCGGAAGAGCTGGGTCATGCCGACTTTTTTGCCCAAAATTGCTTTTTTCATTGTGTTGTTACCTCCGAAATCACAGCTTGATCTCGATATCGACGCCTGCGGGAAGGTCGAGCTTCATCAGAGCGTCAACGGTCTTGGACGAGGGCTGAAGGATGTCGATGAGGCGCTTATGGGTACGCATCTCAAACTGCTCTCTCGAGTCCTTATTGACATGGGGAGAACGGAGGATGGTTATGATCTCCTTCTCGGTGGGAAGAGGGATGGGGCCGGATACCCTTGCGCCCGTCCGCCTCGCCGTTTCGACGATCTTCTCTGCGCTCTGGTCGATGAGATTGTGCTCATAGGCTTTGAGCTTAATGCGGATTCTGTAGTTTGCCATTTTTATCTCCTTTTCAGTATCGTGCGGTTATCGCCGCACTCGATATTAGGCTGTACACCCTGCCGTGCGTTCTCATAATAAAAACTTACGGCGGGGCCTTCAGCCCCTTCCGCGCCATTGAAGCTCGGGTCAAACCCCATCGGCACGGGTGCTCGATCTCGGTCGAGCCTCCTGCGTGAATTACCCGGATTGGCGACCGGCAACCTCTCGCAGGGAAGTATTCGCGCAATTGTCAGCATGACGGACGGAGATTGGGCCTTGGGCAGGCGCAATACGCCCCTAAACGCGAACACGAGTATGATACCACCCTTCATAGCCCCTGTCAAGCGTGATTTATCCCGAAAACACTGTAAATTCAAATATATTTGTTTTCTATGGTAAAGCTTGTTTGCTAAAGCCTCCCCTTCCCCGTTCTGTCGGGATTTTGAGATAAGGTGCGTTTGCGCGTAATCTGCTGCTGACCCATTCCTCATTTCGTTTTACTCAATGCACGCAGCAGTTGCGGTATTATAAGCCTTCACGGAGTTTATTCCGCTCCGAAACGAAAACCGGGGCTGTTTTTGATACAGCCCCGGCCGCGGTTACTCACTTTTCGTTTTTACTTTATCACTTCGCAGTGCATATAAGGCACGAGTGCATCGGGCACGCGCACGCTGCCGTCGCTCTGCTGATAATTTTCGAGGATGGCTGCGACCGTTCTTCCGATAGCAACGCCGCTGCCGTTTAGGGTATGGACGAGCTCCGGCTTCGAATTCTTGTCGCGGCGGAAGCGAATCTGCGCACGGCGAGCCTGGAAGTCCTCAAAATTGGAGCAGGAGCTTATCTCCACATAGCGGCCGTAGCTGGGCATCCAGACCTCGATATCATAGGTCTTTGCGGAGCTGAAGCCGAGATCGCCGGTGCTGAGGCATACGACACGGTAGGGAAGGCCGAGACCCTGAAGCACGCGTTCGGCATCGTTCGTGAGCTTTTCAAGCTCAGAATAGCTATCCTCGGGCTTTGTGAATTTGACGAGCTCGACCTTGTTGAACTGATGCTGGCGTATGAGTCCCCTCGTATCACGGCCCGCGCTGCCTGCCTCACTGCGGAAGCATGCGCTGTACGCGCAGTATTTAATGGGAAGCTCATCGCCGTCAAGGATGTCTCCCCTGTGCAGGTTGGTAACGGGTACCTCTGCGGTCGGGATGAGGAAATAATCCGTACCGGCGACCTTGAAAGCATCCTCCTCAAATTTCGGGAGCTGACCCGTGCCCGTCATGGAAGCCCTGTTCACCATGTACGGCGGCAGTATCTCGGTATAGCCGTTATTGGTATGGCAGTCGAGGAAATAGCTGATGATGGCGCGTTCGAGCCTTGCGCCGAGACCGCGGTAAACGGTGAACCTTGCGCCCGTAATCTTGCCTGCGGATGCGAAATCAAGGATTTTCAGGTCTTCGCCGATGTCCCAATGCGCTTTGGGTTCAAAATCGAATTCGGTGGGCTTGCCGTAGCGGCGGATCTCCGCATTATCCCTGTCATCCGCACCGTCCGGTACGCTCTCATGGGGGATATTGGGTATCTTCATGAGCATATCGTCAAGCTGGGAGTCTATCTCGGTCAGCTCGGCATCGAGCGCCTTGATCTTATCCGCAACCTGCTTCATCTCGGCAAGTATATCGCTTGCATCAAGCCCCTGCTTTTTGAGCATCGGGACCTTTGCGCTGTCCTCATTGCGCTTCGCCTTGAGGGCTTCGACCTCAACTATCAGCTTGCGGCGTTTTTCGTCAAGCTCCAAAAGACCGGTAACATCCGCACCCTTGTTGCGGCGCGACTTCATTGCGGCAACGAGTGCCTCGGGGTTCTTGCGAATTCGTTTGATATCAAGCATTGTTTTTATCTCCTTAGTATGTGGCTTGCAAAAATTTATTCGGCGGTTCTGCCGCAGCATTTCTTGTACTTCTTGCCGCTGCCGCAGGGACAGGGGTCATTGGGGCCTATCTTCGTCCCGACCCTCTTGGGCTGGGGCTTGGAATCGCCTGCGGTCGGGTTGGCTTTTGCGACCTGCTCGCGCTTTTCCGGTGCTTTTACTATCTCCACCCTGTACAGCGCACGAACGGTATCATTCCTTATCTCCGCATTCATCGCATCGAACATGTCAACGCCTTCATTGCGGTACTGCACGACCGGGTCCTGACTGCCCATTGCTCTCAGGCCAATGCCCTGACGGAGCTGATCCATGGCGTCGATATGATCCATCCAGTGCCTGTCAACGCTCCGGAGCAGCAGTATGCGTTCGACCTCGCGCATATCGCGGCCCTCGGCGGCAAAGCGCGCTTCCTTATCCGCATAGGCTTTGTCCGCTTCGGCTATCATGGCATCGCGCAGCCCCTCACGGGTATTCTGCCCGAGGATGCTTTCGCCGGCAACGAGATTGAATTCATCCCTGAACTCGCTGCTGATACCGCTGTAATTCCACGCCTCCTGCTTGGTCTTGGGCGGACAGCAGAAATCTATGATGGAATCTATGACCTCGTTGCGCATCTCGGTTATTGCCGGATGCACATCCTCGCCCATAAGAACCTTCCTGCGCTGGGCATAGACGAGCTCGCGCATCTTGTTCATTACATCGTCATACTGTAAGACGTTCTTTCTTATATCGTAGTTATGGCTTTCAACACGCTTCTGCGCATTCTCTATCTGTTTGCTGATAAGCCCCATTTCGATGGGAATATCGTCATTAGGCGAGAGCCTGTTCATCATGCCCTGCACATGATCCATGCCGAATCTGCGCATGAGGTCATCCTCAAGTGAAACGAAGAATCTGGTTGCGCCCGGGTCGCCCTGACGGCCGGCACGTCCGCGGAGCTGGTTATCAATACGCCTTGATTCATGCCTTTCCGTACCTATTATATAAAGACCTCCGGCTTTCACGACCTTTTCATGCTCAATATCCGTTTCGGCCTTGTGCTTCCTGTACGTCTCGTTATAGACCCTGCGCGCTTCAAGGACGGCTTCATCGTCCGTTTCCGCGTGGCTCGTGGCGGCTTCTATCATCTCGTCGGAATAGCCGTTCTGACGCATTTCGCGCTTCGCCATAAATTCGGGGTTGCCGCCGAGCAATATATCCGTACCGCGGCCCGCCATGTTGGTGGCGATGGTGACGTTCCCGAACTTGCCTGCCTGCGCGACTATCTCGGCTTCCTTGGCATGGTACTTCGCATTCAGCACCTCATGCGCTATGCCCCTCTTTTTCAGCATTTCGCTGACGAGCTCGGATTTTTCGACGCTGATAGTACCCACCAGTATCGGCTGACCCGCCTGATGCGCCCTTACGACCTCTTCGACAACGGCTTTGAATTTGCCCTTTTCGGTCGAATAGATGACGTCGTTCATATCCTTGCGGATGAGCGGACGGTTAGTCGGTATCTCGACGACATCAAGATTATAAATGCCTATGAATTCATCCTCCTCGGTCTTGGCGGTACCCGTCATACCGGAGAGCTTATTATACATTCTGAAGTAGTTCTGATAGGTTATCGTTGCAAGGGTCTGGTTCTCATTCTCGACCTTGACGCCTTCCTTCGCTTCGAGCGCCTGATGCAGGCCCTCGGAATAGCGCCTGCCTATCATAAGGCGGCCTGTGAATTCATCGACGATGAGCACCTGCCCATTCTGCACGACATAGTCCTTATCACGGGTGAAGAGAGCGTTTGCGCGCAGCGCCTGCTTGATATAGTGGTTGAGCTCGGTATTATCGGCTGAAGAAATATCATCAATTCCGAAATACTGCTCCGCCTTCTTCATGCCCTGCTCGGTGAGCGCAACGGTGCGAGCCTTGATATCGCACATATAGTCGCCGCTTTCCTTCTGCTCCTCGCCCATGAGCATTTCGGCTTTGCCGACCCTCTTTACATCCTCGCCGCGCACAAGTCCGCGGACGAAGCGGTTGGCACGGACGTACATATCGGTGGATTTTTCGCCCTTGCCGGAGATGATGAGAGGAGTCCTCGCTTCATCAATAAGGATACTGTCCACCTCGTCTACTATTGCATAGTTGAGCTCCCTCTGCACCATGCTTGTGCGGTAGACCGCCATGTTGTCGCGGAGATAATCGAAGCCGAATTCGTTATTCGTACCGTAGGTTATATCGCAGTTATACGCTTTCCTGCGCTCGTCGGAATCAAGGTCATGCGTGATGCAGCCGACGGAAAGCCCGAGGAAACGATGTATCTTGCCCATCCACGCAGCATCACGGGATGCAAGGTAATCATTGACGGTAACGATATGGACGCCGTGGCCTGTGAGCGCATTGAGGTATGAGGGCAGCGTGGCAATAAGCGTCTTTCCCTCGCCCGTCTTCATCTCGGCAATCCTGCCCTGATGGAGCACGATGCCGCCGATTATCTGAACATCGTAATGCCGCTGGCCAATCGTCCTGACCGCAGCTTCGCGCACCACCGCGTAGGCCTCGGGCAGAAGCGCATCAAGGCTCTCTCCCTTTGCGAGCCTTTCGCGGAATTCGGCGGTTTTGCCGCGGAGCTGCTCATCGGAGAGCGCTTTAACGCCGTCCTCAAGTGCATTTATCTTATTCAGGAGCGGCTTGATTTTTTTAATCTGCTGCTCGCTGGTATTTCCGAGCAGGCGGTCGATAAGTCCCATAGTTTTCCTCCGTAAGGGGGTAATAAAGATTTCTCTGTAAATCAGTATTATAAACCTACTTTTCCCCCGTGTCAAACAACAAATTAAATTATCCGAAACCGCTTGCCGTTTCGTATCGAATATGGTATCATACGAAAGGAAAAACAACTATTCTGCTATCGAATGAGGAGGACGGATAAATGCTGATAATCGGGATCTGCGGTGCAAGTGCGAGCGGTAAATCGACCCTTGCAAAGGGCATTGCCGATATGCTGGGCGGCAGGGCTCAGGTCATATCCATGGATGCCTATTATAAAAACCATCCCGAGCTTAGTATGGAGCAGAAGCGCAAGCTGAATTACGATGTCCCGGAAGCCTTTGCGACGGACGAATTCTATAACGATATTCTCGCCCTCCGCGACGGCAATCCCATCACCACCAAGGGATACGATTTCACTACCCATTCCCGTGCCGACCGCGATACCCTCATCATGCCTCATGACGTCCTCATTCTCGAAGGCATTCATGTCTTTGCCGATCCCCGTCTGCTCTCGATGATGGATATCAAATTCTATGTCGATGTCGATGCGGATACCTGCCTTGCGCGCAGGGTTGAAAGGGATATCGTCTATAGAAAGCGCGATGTTAAGGACGTTTGCCGCCAGTATCTTGCGACGGTCAAGCCCTCATTCGATAAGATCATTCATCACTATAAGGAGCACTGCGACGTCTGCGTCATGGGCGGAGGCGAGAATACCGTTGCTATCCGCATGGCGGCGGCATATATCGACGTTCTTCTGAATAAATGACGGAATGAATCCCTGCCGCGGACAAATACTATAAAGTAGTATCTGTTTCGGGCAAAAAGCAAAATTTGTTTTGGGTGGAAAATGAAAAAGCTAAAAACCTATCTTCATTCGGTCGGTAAATACATCTTCCTTCTGGCGGTTGGTATCCTTCTCTACGAAGTATGCGAACATTTTTCATCCGTGCGCAGCTTTTTTTCAAAGCTCTGCGGCGTCCTCACCCCCGTTTTTCTCGGAATCGGGCTTGCATACCTCGTCAACCTGCCCGCTTCGCTTTTTCAGAAGCTCATCCTCGGCAAATCCCAAGATAAGCGCAGGGAAAAGCTGAGCCGATGGATTTCGATACTAATCGGCTATGTTATTTTCTTCGGCGCGATTGCGCTGCTGATTTTCCTCGTCATACCCAAGGTCGTCGTAAGCGTAAAGAGCCTTGCCGCCAATTTTGACAGCTATTACGCCCGTTTGGTCGAATGGGCAACCGAATTCTGGGAGGACCTCAATCTCAGCGAGTCCGTGACGGATTATGCCGTTGCGCTGTCCGATGAACTGCTTGCAAAGCTTGAGGATTTCCTGATGGTACTCGTGCCGAAGCTTCTCAATATCACTCTCGATGCCGTGAAGCTTGCCGCACATATCCTGCTCGCTATCGGGCTCAGCGTCTACCTCCTTATTGATAAGAGCAGACTGCTTGCGCACAGCAGAAGATTCATCCGCGCGGTCTTTTCGGAGGATACCGCCGAACGCGTGATTGATATTTTTTCCTATACCAATAAGACCTTCCGCGGCTATTTCGGCGGGCAGCTCATAAGCAGCACCCTTATCGGTATAGAATGCTATATCGGGATGCGCATCTTCGGGATGCCGTATCCCGAGATGATAAGCTTTGCCGTCGGAGCCCTTGCAATGCTTCCGATACTCGGACCCTGGCTCAGCACCGTGCCGAGCGCATTCATAATCCTCATGGCATCCCCCGATAAGCCCTCCCTTGCGCTGTGGTTCGTGCTTCTCGTTATCATCATTCAGCAGATCGACAATAATTTCACCTATCCGCTCGTCGTCGGCGATGCTGTCGGGCTGTCAAGCGCATGGGTAATGATAGCCATTATCGTCTTCGGCGGGCTTTTCGGTTTTCTCGGGCTCGTCTTCGCAGTCCCCGTAACCGCCGTCATCTATCGTCTGGTCGGCGATTGGACGAACGCACGCGCCCGGGAAAAGGGCGTACCCATCGTCAGCAGCGTTCCCAATGTTCAGTACGAGCGCCAAAGCCGTATTTTTAAATTCTTCAGAAAGCTGAGAAAGAAAAAATAGCTTTTCCCCCTTCCTTTAACGGGTCGGATAAGCTCATCTATACAGTGAGGTCAAAAATGAGTTCCAATTTCTTCGGACATCTTTCCACCGTCACACGCCACCGCAGCACCGTATTCATCCACTGCTGCAAAGCCGGTATTCCGTGGCGCGGATTCTGGCATGATATATCCAAATTCTCCCCGACCGAATTTATCCCGAGCGTTAAGCATTATGCAGGCGGTCGCCGCAGCCCCAACGAGCTGGAGCGTGCGGACTACGGCTATTCGCTTGCCTGGATGCACCACAAGGGCCGCAACCGTCATCACTTTGAATACTGGACGGACTATGATCCCGTCACGCATGTGATGTCCCCGGTAAAAATGCCTAAAAAGTACCTTGTCGAGATGTTCTGCGACCGCGTCGGCGCGAGCAAGATCTATAAGGGCAAGGACTATACCGATTCCGCCCCCTATGATTACTTCATGCGCGGACATGCAAGGCTCAAGATGCATCCCGAGACCGCGCGCGAGCTCGAAAACAAGGAATTTTTGAGGTAGAGCACCCTGCTCCAAAGCACCGGCTTCCCCGTTCTTTCAGTATTTTTTAATATAGAACGCCCCTGCCCGTAGGCTCCTGCCCCCGTTCTTTCCAACCCTTTTGCCCGATACGGGGAGCATTCCGGCCATTCCTAAAGCAGCCCCGTCAAAGAAGGCTTTTGCCGTTCAGCATAGTTATTTCAATTAAATAAAGCATATTCAGCTTCTCTCCCGAACGAGAATTTTGGGAGCATCTTGTATTCGGTTTGTTCATATGATATAATACCGACATGGAAAAACGAAATGCGACAACCGCAAAGCGGTACTCTACCTACGAGCTGTCAAGGCGCAATCCTGCGACTTGGTTTGCCGTGCTGTTCGCCGTGCTGTCAGCGGCGTTCAGGATCGTTCATTACAGCCTTCTCGGCGGGAAAGCAGAAGGCGTGGGTACGACCTGGTACGTCTTCTTCCTGATAGTGCTTCCCGTCATCGTCTGCGCCTATCTCGTATACGCCCTGCTCCGCCACGGCGAACGCAGGCTGTATAAGACGCTGCTGCCCGTATACCTCGGCATGATCTTCTTTATCGCAAGGAACTGCGCGCTGATGGATCCCGACCTTCATCCTGCATGCTACGAGCTCGAAGCAAGCGGCTTGGGGCTGGCAATATCCATAATAGTTTCGGTGCTGTTTGCCATTCTGTATAAATTCACGGTGAACCCCGGCGGGCTGCGTTCAAGGCTCTATGCGCTGATACTCGGAGCCCTTATCCTCGCCCAGTGCATTTGCCATTACGTTATAAGGCAGTACAGCCCCGATGGCGACATCTTCTATGATTTTGCGGAGTTTTCGGCTTTCTCCATGATCCTCTCCATTGAGATAGTGCTTATCTTTATGAAGAAGGTCTGTTCCGATGAACCCTTTCCGATGGCGGGCGACCGTCCCGACGGCAGAAGGCTTCGCAGCCTCGACCCCATCACCAGCGTCGGCGTCTATATCATGCCCGATCGCAACGGCGCGGATAATCTTTTTAAGGATAGCTTTGAATGTTCCAATGCGGAGAAGTATATCCGCAAAAAGCGCGAGGAGGGGCTTGAAAATTTCGGTTACACACATCTGATCCTTGCGGCATATGTCCGCGTGGTCAGCCAGCGCCCCGCCATCAACCGCTTCATCTCCGGTCAGAAGATTTATTCGCGCGGTAAGGATATTGAGGTCTCCATGGCGATAAAAAAGGAAATGGCGACCGATGGCAGCGAGACTATCATCAACGTCCATTTCTCCCCCGATGACACTGCCGATGATGTTTACAGGAAATTCAACCTCAAGGTCGAGGAGGTCAAGGCGACAAGCGAGCTTGACAGCAGCTTTGACAAGGTCGCAGGGCTTCTTAACCTCATCCCCGGGGTATTTATGAAATTCACCGTATGGCTTCTTAAAGCCATGGATTATTTCGGACTTATTCCCAGATTCCTGCTCCGGGTCAGCCCGTTCCACGGCTCTATCTTCATAACCAGCATGGGCTCCCTCGGCGTACCGCCCGTCTATCATCATCTCTATGATTTCGGCAATATCCCCGTTTTCGTGGCTTTCGGCATCAAGCGCCGCCAGTGCGAGATGCAGAATGACGGCAGCATCGTCCAGCATAAATACATAGATTTCTCCATCGTGACCGATGAACGCATCTGTGACGGTTTCTATTTTGCCTCCGCTTTCAAGCTTATGAAGCGTTATCTTGCCAATCCCGATAGGCTGGATGAAAAGCCCGAGAGCGTAGTCGATGATGTCTATTGATATGGAAAATAAATCGAATACGAAAATAGGGGGCAGCATTGCCCCCGCTGTTTGTTCTATCGGCGTGATACTCTTCTTCGCGCTTGTGCTGATAATACCCGGAAGCCGTGAGGTCTTTAAGACCCTTTCATCCTCCCATCCGTACCTGATGGGGTTCGTGAAATTCGGGCTGCTTGCGACCTGCGGCGAGGTCTTTGCCTTCAGCATAAAGCGGAAAGCATGGGCCTTCCCCCGTTATACCCCCGTCCGCACCCTCATATGGGGGCTTATCGGCATTGCGATAACCTTTATGATGAAGGTATATTCAAATGCCGTCATCAGCATGATGGATTCGGGGCTCCTGCCTGCGCCGGAGAATACCGATGGTTTTGGATGGAATCTTCTCCGCGCATTCTTCACCGCGGCTATCATGAATCTGACCTTCGGCCCAACCTTTATGGCATTCCATAAATGCACCGATACCTATCTCGCTCTGCGCGAGCAGGGCATTAAAAAGCCCGGTCTTGACGGCGTTATTGCGGCTGTCAACTGGAAAACGCTCATCCGCTTCACCTTTTTTAAGACAATTCCCCTTTTCTGGATACCCGCCCATACCCTGACCTTCCTTCTTCCTGCGGAATATCAGGTCATCATGGCAGCCGGTCTCAGCATTGCCCTCGGCATCATGCTGTCTCTTAAAAAGTAAATCCTGAAAACGCCTTCAAACGCCCGGCAGCCTGTCGGGCGTTTTGCCCGTCTTGACCCTGAAGTACGTCCCCTCAAAGCCATAGAGATCGACATCGAAATATCTCTGCCCGTTCTTTATCTTCTGCGAGCGTATCACATCATTGTGTCCCGGATGGGTTGAGAATACACATTCAAGCGTAACGGGACGGTTGAAATACTTGCCTATATCTATGCGGTAACCGCGATGCTCGGTCGGAGTGAAATTGAATACGCAGATCAAGCGGTGCTTTTTATTCGTCCTCATAAACGAGATGACGGAATTATCCCTGTCATCTAAAGCGATCCATGCAAAATTATTCCATGCGCCGCTCTCGCTGTGAAGCGCAGTAGCACTAAGGTAAAAGCGGTTGAGCGATCTTACGAAGCTCTGCATAGAGGCATGGGCGGGATAATCCAAGAGGAACCAGTCGAGCGGACGGCGGAACGCCCATTCGATGAACTGCCCGAACTCATTGCCCATGAAATTGAGCTTTTTGCCCGGGCTTGCCATCTGATAAGCAAAGAGAAGCCGGAGCTGGCGGAACTGCTGCTCATAATCCCCGTGCATGCGCCCTATGAGCGAACGCTTGCCGCAGACGACCTCATCATGCGAGAACGGCAGGATATGCTTTTCGCTGAAGGCATAGACGAGCGGAAAGGTCAGCTTGTCGTGATGGTATTTGCGGTAAATCGGGTCAAGCTCAAAATAGGAAAGGGTATCGTTCATAAATCCCATATTCCATTTGAAATCGAAGCCGAGGCCGCCGTTATAGACGGGCTCCGTGACCTTGGGATATGCGCTGCTTTCCTCGGCAATCATGAGGCTGCCGGGACATTCGGCATGCACCATTGTATTCAAATCCTTGAGGAATTCTATCGCATCGAGATTCTCCCTTCCGCCGAAGCGGTTGGGACGGTAGAATTCCTTGCCGAAATCATGGTACAGCATACAGCTTACCGCATCGACCCTGAGTCCGTCGGCGTGAAACTCCTTGAGGTAATAGATAGCATTCAGTATCAGGAATTCGCAGACATCGAGCCGTTCAAAGTTGAAAAGCAGAGTCCCCCACTGCGGCATCTCCGCGCGCAGCGGATCGGGGCTTTCAAACATGGGCTCGCCGTCAAAGCATCTCAGCCCGTGCGCATCCTTGGTGAAATGCGCAGGAACCCAATCAAGGATTACGCCGATGCCCTCCTGATGCGCTTTATCAATGAATCTCATCAGATTTTCGGGGGTTCCGAACCTTGCGCTGACGGAATAGTAGCCGGTTATCTGATACCCCCAGCTATCATCAAGGGGGTATTCCATGACGGGCAGAAGCTCAATATGCGTATAGCCCATATCCTTGGCATAGGCAACAAGCTCCGAAAATTCCTGCTCAATGGGCATATCCGTTTTCCACGACGGCAGATGCACCTCGTAAATATTTATCGGGTCGTCAAAGGGATAGGATTCGCGGTGACGGCGCATATAGCTCCTGTCCGTCCATTCGATAGAGGGCAGATCATGCGTTATCGACGCCGTGCCGGGTCTCAGCTCCGAGCGGAATGCATACGGATCCGCCTTCATAACCCATTCGCCGTTCCTCCCGAGGATGGCGAATTTATACAGCATACCGGCGCGTACCCCTCCAATGCGCAGCGTCCAGACGCCGTCATCTCCCTTTGACATTCGTGCGGCGGTATTATCCCAGTTATTGAATTCACCCACGATCGAAACGGCCTGCGCGCGCGGAGCGTAGACAGCAAAATCCCAGTATTCCCGTCCGTCCGTTTCGACCCGGTGCGCGCCGAGCCTATGATAATCGAGCTTTGATTTTTCCATTTGTTTCTCCGAATTTTTTGCTTATAATATTATACCGTATTTTGAGCCCCTATTAAGGCTTCGATACGTTTCCTTGGCATAATGCGCAAGCAAGCGTTCTCTCCGCCGCCTGAAAATCCGCCGAAATCGGCACAGGGCAAAGCTGAGACGGGGGCGCGGTGAGCAGCCGATACAGAAGGCAGCCTATCAAATTCAATACCGCCAATCCTTCATATTTTCGAGCAGCCTGGGTTCGCGGAGCTGACCTATTCCCTGAATATCCGCTGAATAGATGACGCTGTTCAGCCTGAAATACAGCACGATGAACGGAAGCTCCTCCGCAAATTCGCTCTGAACTGCGTAGGCTGCCTCACGAAGCGATGCTTCATCAACGGCGGAATCCATTATTTCAATCAGCGAGGTCATAGTTTCACTGCTGTAATGGCCGAAATTATTGCTGCCCGACGGAGTGAGGTATTTTGAAAGCGAATTGCTCTCCGAGAGCGAAAAGCCGACGAGCGCAAGATCCCAATTCCCCTCCCGAAGCAGGCGCACAAATTCCGTATCCCCCGAGTACGGGGCTTCGCTTTCCGGGTCGGGCGAAGCGGAGGCGGTATCATGATTTGCCGTTATCAGCTCAACGCCTATGCCGAAAGATGTAAGGCTGTCCGCTATCAGCTGCGCAGCCTCGGCGCGCACGGAATTTTCGGGAGTACTGCCGACGAGTATTCGCAGGCTGACCTTTTCGCCGAAATACCCGATGCTCCCGTCCTCGTCAAGGGTATAGCCCCGCTCCGTCAGGAGCGATAGCGCAAGCTCCCTGTCATAGCCGTAAACGACCTGCGAGCTGTCATACAGCCATGAATCCGGCGGCACCGGCATATCGCAGGAGCGTGCATTATTCATATAGACATTGGCGATTATCGAGCTGCGGTCAATGAGATGCGCGATTGCCGACCTGAACTCCTTTTTGCAAAGATGTGCATTGTTATGGTTTATCAGCAGCGTTTCCATCTGCTGCGTCATGCAGCTTGCGACCACTGTTTCGCCTGCCGATGAATACTGCTTTGCCGTCAGGCTGTTCGTCGGTACAAAATCGAGCATCCCTGCTTCATACGATGCTATCGCAAGGTCGTTCGAGCCTCTTGCAAGGAATTCCACCGTTTCTATCTGCGGCGTACCGCCCCACCAATCGGGATTCACGGTAAGCTTTATCTCTTCATCGGTCATGCTTTCGAGCCTGTATGCGCCCGTACCCATGAGCACCTCATCCGAATTCGCCTTAGTTATCGGGAAATTCAGGCAGTATAGCGCGGTTAGCCCGGCCGATCTCATTTCGACCCTTATCGTGCTTTCGTCAAGCTTCATCAGGCTTACGATGTTTTCCGCGGCATCGGAATAGTAGCCGTCGGTCTGCCTTCTTATCCTGTCATAGGTGCTGACGACATCATCCGCAGTGAAGCTGCTGCCGTCATGCCATGTGACGCCCTGGCGCAGGCTGATAAGCCATATCCTCTCGCCGCCGCTCCTCCAGCTCATCGCAAGGGACGGAACGAGCATATTCGAGCCGTTCACGCCTATGAGCGTATCGAAAACGAGGCTGAAAAGCTGATACATCTCCTCGGTACGCACGCCGATTGGGTCGCAATCCTCGGCATCCGCCATATTTTCCGGCATGGGCAGCCTAATTCTTCCCACGGGGGAACCATCAGGGGCTTGGGTCGGTTCGGAAGTTGCCGGAGCCTCGGTCGGTTCGGGCGTGACGGAGCCGCCGCAGCCCGTGATGACGACCGCCGCAAGCAGGAAAATTGAAATTATCAGATTACGAATAGAGTTTTTTGTATTTCTCATAAGTATATTTGACCTTTGCAACATAGGCTTTTGTCTCGGGGTACGGAATATCCTCTATCTCGCCGGATGCTATCCACTCATCGACCTTGCCGCTTCCGGCATTGTAGGCGGCGATTGCAAGGTCAATATCTCCGTCATAATAATCCAAAAGGTACGAAAGCAGATAACAGCCCATGCCGATATTGTATTCGGGCATGGTCAGATTTTCCGGGAAATATTCCTCCTGCCTGCGCCATGCAATCCATTCGGCGGTATCCGGCATGAGCTGCATAAGCCCCACCGCTCCGGCACCTGATACGGCATCCGGCACGAAATCGCTTTCCACCTTTATGACGGCGTAGACGAGCCAACGGTCAAGCTCGTAGTCTTTTGCGCCTGCGGCAACCTCGGCGCCGTATTTCAGGGGAAATATCCTGCGGAGGATCAAATCCCGGGATAATATCGCACCGATAACGGCCGCAGTTATGATGCAGGCAGCGATTATGAACCACAGCCTTCTGCGCGCTTCCGTTTTTTTGTTCTTGCGTCCGTGCTTGGTATTTTTAGTCCTTTTCTTTGTCAACCGGCTTTCCTTTCGGCATAAATTCCATCATCACGTTCCTTACCGCAGCTTCAAGCTCCGCGGCCGTTCCGTTATTCTCGATAATTATATCCGCATACTTCCTTTTCTGCCTTTCGGGCATCTGCTTTTTCAGCCTTGCCCTTGCTTCGCGCTTTGTAAGCCCATCGCGCTCCATAATCCGCGCATATCTGACGGCTTTATCCGCCGTAACGAGTATAACATGCGTACACGCACCGTTCAGCCCCGATTCTATAAGAAGCGGAACATCGAGCACCGCAGCGCCGTACTTCTCCTCCTCACGCTTCGCATCGAATATGAGCCTTTGGCAGATAACGGGATGGGTGATGCTGTTGAGCTTTTCGGTCCTTCCTCCCCGGAACGCAGCCTTGGCAAGCGCTTTTCGGTCAATCCTTCCATCCGAGATTATACCGCTTCCGAATTCCTTTACAAGCTCCGAAATGACCCTTTCATCCTCAAGCACCTCATGCGCAATCCTATCGGCGTCAATTATGGGAAAACCCATTTCGGCAATCGTTCTTGCTGCGGTGGATTTGCCTGCCGCCATGCTTCCCGTAAGCCCTATAAGCATGCTTTCCTCTCCTTTTCGGCCTTATTTCGTTTCCAGCCAATTCTCCCCGCTCGAAACCTCCGCAGCGAGCGGTACGCTCAGCTTCACAACATTGCACATGCATTCGCCGAGCAGCCTTTCCACCCTCTCTACCTCATCGAGCGGAGTATCTATAATGAGCTCGTCATGTATCTGAAGGATGAGCTTGGCTTTCAAGCCCTCCGCCTTCAGCCTTTCCGATACCCTCACCATTGCGACCTTAATTATATCCGCCGCACTGCCCTGTATGGGCATATTCATTGCGACACGTTCACCGAAGGAACGGGTATTGTAATTTGCGGAATTTATCTCCGGAAGCTGCCTGCGGCGGCCCATGATAGTCTCGGCATAGCTGCGCTGCTTGCCCATTTCTACGGCATTATGCATGAAATCCCTGACTCCGCTGCATCTGTCGAGGTATCTGTCGATGTACTGCTGTGCCTTCTTCGGGCCGATTCCGAGCTGCTCCGAAAGCCCGTAGGCGCTGATACCGTAGACGATGCCGAAGTTGACAGCCTTTGCTGCGGAACGCATCTCTCTCGTTACTTCTTCCTTAGGTACGCCGAAGACCTCGGAAGCCGTGCGCGTATGTATGTCATCCCCATCGTTGAAGGCGGAGATGAGCGCTTCATCGCCGCTCATATGCGCAAGCACTCTCAGCTCTATCTGCGAATAGTCCGCGCCGACCAGCTTATTGCCGGGGCTTGCGATGAATGCCCGCCGTATCTCCCTGCCGAGCTCCGTTCTGACGGGGATATTCTGCAAATTCGGGTCCTGAGAGGAAATCCTGCCCGTTGCCGTCACATTCTGATTAAAGGTGGTATGTATCCTTCCGGTATCGTCCACCTTATCGAGCATTGCATCAATAAACGTCGAGCGCAGCTTCGTCGTAAAGCGGTATTCCGTAATGAGCGGCACTATCGGGTGCAGCTCCTTTATGCTTTCGAGCACGTCGTTATCCGTGGAATAGCCCGTTTTCGTCTTCTTCTTCGGCGGCAGCATCAGCTTTTCAAAGAGTATATGCCCGAGCTGCTTCGGCGAAAGGATATTGAATTTCTCCCCTGCCTGCTCGTAAATCTCGTTTTCAAGCTCCAGACTTCTTTCGGAGAGCTGCTTTTGGAGCTGAATGAGCACTTCGCTGTCCACGCGGAAGCCCGTGCGCTCCATATCGTAAAGAACCGTAACGAGCGGAAGCTCAACCTCTCGGTACAGCTCCTCCATGCCGTTATCCCGCAGCTTTTCGCCGAGGCTCTTTTCGAGGAAGCAGAGCGCCGCAGCTCCGAAGGTACTGAGCCCCATCTCCTCGGCGAGCGTCCGAAGATCCTTCGCCGGGTGCAGGGAATTCAAAAGGTAATCGGCTATCATCACATCGAAGCCGAGGTTATTTAGCTTTATGCCGTAGTGAGAAAGCAGCGTCATCAGTCCCTTGCCGTCAAACACCGTCTTTGATATATTCGCATCTTCAAATATGGGTTTGAGCGAGAGTGAGCGAATATTCCCTCCCGGGAGCGGCATCCCCCGAAAAAGCGCAGAAGCTTATCGCATCCGAACCGATATTAACCGCAAAAAACGCGCATTTGCTCGCTTCCTTCACGGCGTTTTTCAGGTCATTTTCGTCCCTGAGGACGATTTTTTCAATTTTCAGCTCCGTGGGCGCAGGAGCGATCATGCTCGCCTCTCCGATTAAGGTCCGCAGCTTTTTAATTATCGCACGAAGCTCCAGCTCATTCAGGGTCGGCAGCGCTTTTGAAAGCGATGAAAGGCTGAATTTGCAGTCCGAAAGCTGCACCGCGACCGGAGCGGCGGTGTCTATTTTGCCCAGGCGGTAGCTCATCAGCGCGCTTTCCCTGCCCGAAATGAGCTTATCCCGAAGCGCGCCTTTTTCGTTATCGGCATTATTGAGTACGTTTTCAAGGCTTCCGTATTTTGCGAGCAGCTTCAGCGCGGTCTTTTCCCCCACGCCCTTTATTCCGGGCAGATTATCGGAATTATCGCCCATAAGCCCCTTCAAATCGACCATATGCTCAGGGTCGAGCCCATATTCCTCCATCAGCCTGGCTTCATCGTATTCGGTCGTCTCCGTAACGCCCTTTTTCGTCATTAAAACATGGGTTTTTTCATTAACAAGCTGTAATGCATCGCGGTCGCCCGTGACCAAAAGCGCGTTCACTCCCTCGCCGTTCGCCCTTCGCGAAAAGGTACCGAGAATGTCGTCCGCTTCATAGCGTTCACATTCTATGACGGCAATGCCCATCTCCCGCAGTATGTTTTTCAGCATCGGGAACTGCGCGCGCAGCTCCTCCGGAGTTTCTCGCCTGCCTGCCTTATATTCCGCGTACTGCTCGTGGCGAAAGGTCGGGGTGTGCATATCGAAGCCGACGAGCAGGTAATCCGGCTTTCTCTCGATAAGATTCATCAGCATGGCAAGGAACCCATGCACCGCGCCGGTGGGCTTGCCTTCCTTATTGCTCATTCCGGGCATGGCATAATAGGCTCGGAACATGAGCGAATTTCCGTCAATTGCGATAAGCTCCATATCTCTGACCTCTCAGACATTATTCAATGATATTATACCACGATTCCGCGCCGTGTAGCAACCGCCGCACATTCGATAACGAATGATTTGCCTGATTTTTCCCGATAAATCTCATAATCGGCGGTTCTTTTGAATAAGGCTGCATATTCGCTTTTCGTTTCCTGCGTTATCGGCGGTCTTTTTCCATTAAAAACCTTTGGCAAAAGCCCCAAAGCGGCTGAAGCCTTCGCTACCCTCATCTGCGCATTATTAAAATGCCCTGCTCCGTTTTATTTGAGCAGGGCATCGGGCTATGTGAAAGCCTCAAAGCATACACATTTCAACAATTTATCAATACACCTCGAACTGCGAATAGTAGAGCTCGGCATAGAAGCCGTTGCGCGCAAGGAGCTCCTCATGCCTGCCGCTTTCGACGACCGAGCCGTCGCGGACGACAAGGATATTATCCGCATGGCGAATGGTCGAAAGCCTATGGGCGATAACGAAGCAGGTGCGGTCACGCATGAGCTCAAGCATTGCGGATTGTATCGTCATTTCCGTTCTCGTATCGACATTGCTCGTCGCTTCATCGAGTATGAGCATCTTGGAATCCAAAAGCATGGCTCTTGCAATGGTAATCAACTGTTTCTGACCCTTGGATATGCTCGTACCGTTATCGCTGAGGACGGTATTATAGCCCTCGGGCAGGCGCATGATGTAATTATGGATATGCGCCGCCTTCGCTGCCGCTATGACCTCCTCTTCGGTCGCGTCCTCGCGGGCGTAGGCGATATTATCGTAGACTGTGCCGTTAAATAGCCAGGTATCCTGGAGCACCATTGTATACGCAGCTCTGAGGCTTGCTCTTGTCACATCATATATGCTGTTATCATCTATGCGGATGCTGCCGGAATTTACATCATAGAACCGCATCAGCAGGTTTATTATCGTCGTCTTGCCTGCGCCCGTCGGGCCGACTATGGCAATAAGGCTGCCGTGCGGAGCGTGAAGGTTAAAATCCTTCAAAATCATGCGTTCGGGGATATAGCCGAAATCGACATGGTCGATATTGACTTCGCCGACCACATCGGTAAGCTCCCTTGCGTCCTCCTTATCGGGGGCTTCGGGCTCGGCATCTATGAGCCTGAATACCCTCTCTGCCGCGGCGAATGCTGATTGCAGCTCTCCGAAGATATTTGCAACTTCGTTTATCGGGCCGGAGAACTTCCTCGAATACAGCACGAATGATGAGATGCCGTCAAGGCCGATACCGCCCATGATATAGAGGATGCCTCCGAACACGCTTACGAGCGTGAGCGAGAAATTATTGATGAAATTGACCGATGGGCCCATCAGCGTACCCATGAATTCCGCCTTGGTATAAGCGTCGACCGCCTCATCATTCTTCTTATCAAAACCGGCAATGACGACATTCTCGCGGTTATATGCCCTCGTGACCTTCTGCCCATCTATCATTTCTTCGGCATAACCGTTCATCTCGCCGAGCTTTCTGCTGCGTTTTCTGAACAGGGGGCGGACTTTCTTTGTGATATGCCGTGAAAATATTATCGACATCGGTACGGTGACGACAAAGATAAGCACAAGCAGGGGCTTAATCGTCAGCATCATGATGAATGAGCCTATAACGGTTATAACGCTCTTGACGATTTGCAGCAGGTCATTTGACAGCGAAGCATTGACGGTATCAATATCATAGGAGATTACCGAGATGATATCGCCCGTCTGCCTTGTGTCGAAGAAGCCGATGGGAAGGGTTGTCAGCCTGTTGAAAACATCCCTTCGCATCTCATAGGTTACATTCCTCGAGAGCTTGACGAGGAGCACGGTCAGAGTGAAGTTCATTATTCCGCTCACGATATAGAAAACTATCATGATCGAGGTATAATACCCGACCGCTTCAAAATCCGCCCTGCCGGGGACGGTACCTATGGCGCCTATGGCCTTGCCGGAAAGCCTCGGCCCCCAGAGCGCAAGGAGGTTGCCGACGATGGCAAGCACTATTAAGAGGGCTATGAGCAGCTTATGCTTTGCAAGATACTTCCAGAGCCTGCGGAAGATGTACCTGATATCGACCTTTTTCCTGCTTTCGGTACGCTTTGCTTCCTCGGGCGATATAGCGCCCATCTGTGTAATCTTCGGCATCAGTCAACACCTCCCATCTGCGTTTCGGCAATGAGTCGGTATTCGGAACAGGTTTGGACAAGCTCATCATGCTTTCCTCTGCCGATTATCCTGCCGTTATCGAGCACAAGTATCAAATCGGCATTCATGATGGAGCTTATGCGCTGCGCGATAATGACGGTGGTGGTATTCGGAAGGCTCGTATGCAGCGCTTTTCTGAGATTTGCATCCGTCTTATAGTCGAGCGCGCTCGAGCTGTCATCCAAAATAAGTATTTCCGGGTTCGCGGCAACGGCTCTTGCGATGAGCATACGCTGCTTCTGACCTCCGCTGATATTGGTACCCCTTGCGGTGAGCTTATAATCGAGCTTTTCGGGAAGCTCATCGAGCATGCTCTGCGCCTGAGCAAGGACGATAGCGCGGTTGACTTGCTCAACGCTCAAATCACGGCCGAAGCTGATATTCTCGTAAATGCTGTTCGCCATGATAAAGTCATTCTGGAATGCCATACCGAATTTACCGCAGAATTCCTCCCTCGGTATGCTTCTAACGTCCCTGCCGTCAACGAGCACCTGACCTTCATCGGGGTCATAGAAGCGGATGAGCATATTGATTATGGTGGATTTGCCGCTGCCGGTCGCGCCGATTATGCCGAGGGTCTGACCCCTTTCCAAAGTAAAGTCTATATCCTCAAGGTCGTTTTCAAGGTAATCCTTCGCTCCCTCTGCCCCGTCCTGCTGTTTCTTCCTATTATATCTAAATGTAACATGCCTGAACTCGATATGGGGAGGGTTGTCCCTCAGATCCTGCTCCGTCTCGATAAGGGGCATATCGTCCTCTGATAGGAGTACGCTTTCTATGCGCTTTGCGCTCGCTGCGCCCTTTGAGCAGATGACGAATATCCTTGTGATGGAGAGCATGGCATTAAGTATGATAGTAAAGTAGCTTAGAAAAGCTATTATGGTACCCGGTTGAGTCAAGCCTGAATTGACCCTTCTTGCGCCGACGATGACTACGAGCGTCAGGCCGAGATTCAGCACAACGGTCGAAACGGGGTTAGTTACAGCCATTATGATGCCTGCGCGCTTATCCTCATCGGCAAGCTCGGAATTTACCTTGTCAAATCGTTTTCTCTCGTGTTCTCCCTTGCCGAGCGCTTTTATCACGCGCACTCCCGTTGCGTTC
>SFIR01000006.1 GCA_004556165.1 Clostridiales bacterium | reverse complement strand
TTTTCTGCGAAAATGGCAGTTCTTGCCCTCGGGCAAGAACTGGCGATTGCCGGGCAGCATTCTTTTTGAAGAGTGGACATTTAAAGTTGCAATTCACACACACTAAATTATCCTCAAAAAAACATTTGACAATATCTGATTATTATGTTAGAATATGTCAAGATATAATTTTGGATGTGGAATGAAAGAAGGTAAAATATGAAGTATTGTGTTCACTGTGGTGCTCAGATTCACGATGAAGCCGTGATTTGCGTTAAATGTGGGTGCAGTGTAGAGCAGCCGGCTTCTTCCGTTGCAAATCAGGTTAGCGAAGATGACACTATGAATACTGTAATCAAAGTCTTTTTGATCTTTGGTTGCATTGCTCAGGGTTGGATGCTGCTGCCGTTGGCTTGGTGCTTGCCCATCACTATTTCTATTTTCAACCGCATGCGAGACAACAAGCCCATCGGAACCGGTCTGAAAGTTTGCACTTTATTATTCGTAAGTTTTATAGCAGGTATCTGTTTGTTATGCAAAAATGAAAATGCATGACGTAGGCATGACGGAAAGAAAACCATGCATTTTTGTCTGTTGACGTTTATATTTTCATGGCTGACTTGTGGAATTGCTGTTTTTGTATGTTATCACAAGATTTCTGCGAGAATCGGCAAAGAATTAACGCGGAGAGGCATTTCGTATAACTTTGGCGCAGATACATATTGGTCGGTCCGTTTGTTTACTTACACAAGCTGTTCACTGCCATGAACCTTCTTGCAAGCAACTATAACGAGAAGGGCTAATATATTTTTCGTTCGTGGAATAATGTAAATAGAATCTGTAAAGATAAGCACTGCTTTCGACTCGTCAGCAGTGCTTTTGTATTGAATGCTCCTAAAAAGTGAAATAAAAAGTGATTTTAACTTAGAAAACTCAGCCTCCGTTTATGAAGGAATGCGTAAGCTCGGCATTGTCAGAACAGTCATCCTCATTTTGCTTGACAAGAAAATAAACATCTGTTATCATCTATCGGGATAATTCCCGACTGATGGTAATTACATAAGTTTTTATGGAAAGGCGTATAAATACTATGAAAATGAGCCAACTTCTCGGTCTGCGTTTCAAGGAGACCCCGGCGGACTGCCAGATCGCAAGCCAGATACTGATGCTTCGCGGCGGATACATCAAGGGCGTCGGCAACGGGATTTACTCACTCTTTACTCCGACCAAGCGCATCACCTCCAAGATCGAAGCGATACTCCGTGACGAAATGGACCGTCTCGGCGGTCAGGAGGTCATGTTCCCCGTGGCGATGCCTGCCGACCTTTGGAAGGAATCCGGCAGATGGGATAGCGTCGGCAGCGAGCTTCTGCGCTTCAAGGACAGGGGCGGAAACGATATGGTCCTCGGTATGACCCATGAGGAAGCAGCGGTGCATCTTGCACGCAACGTCGCTCAGTCGTATTCCGATTATCCCTTTATGATTTATCAGATCCAGACCAAATTCCGTGATGAGCCCCGCGCAAGGGGCGGCCTTATCCGCGTGCGCGAATTCACGATGAAGGATGCTTACTCATTCCATACCACTCAGGAAGATCTTGAGGTATTCTATAAAAAATGCTACGAAGCATACAACCGTATCTTCGCGCGCTGCGGCGTGCCCGAGGTTTTCGCCGTTCAGAGCGACTCCGGCATGATGGGCGGCAAGATCGCCGATGAATTCATGCTTCCCACCGAGATCGGCGAGGATACCCTCGTTGTCTGTGATGAATGCGATTTTCGTTCCAATATGGAGGTCGCTCCCTGCATCGTCGAGAACGAGGCGCGTGAAGACGCCGAGCTCACCATGGTACCCACTCCGGACAGCAAGACGATAGAAGAGATCTGTGCTCTTTTGAACGTCACCGAAAAGGATACCTGCAAGGCAGTCCTCTACCGCAAGGATACCGATGACGGGCTTGTCGTCGTATTCCTCCGCGGTGATCTTGAGGTCAACGAGGTCAAGCTCCGCAACTTCCTCAAGAGCGAGGTCCATCCCGAGGTCGCAGATGAGAACAGCCCCTCCGATGTCGCCTACGGCTTTATCGGGCCTCTCGGCTTCAATGCAAAAGCAACCGTTATCTTCGACCGTTCCCTCGCCCACGCGCATAACCTCGTATGCGGTGCGAATAAGGTCGGTTTCCACTATACCGGCATGACCCCCGAGCGCGATCTCCCCACCGACACCGTTTATATTGATGTCGCCAAGACCTATCAGGGCGCGATTTGCCCCAAATGCGGCAAAAAGAGCATACGCACCACACGCGGTATCGAGGTCGGCAATATCTTCCAGCTCGGCACCAAGTACACCGAATCCATGGGCATGCGCTATTCCGATAAGAACGGCGTCATGCAGACCCCCATCATGGGCTGCTACGGCATAGGTGTCGGCAGGCTTGCCGCCTCCGTATGCGAAGCGCGCAGAGATGATTACGGCCCCATCTGGCCCATCTCCATCGCGCCCTGGCAGGTACATATCTGTGCGCTGAGGAGCGATAACGAGCAGGTTTCCAAAGAAGCCAACCGCATCTATGACGAGCTTCAGGCAAAGGAAGTTGAAGTGCTCTTCGATGACCGTCCCGTCAGCGCAGGCTTCATGTTCTCCGATGCAGACCTCTTGGGCTGCCCCGTCCGCATCACCGTCAGCCCCAAGACCTGCGGAAGAGGTGTTGCAGAGGTTTCCCTCCGTGATAAATCCTTCAAGCAGGATATGGCGCTTGATACCGTCGTCGATACCGTCAAGACCATGGTGGACGAAATGCTCGCAAAGTTCAGCCATGAGGCAGTTATGAAGTGACAGCTCTGCACCGGTATTCGGAGCAGTTATAACACGAGGTTAGCTCCTATTTATTATCATAAAAGCAGCTAAGAGCGCCGCTCTTCGTGGTCAACACGGAAAGCGGCGCTTTCTTCATTTTATCGAAGCGATTAGGCTTGAAGGTCAAAGCGGCGATTCGGCTTGAAAGTCCGAAAACCGAGTATGCTCGGGGCTGAACCTGCTGCGCCTTGATTTAAGAATCGGAGAATAATGCGGTTATTTTCAGTTAATGCCCGGATGGACTATTGCGGATTGGGCTATTTCAGTAATCGTTTCTTCGCTGATAAGCCCGTGCAGGAACTCAATTACTATATAGCAATGCGTTTCGAGATTCTCCGAAATGATTGTCGGGTTGCATACCGTAAATTCTGATGCTGTATACGCCGGCGCGAACATCTGCGGCCCATAGTAGGTGAAGGAAATCGTATTGAGACAGGATGGATCACATTCGGCGGGCACGCATTTCTCATTGAGCGCAATGCATGTAGTATTTCCAAATGCCGCATTGGAATACCTTGCCACAAGATTATCAAACATCTCGTCGTCCTCGGCCAGCTCGCAAGCATATCCGGCAACAACGCCAACGAAGTTACCCTCGGCATCGTATATGCATTTGTAGTCATTATAAGACCTATCCGGAACGGGAAGCAATGCCCGGAACGGGAAGCCGTCTTCCGTGGGTTCGTCCCTGAGCTCCCAGCCGACGGGCAAGGGTACTGCTGCCGAGAACGCAAACGGTTCATCAGCACTCAAGTATTCGAAATTAAAATCCGCTTCAACTCCACGAACCTCATACGTTTTTCTTTCGGACTTCGACGGGTCACCGTAGGAATAAACAACGGCGGATTCGGCTATTTCAGCAATCGTTTCCGTGCTCAAAAGTCCATGCAGGAACTCAATTGAGATATAGCAATGCGTCTCGAGATTTTCCACAATGATTGTCGGATTGTATACCTCGGGTTCGGTTATCTCATACTCCGGTTCGCACCATTGCTGCATATCATAGAAGCAAACCGAGATTGTACTGAGGCAGGAAGGATCACATTCTGCGGACACGCACCACTCATCGAGCGCAACATAGGATATATGCCCAAATGTCGCCGGATAATACTTTTGCTCCTCATACCCGGAAGGCTCATAGCCGAATCCGGCAACGACGCCCACGCAGTTGCCCTCAGCATCATATATGCACTTGCGGTCGTTATTAGGGTAAGCCAAATTTCGGAACGGGAAGCAATCTTCCGTTGGTTCGTCCCTGAGCTCCCAGCCGACGGGCAAGGGTACTGCTGCCGAAAACGCAAACAATTCTTCATCTCCCGTATCATCGAAATACTCGAAATTGAAATCCGCTTCAACTCCATGAACCTCATATGTTTCGCCCTCCGGCTCCGGGGTTGGTTCTTCCGTAGGTACTTCGGTAGGCTCTTCCGTGGGTACTTCGGTGGGTTCTTCCGATGCCGGAATCTCCGTATCGGGGGACGGGGTGGGGTCCTCGGAGTTGTCCCCGGCGCAGCCGCCGAACATGGCAAGCGCCATAATCGACGCAAGAATCAAGGCGGTGATTGATCTGATTTGTTTCATTTTTTCCTCCTAAATGTCAATAGGCAATACTATACCTCTGCGTATCTCCGCAAAAGACCGTATCGGCATGATGTATTCATCATATTTGGTTTCTTAGTTTTTGTCAATATAAAAAGCCATCTGATTGTGGCAGTTTTGTTAAACCTTATAAGGATTTTGCTTATTGATGGGCGGATGTGAAATTATACAAAATAATAAAGATTAAAGTGTGAAAAGAGATCGAAGCTTTTAGAATACAAACGCTCCGCACCCATTCGATGCGGAGCGCAGAGATGTATTTTGTATGTTTATTCGCTTGCAAGGTTTGTGAACCTCGTCTGCTCGGGGAGCCAAAGCGCTTTGATATTCGCAGTTGCGCCGTTCCTATGCTTTATGAGGTTGATGTATGAGGTGTTATCTCCGTTCATGGATTCCTCGGTATCGGGATAAACGGCAGGACGGTAGAGCATCATTATCATATCGGCATCCTGCTCGATGGAGCCGCTCTCCCTGAGGTCGCTCATCAGAGGGGTATGATCCTTTCGCTTATCGGGTTCACGCGAGAGCTGCGAAAGAACTATTACGACAACATTCAATTCTCTTGCAAGTATCTTAAGCCCTCTCGTCATTTCGGAAATCTCAAGCACCCTTGAATCACGTTTGCTGGTGGACTGCATGAGCTGCAGATAGTCGATAATAACGATATCAAGGCCGTGTATCGCCTGAATACGCCTGCACTTCGATCTAACCTCCGCAACGGATACGCCGGGGGTATCGTCGATGAAGATATTGGCTTCGCCTACGGTATTGAATTTATCCGCAATCCTCAGTATCTCGGTCGCTCCGAGGTCGCCCGTGCGAAGCTTTTGCAGATTTATTTCCGTTTCGCTCGACATGATACGCATGACGAGCTGTTCCTTGCTCATTTCGAGGCTGAATATCGCAACGGTCGCTTTCTCCCTTATTGCGGCATTGGACGCGATATTTAGCGCGAATGCGGACTTACCCATGGCAGGGCGTGCTGCGATAATAACAAGGTCGCTCTTATGCAGGCCGGAGGTCACATCGTCAAGGTCGATAAGACCCGTCGCAATGCCCGTCCGCTTGCCATCCATCTGCATGAATTCGCCTATCTGGGTATAGACGCGCGAATAAACCGAGCCGATAAGCTCCATGGAATCGGAGGATTTGCGCCTTGCAATATCGTATATTCTGCGCTCGGCGCTCTCTACTATTGCCTCGGTATCCTTGGTATTCTCCACTGCATCCTGCGTTATCTCCGCGCCCACGGACATAAGCCTTCTGCGGACGGAATGGTTTTCGACGATCTTAATATAGTGATCGATATTTGAAGGGCTCGGGGTATAGAGCGCAAGCTCGGAAATATAGCTGAGTCCGCCTGCGGAATCGAGCTTGCCGAGCTTTTCGAGCATATCCATGAGCGTTACGGTATCTATGAGCTTGCCGGCATTATACAGCTTCTCCATTGCGGTGAAGATGTCGCGGTGCGCAATCGAATAAAAGTCCGCCGCCTGCAGCACCTCAAGCGCTTTCTCCGCCGCAACGGATGAAAGCAGGATGCTGCCGAGTACGGACTTTTCCGCATCGGTACTATGTGGGATCTGTCTTTCGTTCTCTTCCATACGTCCTAACGGTCAGCCGTCAGTTTTCGAGCGGCAGTACATCAACGGTGAATTTGGCGTCGGTCTGCTCGAACATATGAGCAACCACGCTGTAACTGCCGATTGCTTTAATAGGCTCGTCCAGCCTTATTTTTTTCTTATCGAGGCTTATATCGTACTGTTCGCTGAGTGCGGCGGCGATCTCCTTGCCGGTAATCGCGCCGAAGAGCCTGCCGTTATCGCCGCATTTGGCATAGACCTTTACGGTATAGCCGGACATATTCGAAGCAAGCGCCTTTGCATTCCTGCGCTGAACCTCAACGCGGTGCTTTGCGGCGGCCTTTTTGATATTGGCTGCATTGATCGTCTCGGCATTGGCAGGTATCGCCAATTTCCTCGGAATTAGGAAATTATTTGCGTAACCGTCGCTGACATCAACGATGTCGCCGGCTTTTCCCGTTCCGTGAACATCCTGTTTGAGCATTACTTTCATTGTCGTTACTCCTTTCGGCAGTCATCCTGATCATTGTCGTTTTTTTCGTTCGTATCGCTGTTTTCTTTATCTTTTATATCTTCTTTTTCTTCTTTGTCCTTATCGGCTTCCTTGCCGTCCCCGTCCGTTTTTTTCGTCTCATCATCCGTATCGAAGAAAATATCCTCCCCACGCTTTCTCGTTGCGATGATCTGCGGGCCCCTGCCGTCGCCGAAATCAACGGTAACAACATCGGATTTTTCCCTCTCCGCCTTCTCGAAGGCTTCGCGGATGCGGTCATTCATTTTTCGAATCTTAGGCCTGCGCTTTGCGTACAGCTCGATAAGTCCGAAGCATATGAAAATGCCCGGCAGCAGGATAGCCATGAATATTTCCACCATGTATACCAACCCCTTGCTGCGCTTCCGCTTCGTATTGGCGATAGTGGAGGTGAACATAAAGCTGATATACGAAACGCCTTCGATGAACAAAAGCGGGAATATCAGAGCTGCAAGGGAGAATGTGACGACATCGGCAAGATAGTAATTTGCTGCATACAGTATGATGCAGCCGGCAGCAAGCACGGGAATACCGATGCGAAGGCTCTTTGCTATCTCCCATTCGGCAAATTTCGCCATGGGCTTAACATCGGCCCTGAAGCATTTGCAGTAAAGCTTACAGAGAACAACCGCAAGGAAGCCCACAAGCTCGGAGACGATGAAGAATGAGCCGTAAAGGATGGTATCGAGATTCTCGGCATACAGAGCAAAGTTCGTCTCAACATCGGGAACATAGAGCTTATACTGCTCATCGAGATACAGGAAGTAATCGCGCAAACCCGCATACGGTGCTTCCCCTGCCAGAACGGAGGGAAGGCAGAAATACAGATACAGCGCAGCAAAGGTGAGCGCTGCCAAGGCCATGGCTATATACCTGTAAGCCACACGCTTTCTGAAGCATACGACCAGTATCGCAAGAAGAAGCACAAAACCGCCGAGAGCGCATGCAAGTGCCGTCGGATAATTGATATTATTGATAATAAGGGCTAAAGCGCAGGGGATAGCCCCGATCGCAGCATAGCTGATGCCCCATGCTATGCCCGTCGCCGCAACGGCAATACCGCCTATAATATATGCTTCGGGCAATAAGAACACACCCAAAAGAGCGGTCGCAAGCCCGACCACAAGGGATATAATGCTTTTTTTGAATGAAAACTTTTCCGTAATTAACTCCTTCGGCAGTTTCTGCTCAGCCGGAATTGAGAAGAAATTGCCCGAACAGATCATATTAGACAATTATACATATACAATACTAATCTATTATTGCGAAAAAGTCAACATAAATATAACTGCAGCCGTACTCCAGATGCAGTTATCCGTCCGAAAGGTGTTTTTGTAAGGAAAATAACATATGTTTTGTTCCTCAGCATGTTCCCGGGCTTTGATTATCAATATTGCTTTTCGGAAGTTTTCTGATATAATTAGCATATCGGTCGGTAATCCCCCATGTGCTGTTCAAAGACGGTACATTTCGGCATATAATCAAAAAAACCTCGGAGATATTTATGAGCAAAAAAATCATTCTCACCGGCGGAGGCTCCGCAGGGCATGTTACCCCCAATATCGCACTGCTTCCCGGGCTTCGCGAACGCGGATTTGAAATTCACTATGTCGGTCAGGCTGACGGCATAGAGCACAGGCTCATTGCGGAGCAGGGCGATGTCATCTTTCATTCGATTGAAGCAGGCAAGCTAAGGCGTTATTTCTCGCTGAAGAACCTGACCGACCCCTTCAAGGTTCTGAAAGGGATTTCGGAAGCAAAGCGGATAATCAAAGAGGTCAAGCCCGATCTCGTATTTTCAAAGGGAGGATTTGTGAGCGTACCCGTAGTTATGGCGGCAAAAGGCAAATGCCCGGTGCTCTGCCATGAATCGGATTTCACTCCCGGCCTTGCAAACAAGCTCGCCGCAAAATATGCTGACAGGGTGCTCGTAACCTTTGATGATACACTTCAATACGTCGGCAAAAAGGGAATCCATACCGGTACGCCCATACGCCGCGAGCTTTTCTCCGGAAGCCGCGTCCGCGGTCTTGATTTTTTGGGCTTCTCCGGAGAAAAGCCCATTATCCTCGTCATGGGCGGAAGCCTCGGCGCTTCCGCGCTCAACGATGCCATCAGGGCTTCGCTCGATACCATTACCGCGCGCTATGATGTCGTCCACCTCTGCGGCAAGGACAAGGTCGATGAAAGCATAAATATTCCGTCCTACCGTCAATATGAGTACATCGGCCCCGAGCTGCCCGATATTCTGGCTGCTACGGCCGTGATAGTCAGCCGTGCCGGAGCAAACGCGCTCTTTGAATTCCTTTCGCTCAACAAGCCCACCCTGCTCGTACCCCTTCCCAAGGGCGCAAGCCGCGGCGATCAGCTTCTCAACGCCGCTTATGCCGCCAAAAAGGGGTACAGCATGACCCTTTTGCAGGAGGATATTACACCCGAAAGGCTCGTTCACGACATAAATGAGCTGTACGAGAATCGTGATGAATTCATTGCCCGTATGAAAAAGGACAGCACCCTCGACGGTACAGACGAGGTGCTCGAATGCATAGATGAAATAACAGGAGATAACCGTTAACCAAATGATAAAGCTTCTATCACGCATTTTTATTAAGGACTATAAAAACTACGAATCCCCCGCCGTGCGCAGCTCTTACGGCGTACTCTGCGGAGGCTTCGGGATTTTTCTGAATATTCTTTTATTCATCGGCAAATTCCTTGCCGGTACCCTTGCAAAATCGGTTTCCATCACGGCGGATGCATTCAACAACCTTGCCGATGCCGGAAGCTCCATAATCACTCTTTTGGGCTTTCGCCTTGCGCGGCAGAAGCCCGATACCAAGCATCCCTTCGGTCACGGCAGGATAGAATACATCGCAGGTCTGCTCGTTTCCGCAGCGATTATCCTTATGGGCTTTGAGCTTGCAAAGAGTTCGATATCCAAAATCATCAGCCCGGAGCCCATAGAATTCTCGGTGCTGACGGCGGCCATCCTCGTATGTTCAATACTCGTTAAGCTCTACATGGTCTTCTACAACAAATCCATCGGAAAGAAGATTAAATCCGCGACCCTCGGCGCGACCGCGCTCGACTCCTGCTCCGACTGCATCGCAACAAGCGTTGTACTCGTTTCGAGCCTTATCGCACATTTCTTCAAGATCAATATCGACGGTTACTGCGGTGTTCTCGTTGCGGCCTTCGTCATCTATTCCGGCATCCGTGCGCTGCAGGAGACCATCACGCCCCTGCTCGGCCAGGCCCCCGATCGTGAATTCATCGAAAGAATACAGAAGCTTATTGAGGAATTCCCCGAGATAACGGGTATTCATGATCTTATCGTCCACGACTACGGCCCCGGAAGGCTTATGATCTCGCTCCATGCCGAGATGCCCGTATATGAGGATTCCGACATCTTCGCCATGCATGACATCATCGACAATGCGGAGCGCCTGCTTTCTAAGGAGCTTGAATGCCTCGTCACCATCCACCTTGACCCGACACGGTCAAATGACGAAAAAGTTGCCGAGCTTAAAGCAAAGACCGTAAACGTCCTTCACGGGATCTCCCCCGAGCTTTCACTGCACGATTTCAGGGTTGTCCCCGGCCCCACGCACACAAATCTCATTTTCGATGTGGTAATTCCCTTTGATCTGAAGCTCAAGGAGGACGAAATCACCGAAAAGCTGAATTCCGCCGTATCCGAATGGGACGATGCAAAATACTATGTCGTTGCCAGCTTCGACAGGCCCTATGCTTGATTATCTGCGGCAGAGTGTGTTTCCTCAAAATGCGAGCACATTCTGCCTGTTTTGATACTGTTAATTTTATCCGCACTATGGTATAGTACCATATATACAAGCCCCGATAAAAAATCTACGGAGGATCACATGACCGAAACAAGGCCCTATATCCCATGGGATTTCATGGGTGAATTCATGAAGAAGGCATTTATGGGCTACGGCGTACCCGAAGAGGATGCCGCCATCTGCGCCGATGTTCTAATGGAAAGCGACCGCCGCGGCATCGAAAGCCACGGCTGCAACCGTTTCAAGCCCATCTATATCGACAGGTTTGAGCAGGGTATCCTGAAGCCCGTAACGGAGATAGAGGTTCTGAAGGAAACTCCGATCTCGCTTTTGTACGATGCTCACGACGGTCTCGGAATGGTAGCAAGCCACAGGATGATGACGGAGCTTATCAAAAAGGCAAAGACCTATGGCATGAGCATGGGCGCCATCCGCAATTCCAGCCACTTCGGCATTGCAGGCTATTGGGCGACCATGGCAACAAAGGAAGATCTTGTCTGCATCATGGGTACGAATGCCCGTCCGAGCATCGCGCCGACCTTCGGCGTCGAGCCAATGATAGGTACCAACCCCATAACCGTAGGTATCCCCACCGATGAAGACTTCCCGTTCGTCATCGACTGCGCGACATCGACCATCCAGCGCGGTACTGTTGAAGTCCTCGCCCGTAAGGGTGAGCCTACCCCCGAAGGTACGGTTCTCGGTAGCGACGGCAAGTACATGACCAACAGTGAGGAGATACTTAAAGCACTCCTTAGGGGCGAAGCATCGTTTGTCCCCATCGGAGGCTACAAGGGCTACGGTTATGCGACCGTTATCGAAATACTTTCCGCTGCGCTCGCAGGGGGACATTTCATGCATCAGCTCTCCGGTATCAACGAGGATGGTTCACCTCGTCCCCACGGCCTCGGGCATTTCTTCCTCGTGTTCAATCCCGAATTCATGATAGGTACCGATGAATTCAAGCATACCGCAGGCGAAATACTGCGCGGACTCCGTGCCTCCAAGAAAGCTCCCGGCCATGACCGCATCTATACCGCAGGCGAAAAGGAATACCTTACATGGCTCGACCGCAAGGATAAGGGTGTACCTGTTGATGAAAATATTCAGCGTGAAATGGCAGGCGTCCGTGACAAGCTCGGGCTTACAGGGTTCCCTTTCCCGTTTGAATCGTAAAAAATCAGGAAATACATATGAAGAATATCTGCTTAATCTCCACGGGAGGAACGATAGCATGCGTTCCCACCGAGAACGGTCTTAAACCGGAGCTGAATGCGCATCAGCTTCTCGAGCTCATCGGTTACCATAGATCGAATATCTCCGCTGTCGATCTGTTCAGCATGGATTCATCGAATATCCAGCCCGAGGAATGGATCACAATCGCTAATGCCGTGTATGAAGCGGCAAAGACGGCTGACGGCATCGTTCTCACCCACGGGACGGACACCATGGCATATACAGCAAGCATGCTGAGCTTTATGCTCGCCGGCATCAAAATACCCGTTGTGCTGACCGGCGCGCAATACCCTGCGGTCTACCCCGATTCCGACGGCAGGCGCAATCTTGAAAATGCCATCATTGCCGCGACCTCGCTCGCAGGGGGCGTGTACATCTGCTTCGGCAATTCGCTCATGCTTGGCTGCCGCGCGGTCAAGACGAGGACAACCTCGCTGAACGCATTTGAATCCATAAATTATCCCTATATCGGTACGGTCAGCGACGGCAGGATGCTCGCGCTCTCCGAACCTCCGCACAGGGAGGATTTCGTATTCTCAACCGAGATAGATCCCCGTGTCGCACTCATCAAGCTCATCCCCGGTCTAACCCCCAAGGTGCTCGATTCGCTGAAGAACTGCGATATCAAAGGCGTCGTCGTGGAAGCCTTCGGGCTTGGAGGCATGCATTCCATCCGCCGCAACCATCTTGAATCCATAAAGGAGCTTATGACGAGCGGTATTCCCGTCGTCCTTACAAGCCAATGCCTGTATGAGCAGAGTACTCCTGATATCTATGAGGTCAGCCGTCCTCTCAAGGAGATGGGCATTATCTCAGCAGGCGATATGACCACGGAAGCCTCCATCACTAAGCTTATGTGGGTGCTCGGGCATACCAAGGATATGGACGAAGTCAGAAAGCTCATGCAGAAAAACCTTGTCGGCGAGCTTTCGGTGACAAGGTAGCGGACGGGTTCGCGCTTCAATACCCTTTTTAACGCAAAAGCAGCTGCATTCCGTTGCAGCTGCTCGTTATATATATTCTTATGACCGCAGCATCTCCGCTGCCGCCCTTGCGCTGACCACGCTGAATTCCCTGCCGGTATCGGCTTTATAATCCATGCAGGCATTTCGGATAATCTCCTGCGATAGGGTTATATTCTGTTCACTGAGGAATTTTTCCACACAGCGCACCTCATCGCCGAGCTGCATCTGCGGAATTTTCACTGTGACCTCAAACAGGCTCCTTCCTATCTCCTCACGGCTGCACGCAGCAAGAAGCACGTTATTGGGTATCAGCGGTTCGGATACCGTGAGTGTAAGCGCTTCCGCTGCATTATCGACAAGCACCATGAATTTACTCGGCTGATCGCGCAGAATATCAAACAGATCATTCAGCTTATCAATACCGCCCGTCACAAGCACAAGCCTGAGCTTCGGCAGTTCATCAGTAAGCTCAAGCATCATCGTGGTTTTGCCCATGCCCTCGCCGCCGCAGAGCAGCATGGGCTTTGCGCTCTCATCGCGCATGAATTCTATGGCATTCTGAAGCAGCACACGGTACTCATCGGCATACAGCTGCACGAATTCCCCTCCCCTGAGATCGGGAAGAGGCGAAAGCCTGCCGTCGAAGCGGAAATTACGGTATTTGAGGAAGTCGCCCGTACCGTAGCCTGCATGGAAGGACCAGAGGCTGTCCGCGAGGCTTGCCCAGTCATCCTCATTCACGAAGCGATGATACATCTCCTCAAGAGCCTCATCGGCAAAATAGCTTCCGGTAAGCTCGAATTCGCCGTACTGCCTTTCAATTCCCGGTACCGCGCTCGGCAGGAGCATAAGCTCGCGCCTTGATGTGCTTTCCTTCGGCATACGGTGCACGCTTCCTCCGCCCCAAGCGGCGGAAGCCGCAAGCGCAGCGGCATCCGGAGCAGAATTCTTGCCCCGAATCAGTTCAGCGAGCGGAAGGTAAAAATCTTCGCTTGAAAGGGAATTAAGCCTTTCGAGTGCGGTAAGCTCCCTCTGAACCGCGGAAAACAGCGATTGATCCATCAGGCCCTTAGCAGCGAGAAGCGCAAAGCGGTTCTCACTCAGCAGGATGGTATCGAGGATTGCATCTGTCAGAAGATCGCCGCTCACCCTTCTGTGCGCCCCCGTGACAAGCTCCGATTCAAAGCGTGAAAGCATGCGCTTTGCTTCGCGGATATCACCTGAAGAAAGCGCACTGACGTACAGCGACAACGGGTTTTCCCCCGAAGCGTCCCTTTCAAATATGCCTTTGCCGCCCAAAAGCGAAACGGAATTTGCTGCCGTATCAATGATGTCCAAGATTTCATTCAGATATTCCCATTTATCGAGCATGGCCAAGCCTCCGAAGATTCGACGTATTACAGAGATATTAGCACATTTCGCCTTTTTGGGCAAGTGCTTCATGCCGGTTATTCATGCATTTTGAAATGTTTTTAATCAGGAGGAACATAAAATCTTTTTTGGGGTAAAATCGCAGAGATGTTTTTTTCTTTGCCGAGATTGGATTTTCGCTTATTCCGCATAAGTATTTTGCTCATTTCCGCTACGCTGCTTCGATAAAAAAACTGTTTGCGGCAAACTATAAACTATGGTATTATATTATGGGTATAAATTCGGACATACTTTTTCCGCGTCCCCACATGTCCCGTTCAAAGGAGGATTCTTTTTTGAAGAATAAGAAGTTCAATTACTGGAGCATATTGCTCTGGGTGGTTATTTTGGCATCGGTCGTCCTTTTCATTTCGACCGGAAATACCGATGTAAACAGGAATCCCATATCTTACGATTATGCGGAATTCTTCAAAGTCGTTGAAGAAGGCATGAGCGATGAAATCGGCGGTGAGAATACAAAAATCAAAGCCGTACAGATCACGGAGGAAACGCTCTACGGCCTTTTTGCCGAAGACTGTACCGAAGCTGAGCTCGCCGCATTCTATAAGGGTAAGACCTATGATTTCTCGGTCACCATCAAATCTGCCGATGTATTCATGAACGAGATGTCCAGCCTTATCGCCAAGCATTATCCCGAGGTTGACAGGGATTCCGTGACCGTTCTTGATTACGGCTTTGAGTGCAGGCTCAATCCGCAGCCCACGACTCCCTTCCTGCTGGCTATACTGCCGTACATTCTGCTGATCGGCGGCTTTGTACTTATCATCGTTCTGCTTAACAAGAGCCAGAACAAGCAGGGCATGAGCTTCACCAAGAGCCATGCGCGCACTGCCGACGAGCTCGGCAACAAGGTCACCTTTGCCGATGTTGCCGGTGCGGATGAGGAAAAGCAGGAGCTGCGCGAGGTTGTTGATTTCCTGCGCTCGCCCAAGGCATTTACCGAGATGGGCGCAAGAATCCCCAAGGGCGTGCTCCTTGTCGGCCCGCCGGGCACAGGTAAGACGCTGCTTGCAAAGGCTGTTGCAGGCGAAGCGCATGTTCCCTTCTTCTCTATCAGCGCATCCGAATTCCTCGAGCTCTATGTCGGCGTCGGCGCAGGGCGTGTCCGCGATCTGTTCCAGACCGCAAAGCGCTGCGCACCTGCTATAATCTTTATAGATGAGATTGACGCCGTCGGCAGACAGCGCGGCGCAGGTCTCGGCGGCGGTCATGATGAGCGCGAGCAGACCCTCAACCAGCTCCTTGTAGAGATGGACGGCTTCACCAACAGCCAGGGTATCATCGTTATTGCAGCGACCAACCGTCCCGACGTTCTCGACTCGGCGCTTCTGCGTCCCGGCAGGTTCGACCGCAGGGTTACCGTCAACTATCCCGACGTCAAGGGACGCAGGGAGATTCTTGATGTTCACGCACGCAAGAAGCATTTTGCGGATGATGTCGATCTTGATAAAATCGCAAAGCTCACCCCCGGCTGCACAGGCGCGGATCTTGAAAACATTCTCAATGAAGCGGCAATCCTTGCTGTACGCAATCTCCACACGGCTATCACCAATGCCGAGATTGATGAGGCTATAAAGCGCGTGCTTTACGGCCCCGAAAAGAAGAGCCGTGTTGTCACCAAAAACGACCTTCGCATCACTGCTTACCATGAGGTCGGTCATGCCGTAGTCGCACACTGTCTGCCGCACTGCGACCCCGTGCACGAGCTTTCAATCATTCCGCGCGGCAATGCTGCCGGCTACACCCGTATGCTGCCCGAGGATACATATGAGCACACCTCACGCGGCAAGCTCCTTGACTCCATTGCAATGGCTCTCGGCGGAAGAGCAGCCGAAGCGCTGCTGCTTGAGGATGTATGCACCGGCGCAACGAGCGACCTGCAAAGAGCAACCGACATCGCTCGCAGCATCGTTACCGAATACGGCATGAGCGACGAGGTCGGCCCCGTCTACCTCGCGGGAGAGCAGGAGGTCTTCATCGGCAAGAGCTGGGGTCAGCAGCGCAACTACTCCGAGGATGTCGCGGCAAGGGTCGATACCGAAATCCGCCGTATCATGGAGGAGCAGAGTGCAAGGGCTACCAAGGTGCTTGATGACAACCGTGAGGCAGTCGAGCGTGTCGTCAAGGTTCTGCTCGAGAGGGAGCAGCTCACCGGTGATGAATTCATTAAGGTATTCAACGGAGAGGAGCTTGATGCTTCTGAAAGCCCGGAAAGGCTAATAACTCCCGATGATGTCCCCGAGAACAGCGGGAAAACCGGCGATACCGAAGCGCCTTCCAATTCCGACGAAGCAAAATAAAGCAATAAGGAGATATTTATGAAGAAACTGCTTGCATTTATTTTAGCGTCTGCGATGCTATGCATCATATTTACCGCATGCGAAAAAGGAGAAAAAGAAATGAACAATACCCAACCCCCCACCAACGAACCCACCGCTGCGCCCACCGATGCCGTTGATGACGGCAAGGTCTATGCGACCATTGAAATGATGGACGGCGGCATCATCAAGCTTGAGCTCTACCCCGACATTGCGCCTCAGAGCGTTTACAATTTCTGCAGCCTTGCGCGCAAGGGCTTCTATGACGGAGTTATCTTCCACCGCGTCATATCGGGCTTTATGATCCAGGGCGGTGACCCCGAAGGCACCGGCAGGGGCGGCCCCGGCTACTGCATCAAGGGTGAATTTGCAGTTAACGGCTTTGAAAACAACCTTTCCCACACCCGCGGCGTAATCTCCATGGCAAGGAGGGGCGACCCCTACTTCAATAGCGCAGGCAGCCAGTTCTTCATCGTTCATGAGGATTCAATCTTCCTTGACGGAAGCTATGCGGCATTCGGCATGGTTCTTGAAGGCATGGACGTTGTTGACAGGATTGCGGGCGTTGCCGTTAACTCAAGCAACAAGCCCTATGAAGATGTTGTGATAAAGACCATCACCATTCAGGGCCCCGAGTTCCCCGAACCCGATCATTACCCTGCAAATTAAAAGCTATTACAGCATACGAAAACCGCAGAGGCAGCTGCCTCTGCGGTCATTTTTTACTTATTCGGTTATCAGCTGAGGCTCGTGTCGATCCTGTCCGCATCAAGCTTTGAGATAAGCTCCTCAAACGGACAGCATATCCTTTCGACTGCCGGATGGAAATAGAAAGTACAGCAGCGGTCGGGTTTTGTGAATTCATCGCCCGTTTCGCTCCATAGGATGACGCGCTTATTGCTCCTTGAAGCGATGGCAATGCCAATCTCGGTATGGGTACCGCAGCCGCCGGGAAGAAGCGCAATGAACATCTCCGCATCGCGCACCGCGCGTACCTCGGAGAATGCTACCTCGGTCATCCTGTCCTCACCCTCGCTGCGGATATCGCCATGCTCCGTCCAGTTATAGGTAAATTCATGACCGTTACGGGTCAGTACGCCTGCGAGCGTTTTCGCCCTTTCGGCATTTGACAAGCCTGTTGCAATGTAAAATCTCATTTTCCACCTGTTTCCCAAGGAACCGGGGAAGCTATTATTCACCCGTCCTTGCTGATCTTTCCCTCCGCCCAGTGCTTGCGGCAGAGGCCGATGTATTTATCGTCCGCACCGAGGACGACCTGCTCGCCGACCTTGGTTATACCGCCCTTACCGTCGAGCCTTGCATTCATTATCGCTTTTCTGCCGCACCAGCAGATGGTTTTTATCTCCTCGATTGTGTCGGCAAAAGCCATAAGATAGTGACTGCCTTCAAAGAAATTCCCCTGAAAATCAGTCCGTAGTCCATAGCATATCACAGGTACGCCGTAGTTGTCAACTAAATCCACGAGAACCATAACCTGGTCGCGGCTGAGGAACTGCGCTTCATCTACGATAACGCAGTTATATTCCCCACGCTTTATCGCTTCCATGGGCAGCTCATCGAAGAGCACGCATTGATCCTCGAGTCCGCAGCGCGACTTAACGCTGTGTACGCCGTCACGCGTGTCAATGGAGGGCTTTGTCAGTATCGCCTTCTGGCCGCGCTCTCCGTAATTATACTTGACCATGATCGCCTGAGCGGTCTTGGATGAACTCATCGCGCCGTAGCGGAAATACAGCTTTGCCATAAGTATTGCCCTTCCCGATTATCTGCTTCCCTTGTCGTACGGAATGCCCTCCGCCTTGGGTGCTCTTGACTTCTTGGAGGTGAATGCAAGGACAACCATTGTCGCGACATAGGGCAGAATGCTATAGACGACCTTCGGGATATTGAGATTGTACAGGAACGGAATCAGCATAACGGAATTCGAAAGCTGCCTGAGGAAAGCGAAGAACAGCGCGGCGAGCAAAATCCTTATGGGTTTCCACTGGCCGAATATCATGACCGCGAGAGCGAGGAAGCCGAAGCCTGCCACACCCGTATGGCCGTTGCAGTTGCCATCCATGATGCCGACAGCGTATGCGAATCCGCCGAGGCCTCCGAGTATGCCCGAGATCGTTACGCCTGCGTAACGCATCCTATATACATTGATGCCGACTGAATCCGCTGCCTGAGGATGTTCACCGCAGGCACGGAGCCTGAGACCGAATTTGGTCTTATAAAGCAAGATCTGGGCAATGACCAGAACAGCGATGCCGATATAGACGGTCAGATATGTCTTTTGGAAGAAGAGCTGACCGATAACGGGAATATCACCGAGAAGCGGTATCTTCTGAATATATAAGTTTACCGATGTAGTTATGCCGTCGCTCATGAAGAACATTTTGCTTATGAGCAGAACCATTGCGGGAACGAGCATATTCATTGCCGTTCCCACGATCGTCTGATCCGCTTTCATATTCACGGCGGCAAACGACAGTGCAAGCGAATAGATTGCGCCGGCGAGCGCTGCAACTAAGAGGGCAATGATGAGAACCAGCTGGGGATTCATTGCCGATCCGATATAATAGGTTGTAAGGCAGCCGAAGAATGCGCCGAACAGCATGATTCCCTCAAGTGCGAGGTTAATAACGCCGCTGCGCTCCGAAAACATTCCGCCGAGTGCTGTCAGAAGCAGGGGTATTGCGACGGGAAGAGTATTCTGTACAAGGAAATAAACAACGTTCATTATTCTTCGCCCCTTTCCTCAGCTTCAGGCATCAATCCTGTACCTGTTTGATCCTGCATGGCGGTATCGTTAGGTCCGGGAGGTACGGCATCTATCACCGCACCGGGTGCCGGAGCGCTTTTCTTCTTTTTGCGTTTCCCCGAAACTATCTCTCTGACTACCATTGCAAATGCGGAGAAATAGATGATGAACGCGAGCACAACATCTATTATCTCGGGTTTATACGCAACTGCGCCGGTGCCGCCCCTCTGGATGTATGAGACAAAGATTGCAGAGAATACGATGCCTATCGGATGCGAGCAGCCGAGAAGAGCTACTGCGATTCCGTTGAAGCCCTCATTCCTTATGACATTTATCGGCTCATATGTGACGCTCGAACCTACAACGGTGGAGGGTGCCAATATGCACAGCGCACCGCCGAGACCCGCAAGAGCGCCTGCGATAGCCATGGTGATTATGATATTGCGCTTGCTGCTCATGCCTGCATACTTCGCAGCGTCCTTATTGAATCCCGTTGCCCGAAGCTCATAGCCGAAGGTGGTGTAGAACAGAACAACGAAAAGAATCACGGCGAGCACAACAGCAATGATGATCCCGACATTCAGATTTGTGCCCGACCACAAAGCGGGCAGCTGCGCCTCGGCGGAGATGTAATTAGTCCTCGCCTTTGTTGCAAAATACATGGTGGAGCTGTTGCTTATAAGATAATCAACTACATACATGCCGATATAATTGAACATGATGGAGGTGATTACCTCGTTAATATTGAGCAGGGCCTTGAAAAAGCCCGGGATTGATCCCCAAATCGCCCCGGCAGCGATCGCCGCAACGCATGCAACGATCCAGCTTGCAGGAGATTTCAGCGGTAAAAAGAAGGATACGAGCAGAGCCGCAAATATTCCCATCGTGAACTGGCCCGATGCTCCGATATTGAAAAGACCCATTCTGTAAGCAAAGCCGACGGAAAGACCTGTCATAATTATCGGTGTCGCATAATAGAGCACATCACTGAATTTTGAAATGCCTCTCGTAAGCACCGTATAGAAGCCCATCGGAGCATCTCCCGGCGAAGCAAAGATCATGACCAAGAGGCCGAATAGCAAGCCGATCAGGATTGCAACTACCGATGGCAGTATGCTCATCAAAAGAGGTTTAACGTTTTTGTTCCAAAAGCTCATGCCTGTGCCTCCTTGCTGCCGGTATTGCGCTTGTTGCCTGCCATGTACAGACCGACCTCTTCAACATCGGTCTTCTTTGGGTCAAGCTCTCCGACGATCTCGCCGCCGTACATTACAAGTATTCTGTCGGCAAGGTTCATTACCTCGTCAAGCTCGAAGGATACGAGCAGAACCGCTCTGCCCTCGTCACGCTCACGAACGATACATTTGTGAATATATTCAATTGCGCCGACATCGAGGCCACGCGTGGGCTGGACAGCCACAAGAAGCTTATGCTCCCTATCCATTTCCCTTGCGACTATGGCCTTCTGCTGGTTGCCGCCGGACATGCTGCGCACGATGGAATCGGAGCCCTCGCCGCTGCGCACATCGAAACGCTCTATCAGCTCATCCGAATACTTTCTTATGGGTGCTTTCTTAATGAAACCGAAGCGCATGAACTCGGGCTCCCAGTAACGCTGAAGCACCATATTGTTTGCAAGATTAAAATCAAGCACCAGACCGTGCTTATGCCTATCCTCCGGGATATGGCTCATACCGAGCTTGCTGCGCTTTCTTATCGGAGCACGGGTGATGTTTGTGCCTCCGAGGGTAATGCTTCCGCCGTTGGGCTTGTCCAGACCCGTAATCGCCGACACAAGCTCCGACTGGCCGTTGCCGTCAATGCCTGCGATACAGACTATCTCGCCTTCTCTGACATCGAAGGAAACTCCGTTTACCGCATTCTTACCCTTATGCACCTTCGAAGGTACCTTGAGGTCTCGAACCGAAAGCACCGAATCGCCCGGATGCGCCTCGTCCTTGCTGACCTTGAGCTGGACATCCCTGCCGACCATCATGCGGCTCAGCTCCTCGGGAGTGGTATCGCAAACGTTGACAGTGCCGACGCACTTTCCCTTGCGAAGCACGGTGCAGCGGTCTGCCACCTGCATAATCTCATTCAGTTTATGAGAAATAAAGAGGATGGATTTTCCTTCCTTTGCGAATGAGCGGATAATATCCATCAGCTCGGTGATCTCCTGCGGCGTAAGAACAGCGGTCGGCTCATCAAAAATGAGTATGTCGTTGTCACGATAAAGCATCTTCAGTATCTCGGTACGCTGCTGCATGCCGACTGTGATATCCTCGATAACCGCATCGGGATCGATCTGAAGGCCGTATTTTTCGCTCAGTTCAACGACCTTTTTTCTCGCTTCGCCCATACTGAGGAAGCCCGACTTATTCGGTTCAACTCCGAGAATAATGTTTTGCAGCACGGTGAAGCATTCCACCAGTTTGAAGTGCTGATGCACCATACCTATACCCAATGCAGTAGCGTCATTCGGGTCATGGATAGTGACGGGCTGCCCGTTCATCCTTATCTCGCCCTCTTCAGGGTTGTAAAGGCCGAACAGCACGCTCATGAGGGTACTCTTGCCCGCACCGTTTTCACCGAGCAGCGCATGAATCTCACCGCGCTTTAAGTTAAGCGTGATATCATCATTTGCGACGATACCCGGGAATCTCTTTGTGATGTGGACCATTTCAATTACATAATTTTCCACTAAGCACCTTCCTTTTCTGCACTTCTGCATTTTATAGCTTACGGCACGAAGCATCATGCATTGAGCTATAAAATGAGTTTATTCTAAGCAAAAAGCTTTCGCAAGCGAAAGCAAACCATGGCGCATATACCCGAGGTGTGCTCCATTTCTTCCGATGGGCATAGGAAATCGGAACCGATATAATAGCTTTGGGGAAGGGTCGCCCCTTCCCCTGTTTTCCGACTTAACGGATCAATTCAATTACTGAACGCACTCAACTGCAATAATGGTGAGGCCGAGGCCGTTGGTGAGCTCTTCAGCGGTTGCATAACCTTCTGCATTAGCAATCTGGAGCTCCCTGACGGGGCTGACGCTGCCATCAGCGAGCTTTGCAAAGATCTCATTGTAAGCTTCTACGGTGAAGGTGTTGAACCTATCGAATGCATTGCCGTTCTCATCGCCGATAACGGTAGTGGGAAGACCTACGCCGTTGTTTGCAGCGTTGAAGTAGGTGGTCTTTCCTGCATAGGTAGCGAAGTCATTGGTCTCATAGATGGACTTAAGGACTGCCTGTACGGAAGCTGCAAGGCCCTTGGTTGCGGAGGTGATGACGGTCTCGCTCTCATACCTCTGGTCAACGTCTACGCCGATGACCTTCTTGCCTGCTTCATTTGCTGCGGACATAACGGACTTACCTACGCTGCCGCCGCATGCGAAGATAACTTCGATGCCGGATTCATACATTGCTGCTGCGGTTGCCTTATTGATATCAGACTCATCGAAGTTTCCGGTGTAGTGATACTTAACGGTGATGTCGCCTGCTGCAAGGCCGAGCTCAGCAGCTGCTGCTTCGATGCCCTGGAGATAGCCGTAACCGAATGCCTGAACAGCGGGCACTGCCATGCCGCCCATGAAGCCGAGAGCACGGTAGCCATCCTTAACTGCTGCATAACCTACAAGATAACCGGACTGCTCCTCAGCATACTTGATGGAAGCGGTGTTTTCAGCGGTTTTAGCGTCGGAATAGTCAGCGGTGCGGGGTGCGCCGTCAAGAATGATGAACTTTACCTCGGGATACTTGGTCTGTGCCTCGTATACGGACGGTTCAAAGAGGAAGCCGGGGCATACAACAACCTTTGCGCCGGACTCGACTGCGAGGTCGATAGCTGCGAGGTATGCTTCATCGGTTGCATCTTCGGGCTTATAGTACTTATGGGAGATGCTGTTAGCTTCTGCATATGCAACGACGCCCTCCCAAGCGCCCTGATTGAAGCTCTTGTCATCGATGTTGCCCTTATCGGTAATGAGGGCAATCTCATATTCCTTTGCACCGCAAGCGGTGAGGAAAGGAACGATCATGAGTGCTGCAAGCAATACTGCCAGCAATTTTTTCATTGTATTTATCCTCCTATTGAGTTTTGGTCTTTAGACCTTATGCATCAATAATACCATACTCCTGCAAAAAAAGAAATACCTTTTTTTGAGAATTTGGAAAAAAAACGGCAAAATTTTGTTAATGTCCTGCAAATAGGCCTTTTTTTTGCAATTGTGCATATTTACTCGTTGAAAAAGATGTGCAAATAGTCTATAATAATATTGAATACGGAAATTCTCCGCAAAGCATTTCTTCTTGTTCGGAGGGAAAATTGTTCGGATACATCAGGCCCAATATCCCCGAGCTCCGGGTGCGTGAAAAGCTGAGATATGATGCTTGGTACTGCGGACTCTGCGCTCGGCTCGGCCGCGAATACGGGCTTGCCGCCAGAGCGTGCCTAAGCTACGACTGTACCTTCCTCGCGATAATGCTTGGTTCCCTTGAAGATGAAAGCGTAAGCTCGGAGATTGCGCACTGCCCCTTCAAGCCGCTCGGAAAAAAGAAGCCTATTATCAAGGAAGCTTCCCCGGCTCTCGGTTACGCCGCCGCAGTGTGCGTGCTTCTTGCAAAATACAAGCTGGATGATGACATTGCGGATGGTAAAAAGCTTCGGGCTGCCGCAAAGCCTCCGCTGCTTCCTGCCTACAAAAAGGCGAAAAAGAACTTCCCTGCGGTTGATTCGATACTGAAAAAGAAGCTCCGGGAGCTTGCGGAGATCGAAGCTCGCAGGGAGTCCGACCCCGATATACCTGCCAATGCTTTCGGCGAGCTGCTTGCCGAGGTGCTGCTTGCCTATAAGGACTTTGGGGCCGAAACTTCACTTATTCTCCGAGACCTTGGGCTTAATATCGGCAGATTCATATACCTCATCGACGCTTTTGACGATATGGAGAAGGATAAAAAGCACGGGCTGTACAATCCCTTTCTTCTATCCGGCACGGTCGGGAAGGACGCCGAATTTCTTATAAATATTTCTATAAACAATGCTGTTTCCGCGTATGATCTGCTGAATACCAAGCATGATAACGCGATCACTGCCAATATCATTACCGAGGGGCTTTTCGCCGCATTGGATAACTGTATTGGCAGAACCGAATCTTTGCGAAAGGATGCACCCAAAAAATGAACCCTTACGAAGTGCTTGGAGTATCAGAATCGGCAACGGACAAGGAGATCCGCGCTGCCTATCTCGAGCTTGTCAAAAAGTATCATCCGGACAGGTATACCGACAGTCCCCTGCATGATCTCGCCGACGAGAAGATGAAGGAGATCAACGAAGCCTATGATACCATCACTAAGATGCGCAAGGAAGGCTCGTATTCCTCCGGAAGCTCGGGCAGCTATTCCGGCGGCTCGTCACGCAGCTACTCCGGCGGTTTTTCCGGCAGCTATTCAGGGGCGTATGCCAATGAGTACAACCGCATTCGCGAGCTTCTCAATCAGAATAAGCTTCAGGAAGCGCTTGCAATGCTCAACGCCATGTCCAACCGAACCGCGGAATGGTACTATCTCTACGGCATAACCCAGTTCAGACGCGGCGACTACATGTCAGCACGCCAGAGCCTTGAGACCGCCTGCCGCATGGACCCCAGTAATTCCGAATACCGCCAATCCTACGATGTGCTCATGCGGAGGGGTTCGAGGTCATACCATTCCTCCGCCGGCACAAATACGTCAAGCTCCGATTCCTGCGATACCGCCTGCAATATCTGCTCCACGCTCTGGTGCGCGGATACCTGCTGCGAATGCATGGGCGGAGACCTTTGCCGCTGCTGCTGAGGATGACGGTATGAGGAGCGTATCCAATACAACAAAGCTTGCACTTGCTGCGATGAGCACTGCGCTCAGCGTGCTGTTTCTGTATGCCGCATCAATTCTAAACACCTCGCGCCTTGCGCTTCTTTTCCTAACATCGCTTTTGCTCTGGATACCGCTTAACGAGAAAAAGGGCTTCTTCTATGCTCTTTTGAGCTATGCCGCCACCGCTCTGTTGAGCTTTCTTATCATCCCCGATAAAAGCTTCTGTGCCGCGTATGCTTCCGTATTCGGTTCATACTGCTTCATCAAATTCATATGCGATAAGATACCGTCCAAGCTCTTTGCGTTCCTCATGAAGCTGATAGGCTGCAATATTCTCGCCGGGATACTGCTGCTCGTCGCATTGTTCCTTATGAATATGGATATAATAGCGCTGATTGATTCGTATGCTGTCGAATACTGGATAATAGTCCTGATAGCCGAAGCCGCTTTCAGCGCATTCATCCTGCTCTATGATTTTCTCGCTCGTGTCTTTGATAAGGAGCTCCGCCGAAAGCTTGTGAACAGGAACTGAAAAACGTATCGAAGCGAGGCTCCGATACGTCATTAGCGTCAATCTATCCGGTTTATGCCGGATTTTTTATTCGTCCACCGCCGGGTTAAACGGTCTCGGAATAATCACCCTGTCCTTGCCGAGGGATTCGGGCATGATATTGATAAGGCATTCACCCATCTTGTAGACCTCGCAGTGGCGGACTGCCTCAACAAACGGTTCGAGCGGACAAAGCTCGAAGCTGAGCTTAGGATTCCTATAATGCATGGGGATAACGACCCTTGCATGAAGCCTGTTTGCAAGCTCCCTTGCTTCAAGGTCGTCTATTGTATAGATTGCCCCTATGGGTACAAGCAGAATATCTATCTTGCCGATTTTTTCTATTGCCTCATCGTCAAGATGCTCGCCGAGGTCGCCGCAATGCAGTACCTTCATACCGTCCATCTCAAATCTGTACATGATATTGGTGCCGCGGAGAGTGCCCTTCATGGTGTCATGATAGGTCATGAAACCCTTTATCTTGACTCCTCCGACCTCAAACTCATCTGCGGTGCGTATCAGTTTAGTGCTGCCGACGACCGCACTGATATAATTATGGTCATCATGATCGTGACTGACCGTGACAGCATCCGCCTCTATTGCCGGAAGCTCAAACATGGTCTTGGGAGAGAACGGGTCGGTAAGTATTCTGACTCCGTTCGAATCGGTCAGAAGAAAACATGAATGTCCATACCATTTAATCTGCATAATAGCTCCTCCTTGTTCGTTTTACCTTATAATATTCATATTTAGTATTGCTGCAAATGCACGTGCCGCTGCGGGGTCGCATCCTGCCTCATCCATAGCGGAGATGACCTCGCGCACTCCTGCTCGGAGAATACGCATTTTTTCTTTTTCCTCCCTGTCAAGGGAAGCGAACAGCAGTACCGCCGCAGCATGCATGCGCGGCAAGAGCCCTTTTTCGCAATCCGAACGGGCATACATAAGCAGCCTCGCATGCGCATACTCCATGCTCTCGGGGACGCGTATAATCTCCGCAGGCTCTCCGAGCGGATAGCTTTTTGAAAGCTTCTCGGCTTCGCTCAAAAGAAAATCATCTCCGATGTGAAAAACGACATAACCGTTATTGATGTATATTCTATCAAAAACCGGATTTGTATCATCACCTGTATTTACCGAAAGCTCCGTCCCGTCCTTCGGGACAGCCGCAGCATTCTCCCCCATTCTATGGGTAAGAGGATAGCTTAAATCCATGCCTTTATCGCCGCAATTTCCCGTCAGGCGCTTAATACTTATTTTCAGATCGGAAAGCATTGCATGGGGATAAAGCTTTTCCCGTATATATCCAAGTGCAGCGCATCGGGCTGCAAGGATCGGATTCCTGCCGCTCTGTTTCATTTTACATACTATCCTGCCCGCATGAACATAGTTCCCATACCGGCAGATAGAATTTATCATGCGCCAATATATGAGGCAGCTTTCATTTTATGTTAGGTTATATTATACACCATTTACAGAATTATGCAACCGTATTTTGCGAATTTATATAATGTTTCTCGCGGCACAGTTTTGAGATTCTGTTGCGTATTCCCATCGGCTTGATTCCTAAAAGCTCGTTTTTACATGTATTTTTTAGGAAAAATTTATCTATTCCGATTCAAATATATTTGAGCAAGCTGTCCTTTTTGATTGACCGCAAGGCCTTTCCACACTATAATTAGCGAAGAAACAAACACGAAGGGAGTATTTGTTATGAAAAAAGCTATATCATTTATGCTCGTACTCATCATGCTCATCGGTCTGATGACCGTTGGCTGCATGAAAGAGGACGACACCGCCATCCGTATCGCTGCCCTCAAGGGTCCTACCGGTATGGGAATCGTTAAGCTCATGGGTGAGGACTACCCGAATTACGATATTACCATCGAAAGCGCACCCGATAACGTTACTGCAAAATTCATCAATAACGAGATTGATGTTGCGGCCGTACCCGTCAACCTGGCTTCTGTTCTTTACAGCAAGCTCGACAAGGATGTCGTAGTACTCGGTGTCACTACCCTCGGCGTACTGTACGTTCTCGAAAACGGCAATACCATACAAAGCTTCACGGACCTTGCAGGCATGAGCATCGGCGCAACGGGCGAAGCCTCCACCCCCGAATACATTCTCAATTATCTTCTCGAGAAGAACGGTATCAAGGATGAGGTCGAAGTCACCTATCAGGCTGAGCATGCGGCTCTCGGCACCCTCCTTGCTTCCGGCGAGGAGACCGTCGGCATGCTGCCCGAACCCAATGTCACCGCCACCATGGCTCAGAATCCCGACCTCCGCATCGCGCTCGACCTGACTGCGGAATGGAATAAGGTTTGCGATACTCAGCTCGTTCAGGGCGTGCTCATCGCAAGAAAGGGCTTTGTCAATGAGCATCCTGCCGCCATCAAGCAGCTTCTTAAGGATTATAAGGCAAGCAGCGAATTCGTTGTGAATAATATTGATGACGCGGCAGCGCTTATCGTCGAAGCCGGTATCCTGCCCTCCGAAGCAATCGCAAAGAAGGCTATCCCGAACTGCAATATCGTATTCATCACCGGGGCCGACATGAAGAGTGCAGTTAATAATATGCTCACCGTGCTCTTTGACGCAAACGCCAAGAGCGTCGGCGGAGCGCTTCCCGAAGACGATTTCTACTACGGTGAATAAGCCTATCATAAAAAATAAGCTGCTGCGCAGCATGGTTATTTTAGCTGCGTGGCTGCTCATTTGGCAGATCGTATCCTGGGCCATCGGGAACAGATTCCTGTTCCCGGGGCCTTTTATCGTTCTTGCAACGCTTTTTGAGCTGGTAAAGACGGCTGAATTCTGGCTTAGCCTTGCATCCACCATGCTGCGCGTCATCTTCGGCTTTGCCCTCGGAATGCTCGGCGGCATAGTCCTCGGAATACTCACGGCAAAATTCAGCTTTCTCTCGTCATTTCTCTCTCCGCTTCGCAGCCTCATAAAGGCAACGCCTGTGACCTCATTCATAGTGCTCGTGCTGCTCTATATGTCGGCAAGCATTGCGCCTATGTTCATCGCGTTCCTGATGGTGCTTCCTATCTCGTGGACAAATGTGCATGACGGCATCGAAGCAGCTCCCAAGGAGCTTATTGAAACCGCAAAGGTCTTTAAGCTTTCGGGCTTTCAGACCCTCCGAAGCGTGCATATCCCTGCGCTGCGTCCTCATCTCGTCTCGGCCGCAACTGCCGGCTTCGGCTTTGCGTGGAAATCCTGCGTCGCCGCCGAGGTCATTGCGAGCAGCAAGCTCAGCATCGGCAGGGCTATCTATGAATGTAAAATCTATCTTGAAATCCCCGAGCTTTTTGCATGGACGGCAGCAATAGTAATTATGAGCATCGCGCTTGAAAAGCTGATGCTTGCCTTGCTGAATTCATCGAAGAAAAGAGCTGGTCATGCACCGATCAGGAGGGAAAAGCCGTGATAGAGCTTAAAAACATATGCTTTTCATACGCATCGGAGGCCTCTTCACGAGCCGTACTCAATAATTTTTCCCTTAATATCGTAAAAGGCGATATAATTGCGCTGACCGGAGAGAGCGGTATCGGCAAAACCACCGTTATGCGGCTGCTGCTTGGGCTTGAAAAGCCCGCAAAAGGCGAAATTATCGGGCTTGACGGGGTAAGGATTTCCGCAGTCTTTCAGGAGAACAGGCTCTTCCCATGGTATACCGTCAGGAAAAATGTGCTTCTCCCTGCGCAGAACGAGCCGGACGCCGCCGCAAAGGCCGATCATATCCTATCTGCGCTCGGGCTTTCGGAATATCAAGACAAATATCCTTCCGAGCTCTCCGGCGGTCAGCAGCGCAGGGTCGCTGTTGCGCGCGCGCTTCTGTTCGGCGGAGACCTTCTCATACTCGATGAGCCGTTTACCGGTCTTGATGCGGAGCTCAAAAAGAAAACCGCTTCGCTCATCCGAGAATGCTTTGACACCGTTCTTATCATCACTCATGATGAGACCGAAGTCGGGCTGCTTGGCTGCAATAAATCCGTTTCATTGTAAAATCCGTACTCCTCATTAAACATAAAATGACGGCACCGCAGAACGCGATACCGTCATTTCTATTATTGAGCTAAAATCAGCCCTGATATTCCTTTGCTTTCTCCTCGCCGGAGAGTACCCTGATTGCGCTTGCAGCCAGAGCCTCAAGCTCGCCCTCACCGGGATAGACGCATACGGGAGCGATAAAGCCTATCATTTCCTTGATATAATTGCAGAGATACTTGCTGTATGCAAGTCCGCCGGTCAGGATAACGGCATCGACCTCACCCTTGAGGACGGCAGCCATGGAGCCGATGGTCTTTGCGACATTGTAGCCCACGCCGTCAAAGACGAGCTTTGCCTGCTCATCGCCTGCAAGCGCACGGTTCTCGACTTCAAGAGCGGAATTAGTTCCGAAGTGGGCGACAAAGCCCCCTGCCTTGGAGCAGAGCTTGCCCATCTGTTCAATGGTATACTTGCCTTCCTTGAGAAGATCGAGCACAACCGTTACGGGCATGCCGCCGAGACGCTCGGGGCTGTACGGGCCTTCGCCGTTTATGCCGTCATTGACGTCAATGACCATACCGCGGCAATGTGCGCCTACGGTGATGCCGCCGCCCATATGCGCCACGATGACGTTTGCCTCATCGAATTTTTTGCCGTTCTCCTTGCAGAAACGCCTTACAACCGCCTTCTGGTTGAGGCAGTGGAATACGCAGGGACGCTCGACGCCGGGAAGACCGGTGAGCTTGGCGATTGGAGTGCGCTCGTCAACGACGACGGGATCGGCAATAAAATAGGGTTTATTGTATTCCTCGCCCAGCTCCCTTGCAAATACTCCGCCGAGGCAGGAGGCATGGGAGAGTGCGGAGGGCAGGTTTTCGAGGTCATAGAGCAGCTTATCATTTACGGTATAGGTTCCGCTGAGCATGGGCTTTACGATACCGCCCCTGCCGATGAAGCCGTCGATAGATGCGAGATCAATATTATTTTCCTTGAGCTGGCTCTTGATAAGCTCCATACGCATGGGAGCCTGATCGATGATGCCGGGGAACTTATCCAGTTCTTCCCTGCTGTGGCGAACGGTGCCCTCATACAGGCAGGTCTCGCCCTCGAATACTCCGACCTTCGTGGAGGTTGAGCCGGGGTTGATAACAAGAATGCGATAATTCTCCATGGTTTTACCATTCCTTTCGCTTACATTGAAAAATCGGTATGCAAAAGCATATTCCATTCTTTGGTATTATAGTTGTTTTTTGCAGATAGGGCAAGTATATTTATGGCTTTTATGGTTTTAGCGCCCCATGCAGGGCAATAAAAGCAAAAATAACCGTATTTGCTTAAAAAATTATGTTGACAGAGTCGATAAATTGAATTACAATACATTGGTTGAAAGGAATAAGGAAGTAATAATATGGAAGAACTGCTTGAACAGCTTTTGGAGGAATGCAGGCCGTATACGCGCTCGGGCCGGCTTGCTGCGTACATACCCGAACTGGCAAACGCCGATATGGGAGATTTCGGCGCATACATTCTGAGCAGCGATGGCCGCTCCGCATGCGCAGGCGACTACAATAAATGCTTCACTATACAGAGCATTGTAAAGCCGATACTGCTCCTGCTCGCGCTCATGGATAACGGCGAGGAGGTCGTCAGAAGCAAGGTCGGCGTCGAAGCCACCGGTAAGCCCTTTGACGCTATAAACGTATCCGATCAGGCCCTTTTGAGCGAGCATATCAACCCCATGGTGAATATGGGGGCTATCGCGATGTGCAATCTCATAAAGGGTGATGACTACAACGATAAATTCAACCGTCTTCTCTCGCTTACGCGCGAGCTTGCCTGCAATCCGAATATTGAGCTTAACGAAAGCGTCTACCGCAGCGAAAAGATGACGGGCAACAAAAACCGTGCGCTCGCCTTCATGCTCAAGACCTACGGCATGTTAACCGATGAGGTTGAGGATGTTCTGGATCTCTATTTCAAAGCATGCTCCATCTCCGTCAGCAGCAAGGATCTTGCGCATATAGGGTTCGTGCTCTCAAACCGCGGCAAGGTCGCAGGGACATATAAGCGCATATTCAACCATGAATATGCCCATTATGTCAACGCAATCCTAATGACCTGCGGAATGTATGACGGAAGCGGTGATTTCGCCGTGCGCGTGGGCGTACCGGCAAAGAGCGGCGTTGGCGGAGGCATAATGGCAGTCGTGCCGACCCGTATGGGCATCGGTATCTACTCCCCCGGGCTTGACGATAAGGGCAACAGCATTGCCGGCATCAAGCTCCTTGAAAAGCTGAGCAAACGGCTGTATCTGAGCATTTTCTAATCCGAATACAAAAACAGGGTCAAGCAGCTATGTTTGGCCCTGTTTTGCTTTTGAGGTCTCGGTGCAAGATAAGAAAAAGGCAACGTCATAATACATGCGAAATCAGCTGCAAAGAGAAACTACCGGCTTAGCCGGCAGTCCCTATTATGCTGTTCCCGTCCGTATAGCAAACCGGTTATTTTGATCTTAGCATCGAGTATATTGCATCGACGAATTTATCAACCTTTTCGTGGTTTATTGAATGATAGACACGCCTGCCGCTGTCAACGGAAGTGACGAGCTTTGCGCCTGTGAGAACGCTCAAGTGCTGTGAAACGGTGCACGGAGCAAGGTTCACGCATTTTGCAAGCTCACCTACATACGCCGGGCTGTTCATGAGGCGGAGAATGATTTTGAACCGGCTTGGTTCGCCCAAAATGCTCATCAGGCGTGCAACCTCGTTCTCATCGTTATCGGTACTTTCGGATTGCCGCTGGAAGGTATCGTAAAGCACGCCTATCAACGCCGTCGTCAGCTTTTTCTCGCCCGGTTTCGGAATACCTGTGAACACATCGCAGTGATAAAACGCTGTGACCGATGGAAAAAAATTAAACTCGCTCCCCTCATCGCAAGAATAGTTGAACTTGCTTCGCATCATATCGGCTTCGGAATCAAACTTTTGATAGTCGTCCCGAAAAATCTCTATGAACGGCGACCATATTTCCTCACAGCGCTCATACTCCTCTGCCACGGGGATCAGCAGTTCGATAAGCGAATCTATGAATTTTCCGGGGTTGAGCGCGGCTGCGATAATGTTGTTTTTGCTCTTCTGCGGCAGAGCGGAAGCGGTGACCGCGTCAAAAACCATCGAAGCGTCGCATTCGCCCGATACCGTTTCGCCGGAAACGTTTTCAATTATTAGAGCCGGAACATTTTCCGAAAAACCGTATAGATAGGCCCTGAATTCATCATAATCGGTGAATCTGAAAGCACTCATTGCATCAGCAAACAGCGAGCAAAGGCAAGGCGCATTAAGGCGATTCGCTTTCGAGCCGTTTGAAAGCGAAGTGAACAGCTTATCAATAATCTCCGCAGCATCGTCATTTAAGACGCTTCCCAGCCGCTCATAGAGCATTTTTAAGCTGCCTTCATAGTCGTTGTAGATACTGCGGCAGGCAGGATGACGATGCTTGAGGCGTTCAAAGTATTCCTCAACGGAAAAACCGTTTGCCATGCTCTGCAAAAAGAAATATGCTTCATAGAGCGAAAGCGGTTTATAATGCAGCAAATCATTTCTCTCCCTTCACATATTCATAACGGTATGATAGCATATTTTTTCCAAAAAAGCCATTGACAAAGCCCCCTGAAAAAGATATAATTTGTTCATAGCAATGGATTGATAATGTTTGGTTAGCACAAACATATCAAATTCATTAAATAACAGGAGGTATAATATGAAGGTTCCACAAAAGAAATTGGTTGCTCTGTTGACAGTTGCAGTCATGGCAGCAGCGCTTCTGATGTCCGCAGTTTCCCTAATGCCCCAACATGCGTTTGCGGAAACGACCGCCGATTTCGCAACGCCCGCAGGTTACAATGACAACGATTACCAAAAGCTCGTTGTATTCATGGAAACCGTCAATTCTTCCGGCGTGAAGAACGGCGAAGCTATCAATCCCGGTGTATATAATCCCGAGGACCCCGCAACGTGGCTTTACAGCGTTGAGTATCCATGGGGAACCACCAGCTACGGCGTTTACTGGGAGGAGATCGATGGTGAAATGCGTTTTGTTGCATTGGACAACGGCTTTTCCTGTAGACTCGAGGGCAATGTTGATTTCAGCGAATGCGAATACCTTCAGAGCGTATTCCTTTCCAGCTGCGACATCCCCGGCGCGGATTTCTCGTTCTGTACGGGCCTTAACGCAGTCCATATCGCATATTCCAATCTGGAGTCCGTCAATGTTTCCTGCTGTTTCAATATGTACCAGCTTGATATTTTCGGCAACAATCTGAATTCCGACAGTATCGTTGGCCTTGCGGACTGTGAATCCATAAAGACCCTCAATGTTTCCGACAACCCCGGCATCGAAGATCTCGACATTTCCGCTTTTGACCTCCAGCTTGAGATTCTCAATGTCAACAATACCGGTGTCGGCGATGACGATATCGACTTCACCCGTCTCTGGTCCATCAATGAGATAAATATTACCGGCACCAATATCACCAAGGTTGACGCGCGCAACTGCGAGTGCATGACCGCACTCACTTGCAGGGATATGCCGCTTGAATATCTATTGCTTCCCGTCTGCGACAGCAATTTGCAGATCGACTGTACAAACACCGGAATCACCGAGCTCGATGTGACGGGATGCACGGGCCTCTACCAGCTTAATTGCAGCAACAACCCCATAAGAGAGCTTGACTTTACCAACTGTCCGTGGATACAGTTCGTTATCGTAAACGATTGCGAGCTTGAAACGCTTGACCTTACAGGCTGTGAAAGGCTCATCTCTGTTGAGTGCGTGAACAACAATCTCACCGAGATTGACGTATCGGCTGCCTGCGAACTCGCGCAGTTCTATTGTACCGGCAACATGCTTACCGATATCTTATGGCATGTCAACAACCAGTGGGACGGCGAATACATCGTCTCTCTTGAATCCGAAGGAAACGGCTATGTGGCAATCGGCTTTGAAGTCGATCCCGAAACATGGGGCGCAATCAACTTCTTTGAAGCTACTCCCGAAGAGGGCAACCGCTTTGTCTGCTGGCTGGATGCCGACGGCAACGAAGTATCCACCGAGGCACGCCTTCCTTACGAGCAAAGAACCCCTTACACCCTGTACGCAGTTTTCGAAGCGGACGAAACCGAGCCCACCGAGGCGCCCATTGAGACCCCTGAACCCGGCGCTACCGACGAGCCCGTTTATACTCCCGAACCCGGTGATCCCTCCGATCCCGGCGTTCCCCCCACGGGCGCTGTCAGCCTGAGCATACTCGGTGTTGCCGCAATCCTCGCAGGCGGCGCGATTATCGCAAGGAAAAAGCACTGAGCCTGATATTGCGGCGGTTTGCAATCGGCGCAATATGAAGATACAATAAGTTAATTATTAAATAAGCAAAGTCCCCTTAACCGAGGGCTTTGCTTTTAATTTCGGTAAATAAATATGGACGTGACATCAAAGAGACAGCATATTAAATGGATAATCGCCATGCTGCCAAAATGATAATTGAGCTCAAGCCGCTTCCTAAAGGGCGCATGGATGACCTTGCATCAAAGAATCGTTCGCTGTGAGAATCGAGAAAACGGAGGATGCATTTCATTTTTAGGCTCAGTACGCTGTTTTACCGCAGTGCATAGCCGGTAACACAAAAACAGGGTTATCCGCTTCCGCATACCCTTGCTTGAAGTCCGTCACGGGATACATATGCCCCTGATTTTTATTCGGCAAAAAGCTCTCGATTGAAGAGCTTTTTCATATCCTTCACAGGTTTTTTAGTTTATTTTTGAATTCCTCAAAGCTCATAGAATGGACGTTCTCGATAAGCCGTATCTTCATTTCCTTTGCGCGCTGTTTTAATGATTCAAGGCTCCTCTCGCTCTTGCGAAGGTAGGTCGTAATAAGTACCTTTTTTGCGTATCCGCCCCCGAACCTGTTTGCAACGGTCTGGAGCTTATAGAGCTCATCCGTATCGGTCATGCCATTTTTGCAGGAGATGAGTATTGGCACAAGCCCTTTCATCAAAAATACATCTATTTCGTTTTCGACATCGGACGTATCCCGACCATGCGAATGGAGCACGCCGTCCCAATCTATGACTACCCCGTTCATCGCATCGTTGTACAGCCTTTCGCCGCTGCGGTCCATTAGCTCGGATGAGGCTATAAGAGTTGTAAGCTCCAGTACCGTGCCTTCCTTTCTCAGGCAGTTCCTGAGCCTGATGTCTTTATATCGGTAGCTTATTTCATTTTCGGTTCGGACGAGATCCTTTACAGCACCGATGGAATCAAGCTCATCAAGAAACGCATTGAGCTGTTTAAGCTTATCCGCGCCGGAAGCCTTGCTGACAAGATACCCCTTGTCTATTGAAATGTTCAGCTGCGATGCGTCAGTAAAGCGTCTGCATTCCGCTTCATGCATGATTCCTATACGTTTATTCCACTCGTTCGGCGCACGCTTGCATATTTCCCACAGCTTCAGGACGTCCGCCCTGAATTCTTCGTCAATCTTCCAATCAAAGGTTCCGCCCATACCGTCGGCGGCATAGCGTATCGCACCGCCGTTAAGGCGGATATTGTCATCAACGGACAGCTTATAGTGAGCTTCGGGGAATACCTTTCCGTCATCGTCGCAGTCGGTAACGGTTCCGGTCTTAATGTTGTAGCGGTGCATCTCGATATGCTTTTTATCCCTGTAACGTTCATAGACTATACCCATTGCAACGAGCAGCAGATCCTCTCCGCCGTTGAGATCGAATACGGGCTCCGCCTCATTCTCGACAATCCTGCTCAGTGCGGCAACGATGCCGCTGAGATCATATTTATTTATGATAACATATTCAAATTCTATATCTCTGCCCTTATCCGCAAGGAATTTTCTCAACAGCTCCCCACGCTTGCGCATGGCCTTTGAAGCTCCGACGAAAACAGCCTTATCCACCTGCATCGTCAGGCTTGAAATGATATTCTCGATAGGTGCAAGATCAAAAAACTCGACGATAGTCATTTTCCCACCTCAAACATGCCTGTTTATATATAATAATAGCACGGACGAGCCGTGCAGTCAAGCGCCGTCTCGGCCCTGCGGGATAATGCCTGATTTTGATATTTTATTGGAAAAATTACGGCAATTTTTGCTATTTTATGCTTGACAATACTTTTAGGTGACATTATAATAAAACTGCTTAAGCGGTTAAGTGGATATGGGGCAGCCTGACCGCTGCAAATTGCCCCAAAAAGCAAATCATTTTCGGAGGAACACAAAATGACCAAAAAGCTTCTGAACATTTTCTGTCTCGTTATGGCAGTAGTGCTTGCCGCTGCGTTCTGCGCATGCGAATCAGGTACGCCCAAGGTAACCGTTACCTTCTATGAGAGCGACGGAGTTACCGCTATTAAGCAGGTCGAAGTCAAGAGCGGCGAGACCATTGAGCAGCCCGAGCTGACAAAGGAAGGCTATGACATACAGGGCTTCTATGCAACCCCTGCTCTACTCGTTCCCTTTGATTTCACTCAGGCCATCACCGAGGATACTTCCGTATTCGTAGCATGGAAGTCCAACAAGGTTGATGAACGTCCCTGGATGCTCGCAGGCTCTCTGCGCGGCTATCCCGAGAACTCCTGGGGCAGGATCTGGCCGCAGGATGACTTTCTCCTCACCAAGTCCGCAGATGCATTCAACACCTTCACCATCGAGGTCAACCTCTACAACGGCGATGAATTCAAAATCGCAGTCATCGGCGAAGGCTATGCATGGGACAACACCGCAAGCATTGATGCTTCCCATCTTGCGGACAAGTCCGAGAACGCTGTTCTCGTAGGCGGCGGCAATGTATTCGATACCGGCGCAAACATCAAGGTCACTCAGGATGGTTTCTATCGTCTGACCCTCGTCACCGATGCCGAAGAGCTTGCTCTCTGCTCCCTCTCCTATGAGTATCTCCATGAGGCGGATGCTCCCCAGGAGATCCAGTACGATATGAAGCTTTGGGCTTCCTTCAATGACTGGGCAGGCCAGGACATGACCCGCAACGGCGATGATCTTATCTGGTACTGCGAAGCCGACGTTCCCGCCGGCGGAGAATTCGGCGTTAAGAACTGCGCTACCGATGCTTGGTACTCCAGCCCCGACGGCAACATCGTTATTGCTGAAGAAGGGCACTATATGTTCTTCATCGAGCTCGAGCTCGTTGACGGTGTACCCACCCTCAAGGGCGAGATCGTTGCGGCTGCTCCCAACTACTATGTTGTCGGCACCTGCGGCAACGGCGCATGGGCAGGCGATGCCAATGCCGAGAACACCAACTACATGATGGTCGCTCAGGATGACGGCACCTATGCTCTTACCGTTACCTTCACCGAAGCCGACACCGCTGACTGGACCAACGGTCAGGTCGCATTCAAGTGCGTATACGGCTGTGCAGGCCGCGTTGCAAACGAATTCTGGTTCGGTGCTGAGGATGGCAACAACATCATGGTCGATGTCGGTACCTATACCATCGTCCTTGATCCTGCAACCGGTGTCGTAACCGTTAACGAAGCTGAGTAACAAAACCATTGGGACGCATTGCCGGGATTTTTCCCGGAGCGTCCCTTTTTTCTTATGAATACTAAGGTCACGATAAAAGATATCGCTGCTGCATGCGGAGTATCCACCGCAACGGTATCCTATGTTCTGAATAATTCCACCAAGCAGTCCATCAGTGAAGCAACGCGGAAAAAAGTGCTTCACTATGCGAACATGGTCGGTTATGCCCCCCATTCCGTTGCGAAGGCTCTCGCCCTCGGCAATACGGGAAATCTCGGGGTCTATTGCCCTCATCCCGAAAACAGCGAGCATAAGCTCGCGATTATCCGCGCATTGGCAGCGGAGGCGGAAAAGTACGGGCGCAGGCTCACAATTCTCACCGAAAGCTGCACATATAGAAACGATCCGAATGTTGATGCTATCTTTGCGCTCGACATTTCAGCCGATGAATTTTCATGCGTCGGCGACAATACCTTTGTTCCCCTGATATATCTCGAAGGTGATATTACCGACTATCTTTTTTTCAGCATTGCCTTCGATATGGAGCATATCAAAGCCAAATTCCTTGCAGCCTCAGCTAAGAAAAAAGCCGGGCTCATTGCCGAAAGATTCCATTGCGGCAAGCAAGCGGATAAAACAGCAAGCATATTTGACGTTGTCCTTACGCCGAAGGAAGCTGCTTCCTTCGATGAACCGGACACCGTTTTGATAAAACTGGGCGAAGGGTTCGATTATGAAGCCTACGCGCGCAGCGCCATAGAGGTATTCTACCTCGCGCTTGAGCGCAAATCCATCCCCTTCGAATCCCACCATATTCTGATTAAGTGAGGAAACCGCCTTGAATTCGTCTTCCGTTTTACACACCCCGGGTCCGCTCGATGTTTGCGCCCTGAACGGGCAAATGCATGTCCGTTTCCGTGCGGAGCGCTTTACAGTACTCCGTGCAAAGCTTCTTTACCTCTGCAATAAGGATGAATGGTATCTCCGCCGTGATGAAGCGGAGATGGAAATTCGCTTCAGCGATTCCGAATTTGAATATTTCTACGCATCCGTGCCGCGCACCGATATACGCTTTGCCTATATCTTTGAGCTGAGCTGTGCGGATGGCTGTGTGCGCTATCTCTCCGAGGAAGGGCTCACCGATACCTTTGACCACAGCCTTGCGTATTTCAACTATTTTGAGTGCTGCGCGCAGTTCCCCTGCGACATGATGACGGTGCCCGATTGGGTCAGAACCGCTGTCGGGTACCAGATCTTCCCCGAACGCTTTGCCATCGGTTCTCATGACAAGGATATGAGCTATGTCAATGCCGAATGGGGCGAGATCCCCACGCCCAAGAGCTTTTACGGCGGTGACCTTGTCGGCATTACCGAGCATCTCCCCTATCTCGTCGAGCTGGGCGTGAATTTTATCTATCTTAACCCCATCTTCTGTTCACCGACCAATCATAAGTACGAAACCGTTGATTATGAGAATGTCGATCCTGAATTCGGCGGCAACGAAGCGCTGCGCGATTTAATAAATGAAGCGCATAAAAACGGTATCCGCATCATGCTTGACGGAGTATTCAATCATCTTTCCTGGAAGCACCCATTCTTCTTAGATGCGCAAAAGCTCGGCAAAGCATCGAAGTATTACGACTGGTTCGTGTGGAATCCCGATGGCAGCTACCGCACCTTCTCCAGCGTCAAAGCGATGCCGAAGCTCAATACCGCAAACCCCGAGGTTATAGAATACTTCACCGATCTTTGCATCGATTGGATGCGTGATTACGGCGTTGATGCATGGAGGCTGGATGTCTCCGACGAGATCAGCCACCGTTTCCTGCGTGCGTACCGTGAGTCGCTCGTGCGCGAGAAGCCCGATGTTATTATCATAGGTGAAGACTGGCATAGGCAGAACTGGTATCTGAACGGTGACGAATACGACGGAGTTATGAACTACGGCTTCACCAAAGCATGTCTTGATCTTTTCGCATTCAATACCATTGATGCCTCAGCCTTCCGCGACAGGCTTGTCAGGCTGTATCATGCCTTCAGCATGCCGGCAAGTGAAAAAATGCTGAATCTTTTGGACAGCCACGATACCGACCGTTTTCTTTCACGAGTCAAGGGGGATGAACGGAAGCTGCGCTCGGCAATGGCGATTATGTTCTTCTATCCGGGCATACCCTCCGTTTATTACGGTGACGAGATAGGGCTTTCGGGCGGTTATGATCCCGACTGCCGCCGCTGCTTCGACTGGGAGCATGACTATACCGCCACTCCGCTGTGGAAGGCGATTAAGGAGTTGATTGAGTTCAAAAAGCAGCCTGCTCTTTCCGTCGGAAGCTTTTCAATAAACGAATCGGATGGCGTAATCACCATCATTCGTGCAGCCGAAAGCCAGAAGCTCGTCCTCAAGGTCAACCCCAACAACGAAACAAGGGCGGGGATTCCGCCTTATGAATACAAGATCATGGAGATTTAAGGAGGAAAATACCATGAAAAAGTTTTTTGCTATCTTTCTTGCACTCATCCTTGCTGCAGCCGTAATCGTCGGATGCGGTGAAACCGGCGTCAGCAACCCCACGCCCGATGGAGAGGTCTCCGAGCTTTACGAGCAGGTAATGTCCCGTTTCACCGGTGAGCTTGAAAAGGGTGCAGTCGTCAAGGTTCTTGAAAACGATACCGCTATTGAGATCGGATATGTTGACAAGCTCATCGAGGCTTTCAATGAAGCCTATAAGGATAAGGGCATTTCCGCAGAGCGCATGAATATCGACCAGTATTCCGACCTCGCAACCGACGGCCCTTACGGCTACGGTCCCGATGTATGGTATCAGGCAAACGACATCATTATGAAATATGCAAATAACAAGCATATCCTGCCGCTTCCCGTAAAGAGTATGGAAAGCTATTCCCATATCCCCGAGAGCGCATGGAATGCATATACCATAAATATCGACGGCGAAAACTTCTATTGCGGTATACCCGTAAACGTACAGTCCGGTATGCTTTACTACATTGAATCCAGCCTCCCCGAGAACTGGAAGACCGATTGGGATATCAACAATAACGATATTCCCGACTTTTTTGAGACCTATACCGCTCTCTATGCCTATTCCGAGGTCTGCAAGGAGGGCAATATGCCCACTCAGTACGGTTATCTCGATGAGACCGTCGATACCTATTTTATGAGCGGTTACCTCATGACCTTCGGCGCTTATGTATTCGGCAGCAACGGTACGGATGCTAAGGATATAGGTCTTAACGCAGGCGACGCCGATAAGGGAGCCTACATGATCCAGCAGTGGGCGGGCGAAATGGATAATACCGAGGTTCTCGATAAGACCTTCGCATCCGCTGCGTATCAGTACCTTGCCGACAAGGTGATGCTCTGCACCGTCACCACCCCCGATGTTTACACGATGTTCATTCGTTCCATGGTCAATACAGGTAATTGGACCGAGGAAAGCGCATATGCCGACCTAAAGATGGTCAATGTTCCCCGTCTTCCCAAGAGCGGCGACCTCACAGCCGATAATTGGCAGGATACCATCACCGATATGGATTCCCTCACGACCGAAACCATGATGATGGGCGGCATCAACGGCTACGGCATTTCCTCATATACCAAATGTCCCAATGCTTCCCTCGCATTCATCGAATTTGCGGCAAGCTACGAGCAGGTCATGCAGCGCAATGCCGACCTCGGCATTACTCCTGCCCGTGACGACGCAGCCGCTGAGGTTGCAAAGAGCGATCCCACCGTCGGTATTCTCTTTGACAAGCTTGACCGCGGTCTTATCAGCATAATGCCGGCAATCACGGAGGTCGGCCAGATCTGGACTCCCGCCGAATCCTTCTTAATCGATCTTTCCACGGATCCGTACCGCGAAGGGCGCGGCGAGGACAGGCTTTATGATACTCCCGAGCTCATCAAGGCAGGTCTTGACAGGCTTGTTCAGCAAATCAGAGACGCAATAGATACCCTCGCATAAGAAGGAGGTCTCATATGGGAGCAAAAGTACGTTCAGCGTGGAAAAGCTATCTGAGGTCTCCGTTTCAGGTAAAGCTTTCCGCGCTGATCATGGGAGCCGGGCAGCTCTGCTACGGCCAGATAGTCAAGGGTTTGGTATACCTATCCGCCTTTGCTTTTTTCGTCTACTATTTTGCAACGAGCGGAATCAAAAACATTATCGGGTTCTTTACCCTCGGTACCGTTGAAGAGGATCTGTGGCTCGGACGCGCGGGCGATAATTCGCTCACCATGCTGATACTCGGACTCATGTCCATATTCGTCCTGATATTCGCTGTTGTCGTCCATATTTCGAATATCAAGGATGTGATTTTCACCGCGCATGAGGTCGAAAGCGGCCGCAGTCCGCGCAAATTCAAGCGTACGCTCCTGACTATCGCGGATGATAAATTTCACACCACTGCGCTCATATTTCCCATCATAGGCGTATGCATCTTCACCGTACTGCCCATCGTCTTCATGATATGCATGGCGTTTACTAACCTCGGCGGCGATGTCGTACACCCCGTGCTTGCGGATTGGTCGCTCTCGGCATGGAAGAAGATATTCAGCCTCGGCAAAATCGGGTCGACCTTCGGGCGCATATTCGTATGGAATGTGCTTTGGGCCGTTGCCTCGACCGCACTAAACTTCGTGCTCGGTCTCGGAATGGCATTGCTGCTCAACAAGCGCAATGTGCGCGGTTCTAAATTCTGGCGCGCATTCCCGATCCTTGCATATGCGATACCGGGCTTTATTTCAATGCTCGGCTTCAAATTCATGTTCTCGCAGTCCGGCCCCATCAACTATTACATTGCCGAAGCCGGTTTCCAGAAGATATTTTTCCTCACTAACGATGCTTCGGCAAAATGGTGGGCGCGCTGCATCGGTCTGTTTGTCAATGCGTGGATAAGCACCCCCTCCATCATGCTTATGACCACCGGAATTCTCTCAAACATCAATACCGATCTGTACGAAGCTGCTTCTCTCGACGGAGCTTCTCCCTTCCAGCAGTTCAGAAAGATAACGCTTCCGTTCGTTGTTTTCTCCACAACTCCGGTTCTGATCGGCCAGTTTGTCGGTAATTTCAATAATTTCGGTATTTTCTTCTTCCTGAGAAGCGGAGTGATTTCCAATTACGCTGATTACTTCCTTGCAAGCGATACCGATCTTTTGATAAACTGGCTGTATAAGCTGTCGGTCGATAACAATTATTACTCCATCGGCGCAGCGATCAGTCTTGTTATCTTCATTGTCACCGCGATAGCATCGCTTTCGGTATATGTGCGCTCGGCAGCCTATAAGCAGGAGGACACCTATCAATGAGTACTAAAAAAAGAAAAAAGCTTGTGCCACGCAAGCTCGCAGATAATTTCTTTACATATTTTCTGCTCATATTCATGAGCGTGGTATTCCTTTTCCCCTGTCTTTGGCTGATACTCGCCTCACTGTCAAAATCCGGAAGCCTATATGACTTCAAGGGGTTCTTCCCCAAGGCTTTCAGCCTTGACACCTTCATCAGTCTCTTTACCGATGATGTAAACGGGCTTTATCCGTATAAGAAGTGGTTTTTCAATACCCTCTATGTCGCGAGCGGAAGCTGCATACTCGGCACCATACTCGTTATCCTGACGGGGTATGTCATGTCCCGTTTCCGTTTCAAGGGCAGGGATGCTCTCAAAAAGACCACGCTCGTTCTCGGCATGTTCCCCGGGTTCATGGGGCTCACCGCCGTTTATATCATAATGACGCAGCTAAACCTTGTGAACAAGCTCACTGCGCTTATCTTTTTCTACGCTTCGACTGCTCCTGCTGCGTACATGGTGCAGAAGGGGTACTTCGATTCCATCCCCAACAATATCTATGAGGCTGCAAGGCTTGACGGCTGTACTCAGCTTCAGGTGTTTACGAGAATAACGCTGCCGCTAAGCAAACCCATGATAGTCTATACCGTGCTCACCCAGTTTGCATGGCCGTGGAGCGATGTGCTTCTTCCCAAGCTCCTTCTCAAGGACAGAAACCTCTGGACTGTCGCAGTGGGTCTTTTCAGTCTGCCTGAAACGCATTTCGCGCGCTTTGCGGCAGGCTCCGTATTCATCGCGGTTCCCATCGTTATTCTCTATTTCTGCCTCGTAAAATACCTCGTGAACGGTCTTACCGCCGGTTCCGTGAAAGGATAATGTAATGAAAAGAAGAATAATTGCCTTTATACTGCTTACTGCTCTATGCATCAGCGCGTGCGGCTTTGCCGGCTGCTCCAAACCGGCAGCCTTACAGGAAAACATCCCGGATGATAATGTCCGCAACTGGTACGAGATTTTCATCTATTCCTTTGCGGATTCGGACGGTGACCGCATCGGTGATTTCAAGGGTGCAGCCGATAAGCTCGAATATGTCCGTGATCTTGGATTTACAGGCATATGGCTCATGCCCATAATGCCCTCGCCCTCGTATCACAAATACGATATTACCGATTATTATGACGTTGATCCTCAGTACGGTACGCTTGATGATTTCAAGGTTTTCCTTGATAGGGCGCATGAGCTGAATATTGATGTCATTCTCGATCTTGTTGTCAACCACACATCAAACGAGCATCCATGGTTCCGGAACAGCAAAACCGGCCCCGATGCCGAGTACCGCGACTACTATAATTGGAGCGATACCGGCGGAAGCGGTTACGAAAAGATTAACGGAAGCTATTTTGAATGCCGCTTTGTTTCGACCATGCCCGACCTGAATCTCGATAATCCCGATGTCAGAGCCGAAATCTCCGATATAATGCGCTTTTGGTTGGATATGGGCGTTGACGGATTCCGCCTTGATGCCGTAACGAGCTACTACACCGGAAGCTCTGAAAGAAACATCGAATTCCTGAGCTGGCTCAATGCCGAAGCGAAATCCATTATTAAGCCCGACTGCTATATCGTCGGTGAATGCTGGGCGGACGAAGCCACAATCGCCTCATACTACCGCAGCGGAATAGACAGTTTCTTCTATTTCCCGATGTCCACAGGCAATAACGGCAAGGGTATCATCGCAGGGATTCTCGATGAAACCACGACCGATCGCGGAGACAGCTATGCGTATCTCACAACCCACCTGGAAGAACGCTTTGGAACCGATGCGCTCATGGCGCCTTTCATTGACAACCACGATACGGAGCGTTTCAACGGAATTATGGGGCTGTACGATATGCCTCGCGTCAAGGCGGCATACGGCATGCTTGCCATGATGCGCGGCGGTACGTATTTCTACTACGGCGACGAATGCGGTCTTGTAGGCTCGGGCAATGATCCCAACAAACGAATCGGAATGTATTGGGATGATATTACCAAGGTGACATACGCTCCTCCCGGCGCTACTGAAGCAAAGTATCCGCTTGGCAGCGTAAAAGAGCTTCTTGCTGACGATAACTCGCTCCTTAACTATATCGGGAATGCCAATGCTCTTAGGAACGCTTTCCCCGAGATTGCGCGAGGCACATCAAGCATTATCGAGCAGGAGGACAGCGATATCTGCATTATTGAGAGGACTTGGAACGGAAGCACAATAACCATCGTTCTTAACCTGTGCCGTGAAGCAAAGTCCGTATCTTTAACTGGTCTTTCACTTGCCGGCATACTCGATGCAAACATCAATCAGGGCAGCGGCATTACCTACAACGGCAGCACCTTGAAGCTTGATCCTTGGGGCATTGCTATTCTCAACTGATTTCATCGCAAAATATTTCTGCAAGCAAAAAGCGAGCCGCCCGAGAACTTCGGACGGCTCGCAGTTATTTTGGTTTAATCACAATAGGCTTTCCGACAGGAGCAGGAATATCGCTGCCACAGCAACGAAAACCGCTCCGACAATGATCATATAAAAGAACTTGCCTTTTCCTTTTTTAGCGAGCTTTTCCTTATAATCCGCATAGGTCTCGCTTTTTTCGCCCGGCCTTCTTTTTTTAAGCAGACCAATCAGGCTGTGACCGACGAAGCGCAGCGCATCAAATGCGCCTTCCTGCGCCACGAAAACAATACAGCCGAAGCACAGCATCAGAATTCCTGCGACAAAAAAGCCGTCGCAAAGTGCCTTATAGGTATCATACAGGCTCATTTCTTCGCCTGAAAACAGACCCCTAATACTCATAACTCCGAGTGCCATGAGTGCAGCGACGGCAAAGGATATGAGATACCTCAGCAGCAGCGGATGATTTTTTCTTTCTTTCTTTTCTTTTTCCATGTTGTTAAGATAGAATTCGGGCGCAGCATTATATGTTTATGCTGCGCCCGAAGAATTCAAATTATTCTTTTACCTGCTGGAGATACTTCTCGTATTCCTTCATGGTGCAGCGGACGAAATGCCCGGGGCAGACCTCGCGGAACTCGGGAACCTCTGTGGTGTACTCGTGATCGACCTTGGGGTTATAACGAATACGCACGCGGTTCTTTTCCATCTCGGGATCGGGGAGAGGAATAGCTGAGAGCAGCGAACGGGTGTAGGGATGCAGAGGATGCTTGAACAGCTCATCGGAATCTGCAAGCTCAACCATATCACCGAAGTACATGACGCCGATGCGATCGGAGAAGTACTTGACGACGGAGAGGTCATGCGCTATGAACATGATCGTGAGGCCCATTGACTCCCTGAGATCATTTAGCAGATTGATGACCTGCGCACGAATAGAAACGTCAAGAGCCGAAATGGGTTCGTCGGCAATTATCATCTCGGGCTTCATGATGATGGAGCGCGCGATACCTATACGCTGACGCTGACCGCCGGAGAACTCATGAGGATAACGGGTGGCATGCTCACGAACAAGACCAACGGTTTCAAGCATTTCAATGACCTGTTCTCTTATGTACTTCTTGTCCTTAATTCCTTGAATCTTCAGGCCCTCGGCGATTATCTCCTCAACCGTCATACGGGGGTCAAGAGATGCAACGGGGTCCTGATAGATCATCTGTATCTTGGTGACAAGACGTTCACCCTTACGAACGGGAGTGCCGGCTGCTGCCATATCCTTGCGGTAATCCTTATCGCAATTCTTCTGGTCATGCTTTGCAAGCTCGATCTCCTTTTTAAGCTCCGCAATGCGCTCATTGCATTCCGCAATCTCATTCTGATCCTTGGACTGCTTCTTTTTAGCACGGAGCTTCTTAATCTCATCCTTATAGGATTTCGTTCCTGCTACGATACGGCGGCCTTTGAAATAAACATTACCGGAGGTTGCATTATACAGCTTGATTATGGTACGGCCGGTAGTGGTCTTACCGCAGCCGGATTCGCCGACGAGGCCGAAAACTTCACCGCGATGAATATCGAAGGAAACATCGTTCACAGCCTTCTTGGGGCCGAAATACATGCAAAGGTGTTCTACCTTGAGCAAAACATCATTTTCATTTACACTCATTTGTTTTCGCCTCCTTCAGTTTCATGTTGATGGTGCATTCTCTGGATCCTTTCGGTGATTACCTTGGGAGGATCAATATGGGGCGCATTGGGATGCAGGAGCCATGTCGCAGCATAGTGAGTATCGCTAATCTTGAACATGGGGGGCTGCTCTTCAAAGTCGATCTTGAGAGCATACTTATTTCTCGCTGCAAAAGCATCGCCCTTGGGCGGATAAATCATGTTAGGAGGAGTACCGGGAATGGACTCGAGCTTTTCCTTGGTCTCGAGATCGGGAACGGAGGAAAGCAACGCCCAAGTGTACGGATGAGCAGGATTATAGAAGATATCGGAAGCAGTGCCGTATTCTACGATCTTGCCTGCATACATTACGGCTACCCTATCAGCCATGTTGGCAACAACGCCGAGGTCATGGGTGATGAAGATAACGGAGAGATCCCTATCCTTCTTGAGCTTATTGATGAGCTCAAGGATCTGAGCCTGAATGGTAACGTCAAGAGCGGTGGTGGGCTCATCACAGATCAGAATATCGGGGTTAGCCGTAAGAGCGATAGCGATAACGATACGCTGGCGCATACCGCCGGAGAACTCAAACGGATACTGCTTGAACCTGCGGCGGGGATCATCAATACCTACGCTCTCCATTAGCTTGATAGCCTTCTCACGGGCTGCGCCTCTGGTTATCTTGTTTACGGAATCCTGCGCTTTTTCCTTGAGGAAATCTATGATTTCATTTGCTCTTGCCGCGAAATCGGGATTTGCATTTGCATCAAGCTGAGCCTGCATATGAGCGATAAGCTCCTTCACGGTATCTGCAATATCCCTTCTTGCGGCATCAAGGTCAACATAGGAAGCGGGAATGACTTCCCAATCAGGAGTCTTGCCCCTTGCAATGATGGCCTCATGCTTCGCGTAGGAACGGTTATAACGCCTTTCTTCCTTTGCATTCTTCTTCGCACCGCCGAAGTAGAGGTCGATTGCATAATCCATTGAGGTCGGGAAGGTATAGGTGAGGCTGTCCTTATCCACTTCGAGAGGATCAATGCAGATAGCGACCTTTGCCTTCATCTTCTTGGTAGCTTCAATGACTTCTGCCTTCTTGGGATCATCATTATCTACCACGGGGAGCAGCTCGGTCAAAACAGCTATCGCATCACGGCGGGCAGCATCGGTGATTTCCATGGAATGCTTGGCGGCAAGCTCAGTCTTGCGGAGGAATTCATTCATAAACTCCGTTTCAAGCCTCTGCCTTGTCATCGCATTCAGCTGACCGATCTCCATATCGGGGATCTGCTTGTCGCAGTAGGTGAGATAGTAACCAAGGGTAAAGGTATTAAGACGCTCCTTGGCAACAGCCTTTTTGACAATAGCTGATATGTTGTTGAGAACAGCAATGCTCTCGGTAAAGTCAACCTTCTTAATCTCGGTCTTGAGAGTAGCCTTCAGCCGGTTAAGATTATTAACAAGAACATCATAATCACTGTCTACAACGAAGTGATTCTTTGTCCTCTTTGCAGCTGCAATCAGAGTCGAAGCATCCTGAAGAGCGGATGATCCCGACTTATTCTTAAGATACAGGATCATGTTGTCCGTTATAGCGTCGGCTTCCTGAGCTGCTGCATAGGCTGCGGAATATGCGGTTTCAATCCTGCACTGAGTCATTACAAACTTTTTGAACTCAGCAAGGGACTTGTCTGCATCCTGAACGCCGGCTCCGCGCATGCGCTCGCCGAGGGCTTTGAACATGGTATTCATGTCCTTTCGGCTCTGCTTCCTCGAAGCCTTGTTCTTAAGAAGCATTGCCTCGGTCAGCTGCTTGCCGATCCTCATAATCGGGTTCAGACTGGACAGCGGATCCTGGAAGACCATTGCTATCTTATCTCCGCGAACCTTATGGAATTCGTCCTCGGGGGTCTTCATGAGATCCTTATCGCCGTACAAAATCTTACCGCCCTCTTTGATGGCGTTGCCGGCAAGAATACCCATGATGGCACGGCTGGTAACGGACTTGCCGGAGCCGGACTCACCGACGATAGCGAGGGTTTCTCCGGAATACAGATCAAAGCTTACATCGCGTACTGCCTGTACCTTACCGTTGGTTGTTTTAAACGAAATAGTTAAATCTTTTACTTCAAGTTTCTTTTCTGCCATTATTCGTCAGCTCCTCTCAGTGAAGGATTGAATGCATCTCTCAAGCCGTTACCGAACAGGTTGAAGGATATCTCCAACAGAGCGATGAACAGTGCGGGGAAGAAGATGATGTGCGGATAAGTGCTGAGCAATGCATTACCGCCGCTGAGCATGGTACCGATTGAAGTCATACCGGAGGTCTGCAGGTCGATGATGTTCAAATAGGACAGCATGGATTCACTGAAGATAACGCCGGGAATAATCAGGATCGTAGCGGTAATGATAGTACCTAAGGAGTTGGGAAGAATGTGGCGGAAGATCAGCCTTGAGTCGCTTGCGCCGAGGGTGCGAGCTGCAAGAACATACTCGGAACCCTTGAAGCGATAGAACTGAGTCCTGACGCGGTATGCAATGCCGGTCCAACCCGTTAGCACGAACGCGAACAGCAAGCTGACCAAAGGCCCGACCCTATCTGCCAAATGCAGGTTGAACAGGGTTGCAACAACGACGAAGGGTACCGAACTCAGAATATCGGATACACGCTCAAGAATGAGGTCGATAGCGCCGCCATAGTAACCTTCGATGGAGCCGTATGCGATACCGATGATGAAGTTGATAGCGGATACGGAGAAAGCAAGGATGAATGAAAGTCTTGCGCCGGATGCAAGGCAAACAAAGATATCCTGACCGAACTGGTTGGTGCCGAAGAGATGGTAGGGGTAGAAGCCCTTAACATTTCCGGACTCAACGTAGCGCTCGTAGTAGTAGTATTCACTGTAAAGAACACGGACTTTGTAGCCGGACTGGTTCTTGACAGCGTACACTGCCCACTTGCCGTCAGCTTCGGGCTCATCACTTATGCGAATGCTGTCATAGTCGGCAGCATTCTTATTCTCCTTAGTGCGGTAATTTGCTTCATAGATGGGATTGCCGTCCTCATCATGTTCGGCAGCTTCACCGGTCGAGGTCTCAACTTCATTAGCCAGCTTATACCATACGTTTGCAGAGCTGACAGCGGAGAAATTGGTCTTATAGGTTGCGGGAATGGGGTACATTACCTGGATACCGGTTTCATTCTGGTATGCCTGTAGCGCCTTATACTCGGCTTCGCTCAGGTCTTTGAACATGAAGCCGACCTTTGCGTATGAATCTACGTATACATTATAGAATTTCTCGCCGGTAAGCTCATCGATGAAAGAGCCGTAAACCTTCTTGATTGCCATGGCATCTTCGTTGGCAACCCTTTCACCTTCATCGTTCAGGGTGTATACTTCCTGACCGATTGAGTTCAGGTAGTCATAACCGCCCTGAGTTTTCTTATCCTTTTTGCAGCCGTCCCAGCCTGCCCATGCAAAGAGCGTGCTCTTGGGAAGCACCTGAGAATATGCCGAGTCGTTTTCCTTCGATTTTGCGTCAACGCTGTATTTGGAGAAAAACGGAACGATGATAGCGAACAAAAGCAGGATTGCAATTATGAAAGCAGCGACCAAGGAGCTTTTGTTCTTGGCAAAGCGGATCATTGCATCCTTGAAATAGCCGATGGGTTTTGATTCAAACTTCTTATCGAAGATCTTCTCATCCCTGACGGCAGGTTCAAACCGATCCGCCGGTATGTTCATGTAATCATTCTTTTTTGTTTCCATATTAGCGCTCTCCCATCCTGATTCTCGGATCAATGAAGCCGTAACTGAGGTCCATTACAAGACCGGAAGCAAGGCCGATCAAGGTATAGAATACGGTGTCAGCCATGAAGAAGTTATAGTCACGAACCTGAATTGATGTGATATAAAGCTTACCGATGCCCGGGATACTGAAAATCTGCTCAATGATGAGCGAACCGCCGAGAATACCAACGAACTGAGAAAGTATCATAGGAACGATGGGTACCATGGCGTTACGAAGAGCATGGCGAATGATAGCCTGATTTCTCGTAAGGCCCTTGGTTCGCGCAAGCAGCAGATAGTCACCGGTAAGAACTTCGGCAAGCTCTGCACGGGTGAAACGAGTCAGACCGGCAACAGTACCGAAGCCGAGGGAAATGATAGCAGGACACATTGATACGAACATCTTCCAGCTGAACAGCGTTGCTTCGGATTCCGGTGCGACAAGCATAGGAAACCAGCCTGCTTTATAGCACAACAAATACTGTACCAAGAATGCATAAACATAGGAAGGTACCGAAATGAAGACCATAACCAATGTTGAAAGCAAGTGATCCTGCCATTTGTTTTTCTTAAGTGCGGCAAAGATACCTAAGATCAAGCCAAGCGGAATTGCTATCAGAATTGAATACAGATTGACAACAATTGTATACGGGATCTTCTGCATCATGACATCCCATACATTCAGTGCCGCGTACATCTGTTCACCGACGCCCATGTCACCTTTGATAAGATGCGTCCAGTAGCGCCAGTATTGGACCATAATCGGTTTATTATAGCCCATTGCTTCACGTTTCCTCAGAATGGTCTGCGTATCTTTACCGAGTTCTTTGATAGCAGGCAGAGGAAGCAACTTGACAAGAATAAAGCATATCGTTACGATGATCAAAAAAGTAAAGACCATCAATCCGATTCGCTTCAAAACGTATTTGAGCATAGCCTGTTTTACCTTTCAAGAGAGATTAGAAAGTATATATGTCTACGGCTTTTGAAGAGCCATATTTGTCTGAATCTGAAGTTCACCTGATGGATCAAAAGCTCGTACGGAGATTCCCCATCAAGTCTACGCACTAATAATAGTTCGTTTAGCCTCATGGAAATTTCCATTCAAGTCATTACGCAATCATGAGCCGAAGCTCATGATTGCGTAATTTTGTTGTTAACAGATAATCTGATCTATAAGAATTAGTAGGTCAGACCGCCTGCAACTACGTTTGCCCATTCGGTATCATCGTAATTGAAGGTGTAGAACTGCATACCGGCGAAGCCGATAAGGTCAGTGTAGAGCTGTACTGCATAGTCGCCCTTCTGGGATACGAGGAATGCAGAGTTCCTGTAGTAGATGGGGGTGGTGGCGTAGTTTGCAAGGTATACATACTCAAGCTTTGCGAACATTGCGCAGCGGGAGTCTGCATCATAATCTGCAAACGGTGCAAGGGTGACGGAACCGTCGTTGGAAACGATGGTAATGTCATCAGCGTCGAACCAACGTGCCCAATCCTGGAGGGATTCGGTGAACTCAACGCCGTTGATGGTCATGGTGACCTTAACCTTGCTGGTGTCGAAGCCATACTCCATCTGGTTGGGATCGCTGTTGATGCCTGCGTCAGCGTAGCACTCATAGAGGAGAGTGAAGCCGCCATAGGTTGCGCCGCCCCAAGTGGAGAAGATGATGTCGGTAAGACCGGAATACATGGTCTCATAGTAGTCCTCATCAGCCTTCATAACAAGGGTTACCTTGCCTTCAAGGGGAGTGCCTACGCAAGCTTCCTCAAGAGCTACCTTGAAGAAGTTGAACATCTTAACATAGTCATCGGTGGACTGATATACGCTGAGGGTGAGCTCGATATTGGAGGTGCCATCCCAGAGACCATCGTTGACAGCCTGGGTTGCTGCGATATTCATGCACTCACGAGCGGCTTCCATATCGTAACCGGTGATTGCATCGTATGCATCTTCAATATCTTCATACTCGCCGTCCTCGCCGTAGGTGAGGCCATAGAGGCAGCAGAGAGCGTCCTTAGCGGCGTCGTTTCCACGATAGGAAGCACCGGTGAAGGGATCGTAAACATACATGTAGTTGAGCAGACCATAACCGGCGGATGCTGCGGAGGTGTGCTTCTGAACATACTCAGCCCTGTTGATTGCAAGGGAGAAGCCCTTACGGAAATAGAGGTTGCCGAGGATCTGGGTGCCACGCTCTGCGAGAGCTTCTTCGTCAGTGTTGAAGGTCAGCTTGGTGGTGTAGCTCTGGGGGTTGTAACGGATGTACTGGCTGGTGCCGTACTTCTCCATATCATCAGCGGTGAGGCCGGTGTTGTCGAGGTTGCCCTGCTCGAAGAGCATGAGAGCGGTTGCCGTATTCTCAACAACGGTAACAACCATTTCGTCCATCTGATACTGGCCGAGATGCTTGCCGTCCTTGTAGCCGTACCAATTCTCGTTACGGGTGAGCTTGTATTCCTTATCGAGCTGGAAGGTGGAGAGTTTGTAAGGACCATAGGACATGGTGTACTGAAGATCGGTGCCGTAAACGTTGGTTACGTTGACTGCCTTTGAAGGATCATCGGTAACGTTGCCGTTAGCATCGGTGTAGGTCTTGCAGCTCTCGAAGAGGGGCTCGTATACGAGGTAGGTGGAGCTCATGTAATAGGGGATGTAGTAGTTAGGATCAGCGATAGGAGTTACATATACGAATACGAGCTCATAATCGCCGGTCTTGATGATACCGACATCGTCCCAGGAATATTCGCCGTAGTTGATCTCCGCAACAAAATAGTTGCCGAGGTCATCTTCGGTCTCGCCCCATGCGGGATTGCTGCAGGTTACGGGTGCGAAGAGAGCATAGGTCTCATCGTTGATGGGTACAAGGCCGTTCTCGTCAACGAGAGCAACGAGATCTTCCCAGGTCTCCATTCCGAAGTATGCATCGCCGTAATTATCGACATATGCAACGAGGGTGTTGCCGCCGAGATATTCATTGAGGGGGAAGTTAACTGCCCAGTACATTGCGTTGCCGTCGGGAGAATAGTAGTTGCCATCTTCGCCCTTTACGAGGTCTGCAAATGCATACTGGCCTGCGCACTCATTGAAATTGGTGGTGCCGGCATAGAAGTATTCCTTTGCGCCGTAAACGCGGGATTCGCCTGCATAGAGGGAGTCAGCACGCCTGTTCAGCTGAATAGGATCGAGGAGCTGCTGATAAGAATAGATATAGGTATCAGCATTGATGGGGGTACCGTCTTCCCAAGCTGCGAGCTGGTTGAGGGGAATCCTCCATGCCTTACCGACATCGCCTTCCTGAATGCCATACTGGCCGACATACTGAGCGGTTACATCCTCTGCCATTTCAGCAGCCATGTTCATGGTTACTGCCCAACCATCAGCGGTTGCATTAAGAGCAAAGTTATAGAAACCATCGGTGATGTAGTCAAGGATAGCACTATCTTCGTTGGTCTCCCACTGGAGGGGGCTCCAGTTCAGACCGGAGGTGGAAGTGGTATAGTCACGATAGGTGTAATACTTGGGGTCGGTATAGTCCTTACCTTCCACACCTGCATATACATCATAGCTGACTTCGCCGCCGTCAGAAGAACCGAGGTTTGCAACAACACCGCCGACATCGAATTCGGGATACTCAATGCCGTTTTCACCGGGTTCAGCGGTGGGCTTGGGTCTTGATGCTTCGGGAGCCTGAGTGGGTTCCACAGTAGGATCACCGGAGGGCTCATCGGTGGGCTCTTCAGGGTTGGGAGTCACGTTTGCATTGGGGTCAGGGGTCGCGTTAGGATCGGGAGTGTTGTCGCCTTTCTTACCGCAAGCGACAAGAGCCATAACCATAACGAGAGCCAGCAGCAGTGCAAAGAATCTCTTTGTGTTCATGTTTTGCTTTATCCTCCTAAAATAATTCTTTTGCGCATCTGCGCAGAGGGTTGGTATAACTACCATGAACCTCACCGGGCATTCTTCATTTCCGATAGATAGGAACAATGCAGCCTCGGCAACATAAGAACCGCAAAGCCTCCGCTCAGGAACGAAAAATACGAGAATGAGATATAAAGGATCGACCAAATCAGGTGCAAAATCGTACCCGAAAATAACCCGACCTTTTAAGTAGTCACATAATTATAACTTATGCATTTTTCATTGTCAACAGTTTTAACGCTTTTTTTCGCACTATTAAGTTTTATTTCAGCGTGCGAATATAGGATTTTTTATAGTGTTTTCAGCTTTTCGGCAAAATTGGGCAAATGTATGGCAAGCTTGTAGCAATTCATGTTCGCAGCAGAATTTTCCGCATCTTCCGGCTCGGTTAATATCGAACCAGCATATTTAATATGCGATCTTGAAAGCATAAAGAAAAACCGGGCAGTGACCCGGTCTTTCAAAGCAATAGCATATTATACTGTCATTTTTTATACGGTGCGCGCTCATCGCCGAGGAAGAAAACGGCAACCGTCCCCGGTCCGCAGTGCGATGCGATTACAGAACCTATATCGCAAATTCGGACCTCCTTCACGTTCTTGAATCTTGAGAGCAGGGCTTCCTTGGTTTTCTCCGCCATATCAATGCAATTCGAATGGCAGATATAGCATTTTCCGGCATACTCTTCCCCATTCTCCGCATGCTCCGCCATCATATCGAGCGTGCGCTTGATTGCATTCGCCTTGCCCTTTACCTTATCGTAAGCAATTATCTTTCCGTTTACATCAAGCCTCATAATGGGGCATATGCCTAAGATGGACGCTATAACAGCCGTCGGCCCCGAAACCCTTCCGCTGCGGCGGAAGTATTTAAGCTCCGTGGAATAGAACTGATGATGGATATTGCGGCGATGAGCATTGACCCAATTCTCTGTTTCCTCAAGAGTCCTTCCGTCATCACGCATATCGGCGGCATAATCAACGAGCATACCGTAGCCCGATGAACCGCAGTAGGAATCTATCACGATTATCCTTCTGCCCGGATTCGCCTCCATAACGCTCTTTGCCGCCGCTTCGGCATTCTGCACGGAGGGCGTCAGACCCGAACCGAAAGCGATGTGAAGCAGATCTCCTTCATGAGTTTTGAGAACATCGCTGAAGAAATCAGCATAGCGCTGTATGGGTATCTGCGAGGTGGACGGCAGCTTTCCCGCCTCCAGCCTCGCATAAAATTCCTCTATTGCGCCGGGAGTGCGGCACATATCATCAACATATTCCTCACCGTCTACAACGTAAGTATAGAAGATCACCGGGATTTCCCTGCCGTTGATATAGCTGTACGGCATATCAACGGTGGACTCGCACGAAAGAACAAATTTCTTTTCCATAAAAGCACCTTTCTCCGGACGGGCAGACCCGTCCTCTTGTTAATTTGTTCCCCCTAATCGACCGGAGAATTATCCCGCCAATCAGCCAAATTATACAATCTATACTTTCAGAATTCAATACGTTTCTTTTGTCTGAAAAATGGATATTATATGTCAGAATTGAGACATTGTGTAAAATGCTTAATCATTATCGGCTTTACCCTTATAATAGTCTCCACGGGCAAACCTGAAACGGTCAAAATCCCCTTCCCTGCCGAGATAGGAAAACCCAAGCTTTTCCAGCACATGACGGCTGCGCGTATTCTTGATTATTGTATCCGCATTGACAGCATTCATGCCGAGATAAGTGAATGCATATTCAAGCGCAAGCCTCTCCGCCTCAATGCCGTAGCCCCTGCCCTTGACGGAATCATTTCTTAGGTGTATGCTGAGGGTACACTCATGCTTGATACTATCTATATCTTTAAGGATGAGTTCACCGACCGGAGCGGAATCCGCCATAATAGCAAAATACAGCCTGCCCTTTGCCTGCTGCTTATAAAAATAAGCATCGGCGCGCGCCTCGCTGTACTCATATGTCACGAAATTATCCATGAATACCATCGGATCGTTTTCGAATTCACGGTAGAATTCACGGCATAGCTCCCTTGTCATGGGTATTAGACCTATCTTTTCCATGGCAGCTCCTTTCGGGGTTATTACTTTTATTTATTATACCATAGTTTGTCCGTATTTGAAATTCGGACGGAAAGAGAGGGATAAAAACATGGAGATCGGCATTAAAGGGCATGAGGAATGCATCGTTACAAAGGAGCTGACCGCAGCGCGCATAGGAAGCGGTGCGCTTGAGGTATTCGCAACTCCGATGATGCTTGCATTCATGGAAATGGCTGCACTCAGAAGCGTACAGCCATATCTTGACGAAGGCTGCGGCACTGTCGGAACGCATCTTGACGTTTCGCATGAAGCAGCGACGCCCCTCGGTATGCGCGTGCGCTTTGAAAGCGAGCTTATCGGCATTGACGGAAGAAAGCTCATATTCCGAGTCGAAGCATACGATGAATGCGGCAGAATAGGCAGCGGAACTCACGAACGCTTCATAATTTCCAATGATAGGTTCATGAAAAAAACGGAAGCAAAGCTCGCTGCAAAGCAATAGAAATAATAATGAAAAGAAAAGCTGCGCCGATCGGATCCCGACCGACGCAGTTTCATGCAATCCTTTTAATGTTTTGAATTATCCAACCCTATCGAATACGAGCGGCAGAATCTCACGCATTTCCTCAGTGGGCTTGCCGTCCTCATAGATTTCGGTGAAGGTAAGGGTACTTGCATTGATTGTGAACTCGGCGTAATTCCCTTCCTGATATTCTTCCACGCTGTCTTCCATGTAGAGCTTGCCATCCTCAATCTTGTAGACATTGCTGCTCGGGAGCCCATCTTCGGAAATGAGGCTTGCGAAATCGAGTGCGCCGAAAGTTTCCTGAATGAACTGATCCATGGTATAGCCAATGCTTTCCATAAATGCATCAATCTCTTCCACGCTCGTTCCTATGCCCTGAGCAATAAGCTGCTGATACACGGCATCCTTAATGAAATCAATAATGGAGCTCATATATGCTTCGAAAGAACTCGCTATCGCTTCGGTATCATATTCGATACCGACCGTTCCGTCATCCTTAAAGGTCAGCGATACATTCATTATCATTCTTTCTTCGGTGGTCGGAGCGGCACCAAACTCTTCTTCAAAGGATTTGTTTACCATATCGGTAAAGTCGATCGAACCATTCCATGTTCCCAGGATCTGGAGTGCGGGCTCCAATGTGGGCTCGGGAGTGGGCTCGGGAGTGGGTTCGGGTGTGGGTTCTGCGGTCGGATTCTCAGTGGGATTCCCTGCATTCTCGCAGGCAACTACAGCTGCAAGCATGACTAAAGCAAGCAGCAGCGCAAAAATCTTGGACAGTTTTTTCATAAATTCCTCTTTCCGGCGACAGATGCCGCCAATTCATACCGCACTATTATACGCTTCGGTAAAAGATAAGTCAACCGATTCTCAAAGCAGTGCATGGATATATTTACACGCTGTTCCTGAAGCTATTTCCATTGCTTTTTGAACACTATCGGCAGCGCCTCGTCAATATCGAAATCCGAAGAGGTAAAGTCAAAGCCTCCGCAGATACCGGTGATTTTGAGCCTGCGGCCCGACAGCTCAAATAAGAAGTAATGCTCGGGATCGAAATCCTCTCCGTTTTCGGAGATGAACAGCTTCCCATCCTCAAGCCTGTATTTTCCGTTCTCTATTAGCGCAAAGTCCTCGGGGAAGAACTGATTCGCATTGAGCGAAGAAAGCGACTGCTCGACAAGCGCATCTATATCAATGCCCAGCAATTCGAAAACTTCGTCCAATTCCTCGCGCGAGGCATAGCCGTATTCGGGATCCGACATGAATTTATCATAGACGCTCTCGACCATGTAATCATAGAGAGAATCAAAATACTTGGAAAGTGAGGAATTCATTTCTTCATTGTCGAAGCTCAGCGTTACGGTTGTATCCTTATTAAATACGGCTACGAGCGTAAAGACAGCCTTTGCCGTTTTCTCCGGCCTTTTGCCGCCCATTGCCTCGGAGATATGATCGTTCATAAAATCGGTCAGATCAATCTGTGCCTTCCATGTACCGATTATTGCTTTCTCAGGCTCCGCACCGCATGCCGCCGCGGATAAACACATTACGGCTGCAATGACCAATGCGATAAGCATTGAAAGTTTTCTCATTGTCTTCCTCTTTCCGGCTGCCGAAGCAGCCTCAATTATACCGGACATTATAATCGTATGCTTTGTTTTTTGTCAATATGCGTATTGCTTTCGGTTCCTGACTCATTGTTGAAGTATTTGGCATAGATTGGATTTTTCTGTGAAAATATGGCAAAAATGTGTTGACATCCGCATTATGTCAGTGTAAAATATTTTAAGCATTGATACATTTTCTTTGCTTGGATAGTTTTACAATTTAATTCAAAAAAGGAGAGTAAAAACGATGAAATTCTGTGCCAATTGCGGACAGCAGCTTCCGGATGATGCAGGTTTCTGCCCCATGTGCGGTACCAGAGCAAATCCCGCAGCAAGCAATCAGGATTCCGGCTGCCGGCAGCCCGAGGAACCTGTTCAGCCCGTTCAGCCGGATCAGCCCGAAGAACCTGTTCAGCCCGTTCAGCCTGATCAGCCCGATACCGGCTATACGCCTTCCTACGGTAACCCCGAGCCTCGTGCGCCTCGCGCTAAGATCTCCGGCAAAATGCTGGCCGGCATCATTTCCGCTGTGGTCGCAGTCGCAGTTGTTATCGCAGTTGTTGTAACGGTATTCGCAAGCGGCGACTATATCGCCCTGATGCCCGACTCCGTAAATAAGCTCGAAGCATGCGAAAAGAATATGTTCAGGACCGTTTACGACTTCACGGAAGAGATTGCGGATCCCGATGGCATTGTGTCCAGCACCAATGCTTTAAGCTTCAAAAAGACCGACCTGATTGATGACAGTACTGTCGAATACATCCTGAAGCAATTGGAATTCGATTTCGAAATTGCACTGGAGAAGGACGGTTACCTCTTCTGTCTCGAGCCCGGTTTTTCCGGCAATACGCTGACGAGCGTATATCTCCGGCGCGACAAAAAGTCCATCGGCATCTGCGTTCCCGATTTCGAGAAAAAGCTCTTCCGCATCAATTACGACGATCTCGGCGAAATCCTCGATACGGACGAGGAGCTTGATCTCAAAGCATTCGATTCCAAGGATATTAAGAAGACCCTGCTCGACATCGTCGGTATCTTCTGCGGCATCGCAAATGAGAGCAATACCGAGATAACCAAGAATGTCAAACTAAGCATCTTCGGCGGCGACGATACCTGCAAGGTTTCACTCTATACCATCAAGCCCACCGGTGATGACGTATACGCGGTAATCTGCCGTCTTATCGACTATATCGAAAATGACAAGGATTCCTACCTCTATCAAATCGTCAATGCCTACTGCATGCGTGACGGAAGCCTATATGATGATGTTTCGGAGTTTTTCGACTGTTTGCGCGATGAAGCCGCTGAAATATCCGATTTCTTTGACGAACATGAGATCACCATCGAAATCGCCGTAAAGGGCAAGGATATCGTTATGCAGCGTGTCATAACCGAAAGCGCCTATGAAGGCGAGGGCGGCTCGGCTTTCGGATGCTTTATGCGCCGGAAGGGCAAGGAGATTCGCATTATGGCGTTTGAAGGCTATTACGATAACAGCTTTGACAGCGTTGACGATAACCTTGAATACTCTTCGGTTTGCGATATCGAAGCCACCTTCTCCGGCAAAAAGCTCGAGGGCGAAGGTGTCGTCAAGAACATTGATTATAATGAAACATATGCTGAGCTTTCATTCGAGCTCGACTTCGGTTCACGCTCGCCTCTCGGCCTCTACTGCGGAAGCCTTGAGCTGCACTTGATTGATGAGGATATTACCATCAGTCTTGACGTTGACAAGGACGGCGATACCACCGAGCATGATTTTAAGGTCGTTGCCGACGGAGAGACATTCTCCTTCTTGATAGAATCCACCGAGGGCACGGACGTTTCGCTTCCAAAGAATATAAAGGAAGTCGATCTGACCAGCGAAGAGGATATTCAGGATTTCGTTGATGAGTTCGTTTATGATTACCTCTACGGTGAGCTGATCGGCCAGATCTCCGGTCTTCTGAGCGGCGGATTCGGGTTTGGCTGGTAATACTGCAAATAATATGAATGAAAAAGTCGTTTTAAGTCTTAACGACATACATGTCAGCTTTGATGGAAACCCCGTTCTCAACGGGGTTTCTGTCGGACTGTACCCGGGAGAGGTGCTCGGCATACGCGGTGAAAACGCCGCCGGCAAGAGCACCCTTCTTTCCGTTATGGCAGGAATACTGCGTCCTCAGCAGGGCACAAGAGCCGCTGCGCCCGGTGCCGAAATCCGCATCGTGCCGCAGGATATTGCGCTGTACCCATCACTGACCGGCAAGCAGAATCTTGAATTCTTCGCCGAAGCTGACGGTTTTTTCGGCAATGCCGAAAGGAATCGTGTAAATGAGATGCTGCGTATTTTCAATCTTGAAAGCAGTGCGAAAAAGCGTGTTGAGACCTACTCGGGCGGTATGAAGCGCAGGCTTAATATGGCAGTTTCACTCATTCGCACGCCCGATATTCTGCTGCTCGATGAACCGACCGTCGGCGCGGATACCCATTCCGTCGGCATCATGCTCGGCTGTATCAAGGCTCTGAAGGAGCTCGGCACTTCAATCGTGCTGATTAGCCACAATAGAAGCGATCTCGATGCCGTTTGCGACAGAACGGTTGAACTCAGAAACGGTATCCTCCTTGGAGCTGAGGACGGCGAATGAAGCTTTTTGCATGCATAAAAAAGGATATTAGGCTTCTTACCGGAGGCGGTATCAAAAGCCTTCTGTTCCCGTTCGTCCCCATCCTTCTCGTTTTTCTGATGTTTCTCGGCATGGGCTCCCTCTCCGAAAAGCGCAGCTATATTGAACCCTTCCCCATCGCGGTACGCGATGAGGACGACACCATTCTCACCCGGATTGCGGTCAATATTTTGAGCGAGCTGGATATTTTCAGCGAGGTCATGGATGGCGAAGGGGAGACCGATGAGGAGCTGTGCAGCCGCGGCTGTGCCGTCGTACTCAGCATCCCCGAGGGATATTTTTACGATCTATACTACATGCTCGATACGGATGTGCGCGTCGTTCTAAATTCCGACATGCCCACCGAGGCAGCGATCGTCAAATCCGCATTGCTTTCAATACTCGATATAATAAATCAGAATCAGCGCGTTTATTATTCCGCAGGGCTCGTTAAATACGGCGAAATGAGCTATGAAAACTACTGTACAGTGCTCGACGAATACTCCGATAATCTGATATACGACTGTCTTTCGAGGCTCGATTACTTTGACCTTGATACCGGTCTTGAAAGCAGTATCAATTCGAGCAGGCTCTTCTTTGCGTCCGGAATCTGCTCGATGCTTCTTATGTTCATACCGCTCTGCGTATTCAGATCAGTACCCGAAGAATACGACCTCGGGATACTTCCGCGTTTCCGCGCCGCAGGCGGCAGCCATTTTACGCTTCTTGTTTCAAAATTCATCACCGCATTTTCCGTTGCCGCAATACCCGTTCTTCTCTTGCTCATAATCCTCGGAACGGGAGAAATGCCGAAAACGCTGTTGATATTATTCATACTTTTCCTCGTAAGCTGCGCATTCTTCGGCATGCTTCTTAGCCTTGCACGCAGTTCTGCTCGCAGCCAGCTTCTCGGCATCATCATCATTATACTTATGCTCGTGCTCGGCGGAGCGCTGTACCCGTATGAGCTGATGCCGGAATTCCTGCAAAGCCTTTCGCGCTTCAGCCTGCCGTATTACAGTCTTCAGGGCATGTACCTTGCCGCCATGGGCAGCAGCATATCCGATATTCTTTCGCTTCTGCTCCCGGCGATATGTGCGGGCGCAGTATTCACCATCATCACGCTCTTGGGCGTTAAACTGAGGAGGCGTGCATGAAAAAGCTTTTTGATCCGGCCTTCCGTTCGCTCGCGCTGTCCGTCAAAAAAATCATCGTGCTTTTCGGCGGTATCCCCATGATACCGGCAGCACTGATTCTGACTGCCGCAGCATTCTTCATCTGTTCGCTCGCGCTCTCAGCAGTGAAGCCCGACAGAGTAAGCATCGTCTGCGTTGATGAATGCTGCTCCGATAATTCCGCGGCATTTCTTGATTCTCTCGCTTCTGCCGACGGCGTTTCGCTTAGCTTTTCAAGCGATAGGGATTCTGCCGAAAAGAAGCTTCTCGGCGGTCACACCGAAGCCATGCTCGTGATACTCCCCGGCTATGACGAGAGCCTATATTCCGAAAGCACCGACGCTTCCGAGGTCTTTATCATAAGGACTGCGCCTAAGTCGGTCTCATCGGAAGCCATACGCGAGCTGATAGCCGGCAAGCTCCTTTCTATGCGTGTATATGTCCGCACCGTTTCGGAGCTTGAAAAGGAGGGTATTCCGGATGCCGAATTTAGGCTTAATGAGCAGCTAAAGCTCTATGATGCCTCTGCACCGACCCTATACACTGTGGAATCCATCGGTCAGAGCGGCGCCGATGCCTCATCGGCACTGTTCGGAAGGGGCTTTGCAGGGTACCCGGGCTTTACCGCACTCGTAATAATGCTGCTGCTTCTATCGCTTTCACGCAGTATGACTAAGCCGGAAGCAAGGCTTGCTTCAAAGCGGCTGTACTCTGCCGATAAGGGTATGCTCATAGGCACGGTCAGCGATTTCCTGAGCCTTTTCCTCTCCGCTCTTGCAGTCGGCATAATCGCCTGCTGCTTTGCATCAGCCCTGACCTTCTCCTTCTGCATTGCTCTGATCGCCTACTGCTTATGTGTATCCGGGCTTTGCATGCTGTTCTCCCGTTTCGGCGGTTCCGGGCGTATTGATATTGCCGCACCCGTTATTGCGCTTGTGCTCTCCCTGCTCGGCGGATGCTTCATGGATTTCACTTCCCTGTCTCCATTCCTCACCGTGCTCTCCCGATGCACCCCCCAGGGTCAGTTCATTGCTGCCGCGAACGGCGGCTATCGGTTTCTGCTTCTGCTGCTTACCGAAGCTGCATTATTCGTTTTCCTCTCTCTGATGGGGCTAAGAAAAACACGTCAATAATAAAGTGAAATAAAGGCTTTATACAGCAGTACCGCCGAAAGCGCTTCGGCGGTATTATCTTAGTTCATTCCGCTTTTTTCTTTGCGGAAGCTATGTAGAGCGGTATCGCGGCAAGCTGTGCTGTGACCGATACGGCTATCATTGCGGTGATATTACCAAAAGCAGCCTCATCGAGTACCCAATGAGCTCCCCGAGGCCCGAAATAAACCCTACCGTACCTGCGGATGCCCCTATCAACGCAAGGTATGCACCCCTTATGCTCGATGCGCCCTCATGCGTCATATCCGAGAAAAGGCTTACGATACCGAACAGCAGTATGAACAGCATAGCCTCGGATATTTTCTTCTTTTTATTCTTTTTCATTTATCTGCCCCTTGCTGATTTTTCATTCCGAATTATACTCCGTATGCACAGGAAGTCAATAAAAAAAGCGCCTCATTGCGCTGCGCAGTAATATCCGATACACTTCGAAGAATATCCAATTATCTTTCATTACGGGCATTGCAATTGACCGAACTCTGTGGTAGAATACCCTAAAATTCGATTTTGCCGGTGTGATGGAATTGGCAGACGTGACGGACTCAAAATCCGTTGATGGCGACATCGTGTGGGTTCGAGTCCCACCACCGGCACCAAACCCCAAAGGCGCCTTTATGGTGCTTTTGGGGTTTGGTATATAAATGAGGGGACTCGAAGCCGGGAGCACAAAACGCT
>SFIR01000005.1 GCA_004556165.1 Clostridiales bacterium | reverse complement strand
GATGACCGAGACACTTGTCAAGGCTATGGAATTTTACAACAAACACTTGGAGCGTCAGCGCAGAGATCGCGACGCCCGCTAATTTGAAAGGAGATTAAACTATGAAAAACAATAACGAACTCAACTATTTCAATGAAACCAGAAAGCAGGAACTTGATAAAATGATCGCCGATTTTTCGGACGAGGGGTGCATGTTCGTGGAGGATATGTTCACGGAATTCAACGCTTGCTTCCGTCGCGGCTATGATCGCAGCAACGGCAGAATGACCGTTTCCTTCGGGGACGAGTTTGGCAATGATCTCACCTTTATTCTCAGCCGGGAAGAAATTGAGTATGTCACCGCAGGCGTGACCGAAAAGCTCGATAATCTCGTCTGCGACAGCTTCACTCCCTACGAGGAGGACGATGCCGAAGAAGGCACGATCAGACTTACTCCGGTAAACACCGAAAAAGAGCTTGATATGCTTCTCGCTCATATGCTTGGCGATGATGGGGGTGGTGCCGATGACTAAGACCGAGATTCAGACGATGTACGAGGTGATGTTTACTGATTATCCCGATATTGTAAACGTGGCACAGGTGCAGAGCATGCTGAATATCAGCCGTCATCTGGCCTATTCGCTTATCAACGACGGATATATCCCCGGAATCAAGATCGGCAACGCATACCGCGTTCCGAAAGTCAACGTGATCAATTATGCGCTTTCGGCGGGTAATTCCGGACCGGCAGCGTAAAATTCTGATTTGAACTGAAATGGCACATTGGACGGGCATTCGAGTAGGCCGTATAATGATTACGGTCCGAAAGGGTGCCCGTTCTTTTGCTATCGACAAAGGAGGTAAAGATTATGATAGCAGGACACCTGCAAATTAAAAACGACTATTACTATATGGTCCTGAGTTATACGGACTCCGACGGCAAACGAAAGCAGCCGTGGATCCCGACAGGACTTCCCGTGAAGGGAAACAAAAAACGTGCCGAGAAAATGCTGATAGAAACGCGGCAGACCTATGTGCCGCCGGTCAGCAGCGGTAACGGACATCTCTCTGCGGATATGCTGTTTGCCGACTATATGGAAACGTGGCTTGAGATTATTCGCGGCTCCGTGGAAAAGACTACTTTTTCTTCTTACACACAGATGGTCAAGAAAAAGATTGTACCGTATTTTCGCGATACCGGCATCACACTCGGTTCCATTCAGGCCAAGCATATTCAGAGTTTTTATCTGCATGAGTTGAAATCTGTTTCTGCCAGCACGGTGATCCATGAACATGCCAATATTCACAAAGCTCTGAAATATGCCGTAAAGATGGATCTCATTCCGTTTAATCCCGCTGATAAGGTGGAACGTCCGAAAAAGCAGAAATATATCGCCGATTACTACCGGCTGGATGAGCTGGAGAAACTTTTTGAAGTGACGAAGGATCATCCCTATTCCTTGCTGATTCAGATGACTGCTTTTTACGGACTGAGGCGAAGTGAAGCTCTCGGTCTGAAATGGGATGCGATTGACTTTGAGCGCAATACCATCACCATCAGGCATATTGTAACCGAAGCAGAGGTGGACGGCAAATCTGTGATCATCAGCGAGGACCGCGCCAAAACAAAATCAAGCTTACGTTCGCTTCCGTTGGTGGGACATTTCAGACAAAAGCTTCTGGAACTGAAAGAGCAGCAGAAGGAAAATAAGCGCGTCTGCGGAAACTGTTATAGCTACGACTACGACGGTTATATCTTTGTTGATGCTATGGGAACGATCTTCAATCCCAACGCGGTAACAGAGAACTTCAGCAAAATTCTGAAGAGAAACGGTCTGCGACATATTCGCTTCCATGACCTCAGACACAGCTGCGCATCATTGCTTCTTGCAAACGATGTTCCGATGAAGCAGATACAGGAATGGCTCGGTCACAGTGATATCAGCACGACGGCGAATATTTACAGCCATCTGGACTACAAATCCAAGATCACTTCCGCGAATGTTATGGACAATGTTCTTGCGCTTCCGGACACCAAAAGTCAGGGCTGGTAATCACAGTTCTTGCAAAAAAATCAAGGCAACCCCGAAAAGCCTTGATATATAAGGCTTTTCGGACATTGCCGGTTCTAACAAACGTGCAAAAAACAGCCGAAAAAGGGCTTGATTTCCCGCATTTTTCGCAAGATCAACACCTTGCCGAGAAAAAGGAAAAGTCCAGAAAACCCTTGAGTTTACTGGACTTTTTGGCGGAGAGGATGGGATTCGAACCCATGTGCGATTGCTCGCAAACTGATTTCGAGTCAGCCCCGTTATGACCACTTCGATACCTCTCCATGTATCTTTAATGTTAATCGAGCATTTAGAAAAATGCAAGAAAAACACGCAAGAACGATATTAAATTGTGAAATTTGAACTCCCGAAAAGCCTTATATTACGGGCATTTCCGGCGGATGAAACTACCAAAGTTGCCAAACATTTCGAGTCAGCCCCGTTATGACCACTTCGATACCTCTCCGTGTATGTTTCAATCTGCTTTTATCTTCGCTCAAATTTCACTCAGGAAACTTTTGGAGAGAAAAGCAGGAGAGAAAACTGGAAAATATTCGATTTTTCATTTCGAGATCCCTTATATATCAAGGATTCCCGGTAAACAAAACTGCCAAGCCGACATGTATTCCGAGTCAAGGCTGTTTTGACCGCTTCGATACCGCTCCGAAGCATCCATATTGTACAACACGGAAATCAGATTTGCAAGCACTAAGTTCAGATTAAATAATATAATTGAAAGACATGCCGGATTGTCTCCGATGTCAATACCGATGCCAATCCCCATTCCTGCCCTAAAATGCGTATATCCAATAAGGCAGGCGAGCAGTCCTCATTGAATACATGGCTGCCGGCGGTGATGAAATGCCGCAAGGACTGCCGAATTCAGCATCTATGAATGAATCAAATGCGCCCACTCGGGTATACTATTCGGTGAATGCGTTTTGTTCTGTATACTATTTTGTTGTGTTCTATATGAATCTTGCACAATGTATTCATCCGCCAACTAATATTTTTTGCCTGATGTGCAAATTCGGATTGACAACAAAGCCGATTTGCTGTACATTATTATTGTCCCTTTATTTTTGTTTATGAAGATTAGATTGCATTCAATAACTTAATCTGCTATGCAGAGTTTAAGTTGAATACATATTCGTAAATTCTGAAGAAGGAGAAACTACTATGAACAGAATGTTAGGAACCGTATCCATGGGCGTTCGTGCCCCCATCATCCGTGAAGGCGATGATCTCATTAAGATCGTTACCGAATCAATTATGGGTGCCATCGAAAGCAGCAACCTTCAGCCGCATGACCGCGATATCGTTGCCATAACCGAGGCCATCGTTGCCCGTTCGCAGGGCAATTATGCAAACGTCGATCAGATCGCGCAGGATATCCGCAATAAATTCGGCGGCGTCACCGTGGGCGTTATCTTCCCCATCCTCAGCCGCAACCGCTTTGCCATCTGCCTCAGGGGTATTGCCAAGGGCTGTAAGAAGGTCGTTCTTATGCTGAGTTATCCTTCCGATGAAGTGGGCAACCACCTTGTTGACTGGGATATGCTCGACAGCTGCGGCATCGATCCCTATCGCGATATACTTACCGAAGAGGAATACCGCAAAAACTTCGGCTATGTCCGGCATCCCTTTACCGGAGTGGATTACGTTACATATTACAGCGACCTCATTCGTGAATCCGGTGCAGAAGTCGAGGTCATCTTTGCAAATGACCCCCGTGCCATTCTGAATTATACCAAGAACGTCCTCCATTGCGACATTCACACCCGTGCAAGGACCAAGCGCCTTCTGAAGGCAGCAGGTGCCGAAATCGTTTACGGTCTTGATGAAATTATGACTTCCTCCGTTGACGGCAGCGGATATAACGAAAAATACGGTCTGCTCGGTTCCAACAAGGCGACCGAGGATAAGGTTAAGCTCTTCCCCCGTGACTGCCAGGACATGGTCGAAAAGATTCAGGCAAAGCTCTTTGAACTGACCGGAAAGCATATGGAAGTAATGGTCTACGGCGACGGCGCATTCAAAGATCCCATCGGAAAGATCTGGGAGCTTGCCGATCCCGTTGTTTCCCCTGCCTATACCTCCGGCCTCGTCGGAACTCCCAACGAGCTGAAGCTGAAGTATCTTGCCGACAACGACTTCCCCGAGCTGTCCGGCGAGGCTCTCAAGGATGCCATCAAGGAACGCATCAGTCAGAAGGACGGTTCCTCCCTCGTGGGCAATATGGTATCCGAGGGTACGACTCCCCGCCGTCTCACCGATCTTATCGGTTCGCTCTGTGACCTCACCTCCGGCTCCGGTGACAAGGGCACGCCCATCATCTACATCCAGGGCTATTTTGACAACTTCACCAGCCTGTAATCTAATAAAGCAATATGCAATGATATTAAAGGGCACTCAAAAGGTGTCCTTTAATTTTATATTCCGCCATCCCCCGCAAGCGCATGTTCCGCTGGTTTTTACGCAGTTTTCTGCAAATAATAGTCCTTGAGGTTATAAGTACTTCCATTTACAGTCTTGCTGTGGTATAATAAAAATGAGCATATTTCGATGAAGGGAATCCGTGTTTATACGGTAGAACGGCAACAGGAATGATAGAAACCTTTTCGCTCGGCGATCATGTGGCTATGAGAAAAGCGCATGCCTGCGGCGGCAATGAATGGGAGATCATCCGCAGCGGTGCGGATATCAAGCTCAGATGCTGCAAATGCGGACATGTGGTAATGCTCGACAGATGCGATTTCCTTCGATCTGCAAAGAAAATTCTTGATGCTCACAAAGAACCTGCGGATGATTAGGAGTACTTATTTTGGCTGATAAGATCTATGAAGTTGAACCCATATATGACGGAATCGACGAGGACGGCGAACGCAGAAGGCTGCCCCGGAATGAGGTCGTGCTGACGAAGCAGCAGCTTTCGCGTTTTCGCAGCGCGAGCGAAAAGCTGCACGGCAATGACCGTGCATACAATCGTGCATCGTATGCGCATTTCTTTCTGAAGCTTTTGTGCCTTGTACTGGCACTGCTCATGATACGCTTTTTCATTGCCGAGCCCACCTATGTGGACGGTGAATCAATGGTATCGACGCTCATCGACAATGAACGGGTTTTCGTTGAAAAGGTGAGCTACTGGTTTACCGAGCCGAAGCGCGGTGACATCGTTATCGTGCATTTCCCCGATCGCAATGAACGCTTCGTTAAACGCGTTATCGCCGTTGGCGGCGAAACGGTCAGCATCGCAAACGGATATGTGGAAGTGAACGGTGAAAGGATAGATGAATCCGAATATGCAGGCGACTGGTACGGGAGAATCAACATCCTCATAAACTGTGAAGGCTCCGTGAACGGAAGCTACACCGTCCCCTACGGCTATGTATTCGTCATGGGCGATAACCGCAACTACTCCCACGACAGCCGCGCTGCGGATGTCGGCCCCATCGCGCTCGATCAGGTCATCGGGAAAGCACATTTCGTGATTTGGCCTCTTACCTCGATCCGCGATCTGTATAAATAATTCATTACTCCGCCGAAAGGAACAAAATGCCCCAGCCCAACGAACAATTCACCAATAAAAGGCTTGATAAATCCAGCTCGTTCAGGAGACGCATACTCCGCGCGGTCATAGTCGTAATCGGCGTTATACTGTTGCTCCTTCTCATCGCTTTTGTGCTGATGAAGCCGTTTACCGTATCCGAAAAGACGGTCAGCGAGCTTGAAAAGGGCGAGCTTATATTTGCCGACAGGATCGGAAGGATGTTTGCCGATTATGAAAGAGGCGATCTTTTGGTCTATGAAGCTTATGAGGCCGACAGAGCGATAAAATGCGCGGGCCGCATCGCTGCGCTTCCGGGTGAAAGAGTATCCGTAACAGGCGGAAGGATTTATATTGACGGCATATTGCTTGATGAGAGCGGCTATGCTTCATTCTTCCCTTCGGATATCGAATGTGAGCTCAGGCTCGGAGAAAAGGAGCTTCTGCTTCTGCCCGATTCCCGTGAAGAGATTTATTCCGTCGCAGACTACGTCTGCGGCTATTCCGATATTATCGGGGAGATCAGGTTCCGCGTTTACCCTGTTAACCGCTTAGAAGTATTCAAATGACGGGAACTCGGTTTCCTTTTCCTTTTCCCAAGAATACGACAGCAGAAAGGAAGTATAATGGGTATTGCCGTTATCACCGGCGCAAGCTCCGGAATGGGCATGGAATTTGCCAAACAGATATGTCTTAATAACCCCAAAGGCGAGATTTTTGATGAGCTCTGGCTAATCGCAAGGCGCAGGGACAGGCTTGAAGAGCTGGCACGTTCCCTTCCCGTTCCCTGCCGGGTATTCTCGCTCGACCTCACAAAGGAGGAAAGCCTTGACGAATTCAGAAAGGCTCTTGAAGAAGCAAAGCCTGAGGTATCGCTGCTCCTTAATGCCAGCGGCTACGGCAAATTCTTCAGCACCATGGATACTTCTCCCGAGGACGTGAACGGCATGATCGACCTCAACTGCAAGGCGCTCGTGCGCATAACGCAGCTCACCGTGCCGTATATGGCAAGGGGCTCACATATCGTTGAGCTCGATTCCCTATCCGCATTCCAGCCCGTACCGTATCTAAACGTTTATGCGGCGAGCAAGGCTTTTGTTTTGAGCTTTACCCGTGCGCTCGGCGCGGAGCTTCGGCATACGGGTATTCACGTTATGGCTGTCTGCCCCGGTTGGGTAAAGACGGAGTTTTTCGACCGTGCGGAGCCCGGCGGCAGGACGGAGATTACCTATTTTAATAAGCTCTTCACTGCGGAATACATCGTTAAGACCGCTATTCGCGATATGTATAGGGAAAAGAAGGATGTCTGTGTGCCTGATTTTTCGATAAAAGCGCAGGTCCTACTGACAAAGCTGCTGCCCCATAGGCTCGTTATGAAGATATGGCTGAAGCAGCAGGGGAAGAAATGAGCTCCGAGCAGAAAAAGCATGGAAAGTATAAGCGAATTCATAAAATCGACTCTCTCCGAGGGCGCATATAAATTCGTTCTCAGCGGCAAGCGCAGCTCCTCTCTCCCGTACAGGAGGGTTAGCTTTAGCCTGCTCGAAAATGAGGGCGATTTTTTCATTGAAAAGCTGACCGATAAACAGGCTTTTCATTTGCGTATCGCCGTAAATGAAGCGGCAGACGAGATAGAAAGCTGTTTTTCCGATTTCACACAGATAAATGCATGGAGCAGGATTTCCGAATATACGGCCAAGCTCTCAAAAAAGGGTAGGCTTATGACCGGCAGGCATAAGGCTGCGGCTGCACCGAAAGCGCAGACCGATCAGAATCGCAGCAAAAATTATCTTCTTCCGGATAATACCGTCGTTCCGCCCCTCGTGGATATGGGCGTCATGACCCCTTCAGGGGCCGTCCGTAAGGATATGTATGATAAATTCAAGCAGATCAACCGCTTTCTTGAATGTATCGACGACTGTATACGCGATGAAAACCTCGGCGATAAGGAGTTTAATATCATCGACTTCGGCTGCGGTAAATCGTACCTCACTTTCATCGTTTACTACTATTTCTCCGAAATAAAGCATATCCCCGTGCGCATGACGGGGCTTGACCTCAAGGAGGATGTTATCGCCTTCTGCAACGGGCTTGCGGAGAAATACGGCTATGATAAGCTTAATTTCATCGCAGGAGATATAGCGAAATACGACATGAGTGAACCCGTTGACATGATGATCTCCCTTCATGCCTGCGATACCGCAACGGATTATGCCCTCTACAATGCCATCGTGCGCGGCGTTCGCTTCATCCTGTCCGTACCCTGCTGCCAGCATGAACTGAATACCAATGCCGACTTCGGGAAAATGAGCGTACTGAACGACAGCGGCATACTCCGCGAGCGAGCTGCTTCGCTTTTCACCGACGGCATACGCGCAAAAATGCTCACCTACTGCTCGTATAAAACACAGCTCATGGAGTTCGTCGACCTAAGCCACACCCCGAAAAACATCCTTATTCGGGCAAAAAAGGCTTTGATACCGGAAAGCACCCGTCAAAAGGCGCTCATGGATGCCGAAGAGCTTCTCGGAATTCTTAATACCGAGCAGACGCTGCATAAACTATTGATTGAAAGGAAAAGGAAATGAACAGCGAAAGACTGCTTTCCGCAATCGCTCTGCGCCGCAGGCTGCACAGCGAGGCTGAATTATCGAATATGGAATATAATACAAAAGCCATCCTCATGGACTACCTCCGCACACGCACATCCCTCAAAGTCTGCGATATGGGCGCATGGTTCTATGCTGTCTACCGCGCAAAAGCGCCTAAAAAGCGTATCGCCTTCCGTGCGGATTTCGATGCTCTGCCGATAGATGAGAGCGGCTCCTGCCTGCCGTACCGCAGCAAAACCCCGGGCGTATCGCATAAATGCGGGCACGACGGGCACAGCGCCTGCCTTGCCGCATTCGCCGATACCATAGATAAAGAGGGTGCGGATAATGACATTTACTTCCTCTTTCAGCATGCCGAAGAGGTCGGCGACGGCGCAAAGGTCTGCTGCGAGCTGATAGAAAAGGAGCATATTGACGAGATTTACGGGTTTCACAATATGCCTGCCTTCCCGCTCGGTGAGATAATCGTGATTCCGGGGATTTCCGGATTTGCTTCCACGGGACTTATCTTCAGGTTCAAAGGGGAAACCTCCCATGCTTCCGAGCCCGAGCGCGGCAAAAATCCCGCATTTGCAATATCCAAGCTGATACTCGATATTGATTCACTGACCGCTCCCGACAGGTATTCGGGGCTCGTTATCTGCACCGTTATCCGCGTCGATGTCGGCGAGGAAGCATTCGGAACGAGCGCAGGCTCGGGCGCTCTGATGCTTACGGTTCGCGCGGCGCATGAGGACGAGATGTATTCGCTCATATCCGCTCTGAATGAGAAAGCGGAGGGCTATGCAAAGGAATACGGCCTTGAGCTCTCGCTTGAATACCGCGATACCTTCCCCGAGACATACAATCACCCCGAGAGCGCGGAGAGGGTCCGCAAAGCCGCGAATGCGCTCGGCTTACCCATCGCGGTTCCGGACGAGCCCTTCCGCTGCAGCGAGGATTTCGGTTACTATACCAAGCTGACAAAGGGCGCCATCTTTGACATCGGAAGCGGCGAGGAGCACGCAGGGCTTCACACCGCCGAATTCGATTTCCCGGATGAAATCATCGGAGAAGCCGTAGAGTTCTTCCGCGAGCTTGCAAAATAGCAGGAAATATTTTAAGGAAAAAGCTTTGAAAGAATTTGATAACAACTATGCGCTCAGCATTCTGCGGAGGAGCGGAGTGCTTACCGTCGATATGCAGGAGGCTTTCGTTCGCGGAAATGTCGAAAGGCTCTGCTTCGCAAATGAAAAAGCAGTACTTCTGAAGCACAAATGCGGCGACTTCATGCTCTGGTGCTCGGATACCGAATCGGGTCTTGACGCGCTCGATTTCGCCGATGAGGAGATCTATTGCTGTATCGGGCACGGCAAATTCGCCGTTGAAGCGATTAAGCTTCGTTATCCCGATTTCACCATTGATCCGCCGTGCAGGCAGTACTGCCTTGCCTCCCGTGAAAAAATCCCCCTCAGCGGCAGCGTGACTATCCGTCCGCTGCGGCTTGATGAGGCCGAAATCGTTTTGGAGCATTACGCAATGGCGCATGATCTCGAGCATATTCGCGAGAAGATACGCAGCTGCCAAATCTTCGGTGCGGAAAAGGACGGAGTTCTTGCCGGGTTCATCGGTTTTCATGAGGAAGGAAGCACAGGCATGCTCGAAGTTTTCCCTGAGTTTCGGCGCATGGGAATAGGTACCGAGCTTGAAAACTACATTCAGAACTATCAGCTTGACCGCGGCTGGATGCCCTACGGTCAGGTCTATTTAACCAACGATGCATCGCTCAGTATGCAGTCGAAGCTCGGCCTTGCCGTTTCGGATGATATAATACAGTGGTGCCTTCTTGAAGATGAGGACTAAATGAATAAGCGAATGAAAAAAACCGTATCCCTTTGCCTTGCCGCACTCTTTATCCTTTCCTGCTGCGTCTTTTCCGCATGCTCCAATATGGACAGCACACCGGGACCTACGGAAGCTCCGGCGGCCGAATCGCCGATCTCCGGCACTCCCGAACCGACAGCCGATGCATCCGAGAAGCATACTCCGGAGCCCACGGGTACTCCCGAGCCCTCTGCCGCTCCCGAAGAATACATCTACCGCATCGACTATTCGGTCATCCCCGATGCGATAATGCCCGTTCTCACCGAAGCGGATATCGAGGCATATTTTGCCGTGATGGAGGCCTTTGCGAAATACGAAACCGGAGTTACCGTTGAAGCTGACGACGGTATCGGCAATATATATGAGCTTCTCGACCTCTGTTTTCCCGTATTCTTCGCAGATGTTTATGACAGCAGTCTCACAATCACGGAAAACAGTATTTCATGGAGCTACAATGTCGATGCGGAAGAGCATTACCGCCTGATCGGAGAATTTGAGGATATTGTGCTTGAAAAGCTTGATATTGTGCTTAACGGCGAAGCAAAGGATTCTAATGAGTTACTGAAGGCGCTTGTGCTCTATCGGCGCATGACGACCGAGATGATCTATGATTACCCCTCGCAGTATCACTATTTAGGAGAATGTACTATTTCCGAATCACAATACATGAATCATTGCTATGATGCGCTTACGAGCGAGCGCGGCGTCTGCTGGTGCTATGCCCGTGCCTATGCTTTCCTATTGAATCATATCGGCATCGAGGCTTTGACCGTTTCCTGTGACGGCGGTATCGGCCACCACGAATGGACGATGTTCTTCCACGACGGGAGCTGGTTCTTTGCCGACCCGACATGGGATTTGGGAGGTTCGCTCAGTTATTTCGGCATAACAACGGTAAACAGAGAAAGTGTCGGTTATCTCTATGAGGATATGCGCTATTTTGCAGGCGCGGATCATCGCGTCAGCGATGCTTTTGCTATCAATGATACCCGGTTCAGCTCTCTTAACATCGGAGGCTACGGAACCATAGATAATTATGATTTCGATTATGATAACAATCTCATCGTAATGAACTGCCTATCCTATTCAAGCTCCGGTTACGGCAATATCACAGTCATCTATGACCTCGCCACTTACACGATAGCAGATGAGTCATGAAGGATGAAAGAGAGCTTTTCAGGAAGAGACTGATCGAGCTTGCGGAACGTTCCGACCGCAGTATGGTCCCCTGCTTTACCCCGTTCATGGGGCTTATGGAGCAGGATATTTTCCGATGCACCGAAAAGGAATTTTCTCATGTTCCATATACTCTGTTCGGAGGTACGGAGGGCTGTGAGAGGGTCATGGCAAGATTCGGCGGCGAAGCAAACTGTTCCTATATGCTTCCTTTCCCCATCGTATGTCTAAAAGGCACTCCGCTTTCCGCAAAATTTGCCGATGACCTCACCCACCGCGATATTCTCGGCGCCGTAATGAATCTCGGCATAGACAGGAATACGACGGGAGATATCGTCATCAGGGATAATTGCTTCTATCTTTTCTGTACAGAAGGCGTTGCGCCCCATATCGAAGAAAACCTCATCCGCGCCAAGCACACGGATTTACGGATAGAGCGCGTTGACAAACCGCCTCAGGGCGAGCTTTACAGGCTTGAAAGGCAGCAGATAAATTCCGCAAGCGAAAGAGTGGACGGCATAACCGCGCAGTTTCTGAAAGCCGGTCGGAGCGAAGTTGCTTCCATCATCGAGCAGCGCAGGCTTTTTATCAACGGCAGGGTCTGCGAAAACGGAGGCAAGACCCTGAAAAGCGGCGATGTCGTTTCGGTTCGGGGCTCAGGAAGGTTTATCTTCAGGGAAACCGTTAAAACTACGAAAAAGGGCCGTCTTATGATAGAGATAGACCGCTTTTGCTGAAAATAATGCCGGAATCGGTCAGTTTTGTTAATTCATACGGATTTTATTCGGAAGGTATTGCAAAATTGATTGAAGCATGTTATAATCCGACATATTTGTTATAGTATGCTCCGATAATTGGGCGATTGCGCCCGTGTCGGTGTATTTCCCTTGATTCGGGAGCGTCGGGAACCATGGTTTTCTTCGTTCTCAGGAAAGGAATTGGTAAAATAGCTCTATGGATAAACCGGTTTTTCTGCTTATCTTCTGCGCTGCTCTGCTGGTGCTGCTGTTTATTGCAGGCGTCATCGAGAAAAAGCGCAACGATAAGAATCTGAAAAAACTTAAGCTCACTATCAATGTAAACGGTATCCGCGGCAAATCCACCGCTACGAGGCTGATCACCTCCGTGCTCTGGGCTGCAGGCTATCGTGCTGTCGGAAAGACTACGGGCACCGCCTCCCGTATGATGTATTGGGATACCGATGAAGAGGAGGAGGTCATCCGCCGCCCCCACGGCGTCACCATCTCGGAGCAGATCCGCGTCATAGACAAGGCTGCGAACTGCGGTGCAAATGCGCTCGTGTGCGAATGTATGGCCGTTCGCCCCGAGTATCAGCGCATCTATCAGCATAACATCATCCATGCCAACATCACCGTCATTACGAATGTGCTTGAGGATCATATTGATGAAATGGGACCGACGACCGAGCAGATCGCATGGGCGTTCGGCGATACCATTCCCTATAACGGCATCGTAGTCATCCCCGGCTGCGGTGAGGGCAGTGAATTCAGGGACTATTTTCATAAGGTCGCCGCGGAAAGGAATACCAAGGTCTTTGAAGCGGACGATAACCTCATTACTCCCGAATTCCTTGCAAAATTCGATTATGAGATCTTCCCCCGCAACTGTTCCGTGGCGCTTGCCGTTGCCGACGCGCTCGGGATTGACCGCGAGGTGGCTTTCGAAGGCATGCTGAAGGCTCATCCCGATCCGGGTGCTCTGCGCATCTATGAGCTCAAGCACGGCGATGATGAATTCGTGCTTGCAAATGCATTTGCCGCCAATGAGCCGACTTCCAGTTTTGATATCTACAATATTGTGCGTGAACGCTACGGCGCGTATGCCGATAACCCACTGATAATCATGAACTGCCGGCCCGACAGGGTGGACAGAACAAAGCAGTTCGTTGCCGACTTCTTTCCGAAGATCCCGAATGCGACTCTGATCGGTATGGGTCAGAACACCGGCTATATCCGTGCCGCATACAAAAAGCATAAGCTCTCCAACCTTGAGGAGTATATCGACCTTGACCGCGTGGAACCCGAGACCGTTCTCGACACCATAGCGCCTCTTCTTAAAGGAAGGGTTGTTATCTGCGTCGGCAATATCCATGGCTTCGGTTATCCGTTGCTTGAGGCGCTGCTCGAATATGGCGGCCACACTGACGAATCAATAAGCGATGCGCCGCCCGAGGAGAACGCTTCTTCACATGTAGTTCTCAACGAAGAAGATCCTCTGCAATAAATAAAAGGAATCGGGGCTTTGACGGCGCAGGAGCTGATTTCGACGGTATGCGCGCTTAACCGCCCCCTGAAAATATGAAGGGAGCCTTTGCACGGCAAGGGCATGGTAAATTATGTTATGACACTGACCCATTTTTATCTTGCAATAATCATAGGTACTATTCTCAGTCTTCTTGTGGACGAACTGTTCGGCATCCAATGCGGCGGTTACATCGTCCCCGGCTATCTTGCAATGGTATGCGACGACATCGCATGCGTGCTTCTTGTATTCGCGCTCAGCCTGATCGTCTATCTAATCGTCGATTATGTGCTTCCTAAATTCGTTATCCTTTTCGGCAAGCGCAAATTCGCAGTATCGCTCGTCATAAGCATAGTTCTTAAACTGCTTGTCGAGATGTTCTATCCCTCGCTCCCGTTTGCGACCGTATCCTTCCGCGGTGTCGGTTCAATAACCCCAAGCCTGCTTGCAAGCACCTATACCCGTCAGGGCATTCTCTATACCATCCCGGCGGCTCTCATCGCCACCTATGCAACCTATTGGCTCGTAAACCTCATCAGTGTGTTTATCTGATGCTGCCGAGCTTCGGACAATACAGAAATTTTTCGGAATTGAGAGTACAATATGGAAAAGCCATTGGAAATAATTGAATCAGACGCAGGCGCAGCTAAAAAAAAGCTCACCCTGAGCCAGCGCATGCGCATACATGTACGCAGGCATATGCTGAAGAAGCGCAGCTATCTTCCTCCGCTCATTCTCAGCATGGTGCTTATCATTGCTATGCTGCTTATCAGCTTTTTCCCCATTCATACCCCAAATGAGCCGATGGCCGAGGAATATCCCAATACGGGCTTCCAGCTCAGCTTTGTCGGTGATGTAATGCTCGGTCGCTATATCGGTATCTACGGTGAGAAATTCGGCTATGACTCCTATTTTTCCTCCGTCTCTCCGATCTGGTCGAATTCCGACTATGTAATCGCCAACCTTGAAAGCTCGGTTCTCCTCGGTGAAGAGGGCGATTATGAAAAGGATGAAAAAAACATCCATCTCTATTCAACTCCGAGTGCAGTGCTTTCTCTGCTCAATAACGGTATAAATACCGTCACCTTTGCCAATAACCACAGCCACGACTACGGCACGAAGGCATTTCTTGAAGCTATTGCATTTTTCGACGATATCGGCTTAAACTATTCGGGAACCACCACGAAAGTCGATGATCGCGGAGAAACCATTCTCAGCACGACTCTGACCTGTGCCGACGGCACCAACGTCTGCTTCATCGGTGTAACCAATGTCATATATGAAGGTCTCGGCACCGGAAGCGGAGTGCTCACCAGCGGCAACGGAGGGCTTTATTCAGCAATTCTCGGATCCAAAACGGATAATGTGCATGACCTCACCGTCGTATACGTTCACTGGGGCAAGGAGTATAACACCCTTCCCAGCAATGCTCAGGTCGAAATGGCGCATAAATTGGTCGATGCCGGCGCTGATATCGTCATTGGCTCTCACTCACACAGTCTGCAGCCCATTGAAAAATACGGCAACGGCATCATCTTCTACAGCCTCGGCAACTTCATCATGGATCAGAACAATACCTTCACCCGTGACAGCGTTATCGTTCAGTACAATAAATCCGCCGACGGCCGCAGATATTTCGAAATAATACCTTTAAGGATCACCGATGGTGTTCCTGCGGTGACCACCGACAGCTTCTACTGCGCGAGGATCAGAACCATACTCACCAAGTTCCTGCACGACTCGGAGTATGAAGTTGATTCCTCCGGCCGCATAATCATTGAGTACTGATCGGTTTCCCCCGTCACCTTTTCCGCAAAAGAAAGGAACCACGATGCAAAAAAAGAGTTTTTTTAAGAGCCTGTCCTTATTATTGGTTGCCGCCTCATTCGTATTCGTCGGCACAGGCTGTAACTGGTTTGAACTGACTCCGCCGGATGAATATGAAACAAATCATCCTAATGTGGACGTGCTTACGCCGCCTCCCGGGAGCATACTTCATACGACCGACCCGTACGGCAATCCCATCACGATTATATCCCAGAACGGTTATTCCGTCAGCACCTCAGACGCCTATGCGACTGCCGCAGCTGCGGACGTGCTCGAAAGCGGCGGAAACGCGGTCGATGCGGCTATCGCAGCATCATATGTCCTCAGCGTAGTTGAGCCCTACGGCTCCGGCATCGGCGGAGGCGGCGGTATGACCATATACGACCCCGAAACAAACGAATACAAATTCCTCAATTATCTCGCCGAAGCCCCGGCTTCCGGGTCAAGATATAAAAACATCGGCGTTCCCGGCTTTGTTTCCGGAATGCAGACGGCATATGATATGTACGGCACCAAGCCCTTCTCCGAACTGCTCAAAAATGCGATCTATTATGCGGATAACGGCATAACAGTAGATGACGACCTGTTCTTCCGCATCAAGAATGCACGCAGCAGCTTCAGTTCTCAGAATACGCCCTTTGCATACATAAGTAAATCCGGGGATCTGCTCGCTCAATCGGAGTTTGCGGACATCCTTCGCATCATCGCAAGCGAGGGCTCCGAGAGCTTCTATACCGGTTCCATCGCCTCGATGATCGTCTCGGCTACCGGAATGAGGGCAAGCGATCTCGCTGCTTACGAAACCCTCGTAACCGATGCCGTCACCGGTGAATTTGCAGGCTATACCGTGGCCTCCGCATCAGCTCCTTTCTCCGGTGTCACGCTCATTCAGATGCTTAAGCTCTGCGAGATTCTGGAGCTCCCAGATCCTACGGCTGATCCTGCGGGTTACCTCTCCACCCTCTGCAGCATAACCATGGCATGCGGAAGTGACAGGGTCAAAAAGATCTGTGATACGCGCTTTGATACCAAAACGCGTGACTATCAGGCGATGCTGACCAATGAATACGTCTGCAATCTCATGAATCTCGATTACAGCGACTTTGAGCAGGATGACGAAGGGCAGGATACGACCCATATCTCCGTTGTTGACAAGAACGGTATGGCTGTTGCCTGCACCAATACGCTCACGCAGTTCTTCGGCTCAAAGCTCTATATCAACGGTTTCTTTATCAATAACGCGCTGCGCAACTTCGGTTCCTCGGGGCTCAACACCTATGCCCCCGGCAAGCGCATGCGCACCTATATGTGTCCTACCATTTTCCGCAACAATGAGACCAATGAGGTCTTTGCCGTCGGTACTCCCGGTGGTACCGCTATACTAAGCGTTATGACCACCGTCCTGACCGATAATATCCTATTCGGTACTCCCATACAGGACGCAGTCAATAAACGAAGAATAGTCATCAAAGGTCTGCACGCGCTTTACTATGAGGACGGCTTTGAACAGTTCCCGAGGGTGGTGGATCACAGCGCCGTCAGCGGCTATTACGCCGTGCCGCAGAATGTTGATGCATATTTCGGGAGCGTCAATATAGCGGGCTATTCGCCGACCTCGGGCTATTTTGCCACGGCCGATCTCAGGAGGCTTGGCAGCGGCCGTGCGGCCAATTACTAAACATGTTTTCTATCCGATTACGGTCAGCCGTAATCGGATTTTTTGCTTATGGCACTTAATTATGGCAATAATGGGGCTGAAATTTTCATTTTTTAATATCAAAAATCAAAACCAATATATCTATAATACCGTATTGACCTTTCCACCTGAATGTGGTATTATACGAGAACAGATTTATCTGTAAAGATCAATAATATAGGAGGAAATCAAGATGAAAAAATATCTTGCACTGCTTCTCACCTTTGCGCTGTGCTTTGCACTCATCCCCGCAATCGGTGCTGAAAATGCAGAAACCAAAGTCCTGACCGAGTCCGAAAAGGCTCTCAGGAATCAGCAGCTCATCGCTTACAGCGAAGATCTTAACGCTATGATCGATGCTTACGGTCTTAACACCGAGAGGGTCAAGACCGGTAACGAATTCGAGACCGGCCGTATTGTTGTCAAGGCCTCCAAGGATCTTGATTACACCGGCTCCGTTGCACATGTCAAGGATAATGGCAAGAGCGTTATCCAGTATGCAACTCCCGAAGAAGCAGAGGCTGCATGCAAGATGTATGCTTCCCTCAGCTATGTTGAATATGCTGAGCCCGACACCATCGTTACCCTTGATGACTACATCGTTGAGGACGATGCTGAGACCGACGATGTTCCCGGCGACTACAACTATATGTCCTGGGGCTACGGTCCTAACTATGTAAATGCTAATGACTACAACACCTGGATCTACAACTATGCGGGACAGGATATGAACAACCTTCCCACCATCATCGTTGCAGTTATCGACACCGGTGTTGACAGTGACCATGAGCTGTTCACCGGCAGGCTCATCGGCGGCGGCTACGACTTCGTCAACAATGACAGTGATCCCGAAGATGACGAAGGCCATGGTACCCACTGCTCCGGTACCGTTATCGACGGTACTCTCCCCAATGTCCTCATTATGGGCGTTAAGGTTCTCGGCGATGACGGCAGAGGCTACAGCACCTGGGTCGCAGCCGGTATGGAATGGGGTATGAATAATGCCAACGTCTGCAGCATGAGCCTCGGCGGCGACTGCGGCGGCCAGCATTCCCAGTACAACAGCATCATCGATCAGGCTTATGCCCATAACATCCCCTTCTGCGTAGCAGCAGGCAACGAATCCGATGATGCAAGCAATCATTGCCCCGCAAACTGCCCCAATGCTATCACCGTTGCGGCAAGCACCAAGGCAAATGCTCTTGCAAGCTTCTCCAACTACGGCTCAATCGTTGATATCACCGCTCCCGGCCAGAACATCAAGAGCGCAAGGATTGGCGGCGGCAAAACCACTCTGAGCGGTACCTCCATGGCTACTCCTCATGTATCTGCAGTTGCCGCAATGCTTAAGTCCTACGATCCCGATATGACCGTTGCTGATCTGACCCAGCTCATTTGCGACAATGCTATCCCCGTAACCTATACCAACGGCGGTGCAGGCATCCTCTGCGTGACCAATATCTACGCAGGCTTCGATCAGCCCCTGCCCACTCCCGTTGATCCCACTGAACCCCCTGTGGATCCCACCGAACCTCCCGTAGATCCCACCGAACCTCCCGTAGATCCCACCGAGCCCCCCGTATCCGATACCGGTTGGTACTTCGAAGATGATCCCGAAGATGAAGGCTGGGAATGGCTTGATGAAGACGGCGACGGCAACGAGTGGCAATGGATGCTTGGCGAGGGTATGAACGTACCCGAAGGCGAAGGTATGATGAACTCCCAGTCTTTCATCAACGATTTTGGACCCCTCACTCCCGATAACTGGCTCATCAGCCCCGTATTCACTGCAGGCACTCAGATCAGCTTCATGATGGTAGGCCAGGATCCCGACTGGGCAGCAGAGTATATCGGCGTATACGTATCCACCGATGGCGGCCAGACCTGGAGCGATGAGATCGCAGGCTTCACCGCAACCGGAACAGTTGAAACCTACTATGTTGATACCGCTGCATTCGCAGGTCAGGCAATCCGCGTAGCATTCCGTCACTACAACGTAACCGATATGTTCTCCGTCAACCTTGACGCAGTTGAAGTTATCGGTGCTTCTGATGACCCCGGTCTCCTTGGCGACGTTGACGGCAATGGCGTTGTCGATCTTATCGACGCTTCCCTCCTTAACCGTTATGTCCTCGGTCTTGTTGGCGCAAATGATCTCGATCTCACCGTTGCTGACGTTGATGCAAACGGCAATATCGACCTCATTGATGTAATCTGCATCATGCGTATGGTTCTTAGCATCGGCGCCTGATTTGTACATTAACATCCAAGGCTCTTCGCTCTTCGGCGAAGGGCCTTTTGATTACAGCGTGCAATAGATTTGCGGTATTTTTCAGCAAATTATTATTGACCGGCAACTGCAAACCTGCTATACTTATTTGCGGATATAAAATCCAAAAAACAGGAGGAACCCAATATGAAAAAACTTATTGCTCTTCTGCTCTCGCTCGTACTGTGCTTAGGCATTGTACCTGCAATCGGCGCAGAAACCACTAATGAGACCGAAGCTCCCTCAGCCGTCATGACTGACTCAGAGAGGGAAGCAAGGATCAGCGCTCTTTCTTCTTACTATGATAGGCTTTATGAGATGAAGCAGGCCTATGGTATCAAGGATGCATATAAGAATGCTGACGATCCTTATGCAAATGCACGCATCATCGTCAAATCCGCAGCGAAGCTTGACTACACCGGCTCGGTTGCCTATGTAAACGGCTATAATGACCTGCATGTCATCCAGTACAGGACTCCTGCCGATGCCGAAGCTGCCGCACAGGAATATGCGAAGCTCGACTGCGTTGAGTATGTACAGGCCGACGGCATCGTTTCAGCCGGCGATGTTGAAGCCAAGGGCGATATCGGTCCCGATGACGAGCCCGGCGGCGGCTACAACTTCATGTCCTGGGGCTGGGGCGCAAACTATGCCAATGCAAGGGATTTCAATACCTGGATATATGACCTTGCGGACAACGACATGGCAAACCTTCCCACCATTACCGTTGCCGTCATTGATACCGGTGTTGACAGCGACCATCCCATACTGTTAAGCAGGCTTGTATCCGGCGGCTACGATTTCATCGACAATGATGATAACCCCGAAGATGAACACGGCCACGGCACCCACTGCTCCGGCACCATCATTGACGGGACCCTTCCCAATGTCAAGATTATGGGCATCAGGGTGCTCGACGAAAGCGGCTACGGCGATGATTCCGGCGTTGCCGCAGGTATGGAATGGGCATATCTCCATGGATGCCAGGTCGGCAGCATGAGCCTCGGCGGCGACTGCGACCACGGCGAATACCATAATCTCTATAACGATATTGTTGAAGAAGCGGCGCAGTATAATTTCGTATTCTGCATCGCGGCAGGCAACGAAAGCGAGGATGCTAATCTCCACTGCCCCGGCAATGTTCCTCTCGCTATCACCGTTGCATCCCACACCTCCAGCAATTCCCTTTCATGGTTCTCCAACTACGGCGACCTTATTGACATCACCGCTCCCGGCTCCGACATCGTCAGCGCAAGGATGGGCGGCGGCACTACAACCATGAGCGGTACTTCGATGGCTACTCCCCATGTATCCGCAGTCGCAGCAATGCTGAAATCCTACGATCCCGATATGAGCGTTGTCGATGTTACCAACATCATTAAAGCAAATGCTCTTCCTGCCAGCTTCTCCGGCGGCGGCGCAGGTCTGCTCTGCTGCACCAATATCCTCAAATTCTACGGTCTCGGCACCGGCGATACCCCCATTTCCTTCAATTCCAATGCTCCCTATGCATGGACAATGGATATAGATACCGGCATCGCTCACAGCGGCAATGCAGGCGTAGACAACTCCTCCTCCATCCTTACCGGTACTGCAACCACTAAGGCTTTCCAGGAGATCAGCTTTGAATACAATGTCAGCAGCGATACCGCAGATCAGCTCCAGTTCATGGTCGGTTCGAACACCGTACTTACCGCCGGCGCGACCGATGGCTGGACGACCTTCTCCTGCGTAGTTCCCGGCAGCGGTGACAACACCTTCACCTGGAAGTATGTCAAGGATGCAAGCGGTGCGGCAGGCGATGACTGCGCATATCTGCGCAATGTTGAAATCCACGATACCATCAGCACCGTTATCAATGCTCCCGGCAACTGCTATGAATTCATCAGCACCGGCGATTACCCCTGGGTCATTGACGGCGATGCAGTCAAGAGCGGAAATGCAGGCGTTAACAACTCCGTTTCCGTCATGACCACCTCCGCAACACTCCCCGAAGGCGTCATGATCAATTTCAATTATAAGGTCGATGCAGGCTCCGGCGACAGCTTTACCTTTAAGATCAACGGTCAGACCTACATTGATACCAATTCCACCGACGGATTTGTAAACTTCCTCTATCAGATTCCCGCAGACGGCACCTATAACCTCGAATTCACCTTCACCAAGGATGGCAGCGGTGCATCCGGAAGCGACTGCGCGTGGGTCAAGGAATTCGCACTCGGTCATACCATGAATTCCGCTCTGAACGTTCCCGGCGGCAACCTTGAATTCTCTTCTCCTTCACAGAGCTATCCCTGGGTCGTTGTCAATGATTATCTGATGAGCGGCAATGCGGAGCACCACAGCACTACCTCGTACTTTGAGCTCACCATCGAGCTTGAAGAGGGCGATACTTTGAGCTTTGATTACAAGGTCAGCAGCGAAACAAATTACGATGAGTTCTACTTCTATGTAAACGGAGTTGCAGCATTCGAGCAGTCCGGCGAAATTGCTTGGACCCATTATACCTTCACTGCTGCTGCAAGCAGGACCTATACCTTCAAGTGGGCATACACCAAGGACGGCAGCGTCAACCGCAACGATGACGCAGCTTGTGTTGACAATGTTGAGCTTGTAAGGATCAACACCGGTCTTCTCGGTGACGTAAACGGCGATGGCGTGGTTGATCTTATAGATGCTTCCCTCCTCGCTCGCTATGTCCTCGGTCTTGCCGACCAGAGCGCGCTCGATCTCAGCGTTGCTGACGTGGACGGAAACGGTGAAATCGACCTCATAGATGTTGTTTCCATCATGCGTATGGTACTTGATATAGCATAAGCTCCGTTAGTTTCTCCATGCACCCCACTCCTAACCGGTGGGGTGTTTTTTCTGTGCAAAAAATAGTGCTTCCAATTATGACTTCCATAGTGTATAATACAGAATGGATATTTGTCCGGACGATGAAAGGACGGAATGAAGCTGTAATTCGGAGGTGATCGAGTGGCGACTAATGATAAATCCAATAAGAACGGTCAGCGAACGGAATCCGCCAGGAAGCCTTCCGCTTCCCGTGCGAAATCGGGAGAAAAGCGTTCAGCTTCGGCGCATACGGTGAGCAGCAGGGAAGATCAGCTCAAAATGGAGCTTGAAGAAAAGAAGAAGCGCACCCTTCGCCGTAATATCATCGGCATTGTAATAATATTTATCGCGATTATCCTTGGAATATTTATCTATGGCAGCAAGGATGGTTTTCTTGCGAAGCTCGCACCCGTATTCTTCGGGCTTGTCGGCGTTGCCGCCTTTATCCTTCCCGTAATGCTCGCTGCCATCGGGGTTTCATTCTTCTTCGTCGGTACCGAAAGGATTCGAAAGACCATACCCATCTGCGGGAGTATTGCGCTGTTTGCCGCAGTCATGATAGTGCATGTATTTGCTCTTGAAGATCATCTCGGAGAGGGCTATTTCGAATACATAAAATCATCATATTCCTTAGGTCTTATGCATATCGGCGGCGGCGCATTGAGCGCCGTATTCGTGCGCGCATTCTCCGCACTTTTGGGTAAGATCGGCACCTTTATCCTGCTCATCGGCATTCTTGTAGTGATGTTTCTCCTCATATTCGATTTCTTCGGGAAGCCCGAGAGCAAAAGTTCGGATAAGAAGCACAGCGGAAAGGAAACAAAGGACAAGCCCAAGAAGGAAAAACGCAGAGCTGCCAAAACGGAGGATGAGCTTGACACTCCCGACTTCATTGAGCACTCGGGAAAACCTCTGACCGCAGGCGACTTCAAGCAGCCCATCACCGAGGTTCCCGAGCATGATGTTAAAGCTCCGGTTAAGGATACCGAGATAACCTCCGAAGAGATGCTTCGCATCACAAAGGAGCCTGCAAGTAAGCGCATTCCCCTTATCCGCGATATTTTGAGCAAAAAGAACGGTACAAGCGACGACCTCTCGCTGCTTCCCACCGAGGGCAGGTTCCGCCGTGAAACCCAAAGGGAGCGCGATGAGGGCTCCGACCTCATCATCGGTCCGGGCTTCGATCACAGAAAGCCCGCCGCAAAGAAAACCGCTAAAACCGCCGGCAAAGCCACCGAGGCAGCAAAAACCGCTGCGGCTGCGGCTGATGAGCCCGAGATCATTCCGGAACCGATATTTGAACCCATAGAACCGGATCCCGAATTTGAAGCTGACGAATATTCTTTCGAGGAACCGACTATTGAAATGAACACTGAAAGCAATGCGGCGGAGGCTGAAGCATCTACGCTTTGCCCTGACGGCGAGAAAGCAGAGCCCTCTTGCGAATATGCAGCTGACGACCTGCCGCCCGTGCAGTACGATGACGGCATAATCGTTGAGCCCGATACGGGAGCGGTCAATGTCCCCCCAAAGAACGAAACAAAGATTCAGGAAGGTGTGCAGACCGAGCTTAGGGTTTACCAGCGTCCTCCGCTCACATGCCTGCGTAAGCCCGACCCGACGGCGAGCGTCACCAGCGAATCCCCCGAGGAAAAGGCAAAGATCCTGCTTGAAACGCTTAACTGCTTCGGTATCAGCGCAAGAATCATCAATATCAGCGTCGGACCCGTTATCACCCGATTTGAGCTTCAGCCTGCGCAGGGCACCCGTGTCAATAAGATAACCGCCCTTAATAAGGATATTGCGCTCGCGCTCGCAGCTTCCGCAATAAGAATCGAAGCGCCTATCCCCGGCAAGGCCGCCATCGGCATTGAGGTTCCCAATCAGAATACCTCGACCGTACTGCTTCGCGAGGTGCTTGAATGCAGGGAATTCCGTGAAAGCAAATCACCCATTACCTTTGCTCTCGGCAAGGACATCGCCGGCAAGGTCATCACTGCCGATTTGGGCAAAATGCCCCACCTTCTTATCGCAGGCCAGACCGGTTCAGGTAAGTCCGTCTGCATTAACGATATTATTCTGAGCTTAGTCTATAAATCCTCCCCTAAGGAGGTCAGGATGATACTTATCGACCCGAAGGTTGTTGAGCTTTCCATGTATGCCCCGATGCCGCATCTATTCTGCCCCGTCGTCACCGATGCCAAGAAGGCAGCCGGTGCGCTGCACTGGGCTGTCAAGGAGATGGAGCAGAGATACAATAAGATGGCTGCTTTCCATACCCGTGAAATCGACAGCTATAATGAGCGTCAGCAGAATGAGGATGACCGTTGGCCGAGGCTCGTTATCGTTATTGATGAGCTTGCGGAGCTGATGCTTGTTGCCTCGAAGGATATCGAAGAATCCATCTGCCGTATCGCACAGCTCGGCCGTGCCTGCGGCATCCACCTCATCGTCGCAACCCAGCGTCCGAGCGTTGATGTCATCACAGGCCTTATCAAAGCCAATATACCAACCAGAATTGCTTTTGCCGTTTCCAATGCAACCGATTCGAGGGTTATACTCGATACCGGCGGTGCGGAGCAGCTCATCGGCAACGGCGATATGCTCTTCCATGCCAACGGCGCAAGGAAGGCGCGAAGAATACAGGGCGCATATGTATCCGAGAGTGAGGTTGATAATGTCATGACTTTCTTTGCGGATACAAAGCAGCAGATCTCCTCATATGACGAGACCGTGCTCACCGAAATAGCTTCGAGCGGAAATACCCTCGGTCAGGGAAACGGCAAGCAGGAGGATGAGCTTCTGCCCGATGCCATTCGCGTGATCATCGAAAGCGGTGCAGCTTCCACCTCAATGCTTCAGCGCAGGCTGCGCGTTGGCTATGCGCGCGCTTCACGCCTCATGGATATCATGGAGCAGAAGGGCTATGTGAGCGTACCCGACGGTGCAAAGCCCCGCAACGTACTCATCACCGCTGCACAATATAATGAAACCTATGGCTCGGACAATCCCATCATAGGCTGATGAAAGGACGAACAATGAATTCAGTATTAAAGGTCGGCGCGGTATCCCTCGGCTGTTCTAAGAATGCCGTTGATACGGAAAATATGCTCGGCGAGCTTGCTTCGTACGGTTTTAAGATCGTGCCCGATGCAGGCCTTGCCGATATAATCATTATTAACACCTGCGGCTTTATAACCCCTGCCAAACAGGATTCCATAGATACCATTCTCGAAATGGCGGAATACAAAAAGACGGGAAGCTGCCGCTTTCTTGCAGTTACCGGCTGCCTGAGCCAGCGTTATCCCGATGAGCTGCGCGAGGAACTGCCCGAGGTGGATATGTTCTGGGGAGTCAAGGATTATCCTGCATTCGCACGCGAGCTTGCGGCAAGGTTCCATATGGTCAAATGCGGTACTTTCCGCCGTTTGCTCACCACGCCCCCCTACCGTGCGTATCTTCGCATTGCCGACGGCTGCGACAATAACTGTTCCTACTGCGCCATTCCTCTCATCAGAGGAAAGCGTGTCAGCGTGCCTATGGAGCAGCTTATAGAAGAAGCTAACGCCCTTGCAGATTCCGGAGTCACCGAGCTTACCGTTATTGCGCAGGACACCTCCGCTTACGGCATAGATATCTACGGTAGACCCATGCTCTGCGAGCTTCTGACCGAGCTTGCGAGGATAGAAAAGCTGCACTGGATAAGGCTTCTCTACACCTACCCCAATACCGTGACCGAGAAGCTTATAGATACCATTCTCAACGAGAAAAAGATAGTTAATTACATTGATATGCCCATTCAGCATATCTCCGAGAACATGCTTTCCCGTATGAACCGTCACGGAAGCGCGGCGCATATCAGGGAAATAACGGACTACATCCGTAAAAAATCCCCCGATTTTATTCTGCGTACCACGGTTATGCTCGGTTTCCCCGGCGAGACGGACGAGGATTTTGAGGAGCTTCATGCCTTCATGAGGGAGCATCCCTTTGATAGGGTCGGCGCATTCACCTACTCCGCTGAGGACGGTACCCCGGCGGCAAGGATGATCGGTCAGATCGATCAGGAGATAATGGATAAGCGCCTCGATGTGCTTATGCGCATGCAGCAGGGCATATCCTTAGACAGCAACCTCCGGCGCATAGGAAGCCGTATCGAGGTCCTTATCGAAGAGGTACACTCAGATTACGCTCTCGCAAGGAGCTATGCGGAAGCCGCAGACGTTGACGGCCTTATCCGTATCGAGCTTAACGGCGAAATCTACCATCCCGGCGACTACGTTACGATCGAAATCACCGGTGCAGATATTTATGATTTGAAAGGAAAACCCGTGAAATGAACCTTCCCAACAAGCTGACCATGCTCCGTATTTTCATGATCCCACTCTTTATCGCCTGCTTCTTTCTGCCGTCCGGCTGGACGATCGGCACCCTTAACGGAGTGGCTTTCCAATGGAACTACGTTATCGCTGCTGTAATTTTCTTCTTGGCCTATATCACCGATACCATTGACGGCAGGCTCGCGCGCGCCAGGGGGCTCATAACGGATTTCGGCAAGCTCATGGACCCGACCGCCGATAAACTGCTCTCCTCCGCGGCGCTCATAATGCTGTGCAAATATGAAGTTATGAGCTTCGGCAATTTTCTCATGCCCGTCTTTGCATTCATCATAATTGCACGAGAAATCTTCGTTTCCGGCATACGCCAGCTCGCGGCGAGCAAGGGCATCGTCGTCGCCGCAAAGCCCATCGGCAAGGCGAAGACCACGCTCCAGTTCTTCGCGCTTCTCTTTACCATGCTCCTCGGGCCTCTTTTCCGCGCTATAGGAATACCCGTTGACTTCATACTCATGGTGCTTGCGGTCATCCTCACCATTTGGTCCGGCATTGATTACACGATAGGTGCAAAGGACCTTTTTAAGGAGATGTAATGCGAATGAATGAGGCTATGCTTGATAAAAGGATTCATGAAGCTATTGAAGAGCTTATCCCCCTGCTTCTCCGTGATAACCTTGCCGCAGCCACCGCCGAGAGCCTGACCGGCGGCATGATCGCATCGAATTTCGTTGATTTTCCCGGCAGTTCCCGTTGGTTCACTCATGGCTTTGTGACGTATTCCGATGAGGCAAAGCACAGCATGCTCGGCGTCGATGCGGAGCTTATCGCGCGTGAAACGGCGGTATCCCGGCCTGTCGCCGCTCGGATGGCAGTCGGCGCGCTTCGTGAAAGCGGAGCGGATTTTGCCGTTGCCGTCACTGGGCTTGCAGGGCCCGGTAAAGACGAGCTCGGGCGCGATGCAGGGCTCGTTTACATCGGTATTGCGGCAAAATGCGGCTATGCGGTGCGTGAATTCCATTTTTCGGGTGAGCGAGGCGAGATCAGGCGGAAAACCGTTATTGAAGCAGTCAAAATGCTTACGGAGCTTGTAACGCTGCTCAAGTAATGCTTGAAAAACGACATTATCTGCGGTATAATATTATTACTGAAAATTCCTGTTCGGAGGTACAAAAATGCAGAAAGATAAGGCACTTGATGTTGCACTCACGCAGATAGAAAAGCAGTACGGTAAGGGAGCGATAATGCTCATGGGCGATGCTGCATCGAGGATACATGTTTCGGTCATTCCTACCGGCTGCATAGAGCTTGACGCTGCACTCGGCGTCGGCGGTGTACCGAAGGGCAGGATTGTGGAGATATTCGGGCCGGAATCCTCCGGAAAGACCACGCTTGCTCTGCATATCATTGCCGAAGCTCAGAAGATGGGCGGCATGTGCGTATTCATTGATGCCGAACATGCGCTCGACCCCATATATGCCGAAAAGCTCGGAATCAGTATGGACAAGCTCTATATCTCCCAGCCCGACAACGGCGAACAGGCGCTCGATATCGCCGATGCGCTTGTACGCAGCGGAGCTATTGATGTTATCGTTGTTGACTCCGTAGCTGCGCTCGTTCCCAAAGCGGAGCTTGAGGGCGATATGGGCGATTCTCATGTGGGCTTGCAGGCAAGGCTGATGAGCCAGGCGCTGCGCAAGCTTGCCGGCGTTGTCGCAAAATCCCATACCTGCGTCATATTCATAAACCAGCTTCGCGAAAAGGTCGGCGTGATGTTCGGTAATCCCGAGACCACCACCGGCGGCAAGGCACTCAAATTCTTTGCTTCCGTCCGCCTCGATGTCCGCAAGATAGATACCATCAAGCAGGGCGCAGACGCCATAGGCAACCGTACCCGTGTCAAGGTCGTTAAGAATAAGGTCGCTCCGCCCTTCCGCATTGCGGAATTCGACATCCTCTACGGTGAGGGCGTCTCAAGAGAGGGCTCCATCCTCGATATGGCAGTCAATAATAAGATCATCAATAAGACCGGCGCATGGTATTCCTACGGCGATATCCGCATCGGTCAGGGGCGTGAGAATGCCCGTGCCTTCCTGAAGGACAATCCCGAGCTCTGCCGCGAGATCGAAACTAAGCTCCGTACTTTGATCGAAACCTCTTCCGAAGAGCCAATGCCCACCATCGGCAGCGGAAGCGACGAGGCTGACGAATAAAGATCACAATACTTTTGTAAGCTCGCCGAAATGTTGATGTTTTTATTTAGTGATTATTGAGGAAAGCAATGAACGATGTGCACTTGAGTAAGTTGATTTCCTATGCGCTCCGGCATGCACCATGGGAATTCGAGCTTGAAATGGATGCAGAGGGTTGGGTTCCCGTTGAACAGCTTATTGATGCATTACACAAGGAGAATGATTGGAAGAGCCTGACTCAGGAAGATATTCAACGAATGATAGATGCTTCGGATAAAAAACGATTTGAGATTGTCGGAGGCAGAATTCGAGCATTTTACGGTCATTCAATACCAATGAAAATTCTTAAAATCAAAAGTGAACCTCCGGAGGTTTTGTATCACGGAACTGCAAGGAGATTCATGGAATCAATTATGGAGAACGGTTTATCTCCGCAGAGCAGGCAGTACGTTCATCTTTCGCAGGATATTGAAACCGCCCATAGTGTCGGAAAGCGACATGATGGCAAACCATGTATTTTGGTTATTGATTCCTTGAAAGCATGGAATGATGGAATACCGTTTTATTATGGAAATGAAAAGGTGTGGTTAGCCGATACCGTTCCTCCCATTTATATTAAGAATTTGGCTGATTCACGTCTGTGAAGCAGAAAGCAAAACATAAAGCAGCGTCAAGGATGGCTCCGCGCTTCGCGTCCCTGACGCTGTTTTTTTATTTGCCGATAAGCAGCCGGAAGCGCAATCGCATAGGCACGCCTGCGCTCCGATCCATATGGCGGTATGCTCGCATTTAGGTGCAGAAAGCATTGATTTCATGCCGCTTTTGGGCGCGTTTCGAGCAAGATAGGGTAATATTTTACCGTCGGAATTGCCGTGCTGCTGCGTCATATAAGAATAAGACGGGTAAAAGCCATGCTTATCACCCGTCTTTTTCCGTACTTTGTATAGCCGCTTTCCAAATTCGGTTTTCTGCTTGAAACCGTATTATGGATAGCTGCAATTTGTCCGAATTATTGTATTACAGCCGAAAGCTGTATTATGCTCTTAGTTCTCGCCCTCTTCATCAAACTTGATGTTGCCGAACAGAGATGCAAGGGAAGTGGTGGATGCTTCAACGGGGGGAAGCTCATAATCGGGTTCCTCACGATGACGGCGCTCCTGGCGCTCTGCGCGCTGCTCATCACGCTGCTTACGGCGTGCATCGCGGGCTGCGGCTGCTTCCTTGCGAGCCTCTTCCTCCTGCTGGCGCTTCTCCTGACGCTCCTGGCGAACCTTATCGCGAGCTGCCTTCTCTTCATCAATGATAGCCTGAGCCTCTTCGGGATGCTCCTCGATGAAAGCTTCCTTCCTGCTGAGGCTAATACGCTTCTTAGCGGTATCAACGGAGAGAACCTTGCAGCGGACGATGTCGCCGATCTGGAGCTCATCTTCAATCTTAGCAAAACGCTTGATTGAGATCTGAGAAATGTGGATGAGACCGTCGATGGTGGGCTCAAGTGCAACGAATGCACCGAAATCTACGATGCGGACGACCTTGCCTTCAACGATGGAACCGACAGGATACCTTTCCTCTGCGGTTTCCCAAGGCTTGGGCAGAAGCTCCTTGTAGCCCAAGGATACCTTCTTATTTGCTGCATCTATTTCACGGATGACAACTTCGATCTGCTGACCGATTTCAAGGACGTCAGCAGGGTTCTTGATGGACCTGTCCCAGGAGCACTGGGTAACATGGAGCAGACCGTCGACGCCGCCGATATCGACGAAAGCGCCGAAATTGGTGAGCCTGCGGACGATACCGTTCCTATGCTCGCCAACCTGAAGCTCATTCCATATCGCCTTCTTGGCTTCTTCTGCTTCCTTGCGGAGAACTGCCTTGTGAGAGCCGACGATGCGCTTGCGCTTCGGGTCTACTTCGAGGACCTTGATCTTCATGGGCTGACCGACATACTCATTGAGGTCGGCAACATACTTGTTGGCGATCTGTGAAGCGGGTACGAATGCCCTTGCGCCGTTATCGAGCACTACGATCACGCCGCCCTTGACTGCTTCCTTGCAAACGCCGTCAAGAATCTTACCCTCGGACTCGGCATCAGCAGAGAATTCTTCCCATGCTTTCTGACTCTCGACATTCTTGCGGGAGAGAAGCACATTGCCTTCGCCGTCATTGACTTTGAGAACCTCAACTTCGATCTCATCGCCGGGCTTTACGCTTGCAGCGGGATCAGCCTCGGGATCGTTGGAGAACTCATTACGGGGAATGTAACCATCGGACTTATAACCGATGTTTACGCTGACTTCGCCGTCAACAATCTGAATGACTGTTCCCGTTAAGATCTGACCGGGGCGAATACGGACGATAGTCTTCGTAATAGCGTCTTCATCAAACACGGCGATGTCTTCGATGTTCTTGGCCGCTTCTTCAGCGGTTGCAGTTTCTTTGATTTCGGCTTCGGTGGAAATTGCGTTAGCCTTATCCTGTTCACTCATGGTTCTGATAACCTCCCATATTATTGAATCCGGTGTGGAAGCACCGGCAACAATCCCTATTATTATAGCAGGATTTTTGAATAAATCAATAGGAATTTCGTCTTTGTTTGAAACTATTTTGGAAGAAATGCAATTTTTTTTGCATATTTCAAGTAATTTTTTTGTATTTGAGCTGTGTCTGTCTCCCAAGACGAGGATCGCGCCGCATTTTCGGCTTAGCTGCTCGGCTTCCGCCTGCCTGTCCAAAGTGGTATTGCAGATGGTGTTATTGACGCGGATGCCGGGGTATTCCTCCCTTATCCTCTTCTCCATCGCTGCAAAGAGCTTTGAATCAAAGGTCGTCTGAACGACCAAGATCCCTTCCTTGCCTTTCAGCTTTTCAAGATCCTCAATGGACTCAATGAATTCCGCACTGCCGGCGCAGAAGCCGTTGATGCCGATGGGCTCCGGATGGTTTTTATCGCCGACGATGAATACCCGTTCGCCGGCAGCATATGCCGCATTAACTATCCTATGGATATTTGCGACAAACGGACAGGTCGCATCAATTATATTCGCTCCCCGAGCACGGAGGATATCATACACCCTTTCGCCCACGCCGTGGGAGCGTATCACCACGCTGTCACCCTCTTTGATGCTTTCAAGGCTGTCTATCGGGACGATGCCCTCTTTTCTCAGTTCTTCGACAACGGTACGGTTATGTATGAGCTCCCCGTAGGTATAGACAACGGCGCACGGGTCCTTGCTGCGTTTTTCCTTCACGGCAGACTTTGCCGTTTCAACGGCTCGCCTTACGCCGAAACAGAAGCCTGCATTTTTCGCAAGCAGTATCTCCATCACTTTTTCCTCATTTCCAGCCCGAGCTCTTCAAGCGAAGAGCGTATCGCTTCGGTCACAGCCTCGACCGGCTTCATATCCGGGCGGACAGCCGATGCGCTTTCGACCGTTATGACCTCGCCGACCATCACTTCCACGCGTGAAAGCCTGTGCTTTGCTTCTTTCAGATAAATGGGTACTATCGGTGCTCCGCTCTTTGCCGCTATGAAAGCCGTACCCTTTTCTATATCATCAATATTATCCGTCACGGCTCGCTTGCCCTCGGGATAGATTCCGAACGCCTTGCCCTTTTCAAGCAGCTTTATGGCATTCTTGACGGATTTAATATCGGCGGTCTTTCTCGATACAGGAAATACAAAGAGGGATTTGAAGAAAATGCTTCCGAGCTTAGTATCGAAAAGCTCCTTTTTTGCCATGAAATGGATAATTCTGGGGCATATGATTGCAAGCTTCACGGGATCCATCAGCGCCCTGTGGTTGCAGACGAATATCACTCCGCCCTTCATGCGCAGGTTCTCCTTATGTCCGCAGATCTTAGGTCTCATGAGCAGCCAGAGAGGTATTTTCAGCAGACTGATAAAAATGATGTACAGCATTAGTCTATATCCTCAATCACGGCATCAACGGCTTCGTCTATGCTCATTTCGCTCGTATCAATGATAACCGCATTCTCCGCAGGTCTTAGCGGAGAAAACTCCCTGTTCATATCGCGCTCATCACGGGCTTTGACCTCGTTAAGCACATCCTCATATGTCATATCTCCGAGAATACCCTTCTTCTGATATTCGACGAATCTGCGCTTTGCGCGCACCTCTGCGGAGGCTGTTACATAGAATTTATAAGGAGTGTTCGGAAGGACAACGGTGCCGATATCCCTGCCGTCCATGACGGTATCGGTGCTTCTGGCTATCTCCCGCTGGAGGTCAACGAGCTTTCGGCGCACCTCCGGAAGTGTGCTTATTACCGATGCCGCATGGGATATTTCCTCGGTGCGAATGAATTCGTTCACATCCTCACCGTCGAGCACAACATGCTGTTCACCGTTAATCTTGATAAACGTCACCGTTGTATCGGGCAGCATCGTAGCGACCGCCTCAGCATCTCCGGGGTCGATTCCGTTCCGAACGGCTTTCAGGCCGAGCGCGCGGTACATTGCGCCCGTATCAACGTATGTGAGATGCATTATCTCGGCTATCCGCTTTGCAACGGTGCTCTTGCCTGCGCCGGCAGGGCCGTCAATGGCAATATTGATGATGGACATTATTCCTTCCTCCTGTTTATATCAAACTATCGGGACTTGCCCGCTATGCTTCGGAAACCGCTCTCCCCGCCGCTGCGCCCGTTGACCATGCAACCTGCAAATTATAGCCTCCCGTGCATGCGTCAACGTCGATGACCTCGCCTGCAAAATACAGCCCGGGAACAAGCTTTGACTCCATCGTGGACGGATTTATTTCCTTTATCGGTATGCCGCCCCGTGTGATTATCGCTTCTTCCATGGGTCTGACGCCCTTTACGGTGAGCTTCAATCCTTTAAGGGTCGAAACGAGAGCCTGCCTTTCTTCCCTCGTCAGATTATCGACCGTCTTTTCGGGGTCGATACCGCTTTCAAGGATTATCCTGTCGATAAGCCTTGAGGGCAGAAGCTCAACCAGGGCGTTGCCGAGCTTTTTATGCTTATATTTCTCAAAGTCGCGAAGAAGTCTTGCATCAAGCTGCTCGGGACTCAGCCCCGGCTTCAGGTCTATTTCGAGCCTTGCGCCCTTCGGATCGTCGGCAAGATAGCCCGAAGCACTGAGCACCAGCGGGCCGCTCACGCCGAAATGGGTAAAGAGCATTTCGCCGAGCTCCTCATATACGGGTCTCTGCCTTTTCCCGTCGGCTTTGGGTTTCTTATACGCTCTGAGAGTAACGTTCTTCAGCGAAAGGCCCATAAGCTCGCTCACCCAGCCTTCCTCCGTTTCAAACGGTATCAGTGAGGGCTTAGCCTCAAGCACGGTATGCCCCAAGGACTTTGCAAAGCGATAGCCGTCACCCGTAGAACCCGTTGATGAGTAGCTGAGCCCACCGGTCGCGATTATAAGCGCATCATAGGTTCTGTCCGGCTGATGCTCTATATGAACGATGAACTCCTCTCCGCGCTTTTCAACGGAGCTGACGTGCGAATTCAAGAGTATATCTGCACCGCTTTTTTGAGTAAACGCAAGCAGCGCCTTTATTACATCGCTCGATTTATCGCTTTCGGGAAAATATCTTCCGCCGCGCTCGAGCTTAGTCTTAACGCCGTAGGCATTGATTATATTTATAATATCATCATTGAAGAAATTATCGAATGCGCTGTAAAGGAACCTGCCGTTATGCAAGACGGCCTTCATGAATTCATCCCTATCGGCGGAATTGGTGATATTGCACCTTCCCTTGCCGGTCAGAAACAGCTTCTTCCCCGCCTTTTCGTTGCGCTCGATGATCTCCGTGCGGCAGCCACCGCGAGCGGCAAATGCACCGGCTAAGAGCCCTGCCGCGCCTGCGCCGATAACCGCGACCCTTTTCATACCCAATTCCTTTCGAGTTCGGGAGCAATCTTCGCCATCCTTGAATAATCCGTATGGTCGAAGATAAGCGGAGTGACTGTGATGAATCCGTCACGCACGAATTTCTCATCGGAGGTATCGTTCTCGGGCAATTCGGTCAGCTTAACGCTTCTTGCTCGGTACAGGGTTTCCCCGTTCTCGCCCATGCGTTCCTCAAACGGTATCGGGTACTCCTGAAGGGCAAGATACCCCGTGCGCACTCCCTTGTAATCCGCCTTGCGGCAATGGGGGAAATTTACGTTCAGAAGATGTGATTTTTCGTCCATGCAGGCAAGCAGCTCGGGGAGCATATCGCGGAAGACCTCCGCGCAGTCATCAAAATACTCGGTATCGAATCCGTCGCGCGAAACGGCAATGGCTCTGTAACCGAGCATGGCTGCTTCGTTCGCAGCCGCAACCGTACCTGAGGAAATTATATCCGTGCCGAGATTAGGCGCCTGATTGATTCCGGAAAGCACAAGCTCGGGTTCGCTTCCGAGATTGCCTATCGCAAGCCTCAGGCAGTCCACGGGCGTGCCGTCCACAAAATAGGCTTTGACGAACGGACAGCCCGGAAGCATGGTTCGCGTTGCCGTGAGATCATTCCGAAGCGTCAGCGAATGCCCTGCCGCACTCTTATTCTCCCGGGGTGCGCAGACAAAGACCTCGTTATCGTACTGTAAGGCTCTTGCAAGGGCATTTATGCCGGCTGCGCTGTAACCGTCATCGTTAACAATGAGTATTTTCATTTACTGCTCCATGTACATACTATTCTGATTTTATTATATCAGAGTCGCACGCCACGTTCAAGCAAGGGAACATAAAATCAGCGGGCAGAAAATCGAAAATATCTAAAATTAGATCAAATTCGTGCTTGACAAAGCTCTGCGCGAATGATAAAATACCATTGTTGCAGGCTTAGGGGTATGATGTAATGGTAACATAGCGGTCTCCAAAACCGTTCTTCTGAGTTCGAGCCTTAGTACCCCTGCCATTTGATAAGACGATCGCATTGCGGTCGTCTTTCTCGTTTCCGCCAAACGTCGGAAAAATTTCTCGCCAAACGTCGGAAAAATATTTTGCCAAACATCGGAAAAATTTTTCGCCAAACGTCGGAAAAGTCTTGATAAATTCAAAACCTCGGCATATAATATTACCGACATGCATACAGCCGAGGTGTTTCAAATGAAAAAATACAGAAAAAGAATCGCAGATGATATTCTTAAGCGAAAGCTTGAAAGTAAAGGGGCCGTGCTGATTGAAGGCCCCAAATGGTGCGGAAAGACTACTACTGCCGAGCAGATAGCATCAAGCATATTGTATATGGATGAACCTGAAAAGATGGAACAGAATCTCAACACTTCCGAGCTCAACCCCAAGCGTCTTCTGAATGGTGCGGTCCCTCGCCTAATCGACGAATGGCAGCTCGCACCAAAGCTATGGGACACCATCCGGTTTGAAGTGGATCACCGTGCAGAACCCGGCCAGTTCATACTCACGGGCTCTGCTGTTCCCGTTGATACCAAAGATATAACACATTCAGGCACCGGAAGGTTCACATGGCTGACAATGCGTCCTATGAGCCTATATGAATCAGGCGACTCCTCAGGCGATGTCAAATTGAAGGATCTGTTTGACGGAGCTGAAAATGTGGACGGAGAATCAAGAATAAGCCTTGATAGGCTTGCATTTTTAGTGTGCCGCGGCGGCTGGCCGCAGGCCATAGATATGCGCGATGAAATCGCACTTGACCAGGCTATCGACTATTATGATGCCATCGTTCGTTCCGATATAAACCGTGCGGACAATGTAAATAAAAACCCCGAAAGAGTGAAGCGGCTGATGCGTTCCTATGCAAGAAACCAAGGCAGTCAAATATCCAACATTGATATTGCAAAGGACGTTGCCGCAAACGATGAATCCTCCATGAATGAAGAAACCGTTGCGTCATATCTGAACGCTCTGCGCAAAATCTTTGTCGTTGAGGATATGCCGGCATGGAATCCTAACCTGCGTTCAAAGACAGCTATTCGCTCATCGGATACGCGGTATTATGTGGATCCTTCCATTGCAGCAGCTGCCCTCGGTATCGGCCCTGCTGACCTCATAGATGATCTTAAAACCTTCGGGTTTCTGTTTGAAACTCTGTGTGCAAGAGACCTTCGTGTGTTTGCCGATGCACTGAGCGGCGATGTCTACCACTACCGCGATAAGGATGGCCTTGAATGTGACGCGGTTCTCCACTTGCGAAGCGGTAAATATGGACTCATCGAAATCAAACTCGGCGGTGAAAAAATGATTGAGGAGGGTGCCGGGCGGCTAAAAGCATTGCAGGCAAAAATAGATACCGACAGAATGAAAGAAGCATCTTTCCTCATGGTTTTGACCGGAATAGGCGATTATGCATACCGCCGTCGGGACGGGGTATTTGTCGTGCCCATCGGATGCCTTAAAAACTGACAACGCCACAGCATTTATCAAAGGTTTGTTAATCCATACTGTAAATTGACCGGGACCGCACGGCAGAGCTGCCATGCGGTCCCGGTCTGAAAGTTATTTCATGCTATCAGCGGAAATACGGTTGAGTCATTCGGCTTCAGCGCCCGGATATGCTTTGGGAAGTGAATCAATGAGCGTTTCATACTGCTCATCGGATAGATTCCATGTCCAGGGATATTCATTTACAATATCGCCGAAGGATGAATCAAGTATAAAGCCCTTATACCGGCCTTCTTCGGTATTGTAAAGCTCAACCTCTATACTTGTTATAATCAGCTTGTAGCGTGAATTTTCATCCTTATTTTCGGCTATTCCGGTAAAGAACTCCCAAGTTCCGTTATCAAGCTCGTCAAATTTTATGCGTTCCTCATTGGGATACTGCGATCCGATTTCGGAATAGTACCCATACAGGTAAAGAAAGAGCAGCTCAGTTATCTCATCTTCATCTGTGTCCCCGAAATCGAACATTTCTTTGAATGTCTCGTTGTCTATCATGAAAATGTAATCGCTCATTGACAAATGCTGATGCACATATTCATCATACCTTGCCTCAATATCCTCGCCTTCAAAAAGATACGGCTCGAAATACTCTTTGAACAGGTCATAGCTTATTATCCTTTCGGAGATGTACTCGTCCGCTGATCTTATCGAATAGCAGAAAGCCTCATGTGTTACAGTATCATAGAGGACATAGTTTATCTTATAGTATTCCGGAAGTTCTCCGCTGCTCATTATCTCCTCTATGGCAAGCTTGGTTTCGTCATTCTCAAGAAGCTTATTTGAAATCTCGCAGTACTTCTCCAGTGTTTTCGGGGTAAGCTCGCTGAGCAGGAATGACCTTACGATGGTATTATCCTTATTTGCAATACGAAGCACGGTGACGCCCGATGTGCGTATGGGCGAATATCCGCTGCTATGTCCCATAAGATGCAGTCTTTCATAGGCGGGCAGTGCCGAAAGCTCCTCGATAAAGAGGGAGTATATATCATCGAATGCCTTATCCATATAGAGGAAGTGCCCGCCCTCGAATTCCGTCACATCGGTAAGCGCTTCCCTGTATTCAGCTTCGAAATCCAGGATATAGTTCCTGGTATCATCAATCATTCCGGATGCAAAGCGTGCATCGGTATAGTACTTGGTGCCGTCCTTTAGGGTGATGCAGATGGGCAGCTTGCAATTATTATTGTAAAAGAAATTTAAGCTATCCATGAGCGTGTTCAGGTAACCGTTAATCTCCCATCCCGAATTCATGACCTTGGAGATATAGTTCTTGAGCTCGCTGTCATCAAGACGTACCTTGCTTTCTTTGCCGCTGCCCTTACGAATTCTTAATTCCCCTCCGAACGGATAGCTGCTGCTGTATCCAAGATCCCATGAATAATAATATCTCGTGTCGTCTATCAGGTTTCCCGTGACCTCAACATAGTCTATATTCTTTGCGCTGAAATCGAGCTTATCATACGATTTTCCGAAAAGGGTTGAGCCGAGATAGACGATAAGGCAGAACGCGGCGGCGGCAGGATAGAACATAAACCTTTTCAATGCGAGAGCAAACTTCTTGCATACGATAATCGAATAAATAAGATAGGCGATTACCGAGAATACCGTTCCGAAAATAATATTATTGACGATCACTTTGCCTTCGGCAGCAATATTCACATACGTCATCATAATATTCGCCGCGAGCATAGCGCCGACGATTATCTGCACCGCACCCTTTTTAACGGGAAGATTATCCTCGGTGCGGATCTTCAGGAATGCCTTTCTTGAAAGGAATAATGCCGCTGCCGTCAATGCGGCAAGGATTATCCAGCCTATCGCCGAGCGCAGACCGGCATCAATGGGCAGAATAAGCTCCCAAAGCGAAAGCCCGAATCTCGACTCAACGGAGAGCGCAAAATAGGTGTCCATGCAGAATGATGCAACGATGATAATTGTGACTATTGCCGAAAACACCTTATTCGTGACCGAGCAGGCGATAACTGCGACTGCATAGCAGGCAATGCCAAAGAGAATCGTCTTGCCCAATGCAGGGAGCACTTCAAGATAATTATAACCGAAGGAACCGATGCTGAAATAATCATGCATTATCAGCCTGCCGATAAGCATACCGATGAACGTAACAAGCATCATGCCGATGCCTAAGACGAGCGCCGCAACGAAGCCCGTTGTCCACATCGAATCCCTTGAAACGGGTACGCTGCCGTAAAGCTCCGCAGTATCCTTCTTATGCAGACTTGTCGCAACATGAATGCCGACAATGAGCATAATCAGCTCGCAGGCAAAAAAGTACGCCGTATTGAACGGATTTTCAACGAATGCAGGCGCAGAATATCCGAACAGATGGCCGCCTCTGAAAATGCCGGCCATGAGCGCTGCCACAGCAAGGATGATGGCAGGTGCCTTCATACGCTTGAGCGTTTCGATAAAGATTGATTTATGGAATCTGAAAAAACTCTTTTTCATGTTGTATACTCCTTTACTCGGGCATTATCAGGGAAAAATCGTAGCCGAGGGCGTCCATCTGATATGCGAAGACCTCCTCTAAGGTAATGGGCAGCATCTCGAATATCAGGGGATTAAACTTCCTTATATGCGCTTCCGCATGAGCTTTATCGCCCTTCATAATGACGGTCGCCACCCTGCCGTTGAGGGTGTATGACAGCAGCTCCGCGCCCTCGATATTCTCAAAGGCTTCCCTGCCGGTATCATCCGCAAAGGCGACCTGAATCTTGAATAATGTGGTCTTGAGGCTTCCAATATCGCTCTGAAGTATGAGCTTACCCTTATACATGAGCGCAAGCGTATCGCAGGTATCCTCAAGCTCCCTAAGAGAGTGGCTCGTCATTATGACGCAGGCTCTGCGGTCGCAGACCTCGGCATAGATGAGCTTTGCGGCTATCTGCTTTGCAAGAGGGTCAAGGCCGTCGTAAGTCTCATCGAACATGATAATATCGGTATTGCAGGAAAGAGCGAGTACGGTCTGCGCCTGCTTCATCATGCCCTTGGAAAAGGAACGTATCCTTGCCTTCGGATTGAGGTTGAATACCCGAGTCAGCTTTTCAAATTTCTCAAACGAGAATTTTTCATAGCATGCCGCATAGAATTTTGCCATCTCAAGCATATTCGAGCCGCTCATTACGAGCTGAGTGTTATCGGGGACATAGATGATATGCTTCTTCGCTTCGGGATTATCGTAGACCTCCTCGCCGAAGAGCTTTATGCTGCCCTCATCCGCATGGTACACGCCCGAAATGAGGCGCAGAAGGGTCGATTTGCCCGAACCGTTGACGCCGACAAGTCCGAACACTCCGCCCGGCAATATATCGCAGCTGAGGTCATCAACTGCTCTCAAATTATCGTAACATTTGGTAACGTTTCTGATTTCAATCATTTTTCTTTTCCTTTCAGATGCCCGTTTCGGTATAGACCGCATGCACGGTCTTAATAATCTCTTCCTCCGCCATGCCGGAAGTGCGAAGCTCCCTTGCAAGCTCGGCGACCTTATCAAGCAGTTCGCTCTTTTTTCCTCTGAGCAGATCGACTGCATCCTCCGCTATAAACCTTCCGCTGCCCGGGACGCTGTAACAGAGCTTCTGCCTTTCAAGCTCCGTATATGCCTTCTGGACCGTATTCGGATTCACCGAATGCTCCACGGAAAGATTCCTTACGCTCGGCAGCTTTTCGCCCGGTCGTATAAGACCTGCGAGCACATAGCGCTCTATCTCTGCGATAAGCTGCTCGTAAATCGGTACGTCCGATACCCTGTTGATATTGAACACTCTTTTCGGAACCTCCTTTTCTCTCTGTTAATAAACAAAAACCGTATTAACTGTATTGCTAATGATAGTACAGTTGATACGGTTAGTCAAGCATTATTTGGTAAAAACAAAAATATATTTTTACGCGAAGCAGAGGTTCGCAGTATTTAATCTATTTCTCTGTCAGCTTGCGAGCAACCCGACAGCATCATAGTAGGCAAGGATATAATCGACCATAAGGCCGTAGCTCTGCACGCCCTCGCTCTGGCCGCTGTACTTGAGGTAGGTATCGTTTATCATCTCGCCTATATCGCCTGCCGGGTCATCCTCATAGGATGCAATGTATTCGCGGTAGCTTCCAAGGTCGCGAAGCATCCCCTCGGTATAGACAGTCGCGCGCAGTTCTCCGTAAAGCGCAGGGGACTTTGCGCATAGCGCATTGCCGCAATATACGAGCGCATTCATTATGAGGGAATATTCGAGCGCAGGGTCGTCGGTATAGTCGGCGAGCATGAATGCGATAAAGCCTGCCTCAGCCTCCGGGACGAAGCCGAAATAATGTGCCGTTTCGTGCGCAGCCCCGGCAAGGATGTAAAGGTCGGGCTGATCGACATTGATGCTTATTTCGGCGGTAAAGGGTACATATATGCCTGCCATATTCAGTTTTGAAAAGAGCGCGGACAGCTTCCCCGGCTTTGCAGGATAGACCTTGTTGCTGAATTCCTTATGTTCCTCGCCTAAAAGAGCATATGCATTGCACACCTCGTCAAGTTCATCTTCGATGCTTCCGAGATCGTAGACCCCGTTTTCATCCTCATTAACATTCTCCCTCAGCTCCGCTGCACGGCAGGCAAGTATTCTGCACGCCGATGCCAGTTCCTCTGCGGAATACTGCCTTATATCAAGGCAGAGCGTATCTGAAAGCGGACGCCTAAAGGTGTTCATGCCCCAGAAGGCATAAAAGAGATTGACAAGCACTCCGAAGAAGATTCCAAAGGAAATGAGTATGCTGTAAAAGCGTATGCGGTTGCGGCGTCTATTGATGAGCTTGCCGAAGATCATACGAAAAAGCCTTACAACAACAGTCAGTAAAAACACCGCAGTCAGCCCCAGGACGATAGCAAGACCTATTGAAATGGGTATTGATGAGCTCACAAACGCAAGCGAACGGGAGATGACGGGATAGATCTTTCCCGAATAAATATTCTCAACGCCCTCCGCTGATCCGCCTGCAAGCCTCGGCCAAAGAAAGCCGAGCGGAATGAGCAGCAGCCAGAAAAGCCTCAGAAGCTGGTATTTTGCCGTCAGGCGATCCCTCTCCCGGCTTTTCTTTCTGGGTTTATTGTCCTTCTGTTCCTGTTTCCTTGCCATTTACCTTGCCTCCCATGAGCGAGCCCGATCAGCGGCAGTTCTTTTCAACAATAACGGTATCCTTCCCAAGCAGCTTTTTTGTCCAGCCGCCGTCATTGTATTCGAGGAATAGCTCGCTGTAAAGATTCGTATCAAATATCTGCAATAGCTCCTTCATATTCCAAATCCGGTATCCTGCCAAACAGATCATCCGTATTATACATCAAAGCAAGGAAAAATCAAATTCCATGCGGCGGCTGCCCGGAGGTTCCTTCTATTCGGCATTATATCATAGCCCCTCTCAAAATCAAGGCATTAAAAAAGCCCGGAAGGCTTTTGCGCCGACCGAGCTTTGATAGCAATTAACTTACTTGGAGAGATATTCGTCGATAGCTGCTGCCGCTGCCTTACCTGCGCCCATAGCGGAGATAACGGTTGCTGCGCCGGTAACTGCGTCACCGCCTGCGAAGACGCCCTCACGGGTGGTCTTGCCGGTGCCCTCTTCAACGATGATGCCGCCATGCTTGTTGACATCGAGGCCCTTGGTGGTGGACTTGATGAGGGGGTTGGGGCTGGTGCCGATAGCTATAATAACGGTATCAACATCGAGTACGAATTCGCTGCCCTCAATGGGGATGGGACGGCGGCGACCCTTTTCATCGGGTTCGCCGAGCTCCATGCGGATGCACTTTATGCCGGTAACGAAGCCGTTCTTGGGATCGCGCCTGTCATCGGGATTGTTGTAGCCGAGGATCTCAACGGGGTTGTTGAGAAGGCGGAAGTCAATGCCTTCCTCCATTGCATGCTCGACCTCTTCCTTCCTTGCAGGAAGCTCTTCGAGGGAACGTCTGTATACGATGTAGACATGCTCTGCGCCGAGGCGGAGTGCAGTCCTTGCAGCGTCCATAGCAACGTTGCCGCCGCCGACGACTGCTACGTTGCCGCCCTTCATGATGGGGGTAACGGGATCATCGAGATATGCCTTCATGAGGTTGGAACGGGTGAGGAACTCATTGGCGGAGTAAACGCCCTTGTATGCCTCGCCGGGGATATTCATGAAGTTGGGAAGACCTGCGCCGGAGCCTACGAATACAGCTTCAAAGCCCTGCTCGAAAAGCTCATCAATGGTGAGGGTCTTGCCGATAACGACGTTGGTCTCAACATCAACGCCCATAGCGATGAGGTTGTCAACTTCCTTCTGGACGATCTTCTTGGGGAGACGGAACTCGGGGATACCATAGACGAGAACGCCGCCTGCGGTATGGAGAGCTTCGTAAACGGTAACTTTATAGCCCTTCCTTGCAAGGTCGCCTGCGCAGGTGAGGCCGGAGGGGCCGGAACCTACGACAGCTACGCGATGGCCGTTTGAAGGAGCCGCAACGGGAGCTTCGCTGCTGTGCGCATTGTGCCAGTCAGCAACAAAGCGCTCGAGCCTGCCGATACCGACGGGTTCGCCCTTGATGCCGCGGACGCACTTGCTCTCGCACTGGGATTCCTGGGGGCATACACGGCCGCAGACTGCGGGGAGAGCGGAGGTCTTGCTGATGATCTGATATGCGCCTTCAAAATCGCCTTCCTTGATCTTGGAGATGAATTCGGGGATATGGATATTTACGGGGCAGCCGCTTACGCAGGGCATATTCTTGCAGTTGAGGCAGCGGAGTGCTTCGTCAAGTGCCATTTCCTCGGTATAGCCGATGGCGACTTCGTTGAAATTATGAGCCCTGACCTGAGGATCCTGGCTGGGCATGGGGTTCTTTTTAAGACTCATGTTAGGCATATTACTTTACCTCCTTCTTGAACAGGTTGCATGCTTCTTCGTGAGCATGGCGCTCGAAGCCGAAGTACATGTTGCCGCGGGACATTGCTTCATCAAAATCAATCTCGTAAGCATTGAAATCGGGGCCGTCAACGCAAGCAAACTTGGTGACCTTCTTGCCGTCCTGATTAAGGGTGAGACGGCAGCCGCCGCACATGCCGGTACCATCTATCATGATAGGGTTCATGGAAGCGACGCAGGGGATTCCGGTGGGCTTGGTTGCAAGAACAACGAACTTCATCATTACGAGCGGTCCGATGGTGATAACTTCATCAAAGGTCTGACCTGCGGCGAACATCTCGTTGAGAGGTACGCATACGTTGCCGGGGGTGCCGTAGGAACCGTCATCGGTCATGACATAGAGCTTATCGGAGCATGCCCTGAACTCGTCCTCAAGGATGAGCAGATCCTTGGTGCGGAAGCCGATAACGCTGGTGACCTTGCAGCCCATCTTATGGAGCTTCTCGGCGATGGGGAGTGCGATAGCGCAGCCTACGCCGCCGCCGACGATGCAGACGTTCTTGAGGCCTTCGAGATGGGTGGCTACGCCCAGAGGACCTACAAAGTCATGGATATAATCGCCGACCATCTTATGGTTGAGCTTCTCGGTGGTTGCGCCGACGATCTGGAAGATGATGCGGACGGTGCCGGCTTCACGATCGTAATGCGCGATGGTCAGGGGGATACGCTCGCCGTCTTCATCAACGCGAAGGATGATGAACTGACCGGGTTCTGCCTTTGCCGCAACGAGGGGTGCTTCGATATCGAGCATCGTTACGGTGGGGTTGAGTTCTTTTCTTGCTACAATTTTGTACATTTTTGCAATTCCTTTCAACAAATCGCTTCGACCGGACCGCGAGGAACGATCGATTATTGTAATACCTAAGGAGCCAACAGAGTTTGCCCCAGACCTCCGCCGAGAAACGTATCGGATTACACAGCAAAATCCGCTTAACCGCCCCTTAATTGAAACGGCGGATAGGCGAAAAACCCGGGAATACTTATTTCGGCTTTACGGGTGAGAAATATATTTGAGCTCAAGGCTGCGTTTGTCCTTAAAAAACGGCTTTTTTCAGCGCAAAAAGCTGCAAATTTATTACTCATTGCCCTTAAATCCCATTATAAACACCGTTCAGCAAAAAGTCAACAGCCTGAAACTGTATAATTTAATTCCGAGTGTTTCCAAAGTGCAGGTTTTTTCAGTACAATTCAAATGAATACGGTACGATACCGCATTTTTTCACAGTCTCTGTATAGGATGCAGCCGAATCAAAGCCTGCAATGCTCCCTCCGTTCAGGCACAGCATATTCTGAGGCTCGATTTCACCGTCGTCACCCAAGAGCTCATCCCCCTGCGGCAGAGGGATTATCAGCGTATCCGCCTCGGCAAAAAGCGAAAGTATGAGCTCAATCGCCTTTTCTTCCGAGGTATAGGCAAATTCATTGAACCTTATGCCGTCTTCCTCACGATACCCAAGCGCATATGCCCCCGAGTTGGCTTTTTTAACCGTATCCGGAAGAGAAAACTCCTTGAGAATCGCTGTGAAGCTCTCCTCATCGCGGAGCGCAAACAGGGTTTTCTTCGGCTTGGGTGCGGAATCTTTTCCTTCCCCGACGCCCATAAAGCCGTTATAGATGCGAAGGAGCTCCCCGGCAGTCGGCTCGGAAGCACCTTCTGCGGAAATATCGGGGTATCCTTTTATAAATTCATCCCTTGATACCCTGTGCATTACCCGATGGGAACAGGTGACAAAGCCCGAAGAGATATAGTATTTTTCATTCGCAGGCGAAAGCATCAGCGCTTCTCCCGGAGTTTCGGAGCATGCGGCAGCGAGAAGCTTTTTGGTCAACCCCCTGCCTCGATGCTCCGTCCCTGTGCCGACTCCGGCGATGAACCTGACCGGTATAACTCTGTCCCCTTCTCCGGCGCTTCCGCGCAGCATAAACCGCATCGGAATGGCTTGAAGCATGGATATAACGGAAGTACTGTCGCATACTATAAGCGCATTTTCGGGTTCGGTACGCTCTCTGAAATAATATTCGATAAACTCATCCCCGTCCCCCGGGAAGCACTCCTTCCAAAGGTTCCTAATCTTCATTTCATCCTCCGCCCCTGCATGGCGGATGATATTTTTCTCCTGCATCCCGTCATCACCTCCGGTTATACGGCATATCAGCTCCGCCGTTCTTCCGCATTATACTGTAATCATCTGAAAAATTCAATGTTATATCGCAGGCATGTGCCGCCTCACAGAGCCGCAGAAGAAAGCCGTTTTTCTTCCATGCCCGTTCGGGCGGAAGGAAGCGCAGCAAAAAAACACACCTTTGCCGATCGGGCAAAGATGTGTTTTATGGTCTGGGTGAGAAGATTCGAACTTCCGGCCTCTTGAACCCCATTCAAGCACGCTACCAAACTGCGCTACACCCAGTTGTTCCTTAGAACGTTGTGTATTTTAACACCGCCGGACAGGGTTGTCAACCCCTTGGGCTAATATATTATCGCAAAAGCCTCCGGGGTCCGCTGCTGCGGACCCTGAAAGGACATGATGGGATTACTTTTTCTCGGTCTCGCGGATCTCGCCCTCGATAGTCGCCTCAACGGGCGCATCCTCGATATTGGCGATAGCCTGCTTAGTGAATACAAGGCGCGCTTTATCGGGGCCGACGCTCACGATGACGACATCATCCTGAACCTTGGTGACGGTGCCGTAGATGCCGCCGATGGTGCGGACACGGGTGCCGGGCTTGATTTCGGCAAGCATGCTTTCATACTGCTTCTGACGCTTCTTATTGGATCTTGAGGAAACAACCATCATTACAACAACAACTACGATCAGAATCAGCGGAAGTGCAAGCGTGGACAGAGTGCTTGTGAGGCTGCTGGCGGTATCGGAGGGAATACCGTCGGCTGCGATAGTGGCAATACGCATAAGAACGCTGGAGAACATTTATTTTACCTTCCTTTCCTTGAAGCGGAGGATTTATCCGCATACAAATCCATTGTACCATAAGTATGATAGACTATTTTTCATTCTTTGTCAATGCTTGCAGCATTATTTCTTTTTTTGAGTTCGGCAGAATTGATATTTTGTCCGTATCGAGCATATCCTCTACAAAAAATCAAGGAGCTTACCCGATTCCAAGAAAGGAGGCTTTCGCTCTGCGAAAGCAATCACAGCCATGAAAAACCGTAAAAAGACCAAGCCTGCAGGAAACCCTTCACCCGTGCGCGCAGTCCTTAAATCAAGCCTTCTTGCCCTCGCAATCAGCCTTGTGCTCGTTGTCATCGCCGCGTTTCTGATGATGAAGCAGGTGCTGCCCATATCGAGCACCAAAATCGTAAATCCCGTGATAAAGGCGGTATCCGCGCTTATAGCTGCGCTCATAGGCGTAAAGGGCTTTGAAAAGCGTAATTTCCTCTTCGGCGGTCTGTGCGGCATATGCTATATGCTTATCACTACGCTCGTTTTCGCGCTTCTCTCCGGGGAATTTGCCTTCGGAATACCCCTTCTCACCGATGCAGGGCTCTGTACCCTTGCAGGCATGGTCGGCGGTATCCTCCGCAGTTTGGCGAAATAGCAGGAAGAAAGCGTTATATTTTAGGGTTGAGTCGAATTTCGTATGATTAGGTATTGAATTCGGACTTCACGTGTTGTATAATGGTTTTAATTATTGGCCTATGGAGGTAATAACATCATGAAGCATATCACTAATATTCAGTCTCCCTGCATCAAGAACGGTGCAAATACCGGCTGCGGCGAATGCCAGGCAAGCTGCCAGTCCGCATGCAAGACTTCCTGCACTGTCGCAAACCAGAAGTGCGTTAAGTCTGCAAAGTAATGGTACACGCATTCACATATCGGGATAAATATCTCGTATTGGATGTTGAAAGCGGCGCCATTCACCAAACGGACAAGCTATCCTTTGATATAATCAAAGCAATTGAACTGGGCAACGACGTCTATGCGTTGCCCTATTCTCGTAATGAAATAGATGAGGTTCTTTCCGAGGCGGACGAGCTTCGCTCGCTCGGTCAGTTCGATTCCCCCGCCCCGAAGCCCATCATACGCGAGGCCGAGCTTTCCCCCATCAAGAGCATGTGCCTCAACGTTGCTCACGACTGCAACCTGAGATGTAAATACTGCTTTGCCGAGACCGGCGAATACCGCGGCGGCAGGATGCTTATGAGCCTTGAAACGGGTAAGGCCGCGCTCGATTTTCTTATTGAGCACTGCGGCGGACGGCATCACCTGGAGGTGGACCTTTTCGGCGGTGAACCGCTGATGAATTTCGATGTCGTCAAGGGTATCGTCAGCTACGGGCGTGAGCTTGAAAAGCTGCATGATAAGGAGATTCATTTCACCATCACCACCAACGGCGTTGCTCTCAATGACGAGACAGACGATTTTATCAATAAAGAGATGTTCAATCTCGTCCTGAGCCTTGACGGAAGGCGCGAGGTGCATGACTCGCAGCGCGTGACTCCGAACGGCATGGGCTCGTATGATATCATCGTTCCCAAGGCACAGAAGCTCATCTCCGAGCGCGGCGACGGCGAGCACTACATACGCGGCACCTTTACGGCGAATAATCTCGACTTTACCGAGGATGTCAAAGCTCTCGTCAATCTCGGCTTCGAGCAAATTTCCGTTGAGCCCGTAGTGCTTCCGGAAAGCGACCCGATGGCCATTACCGAAGAGAATGTCAGCAGAGCTTTGGAGGAATACGATAAGCTCGCCGAATACGTTGAAGAATGCCGTGCGAACGGCAAGCCCTTCAATTTCTTCCACTTCATGGTGGATCTTGATGCTGCGCCGTGCTTAGCCAAGCGCAGCCTCGGCTGCGGCGCAGGCGTTGAATACGTTGCGGTTGCGCCGAACGGCAATATCTATCCCTGCCACCAGTTCGTGGGCAATGAAAAATTCCTGCTCGGCACCGTCTTTTCCGAAGGCCTTAACAACGGCGTCAGAAATGAATTCGCACACAGCAATGTCTTTACCAAGCCTAAATGCAGTGCCTGCTGGGCAAAATACTATTGCAGCGGCGGCTGCGCCGCCAACAGCTTCAATCTGAACGGCAGCATTTCGGAACCCCCGGATATAAGCTGCAAGCTGCTGAAAAAGCGCACGGAAATCGCCATCGGTATGGCGGTTGAGCGCAAAGAAAACTGATTTATTTGAGTAAGAGTGAGCGGAATTCAGGAATACTGTCTTGATTCCGCCGCTTCATTCTCGGTGGGACAGCGGAGGAATCCTGTTGACTGTTTTTGAGAAGAGCAGATATTATTCGGATGAGATTTTAACGGGCGAAACATACGGCCTGCCCGTTATCATTGCGCGTGCCCTTCGCGCGCGAGGAATTACCTCAGCCGAAGAGGCTTCGCGTTTTCTCCACCCCTCCGAAGCAGACTTTCTCGACCCTTATCTGCTGCCCGATATGGATAAAGCGGTTGAGAGGATACGCCTTGCTCTCGATAAGAATGAAAGCATATGCATTTTCGGCGATTACGATGTTGACGGCATCTGCGCCACATCCATGCTCGTCCGCTATTTTCGTTCCCTCGGAGCAAGGATAAGCTACCACATCCCCTCGCGCCGTGAAGAAGGCTACGGCATGAATCCGCTCGCAATCACGAAGCTCAGGCAGGATGGGGTGGACCTAATAATCACCGTTGACAACGGCATTTCGGCTACGGGCGAGATTGCATACTGCCGCGAGCTGGGCATGGATGTCATCGTGACCGATCACCATATTCCCGGTGGCGAGCTGCCCGAATGCACCGCAGTAGTATGCCACACCGTACCGAACAGTCCATACCCCTCCGCAACCCTCTGCGGCACGGGTATTGCGTTTAAGCTTCTTCATGCCCTCGCAGGGCTTGATGCGGCAATGGAGGAGGTCGCGCTTGCAGGGCTTGCGACCGTTGCCGATGTCGTTCCTCTGACCGGGGAAAACCGTGCGCTCGTCAAGCTCGGGCTTGATGCGCTGAGTGCAGGGCGCTGTCCCCCGGGGCTGTCCCGGCTCACGGACAGCATTCCCAATATCAAAAAGCCCTATGATTCCTTCAATCTCGGTTTCGCCGTTGCGCCGAGGCTCAATGCCTCCGGGCGGATGAGCGATGCTTCGCTCGCCGTGGAACTGTTCCTTGAAAGCGATACCGACAAGATGGACGCTATAATCTGCGAGCTCAACAGGCTCAATGAGATGCGCCAGCAGGAGGAAGCGGGCATACTCGATTCCGCCGTTATGAAGCTCTCGGGCAGGAACCTTTCCGAAACGCGCGCAATCGTTCTTCGGGACGATTCGTGGAATCCCGGCGTCATAGGCATTGCCGCATCGCGCCTTTCCGAAATGTTCAATCGCCCGACGATACTGTTCTCCGAAAATGAGGGCGTACTCAAGGGTTCCGCCCGTTCCATTGACGGGGTCAATATCCACTCTGCTCTAACCGAAGTATCGCAGTATTTTGAGCGCTTCGGCGGCCATGCCAAAGCCGCAGGCGTCACGATGAAGGCGGAGCATTTCGATGATTTTGCCCGTGACCTTGAGAGCTGCCTCGCGCGCGAATATCCGAATTCCGTCTTTATTCCCCGTAAAAAATACGAATTTGAGATTGGTCTTGAGGATATCGACTATTCGCTTGTTGAGGATATCCGCATGCTTGCGCCGTTCGGCGACAGCAACCCTTCGCTCGTGTTCAGAGCAAGGCATGTGCTCATCTCGAATATTAAGTGTTTCGGCAGCTCCGGTCAGCATGTCAGGATGAATATGCGCTCCGGCTCATCCTCCCCTCTTGAGGCGGTATGGTTCGGAGGCGGCACCGAATTTGACAAGCTCGTCAGTGCCGCAAGCGTTGACGTTCTTTTCACCGTCGATATCAACCGCAGGCTTCCGTTTTCCGGGATTCAGCTGAAGCTTATCGCCGTCAATTCCGAGCTGCCCGAGGATAAGCACGCATATGTTATCGACAATCTTCCGAGGTTCTGTTCGAGCTTTGTTGAGAACCACTGCTATCGCTGCCATGAGGACATCTCCGAAGAGATCCGAAGCGATTTCGATCTCGCTGCATTCTGCGAAAAGAACCTCAGCGGACTGCTCATTCTCGTTTTTTCCCCGGACGGGGCGGAAAGAATACTTCACGAAATCGAGGACGGCAAAATCGGCAACCTTTCGGTCTGCTATTCCAAGCTTTCCTCTTCGCCCGCCTGTTCTTCGAGCGTGCTGATAGCTCCCATGCTGCACACCCTACCCCGCAGCGGCTATTCAAAGGTCGTATTTTATGACGCCGCGCCCACCCCGGGCGTCTATCACGCCGTCGGAAAGATGATGCCGAATGCGGAATTATTCCTCAGCAGCGCAGCATCCGCCGATTATTCCTCCGTTGCCTGCGAATTCGACTGCAGCCGTGACACACTCGGCAGCGCATTCAAGCTCGTTCGCTCGAAATTGGACATCCGTCCTTATTCCTTCGGAGAGCTCGTCACAAGAACGGCGCAGGAGATGCGAGTGCCGCCGTATTTCGCGGAGTTTGCGGTCAGCATCTTCTTTGATCTCGACTTTCTCCGCATGAATGAGAACTGTGCCATAACCATGAATCCCGATTACAGATGCAGGCGGCTCACCGACAGCGCTCTGTACTCCGAAATACTGAATTTACGGGAGAAATAGCTTTCTCCTTAAATATTAACCAATTCCGAAACCGTTTCAGAAAGGAAGTACCATTATGAACAGACGTATGAACGAGGATGAACTCAAGGCCACCATCCGCAGTATCCCCGATTTCCCCAAGGAGGGCATCCTTTTCCGTGATATAACCACCCTTATCAAGGATAAAGATGCATATTGCGCGCTCGTTGATGATATAGCGGATGTGCTTCGTCCTCTTAATGTCGATATAGTTATCGGGCCTGAGGCAAGGGGCTTCGTCATCGGTTCTGCCGTTGCCTATGCCGTCGGCGCAGGCTTCGTTCTCGCAAGGAAACCCGGCAAGCTCCCCTGTGAGACCGTAAAGATAACCTACGGCCTCGAATACGGTTCCGACTGCCTTGAGATTCACAAGGACGCCATCAAGCCCGGCATGCGCATTGCCATCGTCGATGACCTGCTTGCCACCGGCGGCACTGCGGCAGCGGTTGCGGCTCTTGCCCGTGATATGGGTGCTGAGGTTGTTTCCGCATGCTTCGCTATCGAGCTTTGCGATCTCGGCGGCCGCGAGAAGCTCGCAGGGACCGATGTCTATGCCGCAATGAAGTATTGACGCCTATCCCAAAGCGCACATAAAATATAATAAAAATCATTCTGAGAAAGGAAAAATCGTGGAAGATCTTCTGAGCGTATGTGAAAAAAGGTTTGAACCGGAGAAGGTGGAATTGCTAAAAAAAGCGATAGATTTCGCCAAGTCTGTCCATGCCGAACAGAAGCGGGAATCGGGTGAACCATATTACATTCACCCCGAGGCTGTTGCGCTCATTTTGGTCAATCTCGAAATGGATGCCGATACCGTCATAGCGGGGCTGCTGCACGATACCGTTGAGGACGGCAAGGACATTACGGTGGAGCTTTTGGCTGAGAAATTCGGCAGCGATATTGCAAGCATGGTCTCAGGCGTCACAAAGCTCACCAAATCCAATCTTTCCAACATGATAAACAAGGAGGACCGTCAGGCGGAGAACCTTCGCAGGATGTTCCTTTCCATCGCGCGCGATGTCCGAGTCGTTATCATCAAGCTCGCCGACAGGCTTCACAATATGCGTACCCTCGAATACTGCAACAGGGAAAAGCGCATCAGGAAGGCCAAGGAAACGCTTGAGGTCTACGCTCCTCTTGCGGATAGATTCGGTATGGGCGCAATCAAATGCGAGCTTGAGGATACCTCCTTCAGCTATCTCATGCCCGATGAATTCAAAAGGCTTCAGGCGCTCATCGCTCCCAAGCAGGAGGAGAGGCTTCTTCTGCTTAATGATGCGCAGAAGAAGATAGAAGCCGAGCTGAAGGCGAACGGCATCGACTGCGAGATCAGCGGAAGGCGCAAGCATATTTACAGCATCTACCGCAAGCTGAACAACAAAAAATGCAGCATCAACGAGATCTATGACCTCGTTGCGCTGCGCGTGATAGTCGGTACGGTGCGTGACTGCTATACCGTTTTGGGCATCATTCATCAGCTTTGGAAGCCCATGCCCGGCAGATTCAAGGATTATATCGCCATGCCCAAGACGAATATGTACCGTTCGCTGCATACGACCCTGTTCAGCGACAGGGGCATGCCGTTTGAGGTACAGATCCGCACATGGGAGATGCACCGCACCGCCGAATACGGTATCGCCGCGCACTGGATGTATAAGGAAGGGCGCACCGAAGCGAGCGATCTTTCCGAGAATATCGCATGGCTGCGCCAGCTCGTCGATTACGACAACGAAGCGGATTCATCCAAGGAATATGTTGCGAACGTGCGGCAGGATTTCTTCTCGGACTACGTCTTTGCCCTTACCCCTAAGGGGGATATCATCGACCTTCCCATTGGCAGTACGCCCGTCGATTTTGCATACCGCATCCATACCAATGTCGGCAACCACATCCATCATGCGCTCGTCGGGAACAGTATGGTCAAGCTCGATTACAAGCTCAAGACCAACGATGTCGTCACCATCGTTACCTCGCCGACAAGCGAGCCCAATATCAACTGGCTGAGCTTTGTCAAGACCTCGCAGGCAAAATCCAAGATCAAGCAGTGGTTCAAAAAAGCCAATGTCGAGGAAAATATCGCCCGAGGCCGCGATATGTTCGCCGAGGCTGCACGCAGGCAAGGCTATAAGCTTGCGGATATTACAAAGCCCGAATACAGCGCAGCGGTCGTTAAAAAGCTCAATTTCAATACCATAGAGGATGCCTATGCCGCCATCGGCTTCGGAGGCATCACCACAAGCGCACTTCTTCACCCCCTGCTTCAGGAGGTCGCCAGCATCCGAAAGCAGGCTGCGCTTGAAGCGCAGCAGGCAGCGGCAGCAGGTACGGGCGATACCGAGCTTGCCTCCACGGACCCGACCGGAAGACCCGTGCGCATCATCGGGATGGACGGCGAAATGCAGTTCCATTTCTGTCACTGCTGTATGCCCCTCCCCGGCGACAGGATAATCGGTTACGTCACGCGCGGCAGGGGCGTATCCATACATAAGGCGAGCTGCACCAATGCTCAGGCGCTTCTAAGGGACGCCGAGCGCATTGTGGACGTTGAATGGGTCAATACCGCATCCACACAGTTCCTTGCGACCATTTGCGTCAAAGCGCATGACAGGGATTCACTGCTGCTCGATGTCAGCAAGGCTCTTATCTCGCTCAATATCAGCCTCAAGCAGCTCAATACCCAGACCCTGCCCGATGGCGGAGGAGTCTTATTCACCATGACCTTTGAGGTCAATAACGTCGGTCAGCTTGATACCATAATCGGCTCCATCCGAAAAGTCGAAGGCATTATAGACGTAACAAGGGAGAAATAATTTTCACATGAAAGCGGTCGTACAGCGAGTTACAAGCGCAAAGGTCGAAACGGAAGGCAAGGTTTCCGGTGCGATAGGCACGGGGCTTTTGGTGCTTTTGGGCATCGAGCCCGATGATACCTGTGACGACTGCGGCTATATCGTCAAAAAATGCACGAATCTGCGCATATTTGAAGACGGTAACGGCAAGATGAATCTATCCGTGCTGGATAAAGGCGGAAGCATCCTGCTCGTTTCGCAGTTCACGCTTTTGGGTGATGCCCGCCACGGCAACCGCCCGAGCTTCACAGGTGCAGCCGTTCCCGAGATCGCTGTTCCACTGTATGAAAGGGTCATAGCCGACATGCGCCGTATTCTCCCCACGGAGACGGGTATTTTCGGCGCCGATATGCAGGTATCGCTCGTCAATGACGGCCCCGTCACGATTTTACTCGACAGCAAAAAGAGCTATTAGCTTCACATAAGAGGTTAGCAATATGAGTTCCGTTAACATCATTTCAATGCCCACAGGTCCGCTCGGTACCAATACCTATATCGTATTCCATGAAGGCAGCAGCGACGCCGTTGTCGTTGATCCTGCGAACTCCTCAAAGGTACTCAAAAAGCTCGGCGAAAACGGGCTTCACTGCACCGACATTCTGCTCACGCACGGGCATTTCGACCATATAATGGGCGTTGCCGAGCTGAAAGCGCAGGAGAACGCAAGGGTGCATATCCACGCCCTTGATGCGCCCTCGCTTCAGGGCGGAAGCGGCAGCCTTTCATCAATGATGGGCATCATGGTAAAACGCTGTGAAGCTGACGATCTTTTAGAGGACGGGGCGCATTTCACCGCGGCAGGCTTTGATTTTCTTTGTATTCATACCCCCGGGCATTCCGTCGGGAGCTGCTGCTATGTGATGGAAAGCGAGCATGTCATCTTCTCCGGCGATACGCTTTTCCGTCTCAGCGTCGGAAGGACCGACCTATCCGGCGGTGACGCCGAGGCTCTTTATGATTCAATACTCAAAAAGCTCTTTCCTCTTCCCGGGGATTACCGTGTACTGCCCGGGCATGAACGCGAGACCACGCTCGAATTCGAACGGCAGCATAACCCGTTCATGCGCAACGGAGGCAGGGATTGGTAATGCGGCTTTATACTGACAGACCGGATTTTTTCAATGATATTTCCGAGGAAATCAGGTTGTTTCTCCCTGCGGCGGAGCTTGAATTATCGACCGATATTCCCGTACCTGATAATGGCGATTATGTTCTCGCCGTGCTCGGCAATGACGGCATTTCATTTGCCGCCGAAGCGGAATTTGTCCGCAACGGCGAGCATTTTTCATACACCCATATCTCGCCGTACCGCAATGAAACGCCCCTTATCGAAAAAAGGTACGCAAAGCGCTGCATCAAAATTTCGGTCTTCCGCTGTTTGAGGAAGGCATTCCCCTCAGCCCCACTTCCCTGGGGCTCGCTCACCGGGATACGTCCCACAAGGCTCCTGCGCGAGCTTATCCTTACCGAGGGCGAAGCCGAAGCGCGCAGGCTCATGCTTGATGAATTCGATGTTACCACGGAAAAATACGGGCTTGCGAGGAGGATAGTGACGGTTCAGGAGGACATTCTCTCATCCGTCCAGCCCAATGACGTCGATGTCTATATCGGAATCCCCTTCTGCCGCACGCGCTGTTTGTACTGCTCGTTCGCCTCACAGCTTCGCACAAAGAAAACCGATATGGCGCCTTACCTTTCGGCGCTTGAAAAGGATATATCGCTCGGTGCTGCCATGGCGGAGGAAGCGGGGCTTCGAGTGCGTTCGCTCTACCTCGGCGGCGGCACTCCGACGGTGCTTACGGCCGATGAGCTCCGCAGTCTCATAGAGCATACGCTTTCCGCATACAGGGTCGCTCCCGGCACAGAATTCACCGTTGAGGCAGGAAGACCCGATACTATCACCCGTGAGAAGCTCGAGGCGCTGCTCTCCTGCGGCGTTACTCGAATATCCGTCAACCCCCAGACCATGTGCGACAGCACCCTTCGGGCGGTCGGCCGTGACCACAGCTCCGAGGATATCATTGACTGCTTCAATACTGCCCGTGCGATGGGCTTTGATTCCGTCAACATGGATCTTATCGCAGGGCTTCCGGGCGAGGATGAAAGCAGCATGCGTCATTCCATAGATGAGATACTGAAGCTCGGCCCCGACTGCCTGACAGTACATACCCTCGCAATCAAACGCTCGTCAAGGCTGCATGAGCATCTTAACGAGATAGTGCTTCCCGATGCCGATGTCGTAGAACGCATGACCGCAATCGGTGCGGAAGGCGCCGAAAGGCTGGGTATGCTCCCCTACTATATGTACCGCCAGAAATACATGGCAGGGAATATGGAGAATGTCGGCTACTCAAAGCCCGACAAGGTCTGTATCTACAATATTGATATGATGGAGGACGCCCTTTCCATCATCGCCCACGGCGCAGGCGCCATGACAAAGCGCGTCTTTAACGAAGGCGGCCGTATCGAGCGAGTACCCAATCCAAAGGATATAGACACCTATATTGCAAAGCTTGCCGCCACGAATGAAGCACGGCGCAGGCTGTTTATGGAAAAATAAACCGACTCATTCATTTTCGGAGTGCTTAGTGCGCTCCGTTCTTTGCAGAATAGAAATCGGTACCGCATGGAAAGCCTTGCGATACCGTTTTTATTTCGTTTCGTTCTTAGAACTGCCGGACGGCCCGCGTCCGATAAACACATAACACGAATTATTCATTTTCCGTGCTCTTTCGTAATCTTCCGAGCGTTATTTTCATCATTCGGACCGCTCGATTGAGCTTGTTCCCATGTGTTCATCCGATTTGCCGCCTCTGCGGTTTTTTCTTTCTTCATAACATAATTTTTAAGGATAACCCCCTGTCGCTCGACCTGCTGTTCCCTGACGACTGTATAGCCCCTCTTTTCAAAGAATGGCCTTGCGGTAATGGAAGCGTGAGTAATAATCGTCTCCGCTTCAACCGCTTCCAATCTATCGCAGATAGCGGCGGCAACCCCTTTTCTCTGATAGTCCTTATGAACATACAATCTGTCCAGATAGCCCGATTTATCAATATCACCAAAGCCGATGATGAGCTTATCATCCAGCGCAACAAGAGTATAGTGCTCCCGAAACGACCTATCCCATACTTCCGAATCAACCGTTCCCGTTGCCCAAACAGCTAATTGAGCTTCCGTATAATCCCTTGCGTTGACCGTGTGAACGGTATCGTAAAACAGCTTCTCTATTTCTTTGCAATCCTCCGGTCGGTACTCCCGAATAATCATATTTTCCTCCGAAAGCCTCGCTCTATCGGTTTGTGGTTTTTGCAGAATCTGCGGACTTCTCGTCCGCAGCATTTTTACAGCGGTACATCCCCCCACCGGCAGTCCGCATATGAATTAAACCCTGCGGCTCTTTGAAAACGGGCAGCGATTCCCTATGCACTGATTGTTCTTTGATGAATAGCCGCATACGACTTGGATCTTCTCCATTTCGATACCGAAATGTTCCTTAACAAAGTCTATCGCCTGCAATATGGATATATAAGAATCCCTTTTGCAGCAGCGCGGACCGCCAATATTTCCGATAGCATCAAGCGCTCTTGCCGTCATATGATGGGCAAGCCCGAACTCATCCTTTGCGAGCGGAGTTGAACCGGAAATAATGGAAACAAACATTCCGGAGCTGATACCCGCTCCGCATGCTCCCCAGAATCCGCAGGCGCCGCCCGGAACGCTCTTGCCCCTGTTTCTCATTTCGGTCAATGCCTTGTCTAATGAAATATCTCCGCCGGCGTTTTTGTATGCGGTAAGCAGAGCCGAGCCGACCATTATGTGATGCTCAGGCCCATGCATATGGCAGAACGGCAGTTCCATCATCTTATTCATTATCTCAATAGGATTTTTTGAGGTCCCTGCAAGGCAAACCCCCAATATGGCATCCATGCCCTGCATATGGCAGGTATTGCAGACATAATGACCGTTAACGCACCTTGTCTTGCTGAGCTCCTTTTTATGGCAGATCGCGCATTCCATCTCAGTATCCTCAATGAGGTATTCGAGCGGCGCTTTACAGATGATACATTCTTCCTTCATTGCATTACCTCGTTCATGGTTTTCTATCCGATATGCTCATTATAAAGCAACGTGAAATCAACCGCAAGCCTTTCCTTTCCCCGAGGGGATGCATCGGATGCGGTGGAGCCGGGCTTCCCTGCTGCTATCCCGTCCAGCCTGCGATTTTACATCCTTTTTACCGTTTGCTTCCCCGAAAAATCGGAAGCATAACCGAATGTTTATCAGTCGTATGAATACCGGCCGCATGAGTTCAGCTTATGCGGTTTAATTATTCCTTCTGCATCCCGGCAGCGGTTGACAGAAATACAAATCCGGCCTATAATTCGGACGTACAGCTTATAATTTGCAGAGGGAGATTTCAACGTGGGAGTTTACTTAAAACCAATCGACGAGGATAATTTTTTGGATGTTTTTAACCTGAAGCTCAGAGAAGGGCAGGATAATTATGTTTCGCATCCCATTCGCAGCCTCGCGCAGGCATATGTTTATCGTACACAGTGTCAGCCTTTCGGAATATTTGCTGATGAAAGAGTTGTCGGATATGTTATGGTCATTTATGATTACGACATACCCGAATATGATATTTGGCACATGATGATTGATTCTTCTCAGCAAGGAAAGGGCTACGGAAGAGCCGCACTTGCTCTTGTTTTGGATTATATCGGGCAGAAACCCTTTGGGGATTCCAATAGAGTCGCACTTACCTGTAACAGGGATAATGCCATTGCGCTTGCATTGTACAGGTCCGTGGGCTTTGAATTAACCGGCAATACCGACGGTGATGAAGTTGAACTCGCATTGATGCTTTAGGAAGCTTCGGATTTCTTTCTGTCGCTCCGTCAATCATTAAGCATCGGTCATTGTCCTATGCTTTTCTTGTACCTCTTCAGGGATTTGAGCGCATATCGCGAGCAGGAAAAAGCTCCGCATACGCCTAAAATACGTTAAAGCTTTATTTTCCGTGGACGGTTTTTCGGCAATGTGCTAAAATATCCGTAGGAATATTCGGAACCCGTTACGCTCTGAAAGATTTTGCTCCGCCGAAAGGATAATCGTATGAAAACTTCCATCAACTTAACAACAAGCTCCGATGACATGAACCGATTCAATACGACCGATGATCTTTTGAAGCTCATGAGCGGAGTTGACGGGATTGAGCTCATGTGCTTTGAAAACGATACAAGGAGCATAATCCCCAAGGAAAGGGTCACCGGGCTTCATATGAGCTATTTTCCATACTGGGTTGATTTCTGGAACGGTAATCATGCTGCGCTTGATAAGGAATTCGGCGACCGTGAGACGTGGATTAAGCATTACGGCGGCAGCACGAGGGATGCTGTCATTAAGCGTTACCGCAGGGATTTAGACGATGCTCACCGATGGGGAGCCGAATATGTCGTATTCCATGTGTCCGATGCAACGATTGAAGAAACCTTTACTCTTGATTATCACCGCTCCGATGAAGAAGTCATTGATGCTGCAATCGAAATGCTCAATGAACTCCTTGTGAACGAGGATGGCAGTTTGATTTTTCTCGTCGAGAATCTCTGGCAGCCCGGTCTGCGCTTTACCCGTCCCGAAATGACCGAAAGACTGCTTAAAGGGATTGCATATCCAAACAAGGGCATCATGCTCGATACCGGGCATTTGCTCCATACCGATACAAAGCTGAGAACACAGGAGGAAGGGCTTGCATACATAAACTCCCTGCTCGATGCTCACGGAGAGCTTTGCAGGTATATAAGAGGTATTCACCTCAATCAATCGCTGACAGGAGAATACTGCGAAGCTGTCAGAAAAGCTCCGCCCATACTCGGCAAGACCTATCGGGAGCGGACTTGGCAGATGTTCCTTCATGCCTTTGCCGTGGACAAGCATGAGCCCTTCACCTGCGCCGGGGTTAGGGAGCTTGTAAACAGGATAGGTCCGGAATACCTTACATTTGAATTCATCACCACCGATTCGGCGCAGCATCGCAGATATATTGAGCTTCAGTTGGAAGCGCTAAAGGAGCGGAGATGATATGACGGATTCAGAGCTTCTGATACTTTCCAAAGCGCATGATTTTCATGCCGTAACGGTAGAACCGGCCTCTATACCGATTGATCCCGCTTTCCGCACCTATTGTGAGGAAAACGCATGCGGAAACTATGGCGCAAACTATTCCTGCCCTCCTGACTGCGGCACCCCGGAAGAGCTGCGCCGTCATATCCTGACGCAGAAACGAATAATCGTCATTCAAACCGTTTGGAATCTTGACGGGTTTGATGACGGCAAAGCGGCGGAGCATGCGAGGCTTTCGCACAACGAATTCTTGATTCGGTTGACAGACCGGATGCGAGCTGAGGGAACAAAATGTTCCGCTTTGGGCTGCGGCGGCTGTACGCTGTGCCGCTCATGCAGGCGGAAGCTTAGCACGCCCTGTATATTCCCCGAAAAGCGCATGGGCTGTATGTCGGCTTATTGCATTGACGTTTCCAAGCTTTCGGAGCAGTGCGGTCTGGAATTTGCATGGTCAAATGATAGGCTGTATCTGTTCGGAATGGTTTTAATCTCATAATTGAGCGGCTTGAAAGAGTTTTCCCCCCAACGATGCAGTGATGTGCCGGCGCGGTGCATTTCATTAAAAAATGCTTTTTTGCCGTATCGGTTTCCGGTACGGCAAAGAATAAAACATCATTATTCCCGGTTCTTCCGCATATAATTCGACAAAAAACTATGCGGAGGAACAAATAATGCTGTCTCTGTTTCTTGAGTTAATCCGTCACATCTTTGCTGCCGTCGGGATGGTGGGTACAAAAAACAATTTCCCGAAGGCGCTGACCCGTGAAGAGGAGGCCGCACTCGTTGCACGTCTTAGCAGCGGCGACACGGCAGCACGGGATGAACTTATCGAACGCAACCTCCGTCTTGTAGCTCATATCGCCAAGAAATACTCCGGCCGCGGGCGTGACAACGACGACCTCATCTCCATAGGCTCCATCGGCCTCGTTAAAGCTATCGGCACCTTCAACACCGAAAAGGGCGGTTCAGTTGCCGCATATGCTGCCAGATGTATTGAGAATGCAATACTATCATAACGGAACATATTAAATTTGGAGGCGAAAACTTCGCATCATATTGCGAAAAATGGAGCGTGTTCTGTCACCTATGCGGACACAGATATGTCATGATACGCAACATATCATACAAAAAAGAAGTATCCCCTCTGATCATTCTGCATTTCCCGCTGCTTGCTCCAAGGAAATTTCTGGATGCCCAGATATTCAATCTTCGCTTTTCAGACCCCTCGGAAATGACGCAGATTGCGGACAAGCTCCGGTGGTACCGGTACAGACATGCCCTGCTTCAGAGCGAGGTCGCGGACCGGATCGGGATCGATCAGAAAACCTACATGCGTTACGAAGAATATGGCCGGGACTACTATCCGATCGAGCATATGCAAAAGCTTGCCGGGATGTACGATATCCCTGTTGAAAGCTTGCTGGATGACTACAACCTGTTTCTATACCATGATCAGGGACGGCAGATCCGGAAGAGACGTTTATCCCAGAAACTGACGCAGAAAGCCTATGCTGCAAATCTTGGAGTCTCGTTGGATAAGCTCAAGAACTGGGAGGAAAACCGGGTGAGGATGTTCAAATCCACATGGGAGAAGTATTTCCGGTAAACAAAACCGCCCGCCGCAGTCAGCTGTGACTGCAGTGGGCGGTTCCTCTATGTATTCATGCTTTTACATCCTTTCTCTCCGCTTTGATGCCATTCACCACTGCATCCACCAGTTCCAGCTTCTGTTCGGTGGGACAGGGCATTTTTTCGATCATCTTCTGGGCGTGTTCCGTGTGGAAACAGGCCAGCGTTTTCTGCAGTTCTTCTTTGCCCTGCTGGGTCCTGGGCAGGATCAGGAATACTTCTATGTCTGTCCCTCCTTTCTGCGGACTGGTTCAATCTATGCGGCGAAGCCTGTACATTATCCCGCCCCGGCTTATGGCTGTGCCTCTTTCACAATGGGTTTTGCGTCGGCAGGGTAATTGAGCGTGATCAACGCCGGTCTGCCAAGACCCTGCTTCTTCCGGATAATGAGGCCACTGTATTCCAGTTCCCGGAAGATCCCTGTGACGCATTGCCTGCTGCGATGCAGTCGTTCCTGTGCCTGCTCCACCGTGAAATAAAGGCGGATGGTTCCATCTGGTTCGACGTAACCGTTCTGCTTGGAAATACTCGCCCGGTCCAGCAGCATGGCATACAGCACCTTGGCATCATTGGTGATGTCCCGCAGCGCCTCATCCTGAAAAAGAAATCTGGGAAGAGGCATATAGGAAGCTGCCGGACTTTCCATGGTAAACTTGCAAAACTCTTTCACAGTGCCTCCATCCCATCCATCCTATCCGGACTGCTGTTGATTTGATTGATGGATGACTATCTTGAGAGTTGATTCTTTCTTATTGGTTAGGGGATGAATTTCATCTTCCGTGAGCGTTCAGAAAGCCGCTGTCCAGAAATCCAAGAACGGATCACTCTGGAGCGTCAGAATTTCTGCAATCTGAAAACCCGGTGACGGAGGGCCCTACAGCAGTCAGAGTTCCTCCTTCTGGTACTGCTTCAGAAGCTCCCAGACCTCGCCGACCATTTCTTTCAGCTCAGCTACATCATCTTCATAAAAATGCCCGGTCTGATTGATGCGTCGGCAGATATAGTTGATGTTCGCAGCGATCCTGTTGACAGCTGCAGCCAGCTTTTTCTGCTCGGTGTAGTCCACCTGAATGATATAGCCGTCGATCAGCATCTTCCGTGCGTATGCCCCAAAGTTTCGTGTCCTGAGCTGCTGCATCTTTTGCAGAATGATGTTCCACTCCGTCTCATTCAGACAGATTTCCTTGCGGATAGGGCGGGTTCGTTCCGGCATCGCATCCTCCTTACAGCAGCGTCAGGACAGACACGCCATCCTCAAAGTGAATGTCGAGATACCTCCACTCATTCAGCTCGGAGAAAACCTCGGAGAGCTTTTCTTCTGTCGTGTGCAGTTCCGCGGCCATCTCAGCAAGGCTCCACTGGCTGTAATCGCAGGCGTACAGGATAGCAGCAGCGGCTTTGGCATCGTTGGAGAGGTGCGGATTCAGCAGCAGACCCGTCGGGACGGGTGTTCTGCGGATGCGGGTGTTGTTTCGATTCAGGTTCATCATGGTTTACGCTCCTTTCAGATTTTAAAATACGATTTGGCTTGTTTGAACGCTGTACTGGGGGACAGCGACTCTCACTATCCCACGGACGGAATAATGCTTTCTGTCACGGTTCTGTCGTACTCAGCAATTCTTGTAAGAAGGCCGTTTTGTCCCTCTTCACTTTTCAACGGACATCATATTGCGGAACGTCTCGGTTCTGTCACGATACTGGCAAAAAAAGAAGCACCTGCCGGTTCCGGCAAGTGCTTCAGAAACAGCGTATTCTGTTATTCATCCTCATCCTGAACGGAAATGGCAGGGACGTTTGGAGCAATTCTCAGAATGCCATCCGCCTCATCCCGTTGGCGAAGGAGAAGAGAAAATGCCTCATAAAAAGCTGCCTGTCTGCGTTCCACTGCGCCGCGATTCAGGTGCATGGCCTCAGCCGTTTTGCGGACAGAGAGCTCTTCGGAAAACCGCTTCTGAAACAGCTCAGTATAGTCCTTCATGAGTGTTCTCATGGACTGCTGCAAAAAGGACACATCTTCGCACATGGCCTGGTATTCCGCTTTTCCATCAATGCCGATATACTGCCTCCGCTCCCGGATCAGCTTGTACCGCCGCAGGTCTATCCGGTAATTGGTACAGATATCCTTTGCGTACTCGTAATAGCTGCAGCTGCGCCGGACGCAGCGAGGCTGATATTCGTCATCGATGTAAGTGGGAGGCTTCCGCTTTGGCTCCGGAAAGCCGTCCTCTGTTACTTCGCCGATCACTTCTGGTTCGACCTCACGCCGGGTCATACGGATGTATTTATCCTTAAGAATACCATTCACATTCACCTGCTCACAGAAGGGCTCCAGGCGGATGGTGTAGTATTCCTCATTGCCTTCCCGGATGAAGTTGGCATCCTTACAGATCACAACAGACTCGCCGGTATCGATATCTTTTACCACGCGGACAACGTAGATCCGCTTGCCGTCGTATCGTTTGTAGTAACCGGCAAAAACACGTTTGACTGCCATACATGGGCCCTCCTTCCGGATAATTTGCCATCAGTATATCATAGAATGCGTCCGATAAACAAGACAATTTGAATAACGCGGATCAGGGAGCGTTGAAGAATAGCAAGCAAATCCGGTGTCCGTACACACCGGAAAAATACACGCGCTGCCCCCTCCGTCCCAGCGTGCTTTTTATCATTTGGGATACTCCCAAGCCCTATATTTTTGATAAACCTCAGATATAATCAGAGAAATGAGATGATAACAAGAGCATCACAGACAGCTGGGCTACAGACTACATAACGTCCAAGAACTACGGCAAGAGACTTTCGTAACGTGATGCGAAAGTCTCTTGCTTTATGACCTTAAATGGCATATAATTATGTCAACATTTGTAGTTGGAGGTCAGAAAATGGCTATCTCATATAACAAGCTTTGGAAACTACTCGTTGATAGAAAAATGAGTAAGGCGGATTTGCGAAAAGCTGCTGGGATTGCGCCAAATACCATGACCCGCTTGAGGCGCGATGAGGAAGTCACACTCACGGTGCTCAATAAGATTTGTACGTCGCTCAACGTCAATATTGGGGATATCATGGAGTTTGTTCCGGATAATTGTTCTATAAGCTAACATTCATTTCATAATAATCTTGATTTAGGGAGAAAGAAGCAATGAGTTTATATTCCGGCCTTTATGAACAAGTCATCAATACCGCACTGACCAGCGAGCTTGCGGAGATTCCGGAAGCCCGCAAGGCTGTTGCGCCTATTGATAAGGCGGAAGCATCCAAGGTGCTGGCGCAGTATCTGGCTGATGTGGTTCAGAAGGGCCTGGATAACGTTTTGGATAACGGCGGAGATATTTCTGCTCAAATCGCTCTGGCAAACCGAATTGTTGGTCTCATTCAAGATACAACGCATGAAGCGGATTTTGCTGCGATGGGTGTTGACAAGCGTGCTGAGCAACTTCTTGCACTTTTACGGGAAGCTGATCCGCGTCTGGCTGTGGGAAAAACTGCGGCGGACATAGAGCGGCCGGAAACATCTATTGCCCAAAGTTCTTTGTTTACTGGGGCCGTTCACGAGCCGCAGATGTTTACGGAGCTCAAGAAAGAGATCGT
>SFIR01000004.1 GCA_004556165.1 Clostridiales bacterium | reverse complement strand
GACGATAACGAATGGTAATGCGAAGGCAGATTCGCTGTGGAGAGAGTTACCGTCTTTGCGCCACCTGTCAACTCTGCATCGTTGAAATCACGGTCGTTCGGATCGACGCCGACAGGTACTCTACCTGAACCCCACAATTCCCACGTCCCCCCGAGAAACGTGGTAGCGCCAGTAGGATCTGTGGTCATTCGTATCGAACCCACGGGATAAATAAGATCCCGTAGCCAAGTCAGCGACGAGAAGCTTACCGCTCCCTCGAAAGTCACATCCTCGTGAAAAACAGCATCCCAGCCCATCTCGAACTTGTCCTGCTCGGATATCTTGCCTATCGCCATCCCGAGTCCGTTGTTTCGAATAGAGAAGATTGTATCCGCGGTCGTGATGTCGGCGTATGCATAGACCGTCTCGAAGTAGTCGCTGACTTTTACCCTTATGTCGTATGCGTACTGGCTCGAGAGAGAACCGCCGCACACATAAGTGCCATTCAACGAATATGTGCCGGACCATGTTTTGAGGTCTGTATAGTTCGTAGCCGTTTTCCTCTTGCTCTGAACTATGATCGAAGCGTCGTTTGAGGAATCAAGCGAACTGATATTCACCTTTATCCTGATAGATATGTACGTTCCGTTATGGGATAGCACACCCGAACTGTTACAGCGAAAGACCGAGGCGATATTCACTGTAGGCGACTTGTAGGCGACCACCTCATACGTCCCTGTGATCGTTTTCGTCCTGTTTCGGGAGTCCTTGACCACAATAGTAAAGCTCTGTGTGCCGCTCCGTGTCAGCGCTTCGGTAGTGAACGACGCTTCGGTGTATGTGGTTCCGTTTATGGTGGTCGTTACCGATACTATGGTCGAGCCGTATGTGCCTGATGCGTTGACATTGACATTCAGTCTCGTTTTGTTCTGTATAAACGCGTTGAACTGACCGGCAATATTCGAATCCGAGCCCGTGAGCGTATAAGTTGCGGACGGCACTATCGACGCGGGAACGTTTATCGTTATCGAAACTGACTTAGTTCCGATCAGCGTATTCCCGGAGTAAGTGTCGCAGTACAGCGTTCCCACTGCCGTGGTAGAATTCGGAGCCTGATTTGCGAGTGTTCGAGACGGCGTCCAGTTCACAGAGGTGTTCGACGTCTTTGTGACGATCGTTCCTGACGCGGAACCCACCTGATACCTCAAAGTATGAGTAAACGAGGAAGAAGCCGGAGAAAGCGTGATCGTTCCCGCTGAACCCATCGTAAGCGATCCAACAGAAGGTGTGGTAGCTCTGGGTATCGTCGGGAGCGTTACCGTAGCAGATCCCGTAATAAGTTTCAGAGAGTTGGCAAACGAACAGTCAGCATTCCATGAAAGCGTGACAGAACCTGTGCCATCGGCATTGTGGTTGATAACACATGTGCCGTATCCTGCGGCTTCTGTATCAGCGTTATCTGTCATGACCGTCAGGAACTTTGTCCCTTCGGCATTGCCGTATGGCGTCTGATACTGTGTCGTGTGATCGGAAGCGGTCGGAATGAGGTCAGTTGCGAAGCCTCGCTTCTGTCGCGTGTAAACGGTCGTACCGTTGGCCCTGACAGTCATACTGCCGCGGTTCGTCTGGTCGTAGTTGTTGCAATAAATATGGTAGCCTGTGGAGGCCGCAACGTTCGCAATGTAGATATAGAAACGGATCGTTGAGGTGTTGTTTTCGACCGACTGGCTCGTGACCTTGTACTCCATCCAGCAGCCGAGCTTGGCCGTTGCCGTTCCGGAGAACGATCCGTTTATTATGCTGTATCCCGAATGTATCGGTGTTGTCCTGTCTGCCATATCATCACTCCGTAAGCTTGAAATTAAGGTTGTCTGACTCCGGCATCCATGCGAAGGGGCCAATCCTCATACCGGTAAGGATCTGCACGGTATTGACATACAGCTTTCCAGCCGAGAAATAGGCTATGGCGTTCTCCGTGGATACGGAATCCTCGTCACCGGTGAAGAAGTAGAGGATGTCGTTTTCGAGCTTAAGCTTTATGTTAGAGGTGCTCTCGCCGATGACGATGCCGGAGGCAATCATGCGTATGAAACCATGTATGGCCTCAAACTGCTGATTCATATCTCCGTTCAGATCCGATATTTCAGAATTCGTTTCATAGAAGTTCATCTCGATAGTGCCTGCCATGACCGAAAGCGTGGTCATAACAGTGCTCTGAAACTGCTCGAAATCGGAAGTGGCAACATAGTCCTCCAGCGCCGACATGATGATCTGCTGTGCCGACTGGAGGATGCTTGTATTGTTGGTGATCTGCTGTTGGACTATCTCTACAGCACCGCTGTTGGTGACGTAGTCTGACTCGATGCCCTCGATCCTGTCGATCGCTCCGTTTATCCTGCCGGTATTATCCGCAACGAGCGAAGCCCGGCTGTCTCCTATCGTGATACGTGTAGCGGCCGGGTTCTGAATAGGGATAGTCATTTTGGTCAGCACAAAATACGCTTCAGGCAGTATGTCGCCGCACGAGACGATAACTCGGTCGAGGAACTTGAACGTTTCAACGTTGGTATCAAGGGCGGCAAGGTCCACAGCCGTCAGCTGTATCGTTTCCTTCAATCTTGCACCCTGCGCCGCAAGCCATGCCTGTGCTTTGTGTAACAGGTTCGTCGGAAGGGTAACGTCATCCCATGTGGTAAGACTGACAGGAGCATAGATGGTGCCATAGATAGCGGCATTCGCCGAATCGATGAGCCGGGGATCGTTGTCATGAACGTCCGCGATCGTAAGCCTTGCTTCGGTCTCATATGCAGGATCGATAGCCTTCAGCTTTGCTCCAAGCGGAACGCATGCTGTGTACGATTCATCCGCGTCTTTTGTTATCGCCAGTGATAACAGGTTCTCTCCGAACTCGATCTTCTGTGTAGCCGTATCGGGCGGCTCAGCAAGCCAGTTTAGAACGGGTTTACTGTCCCGGTTGAACGTAACATACAGATACCCTCCATACTTGTCGATGAGTTTGCTCTTCATCACGTTCCATGTAGAGTCCCAAAGCTCTGAATACGGGGTAATGTCGTTTTCATCGGTGACAGTGCAAGAACCGGCAATTAGCCTCTGTGATTCTGCTACGCTTCCATTATGGCCGTTTAGCAGGAAAGCAAAGAACTGTGCAGGAGTGCCCGTAAAGGAATATGGCTCCCGCACGCTGTCGATAAGAAACGCGATGCACCCTTCGACTGTGTATTTGTGCATATTCCCGAGTGTGCGCTCATCCTTGATCGCTCTGCCTTGGAATATCTGGTAGCTGTCCCTGAATACCTTTATTCTGCTGACGAGCTTCGTTATGTTTCCCGCAGACGGATTCGTATCGGGAACGGTAAACGTCAGTAATCCGGGCTCGTTTACAGATAAGTTCAGTATGGGATCGATGACCGCGTACTCGGGTAACCGCGGATCGTAAACAAGGAAGGAATCGGAATAAATGGTGTAGATCATAGCCAGCCCTTCTTAAATGAAAACGTTGTCGTTCCGAAGGAGGCTACCGTTACTCGCTTGCTGTCGTTTGACGCAAGATACAGCTGTGGTATGATATGCTCTCCTGCGGATAAGGTAACCGTGATATTCTGTCCGTTCGAAGCGAACGTCAGAGACGTTTCCTCAGTGGTCTTGACCGTTGGCACTACCGGCATTTTCCCGTTAACCAGATATGCCCGTCCGCTTCCGCTGACAGTGACTGTCGTATCATTCTCTTCAAGCTTATAGGGCTCCGCAGTAACAGTCACCGAAATCTCGCAGTAACCATCCTGCTTTGTTATCCCGTTAACGTCGATCCTGCCGTTGTAGGTGTACCCGATATCCTTATCGAAAACGATGTACATCCTTTGCCCATGCAGCAGGTTCACAAACTCAAAAAGTCTGCTCCTGTAACTGCCTACGGCATACATCGTAATATTGATCACTCTGTCACCGTAACGGACGGTTCCGAGCGCTTCGGTCATATCAAGGGATCCGTCTCTCCCGGGAACCTCAACATAATCCGTTTTTGCAGGCGGCATCGGTATTTCATACGGGGCAACTATGAGCCCATAGTTTTTCGTATTTATTCGTCCGAATGCTATCCAGCTCATGCGTACCTCACTTTCAGTTTCTGAAGATCTCCAAGCGCGGCATCCATCTCGGGAGCAAGCCAGCCTACGACCGCGCCAGTGTCCGTCACTATCTGACGTACACCCATCTGCGGCAGATACGTCTTCATAAGATCGAGCATCGCCGCAAGCGAGACTGTGATCGCGTTCTTCTGAGAGATGCCCGCAGTAACATCAATGTTCGCCGCGGCCTTTACAGGATCCATATCGAAATCAGTCGGAATGGCTTTCTCCATTTCCTTTTCCACGTCGTCCATGGCGTCAACAAAGCCCTCTCCGAGACCAAGTCCCATGTTCTCGCCGATACCGGCGAATACAGTACTCGGGCTGTGTATGCCGAAGAAGTTCTTGATTCCGTCGATGAGCCCTCCGGCCCACTCCTTGACCTTGTTCCACAGCCATGAAGCGGCGTTGGATATGCCCTCCCACAGACCTTTGAGAAGGTTTCCACCGGCCTCAACGAGTTTATACGCCAATGATCCGATCGCCTCAACAATGCCCGTGATTATCTGCGGGATAGCTTTAACTATCTCGATTATGATGGTCGGAAGGTTCTCGATAAGAGCTACAAAGAGCTCGACACCAGCCTGTATGATAAGCGGGATATTCTCTATCAAAGCATCGATTATGCCGCCGATTATTTCGGGAATAGCCTTCACTATTTCAACGATTATGGTGGGCAGTGCCTGAACGAGCGAGATCAGGAGCTGTATGCCCGCCTGAATGATCTGCGGGATAGCGCCGAGCACAGCTTTGATTATGCCGTCGATTATTTTGGGGATCGCTTCAACGATTTTTGCGATTATCGTCGGAAGAGCGGATACCAGTGACGTGATGAGCTTTATTCCCGTTTCGATTATCTGAGGAATTGCATCGAGCAGGAAATTGATTATGCCCATTATCACCTCGGGCAGCGCCTCGATCAGCACGGGGATCGCATCAAGTATGCCCTGTGCCAGACCTTCGATCAGCTGAAGAGCCGCGTCAAGGATCATGGGAAGGTTATCGATGAGTGTCTGTACTATCTGGACGACCACCTCAACCACCTGCGGAATAAGCGTAGGTAACGCTTCGGCAATTCCTGTAATGAGAGACGCGATTATCTGCATTCCCGCCTCAATGATCTGGGGCAAAAGGTCAATGAGTGCTGTTACTATCTCGAGTATGACCTGCATTACAACGGGGAGCAGTTGCGGTATCGCACCGATTATGCCCTCGGCGAGCGCAGAGATGATCGCAGGTGCGCTCTCAAGCACAGCTGACGCGATCGTAAGAACGAGCGTCACGACCTGCGGGATCATGCTTGTAATAGAACCGATCACGTCCGTGACGCCTTTTTTAATCTTTTCACCGGCTTCATCGTTACCGGCCACCAGATCCGAAAGACCGTCAAGTATGGATGATATTCCCGGAAGAAGCTCACCGACCATGCGGTTCTTGAGACCGCCCATAGTGCCCTTAAGCCTCGAGAGCGAATCCTCAAACGAAGCAGAAGCGGCAACGGCCTCGTTTGACATGACCATTCCGTAGTCATGCGCTTCCTGCTTCAGAGCCTCCGTTTCCTCGGCACTCATATTGAGGACAGCGGCCATATCGACAGCCGACTTGCCGAGGAGGTTGTTGGCCGCGGCCGTTCTGTCGGCACCGGCCTCCATATCCTGCAATGCGGCAATGACTATAGACAGCTGTTCATCCTGACTCTTTCCGTTCAGGTCCTCTATGGACAAGCCCACAGCGGCAAGCTTCTCAGCCGCCTTGTCTGAGCCATTGGCGGCTTCCGAAATGACTCCGGACAGTTTTTTCATGCCCGTCTGCAGGCCGTTTACATCCGCACCGCTTCTCTCAAATACATATGACCATTCCTGAAACGATTCTGCCGAAATGCCGATCTTCTGTGAGGTCTTATCTATTGCGTCACCCGCGGAGGCCACGTCGTTGGCCATATCCCACAGCTTCTTGCCCGTGGCAACAGCAGCGGTGCCGATAGCCACCATCGCGGCGGCCATTGCCTTGCCGACTTCCTTTGCGACCTCGCCGACCTTTTTCAGCTTGCCGCCGGCATCCTCGCTCTGATCTCCCGCCTTGTCGACCTCTTTGCCGAACTCATCCGCTTCCTTGCCGGCTTCATCGAATCCCGACTCCGCGTTTTCGAGAGCGGCGTTGTTGTCCTTCAGCTCTCGCTCCATGCCGTTCAGCGCGGCTTCTGCATTATTGAGCTGTATCTGCCAGTTCTGTGTGCGCCGGTCATTCTCGCCAAATGAAGAAGCGGCGTTATCAAGCGCCGCCTTCAAGGTTTCGATCTTTTGTTTCTGCGCGTCGATCTCTTTGTTGAGAACGGCGTTTCGGGATGTGAGTGCCTCGACCGATCTGTCGTTTGCGTCAAATTGGGAGGAAACGAGCTTCATTTCCGATCCCAGAACTTTGAAGGAGGAATTGATATCAGAAAGAGCCTTCTTAAATTCCTTCTCTCCTTCAAGACCGATCCTTAATCCGAAATTATCAGCCAATCAGCATTCCTCCTTTCTCAGATCCCGTCCGGTATTATTTCATCGATAAAATGCTCTCTTTTAGGTTTGGAGATGCCGCTGAATTGTTTATGGCATTCCCATAGATCGAGCATCAAACCGAACGGCATCGCCCAGAACTCATCCTGTGTCAGATGGAGCTGGGCGATGCCGTAATAAAGGAGCCGGGTAAACAGCTCTTCGTCGCTTACCCGGCCGCCGTGTTTTTTGAGTCTTCCTCGCTCTCAATATTGCGTTTCGTACCCTTATACATGGCTTCGGTTATTGCCGCCTTGTACTCGGCAAGATCCGAGGGTACTGTCAGAAGCTCAACGTCCTCCTCAGTGAGCAGGGGTTTCTTTTCATCCCTGTTCTTGAGGTTGTGGATGAGAATGCTCTGATTGGCAAGAAGAGTAATGAGCCATACGATCTCACCAAGAGCAATTTCGAAGTTCTTGTTCTTGAGGAGCTTGTCTTCTTTCGTTGCCCTGGTCGTGAGGATCAGTTCGTACTCCTCGCCGCCGATATTGATGAAAGAACTGCGTTCGTTATCCATGACCGCGCCTCCTTACATATAAAGCACCACATCGGGACGCTTTCTTGTTACCTTGTCGAAGCGCAGGACGGATACCTCCTCCGCTACGAAAAAGTCGTTCTTACCGATGTCATCCCAATCGATGTAATGGACGGTCTGGCGATGTCCGTTCGCGTCCATCGCCCCCTGTCTTCCGTAACGGAGCAGGGAGTACACGCTGCGGTTGATCTGATAGAGCGTATCGGACTGGTTATTGACCTTGCCCACAAGCTCGCTGATTGCGGTCTTGATTTGGTCATCGGTGTATCCGCGCTTTTTCAGATTCGCCTTCAGCAGTTCTTCTTTGACAGGCGTGTTGTCGATGTCCTCCAGGTTGCCGAGATAGGTATAGCCCAGATCATCAACGAGCCAATGCAGGACTCTGTTCTGTAATTTCTTTTCAGCATCTACCGTTGCCATCTTGCGCCTCCTTAAACACTCAGGCGGACACGACCCGTCAGCAGGTCATCCATTGCGCCTTCTCTGATTTGAATCATCTTATCCCGTTCGATTTCCAATGCTTCGATTTCTTCGTCCATTGCAGTCAGCGTTTCTGCGATTGCCTCCTGCTCCTTCTTGTCCACAGGAATTTCAAATTCAAAGTTCTTCAAATCCTTTTGATACAGATGCTTTATCGTTGATCCTGCAGAAAGAGTATCGATAAATTCTCTGAACACAGAAGAGGACAAAACTCTGAATAAAAATGTTGGCAATAATCTGTTGTTCGTTCTGAATACGAACACACCGCTGTTCAATGTAGCCGGCTTTCCAAGTTCGGGAACAAGCGCCACTTTTCCGATAGTGCCGTCTTTCGTAACAAGCACATCATTCTCCGACACCTGGATGTTCGCATCCATATCATAGCGGTCTTTAGTGACATACCAAATATTATCAAGGCTGACGGTTCCATGAGAGAAATCTGTACCGCCAATCAGATAACTGTATCCCGACCTCAAGTATTCATGCTTTTTCAATCCTTGCCAACCGATTCGAGCCTTCGGAGTGATAACTTGATTGAAGGATACCGTTGTCCACTCGTCATTAAAGCCATCAATCCGTGTCCGATGACGAATCAAGTCTTCCAAAGCGCCATCACGAATACCTCGCTTCTTCTCAATCAACTCGGCAAGATCATCAATGTAGGTATCGAACTGCGAAAGTGTCCTGGCGATTTCTTCTTGTTCAGGCAAAGAAGGAAGATGTACCGTAACTTTCTTTACTACTTCTTTGTTCAGATTCTGAACTCCGCTTCCAGCAGCAAAAGCCTCGTACTGTTTTTGCACATATGATGAAGACAACAGATAATACAGAAACTCATCATTTGCCTCTGTTTGAAAATCATATAAGCGAAGCCATCCGTCATGAATACATCCGTCAATATTCAGGATATACGGTCTTCCAAAACTCATTGAGTTGGAAAGGATAAAATCTCCGGGATATACACTCACGGACTGCGCAGCACCATGTGGAGTAATCTTTTCTGCCGTAGATGTGATATTTTTTCCAAAACGTGGAGCATCGCCGATTTTAATCCAGTTTACGCCATCTATACTTTTTGTAAGATATCGTTCAATCGGACGCGGGGAAGCACCGCGCTTTATTTTCATAAAGTCATTAAACGGTTTCTCCGTCCACTCCTGCGGATAAATTACCATTTGTACCCCATCCTTTCCAGCGCTGCCACTACCGCCGCTCTTGATTTTGCGGTCCTGTCCTCGATCTCTCCAAGCGTATGCTCATACCGCTTGGCAATCAGAAGAACCTTGGAGGACAGGCTGTTCAGCACCTGCTCGATTTCGTCACGGATATCCGCAGAGAGCTTACTCATCCACTTCATGTCAAAGAGGAGATGCTTGATCTCATCCACGGTCAGTTCACTGTATTTCGCCTCGACCTCATCATCCAGGGTTTTGCGGGCTTCTTTCCAAGCCTTGTCAGCCTCGTCCTTTTCGGCGGATTTTGCCGCGTATGCTGTCAGCGCGTCATACTCGTCCTTGTAAATCTCCGGCACAACTGCGGAATCGGCAGCCGCCTTAAGTGCCGCCTTCAGCTTTGCTTTTCCGAACGTGCCGTTCTTGTTGCGGATATCAAACTCGTCCAGTTCCGGCATCTCGCGGATGAGCGACTCCATCTCATCGGTCTTGCCCTCGTCAAAGAGTGCAACAAGGCGCGTCATGGCGTCCATGACAGCGGAAGTTTTTTTAGCGTCCAGTTCTTTAAGCCGCTTATTGAGATTTGCCTTCGGAATGCTGTCACCCTTATCATTCAGCACATCCTTCAGCAAGCCCTCATCGCCGGATTCCTCTTCGCGCATCTCGTCAAGTTCTGCCTCAAGAGCTGCGGACTGTTCTATCAATTCATTGATCGCTGCAAGTTCGTCAGCAAAATAAACCGCTTCGATAATTTCTTTCGGAATGAGCGCACCCTCGAAAGACTTCACCTTTGAAGTATCATCCACGGAGATTGTCTCGCCGTTTTCGTCCTTCGCTTTTTTCTGCGCATACTCGTATTCGATTTCCCGACCGACCTCATATCCGCTGGCTTTGATGGCGTAAACATCATCCTGCAGCTTTGCGTTCCAATAATTCAGCAGACAGTCGTACACATCATAGTTGTCAAGAAGCCGTGCGGATTCATAAGCCTTGAGGAGCATTACCGCTATCGTGCGGATTAGTTCCTTCGGATTGGTCTCGGACTCGATACCGAGCAGGATATCCTTTACCGAATCACGCCACTGCGCGAATATCGCATCGGTTTCTTTCTGCTTCTCGGCAAGGATGCTGGCATCCTTGCCAATTACGCCCTCGATCTCGCCGGATGCGAGAGCGAGGTTATATACATCGTGTGCCTCATCCACGCAGGTGAAGATTTCCTGCTTCAAAGCCGGGGAGATATCCCACAGCCTCTTCAGCGATTCGATGTCTGTCCCCGGAATGCCGCCCTTCAAATGAGCTGCGATATTCTGCGGCAGAGTATCGTCAATTTTCTGTATGTAGCGAGGCACATTCAGATTGCCCGCGTTCTGTTCCAGGATATCCGTGTACTTCACAAAGCGGGCATAACCCTTGACAGTTTTTCCGCTGATAAAGGTCTGTACGATTTTCTCGATATCCTGCTCACGGAGTCTGTTCTTGTTACCGTCTTTCTTGAATCCGCGGCTTGCGTCAATCAGGAAGATACCCTCCCTGGTTTCCGCATCCTCTTTATCGATGATAACGATGCAAGCGGGGATGCCAGTTCCGTAAAACAGGTTTGCGGGAAGGCTCACGATGCCCTTGATGTATCTCTTCTTCAGCACTTCGATACGGATGGTTTCTTCCGCATTGCCTCTGAACAGAACACCGTGCGGCATGATGATGCCCGCCTTGCCGTTGCTGTCGAGGGATTTCAGAACATGGAGGAACCAGGCATAGTCTCCGTTCTTTTCGGGTGGAATGCCATAGCCGTCAAAACGCTTGTATTTGTCCTCGGATGTCTTGATACCATCGCTCCAGGATTTATCGGAGAAAGGCGGATTCATGACGATGAAGTCAAACTTCTTCAGTTCGCCGAAATCGTCCGTAAATGCGGGATCGACCAGCGTGTTTCCGCGCTTGATTTCGCCTGTGCCTTTCTGATGGAGAATGAGGTTCATCTTTGCCAAGCCCGCCGTGGCATGGTCTTTTTCCTGACCGAAGATGGTCACGATGGAATCGCCGTTCTCGTCCACGGGAGCCTCGTCCGCCGCCCTGATGAGAAGGCTTCCGCTGCCTGCGGCCGGATCGTACAGAGTCCACTTCTTGGTCGGCATCTGACGGATGTTGCCAATGCCGATAAGTCGCGCGATGATACGGGACACCTCGCTCGGCGTGTAGAACTGTCCCTTGCTCTTACCAGACTCCTGCGCAAACTTCATCATGAAATACTCGTAGGCATCGCCGATGATGTCATCGCCGCTGGCCCGGTTGTTTTTGAAGTCAATCGCTGGATTCTGGAATACGGCAATCAAGCCGGACACCTTATCGACCAGTTCCTTGCCGGAGCCAAGTTCATCGGGATTGTTGAAGCTGACATCGGGAAGGGAACCCTGGAGCCTATTGTCCTCAAGGAACTTCTGGATAATCTTATCCACCCGTTCGCCGACATCACTCTTTCCCTTGGCGGCAATCAAATCCTCAAAGGAAGCACCTTTACTGATAGCAAACTCAGCAAAAGGCTGACCCTTGTATCTGTCGGACACATATTTGAAGAACAGCAGGACAAGCACATAATCCTTGTACCTTGCCGGTTCCACGCCGCCTCTCAGTTTATTGCAAGCCTCCCAAAGGAGAGAATATAGTTCAGATTTCTTCACAGCCATAGCCCTCTTTAATCTCCATTCTTGTCTTATTCATTGTTGTGGACTACCGTCCTTCATTCCATTGCGCTTTTTCCGCTTGCGACCCACTCGTCTAATTCGGAGCATTTGAATTTCCATTGCTTTCCTATCTTGTGAGCAGGAATGCCCTTTCCTTTACGAATCCAATCACGGATGGTGGCGGGCTTTACTCCAAGGTATTCTGCAGCTTCTTCAATACTTATCCATTTATCATTTGTTATTTCGGCCATGGGGCAACCTCCTTAATCGCAATCTAACCCATATAACCATTTTAGTATAGCACAGTTTGATGTGATTTTCAATGCGTTTCTTGTGAACATTTATTGTTATGCGCTGTTTCTTGTAATTTGCTGCTATCTGCTTTCATATCTAACCTGTAGCCTCGCCAAGCAAATATCTAACCTGTAGCCTCGCGTTTCGGCTTTTTCGGTGTATAGGTTAGATGATGAAAAAGTTTGAAAGGGATCCCGGGCCGCCGCCGGTTTTTGGGGGCAAACCTCGGAATCCCTTTATTTCAGTACATTTCAGCCCTTTCCGGTGCCGGTTCTCGTCATCAATACTACCGTCTCCACATGCTCCGTTTCCGGGAACATATCGACAGGCCGGATTTGTTCGAGAGTATAGCCTGCGGAGGAAAGGAGCTTACAGTCACGGGCGAGGGTTGCAGGGTTGCAGGAAACATAGGCAAGACGGGGAATGCCGCTTGCAATTATGGCCTCGATGGCTTTAGGGTCGGCGCCCTTTCGCGGTGGGTCAAGGATGAGGGAGGTAAAATCCTGCTTTTCGGAAGTCAGAAGCTTCGGTATGACATCCTCCACGGCTCCGCAGATGAATTCGGCATTGGTGATGCCGTTTTTTACTGCATTGGCCTTTGCGTTTTCGATGGCGGAGGGTACGACCTCAATGCCGAGCACATGCTTCGCCCTCTTTGCCGCAAGCAGAGAGATAGTCCCGATGCCGCAGTAAAGGTCGATAACGGAATCGGTAGGCTTGATATCGAGCGCATCTATCGCAACGGAGTAGAGCTTCAGCGTTTCCGAGGGATTGACCTGCAAAAAGCTCTCGGCACTCACATCGAAACGGAGCTCGCAGAGCCTATCCGTAACGGTTGGACTCCCGAAAACGGTACGGCTTTTCCTGCCCATGACGAGATTGGTATCATCGGGATTGATGTTGTGAATGATTGAACGGACGGCAGGCAAGGCTTCGGTGAGCATCGAAACGAGCTCGTCCCTATGCGGAAGCGCCCCGGTTGTGACAACAACGACCATTATGCCGCCGTCGGTAATCCTGATGACGGCATTTCGGAGTATGCCCTTTGAACCGGGGGAGTACGCCTCGATGCCGAAGGCATTTGCCCATTTGCAGACGGTTTTCATAACGGTTATAGTATCGTTCGCCTGCAAAAGACAGTCATCAATGGGGATGAGATTGTGGCTCTTTCTGCCGTAACAGCCGAAAACGACCCTGCCGTTACGGTTGCCGAAAGGGAATACCGCCTTATTGCGGTAACGGAGGGGCTCGGTCATACCGAGTACGGGAGGTACGGAAACATTCCCGAATCCTCCTATACGGTGCATGGCGTCCTCAACGATAATGCGCTTGAGCTCAAGCTGTGCGGAATATTTCGCATGCATGAGAGAGCATGCTCCGCAGCTGCCAAATACGGGGCAAACAGGGAAAATGCGGTATTCCGACGGAGAGAGAAGCTCGATGAGCTCCGCTTCGGCAAAGTTTTTCTGTAAACGGATAACCTTTGCTGTTATGCGGTCGCCAGGAAGCGTGTACGGGACAAATACAGCAAGCCCCTCAAACCGGCCGATACCCCGTCCTTCGGAGGAAAGGGAAACGATGCCGAGTTCGAGGGTTTGTCCTGTTTTCAGCGGAAAGGTTTGCTGCGCCATGATTCTATGTTATCAGAACTTAGCCATGATCGTGTTGAGGTCATAGAGCTTGTCATCAAAGGTATCATTTACCTTGACAGCATCGAGAAGGGGCACGTTGATGATGTCGTTATGCTTGATGCCCACTGCAAATCCGCTCTGCCCGTCTGCAAGCAGTTCAACGGCACGCTGCCCAAGCTTTGCAGCAAGCACGCGGTCGAAGGCGGAGGGATTGCCGCCGCGCTGGATGTAGCCGAGAACGGTAGCTTTGATCTCGACATCCGAATGTGCGCGGACATATTCACAGAAATCCTCTGCGGAGCCTGCGCCCTCGGCGATGAGTACGATGCTTGTGAGCTTGCCGCGGAGCTTATTCGCAACGAGTATATTTGTCGCCTCATCCCATGGCATGGGACGTTCGGGAACGAGGATGAGATCCGCGGCGCCTCCGACTCCTGCCCACAGCGCAATATCGCCGCAGAGACGCCCCATGACCTCAATAACGCCCACACGGTCGTGCGCACGCATCGTGTCACGGATCTTGTAGATCTCGTTCATGACATTATTGATTGCGGTGTCAAAACCGATGGTGAAATCGGTATAGCCCATATCGTTATCAATGGTTCCGGGAATGCCGATGACATTGACGCCGTATTTTTCCGAGAGCTGCGCGGCGCCTCGGAAGCTGCCGTCGCCTCCGATGACGACGAGACCTTCGATATCATAGGCATTAAGGACGCTGACAGCTTTCTGCATGCCCTCTTCGGTGAGGAAAGCGGAGCTTCGTGCAGTCCTGAGGACGGTACCGCCCTTGTGCATCTTATTTTCAACCATATCATGAGTGATATAGTCCACCCTGCCCTCAATAAGGCCCTTGTAGCCATGATAGACGCCCATGACCTGCATACCGAGATCGGTACCGGTCTTGAATACCGAGCGGATGCATGCATTCATACCGGGAGTGTCGCCGCCGCTGGTCAATACACCGATTCTTTTCATTTTTTTAATTTCCTTTCATACTGCCGAGGCCGGATGGTTACAATACAGCCTTGGCAATTCAGAATTTTTATCCTTAATCCTTAATCCTTCTTCTGGACTAATGCAATGTTCTTCTCACCGAGAAGCGCGGTGAGCTGCGCCATGAGCCGAGGATTCCTGTTCACAAAAAGCTCTTTCGGAGCGATATACTTTTTACCCGTTGTGGAATCCGCAAAGACCACCTCGGTGCTGCCGGGGTTTGCACGGAGTATTTCCGTTATGCGGTGCCGGAGGGGGAGAGTCGCTTCGGTGAAATTGAGCCCGAGACGGAATCTTTTACCCTTCACGAGCTGGACTACCTCATCTACGAGTATGGAATTGGCTCTGTCCTCGCGGATTGAGAGCCTGCCTCGGATGATGACCTTCCTGTCATCGCCGAGGAGCGAAGCATATTTTGTATGAACGCTCGGAAAGATTGCAAGCTCGATGCTTCCCGTCATATCCTCAAGATTACCGTAGGACATGACGCCGCTTCCCGTTTTAACGGGACGTGTGCGCATACCGCTGAGCATGCCTCCGAGCCTTACGGTATCGCCGTCATGCAGAGGCCCGTTGATCTCATCGGATTCCGCCGCTTCACGGCAGCAGGAGCCGAGTTCAGTAAGCTCCGATTCGTATTCCGTCAGCGGATGACCGCTGATATAGATGCCCAGAACCTCGCGCTCCATTGAAAGAAGCTGCGAAAGCGGAAATTCCTTCTTCATCTCGGCTGTCGCCTGCTTCGGTGAAAAATCGGGGACAGCGTCGCCGAAATCAAAGAATGAGAGCTGACCGGATTCGAGACGCTTCTTTTCCGCATTTGCCGCGGAAAGCTCCGTTTCATAGTTTTCCATGAGATAGAGCCTTGATACATTTAGGCTGTCAAAACAGCCTGCTTTGATAAGCCCTTCGAGCAGACGCTTGTTCAGGCCCGAGGTGCGGCGCATGAAATTCGAAAAATCCGTGAATTCTCCGTTAAGGCTGCGTTCCTCCAAAAGCTCCTTAATGGCGCCCTCGCCGACATTGCGTATCGCGGCAAGCCCGAAGCGGATAGCACCGTTTTCAACGGAAAATTTGGCTCTGCTTTTATTGATGTCGGGCGGAAGCAGGCGGATATTGCGCTTGCGTGCATAATAGATACAGCCCGTGACCTTGTCGGTATCGGAAAGATACCCGTTTATCATGGCGGTCAGGAATTCGACAGGGTACAGGCATTTAAGGAGTGCCGTGCGGTAGGTGAGCACCGCATAGCCTGCGGCATGGGCTTTGTTGAAAGCATAGGAAGCAAAATCCATCATCTCATCGAAAATCTTTTCCGCTGCTTCCTTGCTGACGCCGCGCCGAAGCGCACCGTCCACCTTGACTTCGCCGTCCTCGACTATGCCGTGGATGAAATTTACCCTTTCGCGCTCCATGACATCGTGCTTCTTCTTGCTCATGGCGCGGCGGATAAGGTCGCTTCTGCCGAGGGAATAGCCTGCTAAATCGCGCACTATCTGCATAACCTGTTCCTGATAGACCATGCAGCCGTAGGTGGTATCGAGTATGGGCTTCAGCAGCTCCGTTTCGTAATGAATTTTGCTGCGGTTCTGCTTGCCCTCAAGGTAACGCGGTATCTGCTCCATCGGGCCCGGGCGGAATAGGGAGATGCCTGCAATTATATCTTCGAGCGTTTCGGGCTTCATCTGCATCATGAACTGCGTCATCCCTGCGGATTCAAGCTGAAATACGCCCGTGGTGTCGCCGGAGCGTATCATCTCATATACCCTCGGGTCATCATAATTACCGGTACTGAAATCAGGCGGAGTCAGCCCCTCTTCTTCGATGAAGGCGCAGCAGTCACGGATGACGGTCAGGGTGCGAAGCCCCAAAAAGTCCATCTTGAGCATACCGAGCTCTTCAAGCTCCGTCATAGTGAACTGGGTCGTGATAGCCTCATCGTTGCGCTGCAATGGGACAAGCTCCATCGTCGGAAGGGACGAGATGACGACGCCGGCAGCATGGGTAGAGGTGTTTCGGGGAAGCCCTTCGACTTTCAGGGAAAGGTCGATAAGCTTTTTGATCTGTTCGTCAGTATCGTAGAGGGATTTAAGCTCCGGTACGGTTTCGAGTGCGGTCTTGAGGTTCATATCCTTTGTCTGAGGTATGAGCTTTGCGACCCTGTCAACATCCTGATAAGGTATTCGAAGGACTCTTCCGACATCGCGGACGGAGCCGCGCGCGGCCATGGTACCGAAGGTAACGATTTGAGCTACATGGTCGCTGCCGTATTTATTCTTAACATACTCAATGACCTCGGGCCTGCGTTCGTAGCAGAAGTCAACGTCGAAATCGGGCATGCTGACGCGCTCGGGGTTGAGAAAACGCTCAAAGATGAGGTTGTATTTTATCGGATCTATATCGGTAATGCCCATAGCATATGCCGCAATGCTCGCAGCGCCGCTGCCGCGGCCGGGACCGACTGCAATGCCGTGCGTCTTGGCAAAATTGATGAAATCCCAGACGATAAGGTAGTAATCGACAAACCCCATTCGGTTTATAATGTCAAGCTCATAGTTGAGCCTGTCCCAATGCACCTCCGTGGGCTCTCCGTAACGCCTGATAAGTCCGTCCCTGCAGAGCTTGCGCAGATATTCGGGGTTAGTCATGCCGTCGGGTGCAGTGAAGCCAGGCAGGTGACGCTTGCCGAATTCTATGGTAAGGCTGCATTTATTCGCGACCTCACCCGTATTTTCTATCGCATCCTCATAGCCGAACATTCTTTCACGCATCTCTTGCTCGGTCTTGAGGTAGAATTCATCGGCCTCCATGCGCATGCGGTTGGTCTCATCGAGAAATCTACCGGTCTGTATGCAAAGCATAACATCCTGCGCTTCAGCATCGGATTTATTAACGTAATGAATATCGTTTGTAGCAACGGTCTTGATATTGAGCTCTTTTGCAAGCTCATTGAGCCTCGGCAGCACGATAAGCTGCTCGGGCAGGCCGTGATTCTGAAGCTCTATATAGTAATCCTCGCCGAAAAGCTCCTTATACCACGAAGCAAGCTTTTTTGCTTCTCCATAGTTATTCATCAGAAGAAGCTGAGGTATTTCACCTGCAAGGCATGCGGAAAGGCAGATGAGCCCTTCATGGTATTTTTCCAAAAGCTGATGATCAATCCTCGGACGGTAATAGAAACCATCAACGAATGCGATGGAGGAAAGCTTTATGAGATTGCGATAACCCTGTTCATTCTTTGCAAGGAGGATGAGATGTGCATTTTCACGCATGCCGGTCTTATCGGAGATTGATTTCGGAGCAACATATGCTTCTATGCCGATCAGAGGCTTTATGCCTTCCTTGGTACAGGTCTTGTAGAATTCGATAACTCCGTACATATTGCCGTGATCGGTGATAGCAAGGCTCTCCATGCCGAGGGCCTTTGCCTGCTTCACAAGCTCCTTTATCCTCGCGGCACCGTCAAGAAGACTGTATTCGGTATGCACATGCAGATGCGTAAATGCCATGCTGCTTCCTTCTTTCCGAGAATTATGCTAAAGCCATAATACTCTATTTTCCGCCGTTTTCCATGCGGATATCCTCCGCCATTTCGGAAAGCTTTTTTAACCGGTAATTGACTGCCGATTTTCCTATGCCGAGCACCTCTGCGAGTTCTCCGAGAGTCAGCTCGTAATTATTTATCCTTGCCTCGGCAACCGCCCTAAGAGACTCGGGAAGTCCGTCAAAGCCGAGGGCTTCAGTCACCAGCTTTATATCGTCGATCTGCCTTACGGCTGACCTTGCCGTTCGGTCAAGATTCGCGTTTATGCAGTTGACGCTGCGGTTGGCTTCGTTGTTCGCCTGCTTGACTATCCTCGTATCCGCAGCTTCCATCATTGCGGAGGATGCGCCTAAAAGCGCTAAAAAGTCTTCAAAGCTCTCGCCGTCCTTGATATAGAGTATCTCGGAGGTCTTCCTCTTGGTATATTTGGCGTTTACTCCGAAATACTTAAGAAGCGCACGAGCATACTCCAGCAGCTCGTGATTTTTGATGACGAATTCCGCATGGTACGCTTTTTTGGGCTCTGTCGCTGTGCCGCAGGCGAGAAAAAGACCGCGGATAAAAGCCTTTTTCTGCGTATCGGTGCGTATGCTCACGACGGGTATTCTTTCGGAAAATACGCTTTCGCCGTTCCCGTCAACGGTCATAAAGCCCGTGTCCAGCATGAATTTTTCAAGATGCTCGCCATAGAGCAGCAGCTCGTGGCAGACGGCATTAAGCCGCTCATGCTCAACCCTCGAAACGCGGAAATCGAGCGAATAATACTGGCTTGCAAGCTTCGAAACAAAGAGTATTGCGCTTTCGCTCTCGCTTACGAAATGAAGCCCCCAGCTTCGGGAAGCGGGAACGAATTTCAGATTGGCGATGGCGAGCGTGAACGCGCTGAGCAGCGCAGCGGCATCATCGCTGCGCCTGATGCGTATTTCGGTTATTTCCTGCTTTATTCCGGAAGAAAAGCTCATGCAGTTAAAATAAAATCCTTTTTCAGGCTTGATTCTTGCCGAAGCGTTCACGAATATCGTCCGCTTCGCTGATAAGGTCGCGGTGCTCCAATATGACCGGGAATTTATTCTTCAGCCTGTCATGCAGAGCTTCCGCCATAGCTACGGAACGATGCCTGCCCCCGGTGCAGCCGAAGGCGATCATGAGCCTGCGCTTGCCCTGTTCAAGAAATGCAGGCACCAAAAGCTCCACCATACTCTCGAGTTGATCAAGCTGGTCGCAGACCCTTTTATCCGAGAAAACAAAATCCTGCACCTGCTTGTCCTTACCCGAAAGGTCCCGAAGCTCATCATTGTAGAAGGGGTTGGGTGTATAGCGCATATCAAAGACAAAATCGGCATTCTGCGGTATGCCGCGCTTGAAACCGAAGCTTGCAATAATGAGGTTAAGAGGAATCTCTTCTCCTCGGAGCAGCAGCCTTTCAATGGTGCGCGAAAGCTCGCGTGGCTTCATATTGGTTGTATCTATAATATATTTTGCTTGATCTCGGAGGGATGCCAGTATTTCGTGCTCAAGGCGTATTCCCTCGCCGATATCATCATGCATAGGATGGCGGCGGCGGGTCTCGCTGTATCTGCGCTGCAGTGCGGCGTCCTCACAGTCGAGGAACATGATGTCGCGCTCATATTCGAGCGATTGAAGCTCGCGGAAGGTCTCAAGGGGATTGTATCCGAAAGCGGATTCCCGGCTGTCGATAACCAATGCTACGCGCTCAATCTTATTGCGGCTTTCGGCGCAGAGATCGAGGTAGGATTTGACGAGCTGGCAGGGGATATTATCGGCGCAGACAAAGCCCATGTCCTCAAGAATACTGAGGGCTGTGGATTTGCCTGCACCGGAAAGACCGGTCACGATCAAAATGTACATATTCTGGTTCATATCTGCAATTTCAGGCTTTCTTCGGTAATGATTTTGATTTCGGGCTCGAGATGAACGGAAAACAGCTCATAAACACGCTTCTGCACTTCCTTTATCAGCTCCGTTACATCCGAGAAGGTTGCATTTCCGGTATTTACAATGAAACCGGCATGCTTTGCGCTGACCTCAGCTCCGCCGATACGGAAGCCTTTAAGCCCCGCATCCTCAATGAGCTTGCCGGCAAAATGCCCCTCGGGACGCTTGAAGGTGCTGCCGGCGGAAGCAAACTCAAGCGGCTGCTTCTCCCTGCGGCGGAGATTGTATTCTTCCATTCTCGCTTTCGCTCCGCCGTCATCCGCCGCAAGCTCGAATTCCGATTGGAGGATAACTGCGGCAGGGAAAGCAAAAACGGAATGCCGATAACCCATATCGCCGGGCTTGACTTCCTTTGTGATGACCTTTCCGTCCGCAAGCAAGGTAACACGTTTCAGCACCTGCACCGTTTCACCGCCGTATGCTCCGGCATTCATTGCGACAGCTCCGCCGATGGTGCCGGGTATACCGACAGCCCACTCAAGCCCCATCAGACCGGCATTTATGCTCGCCCTTGAAGCAGAGGAAAGGAATGCTCCGCCCCCTGCGAAAAGCGTACTGCCGTTGATGCGGTAATCGCAGAATTCTCCCGAGAGCCGTATAAACATCGCATCGGCTCCGCTGTCGCTAATCAGCAGATTACTGCCGTTTCCGAGCACAAAATACGGATAATCGAATTCCTCGGCAGCATGGATAAGCCTTATAAGCTCGGGAATATTTTTAGGCTTAGCGAGTATGCCCATCCTGCCGCCTATGCGGAAGGTGGTATTATCTTTCGCAGAAGCGCCGAGCTCATACGCAATACCGGTTATTGAATCAATAACGCTTTTTTTGCTATCCATAGCCGACCTCACAATATTTTTCCAAGTATATTTTAACATATTCCGCATGGCATGTAAAGAGCCTGAGCGTGACGGAAAAAGAAAATGTCCTCCCGGGAAGCCCCGAGAGGACGGTCTTCAATAAGAGCATATGTTCTTCCCGTTTACGGAAGAACGCAAAGGGAGCGGTTATTGCTCCGGCGGCACGAATTCTTCCATTTCATGCACGTCTTCCATCCCTATCAGCACATTTTCCGCTTTGTTCAAGCCGTTGCAACCGGCAATACCCCATTCATTATCATCGAATACAAGAGTAATGACCCAATCATTATGACCATTATGCACAAGTCCGGATGCGACATATGAAGCATCAGCTTCTACGCATACTAAGTAGCTCTCAACAAGTTCAATATTCGTAAGGTATTCGGGGGCTTCATCGAGCTTGCCGTTCTTTTCATATGCCCAAAGCAGGATATTCATTCCCATTTTCGCAGGGGTCGGATCTATGCGCCTGATATCGGTAACAACGAGTTCATTGATCTTCTTACACCAAGAATCTTCCGCAGTATAGCATATTTCGTCCGTAGCCCTATCAGCCGGAGTTGAGAATTCACTCATAGAAGAATAATCTCTGCGGTTTATGCAGTCAAGAAAATCAAGAATAAACTGCTCATGCTCGGTTTTGGCGACATACGGGATAATGCCATCGAGAAGGGAGGATGGCTCTTCGGTCGGTTCTTCGGTCGGCTTCTCGGTCGGCTCCTCGGTTTGCTCCTCGGTGGGGTCTTCGGTCGGCATTGGCGATTGAACGCCTTTGTCTCCCGCATTGCATGAGGTCATTACGGCGAAAGCCGCAAGAAGCATTATAACAGTAAAGAAAACAAGTATCTTCTTCATTTTATTTTATTCCTTTAATGTTTTTCATTTATAAAGCAAGTGATATATTCTTCCGGTTACGAAAGAACGCATAGGGAGCGGTTATTGCTCCTGCGGCACGAATTCTTCCATTTCATGCAATTCGTCCGCATCATACGCAATCATAGCATCTGATATATGAAAAACGCTGAAATCTATTGCCAGCCCCCATTCATTCTCATCATAGACAAGAGTAATGAGCCAATCATTATGACCGCTTTTAATCCTGTCACTGGAGTGCGTCCAGGCAAACTCGTTTGCGTAGACCTCTGCGCAGACCAAATAGCTTTCAACAAGATTCATGTCCTTAAGGTATCCGGGGGCATGCTCCCAGTCGTCATCTGTATTTTTACCGTAGGCATAGCGTGACAAATTCATTAAGGGATCCGAGAGGCCGGGATCAACGCGCTTGATTTCGGTGACGACAAGCTCATAGATTCTATCCTGCCAGAGATTATTAGTGGAATCACTTATGAGTGACCTAACAATTTCCCTGTCGCGCGGAATGAAAAATTCATACATTTGCCGGCGCTCATCTCGGTTTATGCAGTTAAAATAGTCAAGAATGAACTGCTCATTTTCGGTCTTGGCTGTATATTGTGTAAATTCGTCGAGAAATGCGGACGGATCCTCGGTCGGTTCTTCAGTAGGCTCTTCGGTCGGTTCTTCTGTCGGTTCTTCTGTCGGCTTCTCGGTCGGCTCTTCGGTCGGCATTGGCGATTGAACGCCTTTGTCTCCCGCATTGCATGAGGTCATTACGGCGAAAGCCAGAAGAAATATTATAACAGTAATGAAAATAGGCTTTGTTTTCATTCAAATTTCCCTCCTTATAGAATCGGTAATATTGCTTCGATTTCAAAAACAAATCAATTCTGCATCGGCAGCGGATACCGTTATATGAATCCAATACCGCTGCCGGAGAAGCTCCGCAGAAATTGCTTATCCGCTGTTATCATCCGTCATACAAAATCCCTCCGTTTCGTTAAGCCAACCCTGCATACCGCTTGATAACGGCAGCAGGCTTGTACGATTATTTTACTCAATGTTAAATATTCTGTCAATAAAAACTACCCTCTGATTGTGTCAGCTTTGTTAAATCTTGGGTCAAAATTGTTAACATATTGAAATACGCAAGCTGCAAGGGATTCCGAGTGCTTTTTGGGCATGCGAAACACTTCAGCCACTAAATCAATCCGAAAAAGAGGTAAACCGAACCTCGCCTTTGCGGTATCTTTCGTATGCGCTGAGAAGGTATTCCTGTTCGTAATCATATTTTTCGGCGGCAAAGAACGGAAAAAGCCCGAGCTCACATAATTCTGTCATCGCTTTTTCGGTGAATACGCTTTTGAAAAGCTCGATTATGTACGGAATTTTAACGCTTGCACACTTTTTCCCGATGCCGAGGTACTGGACGAGCTTTGTTTCCGTTTCAACGCTTGCCGCAGCGAAATATCTGCCCTTACCTGCAACGGCGGCACGGCTCAGGTCCCCGGCGGTGCGAGCATCGCCTATGAAACAGTCCACCTTATTCTTTTTGTATTCCTCCATGCTTCCGCTCACGGAAGCCGTATTTATATCAGCAATATCGAGCTTCCCCGGATCGTAAATGATAAATTCGCATGAGGCCGCATAGGGAAGGGCGTACAGCCTTGAATCCTGTATTCCGCAGCTCAGATCGGGTAGAAAATCAAAATCGGAAGCTTCATCCGAAGTGAAAACGCGGAGCGATTCGCTCCCGAGAAAACCGGCAGGAAAGCTTATCGCATCGGGAAACTCACCGTCAAGCATGCGCTTTTCGGCTTCCTCAAGCGTGATAGCCTCAATATCTATGTAAACTCCGAAATGCTTTTTCTCAACACCCTTTGCGCGCGATTTGAGGAAAGTGCCCATGCTGCCGATATAGGGCTTAAACCCGACCACATGCCAAATGCTTATTGAGCCGGAATAGGCCTCCTCCTCTCGCGAAAGCCATTCCGTAAACCTGTTGCGGTGCAGCTCCGTGTCTGCGTAACGGGGGAGGTAGATGATGAACAGGATGATAACGGGGATCAGTAGGATCGAAATAAATCTCGTAAGTCTTTTCATGCTTCATTATATGCGTAAAGACGGAATAATCACGTTTGAAGGCATAAAAAATGGGACGCAGTGCGCCCCGCAGAAAGCAAGAAATACTGTTTATTCAAAATAACCGTTGAATTCAGGGGTAAAATCCCTTTCCGCAGAGGAAAGCTCCTGGGTAAGAAGATTCGTGAACCCAAGTCCGTATGCGTATTCAACCGCGCGTGCGTACTCCCTTTTCAGAAGCTTACGGTCGAGCGGGGGCTTCATGCCATCAATGGGCGTATACTGGCTCATAAGTGAGATATGAGTATCGAGAGGCAGGTGCTCGGCGATAAAATCGAGCACGGCTCTTGCTTCGTCCACGGAACCGGGCAGAACAAGATGCCGGATTATGATGCCGCGCTCGGCAATGCCGTTTCCGTCAAGCCTGAGCGTACCGCATTGGCGGAACATTTCGAGCACAGCCTTTGACGCATATTCAAAATAATCCGCCCTTCCGCTGTACTTTTTTGCTGCGATGGGCTCGGTGTACTTGAGATCGGGAAGATAGATATCAATAAGCCCTTCGAGCCTTTTGAGCGTTTCGACTTTCTCATAGGCATTGGTGTTGTAGACTATCGGAATGGATAGCCCGGCTGCCCTTGCAAGTGGGATAGCTTTCAGAAGCATTTCGACATGGGGAGCCGGTGTGACCAAATTGACATTATGTGCGCCGAGCTCCTGCATGCGAAGCATAATGCCGCCGAGCTCCGAAGCATCAACGGGACGCCCCTTGATATTCGAAGAAATATCGGTATTCTGGCAGAAGATACAGGACATATTGCAGCCCGAAAAGAAGATGGCTCCGCTGCCGCGCGTTCCCGATACGGAGGGCTCCTCGAAATAATGCCTTGCCGCACGGGCGATGAAGGCGGTCTCATATGGGTTTCTTTCGCCGATACCGTCAGTTCCTCCGACGCCGCAGCTTCCTTTTTTTTCCGCTCTGTCCGCACCGCAGCCAAGCGGACAGATATTGCAATGCTTCCCGGCCATTTTTACCTCGTCAATCCCGAACATTTGCGACTTCGTCGGAGGACCCTACGGTGAAGCTGAAGGTAATAACGTTGTCGGCATATTCGACTGTGATGCTTTCCCCGAGCAGATTAAGTACCTCCTTAGCTATCGAAAGCCCTATGCCCGTGCCGTCTCCGGTGTGAGCATGATCCGCCTTATAGAATCTTTCAAACAGATGCTCAAGGTCGCTCGCCGCAATCTCGGCAGCATTGCTGACGCTTACCGTGTAGCCGCTTGCATCGCCGTTGGGGGCAAGCCTTACAGTGATGTCGCAGTTATCGGAACCGTGCTTGATCGCATTGTCGATAAGGGCAACGAGCACTTGCTCGATTCTGTCGCCGTTGGTATAAGCAGTACAGCTTTCCTCTGGGATGTCCGTAACAATATGCTTGCTCCTCGATGACGCATTTCCGTTCATTCTGTCGACAACATCATAGATAACATCGTTGAGATTCTCAATCCTCTTTGTGAAGGCAACGCCTCCGCTCTGAAGCCGCGAAAGCTCAAGCAGATCGCTTATAAGCTGAGAAAGACGTATTGCCTCATGCTGAATATACGAGTAATACCGATTCTTATCCGCTTCATCGGTGACGATTCCGTCATTGAGTGCATCGGCTAAGGAAAGTATGGATGCAAGCGGAGTACGCAGCTCATGGCTGACGTTTGCAACATAATCCCTTCGCGTATTCTCAAGCCTTTCGCTTTCGGTGATATCGCGAAGAAGCACTGTTACGCCGTAAAGATTGGATAATTCATCATAGATAGGAGATGTTCTGCACTGAATAATCTTTTCGCCGACCTTAATATTGCGCTGGATCTTTTCGGAAGATGCAAGAGAAGAGTTAATATCGCCGAGGATAAGATCATAATGTGCAAGCGTTTCGAGCTTATCTCCGTCGCTGCCGCCTAAAAGCTTTATGGATGCGGCATTGTAATGGGTGATGCTTGCAGATTTGTCGAATGAGATAATGCCTTCACCGATCCCCTCAAGTATGGTGCTCAGCCTGTTCTTTTCAACGGTCAGATCTTCAATGGTACGCTGCAGGTTGTCTGCAAGAGTGTTAAAGGACTGGGCTAAATGCCTTGCTTCGCTCGTTCCGTTTTCTGTCGCGCGAAGGCTGAGATTGCCTGCCGACATCAGAAGAGCGGTATCTGCAACCTCCTTTATGGGACGGGTGAGCTTGCCTGCAACAATGTAGGTGGGTATAAGAAGCGCAAGCACGGCGCAGACAGCAGCAAGAGTTACCTCAAGCGTCATTCGCTTGAGCGTATCGGCAATCGTCAGTGTCGTTGCGGAAAGAAAGACGGAGCCGATATTATGCCCAACATTGTTCTTTATGGGGATACCGACTACGATAACATGCGGATCATTTGTGACCGATATTCTTTCTCCTCTTGCAACGCGTTCGTAATTCTCTTCAATAATATCGACGCTCTCGCTATAGATAAGAGGACGGGAAAAACTGTTCCAAATCTCCTTGCCCGAAAGGTAGATGATGGTGGTGGTGTCGCTTTCTATCAAGCCCTTGCTGATAAGATTTTTTCGTATCTCATCATTGGGGATACCGGCATCCCTCGAAAAAGCAAATTCGCTTGCAATACTCTCGGCCCTGCTCATAAGCTCGTTTGCCCTCTGCCGGGAATAAACCGATTTGCCGACAATGGTGATTATCACCATCACCAGCGCAACGAGCACGACCAGCGTTACGAGCATGATTATAAGGATATTTACAAGCAAGCTTCGTTTCATTTCTGCACCTCTTTCCATTAAACTTCGGGTGGATCAACGCTAAAATTATAATCCAATTTTGTCTTTTCCGCAAGCAAAAGAGTGATGATAAAATAAAGCCCCCAAACCGTGACGGGAAGGGGGAAGAAGAAAAATTTTTTACTGCTGTTCCGTATCTTCGTCATAGACTTCAAAACGATACCCAACGCCGTATACCGTTTTGATCTCCCAGCCTTTGACCTCGTTCGGATTGATTTTCTGCCGAATACGCTTTATCTGCGTATCGACGGCACGGGTATCGCCGAAATAATCATACCCCCAGATGGCCGAAAGAATCTGTTCGCGTGAAAAGACTTTACCGGGATGGGATGCCAGAAGCTGGAAGATTTCAACCTCCTTGGGAGTGAGGTTGAGCCTGCGGCCATTGAGCCTGACGTCATAATTATTGATATTTATTTCAAGATTGCCATGCTTTATGACCTTGGCAGGTTCTTTTTCCAGCATGGTGAAGCGCCTGAGGACAGCCTTGACCCTTGCCACGACCTCACGAGTGCTGAATGGTTTAACGATATAGTCATCTGCTCCGAGCTCGAGCCCGAGCACGCGGTCAATCTCCTCGGCACGCGCAGTCAGCATTATGATGGGGACGTTGCTGATCTGCCTGATCTCCTTACAGACATCCATGCCGTTCTTTTTGGGCATCATGATATCGAGAATGATAATATCGGGTTTTTCGCTGTTGAATTCGGCAATCGCCTGCTCACCGTCGTATGCGGAAATATAATCAAAACCGTCGTTTTTGAGGTATGCGCCGAGCGTTTCATGGATGATATGCTGATCATCACAGATGAGAACCAACTGTTTTGCAGCCATTATCTACACCTCCAATCGTTTCTATATCAGATTATATTACTTGCAGGTTCTTTTTGCAATAGCAGAATCGGTCTTGACACATAAGTTTCCTGTATTTGACACAATTTAATGTAAAAAGGTTTTTTACTCATTATGCGGCAAATGTGAAGCATGACACAGAATATGTCGTCAATTTACATTATCCGTACCTATAATGAAAAAAATATTAAAAATCCATGGTATAATACATTATGAGGCACAGCCCGGTACAAAAAATAACGAAAGGAAGAGCAAAGAGTATGAAACAAAAGATCAGAATGCCATTCGGCGCAGCATTTGCGTGCATTTTGATAACAATAGTGATAATCGTAACAGCATTTGCAGGCTGCAGATATATCCCATCATCATGTGCGAACAGCACTCCGGAACCGCAAGCGACGGATGAAGTTGACGTTACCAACACCCCGAATGTGACGAACGAGCCTATAAGCACAAATCCACCGGCTGAAACGAATTCCCCGAATCCCGAGCAGGATGCGGAGCAGGCAAAGTTCGATATGATAGAACACTGCATGGAGACCGTTGTCAGCATAGATTCATCGGTGAGGTATAACGGGGAGCTGGTTGTAGCAAGCTCCGGTTCAGGAGTCATCATATCGGAAAACGGCTATATCATCACCTGCGAACATGTCATTTCCGATGCTGACGCCATTACGGTTTACCTGAATGACGGCACCGAATACGATGCCGAATTGATCGGAAGCGATAGTATAAAGGATTTGGCTGTTATTAAGATAACGGGAAACGGCTTCACCTACGCAAATTACGGCGATTCATCCACTCTGCGGATAGGTGAGAGCGTCTTTGCAATCGGCAATGCTCTCGGCACGCTTTCCAATACTTATACCACCGGAAGCATAAGCGGTATAAACCGCAATGTCAGCATCGAAGGCAGACCCATGACGCTGCTGCAGACCGATGCTGCGATAAACCATGGCAATTCAGGCGGTGCGCTCTTCCGCACGAGTGACGGCAGCCTTATCGGCATTGTAAACGCAAAATCCGACGGAAGCGGTATTGAAGGACTCGGGTTTGCAATACCCATCGACCTCGCCAGTGATATTGCAAGCGACCTTATTAACTACGGCTATGTAACCGGAAGACCGTACCTCGGCATATCCACGACCGATACGACCCTTTACGGCAGCGGAGGCTTCTTCTATGCTCCGAGGTATACCTTCCCGAAGGTCACAAGAGTTGAGGAAGGCAGCCCTGCCGCCGATGCCGGCATACAGGTCAACGATATTATTGTATCCGTGGACGGGCAGACGATTTCAAGCAGTGACGATCTTTATATTGCAATAAGCGGCTTTGAATCCGGCTCGAATGTGACCCTGAAGGTTCTCAGGAATAACCGCTATATCGAAATTCAGGTCACAATCAGGACGAGATAACGGAAAAACCTGCTAAAAATCAAGCATATGGTGAATAAATACAGTTCTTTCTGCTAATGCTATCAGTCATAAAGCAAGCGAAAGGACTGTATTTTTATGGACAAAAAATCAAAGCTCAGGTGGCGACTTAAACAGCTTCGCATACGATCAAAGGTATTTCTGCGCCGGAACGGCCTGCAGGTTGCGGTCATAGCGGCTCTTGCGCTGATGGGCGGGGCCGCGCTGATGATTTTCTCTGAAAACAGGGAAACTCCGAATGAACAGGTGAATAATTCCGGCGATCAGACCCTTGATAATGCAATAAAGAACGGAAATGCGACAACAGAACCGACCGATGATCCGAATATCTCGGTCACGCCAAGGCCCACGGGGCGCCCCGAAATGCCCTCCGATGAACCGACTTTGCTTCCGAGTACAACGCCGGCGGCGAACCCTGCGGGCAGCCCGAATCCGACTCATATCCCCGATTTCACTCCCGTACCGAATGTGACGCTGACTCCGGAGCCGGAAAGCCGCTATCAGCCGCCCGTGGACGGAAATATTATAAGGATATTTGCGATAAATTCACTGATTTATTCGGAGACCCTGAATCAGTGGATGACCCATTCCGGCGTGGATATTGCCGGGAGCAAGGGCAGCGAGGTAAGATCCATTGCCGAAGGAACGGTTGAAAACGTCTATAATGATGATATGCTCGGCATGACGGTCGTCATATCGCATGCCAACGGCTGCGTCAGCATCTATTCGAATCTTGATGAGAATGTCGATGTCGGCATAGGGGATACTGTCAGATCACGCCAGATCATCGGCAGGATAGGCGCGACGGCTATCAGCGAATGCCTCGAAAGAAGTCACCTGCATTTCGAGCTGCATATCAACGGTGAACCGGTGAACCCGGAGGGATTGATTTTGTTCAATAAAGAACAGGAATGAAAATGCAATAAAAAAGCTCCGCTGTCAGGAGCCCGGGACCGCTGACTTAATCCCGTCAGCGGTCTGTATTGCACTTTGAATAATGTGAAGTGCGCCAAATGCACACTCCGTTCGGAGAATAGGTGCAGAAGGTGCTAAAGCGCGGTCAGAACTTCCGAAAGCTGTGTAATTATTCGAAATACTTCTTATATTCGGGCTCTTCTTTCATTTCCTTCAACAATTCCTCTTCGTTATCAAATAGGGATTTTCCGACAGCGCATCCTAAGGATTCCCACATTGCCGGCAGCGCATAATCATTATGTGAGAGAGCATACCTCCATTCATCCTCATCAAGCTTATAGATGGCTTCAAGCTGATATGTATAGAGGCCCTGTTCATATCTCAAAACGACATATCGCATTGTTTTATCAATGGAATAGACCACTCTTAATACCTCAGATGTAAAAGCATCGAGGCACTTATCATACATCATTTCAACGATCTCTTCCCACGGCGGCATGGCCGGGATTTCTTTCGGCTTTTCCTTTTGAAACAACCTGTTAAAAAAACTCATTGCAAGGTCTCCTTTGCTGTGTTGACAGAGGCAATAAGCATTACACGAATACTTGTGCAAGCGGAACCAAGGGATTGATATTCCGCCTTGTTAATGTAATTTGTCCTATATAGTAATTCTAACCAATAGCCTGTTTCACTTGCTTCCTTGAGTGCAATTTGAAGTTTCGCTATAAAATCTGCTTTGCCGTGCGCATACTGTGCCTCGCGAATATTTGCGCCGATGGAAGTACCGCTTCTGCCGATTTGATTGGAGATAATAGATTCTCTTTTTCTTTGAGTGATTTTACAAGGCTTATAATTTGCACAGCAAAATCCATGGATTGTGTTCTTAATTTGCTTTCGGACATATTTACACCTCCTGCTGCACAAACATTGTACTATAAGAGGTTTTCTTTTTCAATATTCCGTGAAGTTTGGCTTCGCCGAGTAAAGCAGCGGCGCTGCCGCTGTGAAGTATCGTGCTCACACACGAAGTGAAGTGAAGTGTTCAGCCTCCTATCGTGCCGAAGTCACACTTCGCGCACGAAGTGCACTTCACTTGCGAAGCATACTTCACGTTCCGCGGAAGCGGAACACTTCGCCAGAAAAGAACCCACACTTGCCGTAGACAAATGTGGGTTCTTTTCTGGCGCGCCCAGCAGGATTTGAACCTGCGACCTACCGGTTCGTAGCCGGGCACTCTATCCGCTGAGCTATGGGCGCACATCTCTTGAATGCGAGAGCTATTGTACACCCTGGGAATACCTTTGTCAAGCTTTTTTTCAGGAAAATAATTTATATTTTCAATCGAAAGCAGAACCCGTCAAGCCGTTGAAGCAGCGGCCCGACGGGAAATCGCAAATTTTATAGATTCTTACCACTTATTTTTAACCTTTTCGGCAAAGCCGAGGAAATCCCTAATCTCGACCACCTCGCCGTTATTGAGCCTCATCCTTCCCGAGAACCTGCCGAAGACCTGGTGCTGATCGCTTCCGATGAGAAGGAGATCGGTCTTGGCTTTACGGTCTATGACGGGTACGAAATCCATCTCGAATCTGCGGTCGGAGGAGGTGAAGGCCCATGGACTCATAAAATCATCCCTGCCGTCCTCGGTCTTAGGTATATTGAAGGCCACATCATTGATCTTGTGCGCCTTGCCGTCATAGAAAAGCATGTTTTCACTTGCGGCGGAAGTGTCGCCGAAGCCGTACCCGATATTGAAACCGACGGTATGGCCGTCCGCCATGCCCTGAGCCGCACCCCAATACCAGGTATTGCGGTATGTCCATACTCCGCGTCCCCAATCCAGAAGCCCGAAGCTCACCGCAGGGTCAAAGCTGTATTCCTTGCCGTTAAAATTCATGCGGCCGGATGCACGCATGGCAATTATCTTCTGATTATAGTAGAATGCCCGGGGCTTATTCGCAAAAGGGGTTGCTATGACCATGCTGTCGGCAGGCTCGTCAAACAGCACTATATCGCAATCGAAATTCTCACAGTTTTTGGACTTAGCAAGACTTCCCGAAAGCCTGCGCTCGCCATTTCCGACGGTAAAGCAGAGCTCGGAATTCCCGATACGCAGCCTGCTGATGCCTTCTGCACTGGTCGGGGGCATGTTGAGCTTACCCATAGGAAAAAGTCCTATCGGGCTGATTGTGGTTTCGGCCGGAGTGTCAAAATCTATGACGCTTACGCTCAGCATGCTCATGTACGCGTTATCATCAATAGTGAGCGCGAGCGCGAAATGCTGATTGTAGATGAGGTAATAATCCCATTCCTTAATGCGCAGAGCCGATGCTTTGATATCCTCACGGCTGTATTCGCGAACGAGCGAGGTCGCATAGCCCTTTTCAATCAATTCTCCGTTATCATTAAGAAGCTTTCCTCTGCTCAAAAGATTCTGCATACATTTTTCCTCCGAAAAAGCAGTCTCAGGCACTTGCCAAGTCAACACTAAAATTGTATCATTGTTTACTGAAAAAATAAAGTGGCAGGAAGTAAAATGCGAAGACTTTTTCTGAAAATCGACAAAAAATATGCCGGAAGAACGGTGCGGAGCCTTCTCAGCCAGGAGCTGCATCTGTCCTCAAGCCTTATATCGAAGCAGAAGCGCGTTCCTTTCGGCATCACCGTTGACGGTGTGCAGGTGCATACGGATTTCAGACCCGATGAAGGGCAGGTTTTGGGCGTCGTCATCGGTGCGTCGAGGGAGAATTTTTCTTATGAGCTTCCGTATGAAATACTCTTTGAGGATGACGATATTCTTATTATCAACAAGCCCTCGGGCGCAGCGGCGCACGGCTCAAGATATGATGATATGGCCGAATCTGTTGAGGACGAAGTGAACAGGTACTACGGCAATGCCGAAATGTACCATCCCGTCAGCAGGCTCGATCGAGGCACGAGCGGAATTATGACGATAGCGAAAAACGGCTATATGCACGAAAGGCTCATTTCCCTGCTGCATACGGATGGCTTTATCAGGAGTTATCTCGGCATAGTATGCGGTCATTTAGAAGAAAAGGAGGGGACTGTATCGCTTCCGATAGCAAGGGTTGAAGGCTCCGCAATAAAGCGTGAAGTGCGTTCCGACGGACAGAGCGCCGAAACCTGCTACAAGGTTTTGAGGGAAAACGAAGAATATTCACTTGTCCGTTTCATTTTGAAAACCGGCAGGACGCATCAGATACGCGTGCATATGTCGCATCTCGGTCATCCGCTTGTCGGCGACTGGCTCTACGGCGAAGAGGATACATCCATTATTTCAAGACCTGCGCTCCACTCCGCCACGCTCGGCTTTACCCATCCGATGACGAATGAACGGATAATGCTGGACTGCGAGATGCCGGAGGATATGAAGAAGCTGATTGAATAGAAAAAAAGAACGGATGCTTAATTGCTCCGTTCCTTTGATATTCAGCGCTTATTTATTCTTCGCTCTGCTCATCCTGCGTGCAATATAAACCTTCCACATGCGGAACAGGGTGGAAATAAGGAGAATCGCAAGTGCCATTGCTCCGGCGATAGCCACGGTGCTGACGCCCTTTTCCCAGAATAGGGATACATCGCCGTTTGCAACTGCGTTGACGGTATAGTATACGCCGGAACCGGGGATGAGCGGAACGAGTGAAGCCATGAGGTAGCTCGTAGCAGGGTATTTGCGGATGCGCGCCATGATCTCCGCATAGAGGGAGGAAAATGCGGCGGCGAAGAAGTAGCAGAGATATTCGCTCGTGCCGTAATGCGCGCAGATGCAGTAGACGAGCCAGGAGAAGAATGCTCCGATCAAACAGAGCAGTATGCCATGGCCGTGGATATTGAAAAGCAGGCAGAACCCGAGCGCACCGATGCAGCCTGCGATGCACTGAAAGATAACGGGGTAGGATACGAGCCGTGCCGCAGGTTCAACGCTTCCGAAGATCAGCCTTGCAAGGCTCACCGCGACACTCGTGCCGACGACGAGCGCAGCGGCGATTATGAGCACCTGGATAAGACGGTTGACGCCTGACATCGTATCGCCGTAGATGATGTCCCTAATACTGTTGGTGAACAGGAACCCGGGAACGAGTATCATGATAGCGCCGATGCTTGCAATATCAGCGTTGCGGCAGATGCCGAGATGCGCCGAGCAATGCGAGATGAAGGCGAGTACAAAGCCGCAGATCAGCGTGGTGAAAAAGGTATTCGCATGTAGATTGTTCATGAATCTCTGGCAGAGGCCGACCGCGATCCCGGCGACGCCTGCAATTATCGAATCCATAAGGGTACCGCTGAAGAAAAAGCCGAAGCCGAAGCCGATGAGAAAGTACCCGAGGAAGGTAAAGAACCAATTATACCGGCGTATGGATGCAGTGGTGGCGTTCAGCATATCCCATGCTTCATCAAGCTCAGGTGTCTTTGCGCAGATCTCGCGCGAGAGCGCACTGTATTTTTCAATGCCGTCAAGCAGCGTATCGCAGGAGTGGATACGGCGTACGATGGTGTGGTATTGCCCGTCGGGGCTTTTGCAGGTCGCGTTGATGTTGTTGGGTATAACGCTCGCCTCGGCTTCCGTGCCGTAGGCTGTCAGTATCCTCGAAATGGTCTCCTCAACGCGGTAGGTCTCAGCACCGCTTTTCTGAAGACGTGCGGACAGCTCGACTGCAAAATCGAGGAGCTTGTCGTAATTCATTTTGTCTCTTTCAAAATCCATAATTCTTATGGTTATTTCCTTTTCTCTTTTTCAAAATCAGCAAAGAAGTATAGCAGTATTCACCCGGGAATGCAATAGAATTTTATAAATAAAAGGTGTATATTTTCGGCATATAAACCCCATCGCCAATCTGTATTTTACGTCAGGTTTTGTTGTGACGCACCGAAAGACCGAAAATCCTTTACATACATATTAACCGCTTATCCGACAAAAAATATTCGGGAAAACCTGTTCGGAGCAACGAAATGAGCAAAAAATCCACGGAAAAGGAAAGAAAAGTGCAAAATCCCGATAGTACTCGCAGAAAGCACGGAAAAGCGAGACTGATCTTTAAGCTGTTATTGATAATTATGCTGCTCTTTATCGCGGCAGGGCTGATATTCTTCGCAAAATACTTCAAAATATCGGAATGGCACCGCTTTGATTCAACACTTATAACCGATGCGCCGGAGAGCCTGAGAATATTCGATGCCGAGGGCAACGAGCTTCGGGTCATTAAGGGAAGCGAAAACAGAATAAATATAGAAATCGAGAGCCTGCCGGAGTATGTCAAGTACGCCTTTACCTCCGCAGAGGATGCAAGATTCTATGAACACAGCGGTATCGACATCGTGCGTATCGGTGGTGCGGCGCTCGCGGATCTCAAAGCAGGCAGCAAGGTGCAGGGGGCATCGACTATCGGTCAGCAGCTTATTAAGCTCAGCCATCTTTCGGCGGATAAGACCTTCGAACGCAAGCTTGAGGAAGCCTATCTCTCCATCTGCATGGAAAAGGAATTCACGAAGGATGAGATACTCGAAATGTACATGAATTATGTCTACTTCGGCGGCGGCTGCTACGGCATCGAAACCGCAGCGCTTACTTATTTCGGGGTACATGCAAGCGAAATAAGTATCGCTCAGGCCGCGCAGCTTGCAGGTATCGTGAAAGCCCCGTCGAGGTATGCGCCCCATATAGATATGGAGAAATCGCTCGGCAGGCGCAATGTCGTCCTGAAGCTGATGCTCGATTACGGCAGGATAACCGAGGAAGAATATGCTTCCTCCGTAAACGAAGAATGTATCCTGAAAAATGCAATGCCGGATATGAAGAATTATTATATAGACTATGCGGTCGAGGAAAGCCTTGCGCTCCTCGGGATCAGCCGAAATGAGCTGTATTCGGGTGGGTACTGCCTATATATTGCCATAGATACGGAAATGAACGGGCTTGCGGAGAGCCTTGTTTCGTCCTCCGAAAGCTATCCGAAGGGCAGCGAAAACGCGGAGGGTGCGCTGGTAGTCGTGGATAATACCGGCGCAATAAAAGCCATGGCAGGGGGCAGGGAGTACAGCGAGGGCTGCTTCAACAGGGCGGCCGATATGGAGCGCCAGCCGGGCTCGCTCATCAAGCCGATAATCTGCTACGCCCCTGCAATGGAATATCATTCGTTCACCGCTGCGGATATCCTTGACGACAGCCCGAAGGATTTTAACGGTTATTGCCCGAGAAACTCCGGAGAAAGCTATCGGGGGCTTGTGACGCTCCGTACCGCGTTAGTGCATTCCCTGAATACACCTGCGGTCGAGATACTGAATAGGATTGGCGTTGAAACGGGCATTGCCTTTGCAAGGCAGCTCGGCATTTCATTTGATAATGAGAGCCATAATCTTGCCCTTGCGCTCGGAGGCTTCACCCACGGCGTATCGCCGCTCGAAATGGCAGGCGCGTATGCTGCACTCGCGCGCGGAGGGGAGTATACGGATACCTATGCCGTTGCGCGGATAGAATGTAAAGGAACCGCAGTTTACGAGCATGTGAGCAGCTATTCCCGCGTTATCAGTGAAGAAAACACATTTATACTGACCGATATTCTCTGCGATGCCGCTTCAACGGGTACTGCCAAGGCATTTGCTTCGACCGGCCTATATATCGCCGCTAAGACGGGAACAAACCTTGATGCGAGCGGAAATGTCCGCGATGCATGGACGGCTGCATATACGACAGATTACACCGCAGTCATGTGGATGGGTATGGATACGGCGCTGCTCGGATGCCTCGAGGAGGGAACGACTGGCGGCAACAGCGCAGCGGTCGTGCTTTCGGAGCTATTTGCCGAGCTGTACGGTGACGGGGGGAACGATGCTTTTATCGCTCCGGATGGAGTAAAGCAAATAAACATAGATTCCGAAGCATTAAAAGATGGAAAGATTCTCTTAGCAAGCGATTGGACGCCAAAGGAACAGGTGATAAGCGAGTATTTCACAGAGCTCACAGCACCGACCGCGGCCGATCCGTTCTGGAGCTATCCGGAGCCGCCGGAGAGCGTAAGCTGGTATCCGGATACGGACGGTAAACCCGTGATAACCTTTATTTCGGATGATGCAAGGTACAGATATGCCGTCATCCGTACCGATGAATACGGAAGCGAATTTCGGCTGACGGAGATTACCGGCAAGGTCGGGAACATCGAATTCCGTGATGCAAGCGCAATGCCGGGGAATACCTATTATTATACCGTCCGAAAGATCCACCCTTGCCTTGCTGAGAACGGGAAAAACCTCGAAAGCGGCGATTCACGAAGGATGAGAGTAATCGTCTGGGGTTACGGCGGATTTTAGACGTTTCCTCACGATTGTCCCCCGACTATATTATTCCCCACAGCGGCCGAGTATCTAAAAAGTGATTGTGCAATCCTGCCATGTATGATATAATGGTAATCGGAGGATTGTAGCTTGCTGTACGAACTGATAGAGCCATATGCATCGGTATCCACGATCGGGATATGCAAAAATGCCGGCAAGACCACGGTCTTGAACGGGCTTATCGGTGCATGCAATAAGCACGGAGAAACGATAGGCCTTACCTCTATCGGCCGTGACGGCGAGCGCAGCGACCTCGTTACCAATACCAAGAAACCGGAGATACATGTTCATTGCGGGACGCTTTTTGCGACTGCGGAGAAGGCAATACCGCTCGGTACGGTTTCAAGGGAGATACTCGATGTCACGCCCTACGGTACGCCGATGGGGGATGTAGCCCTGATCCGTGCGATGAGCGATGGCTTTATTCAGATTGCAGGGCCGTCCATCTCGACCCAGCTCGCATGTATTCGGGACATGCTCTTTTCTTATGGCGCGAAAAGGGTTTTTCTCGACGGCGCGCTCGGAAGGAGATCCCTTGCCGTGCCGTCCGTCAGCGAAGCGCTCATCCTTTCGAGCGGTGCAAGCTATTCACCCGATATGGCTAAGACCGTTTCGGATACCGCCTATTGTGCGAGGATAATGAGCCTTCCGAGGACGGAATATGATGTGAACGGCATTGAAAAGAAGTTTTCTTTGATAGAGAACGGCGAAATACTGGGCTTTTCAGAGCTCACCGAAGCTTTGGACGAGCTTAGGAAAAAAACGTATTCTGCGCTGGTGCTTCGCGGCGGCATCACCGATTCGGCAGCCTCGCAGCTGCTCAGCCTCGGCAAGCTCAAAAAGGAAACGGAACTGATAGTCGAGGACGGAAGCAAGCTTTTGCTCTGCAAATCGAATTTCGATAAGCTCGGGCTTGCCGGGTTCCGCTTCAGAGTCATTAAGATGACAAAGCTCCTTGCGGTTACGGTCAATCCGTTCTCCGCTTACGGCAGCCATTACGATAAGAATGCTTTTTACGATGCGGTATCGGAAGAGCTTCCGGAGAGGGTTAAAGCTATAAATGTTTTTGAGGAGGAGGGAATATGCTGAACGGAAACCAACTCGTGAGCATAGGCTATTCCTATGTCAAAAACGGATTGCAGCCCTCCTCGCCTTATGGTGAAGAGCTGATTCGGAAGCAGAAACCCTATACCCCGAAGGAATATGACCTGCTCATGGAGGAATACTCCCGTCTCGGAGTGATGGCGGAGCTTTACAGGACGAGAAAGGCGCAATTTGAAAAGGTCGAGCGCGCATTGATGTATTTTAAGGATGTGCGCCGAAGCATTAAAAGAACGGAGAGCTATGTCCTTAACGATGTGGAGCTTTTCGAGATAAAACGCTTTCTTATAAGCCTTGACAGGCTGGTTCCTGCGTATAATGAGCTTATCAGCGGCAGCGAGCTAATCGGCATAGATATCCGCACTTTCCCCAAAGCGCTCGATATCGTTGACCCGGACGGAATGAGGACTCAGACCTTCAGAGTCAGCGACTGCTGCTCGGAGGAGCTTAGGAAGATCAGGTCGGAACGAAAAAAACTCGATCTAAGCCTGAGAAATGCCGAAAAAGCCGAAAAGGAAAGCCTCAATATCGCGGTCACAGCCCTTGCCGCCCGTGAAGAACATGAAGAAGCAAGGATACGCTCCGAGATGTCAAAAGCGCTTTCCGAGTATGCCAATGAGCTTCTTTTATGCATAAAGCATATCGGTATGCTTGATCTTGCCATGGCGAAGGCGAAGCTCTGCGCTGAATCAGGCGGCATTATACCCGGCATAAAGAGAAATTCCGATACAATCAGCGTATCGGGCATGGTGAACCCAATGCTTGATAACAGGCTCAATGAAAAGGGAAGAAGCTTTGTACCCGTAAGCATGGAGCTGAAGCCCGGTTCAACAGTGATAACCGGGGCAAACATGGGCGGAAAGTCCGTAACGATAAAGACCCTCGCGCTTTCCTGTATGCTCGCTCTAACCGGTATGCCGGTGTTTTGCGAAAGGATGGAGCTGCCGCTGCTCTCCGATATCGACCTTATCAAAGAGGATAAGGAGGATACGGAATCGGGGCTTTCGAGCTTTGGCGGCGAGATGGTTCGCTTCAATGAAGTGATTACAAAAAATACGGAAGGGCAAAGGCTCATACTCATTGATGAGTTCGCAAGGGGCACGAATCCCGACGAGGGTGCTGCTCTGGTGCGCGCAGCGGTAAGGTTCTTCAATGCTTCAAAGGATACCTTTGCGCTGCTAACCACGCATTTTGATGATGTCGCATGCCTCGCAGGAGCGCATTATCAGGTGCTGGGCCTTAAAAATGCCGACAGGAAAACGCTCGAAGAGGCCATGGCACATTGCGAAAACAGGATGCATGTGCTTGAAAAATTCATGGATTACGGAGTTTATCCCGTAAACAGCGATGAAGAACCGCCCAAGGATGCGCTGACAATCTGCCGCGCGCTCAATGTCGATGAGAGCTTTATGCGCCTCGTCGAAGACTGATGGAATTTCTATGTCCGCTTGCGCTGTGAATGCGCAGAAACGGCATATGTAATTTAGTGCAATATAAAAGAACGGAGAACAATATGAAAAAGACTACTATCCGCACAAGAATCGTTACCACACTTGCAGGCATAATGCTTATCGCATTTGCTCTCATGACCATGACCGGCTGCCTGCCGTATTCCGGCACGACCAACACTCAGCCCACGGTAGAAGCCGTAGAAGGTCTTCCCGGGACTTTTGATTTTCAGCCCCTTGCCATAGGCACATATGCCGATTCCATAACGGTTAATTCAAAAACTGCCATTGCCTATGTGTATTACGGCGGTTCCTCCGGTGCGATTGCGGATGAAAACCTGATCGATATCAAAGTCGTTGCCTTTGACTCGGAGGGAAATGAGCTTCCTGCGGATAAAGTGGAATGGGCTTTTACATCATCGGGAAATATTGAGATAACCGCAAAGGAGCTCGGCACGGTAAAAATAACCGCTGTGAAGAAAACGGTGAATAATGCGGATGAAGTGAACGATGCAGACGAGGAAGCTGCGGACGGTGAAGATGAAGAGGAGATTGAGGAGATCACCGGTGAATACCTCGAGGAATACAACAGCGCGGAGGTTACCGTTAAGGTCAGCCGCAAGAGCTTCTTCTTTGATATTCTCATCATCGGCTTCGGCCTTTACATCTTCATTACCGGCGTCAGCGGAAAGGGCAAGCTCTACAAAGCCGAATTCCTCAAGGAGGGCAAGGAAAAGCCGTACAGGCTCGTTACCAAAATCTGCTGCATAGTTGTTGGCCTTCTCATGATAGGCTCCGGCGTCATCGGCATATGTGATGCAAAGAACTCCCTCGGGACTATCAAGAATATCGTATTCATTGCCGCAATCGCCGCATTTATTGCAGGCATCGCCGTCACCAACGGAATGATCGATAAAAAGGCAATGCAGGAAGCGACCGAGAAGCGCAATTCGGGCCGCGATCTCAAAGCCCCCAATGCCGCATTCGAATTTGATGATGACGAGCCCACCGTGGATGACGTCAGGAAAAAGTAACAGATAGTTTTTATCGGATTGCCGTGATATGCCGGATGCGGCAGTCCGATACAATGCATAATACAACAACACTAAGGACGAAATAAGCATGGAAACGAAAACAAAGCGCAGCTTCGGCGAAACCGTTAAGCACTATGCCAACAGATACTTTATCGTTGCCCTCGGTTCTATGGCAAAGGGCCTTTTCGCTTCGCTCCTTATCGGGACGATAATAGCACAGTTTGCGAAGATACCCTTCATTACCGATATTCTGACGCCCATTGTGACCGTTGCTCAATCCGGAGCGGTCGTGGGTGCTGCTATCGGCGTTGCAATCGCTGTCGGGCTCAAGGCGAAGATATTGACGATATGCTCTGCCGCAGTCGTCGGCGCGATCGGCTATACGAGCGGAGCGGGCGGTGCAGGTCCTGTCGGGGCATATGTCGCGGCGCTCGTCGGCGTTGAGATAGGAAGGCTCATCGAGGGAAGGACCAAGGTCGATATTCTTGTCGTACCCTTTGCCGCTATCATATCGGGCGGTATCATTGGGCTTCTTCTCGGCACACCACTCGGCAGCTTCATGCGCTGGCTCGGCGTCGTTATCGGAAATGCAACGCATATGAATCCCATTCCGATGGGCATTGTCATATCAGTTATTATGGGGCTTATTCTTACCGCTCCCATTTCGAGCGCAGCTCTTGCAGCGATGATCTTTGTTACCTCCGCCGAAGGGCTCAGCCCCGAAACGCTTGAGGGAATCCGCCTTGCGGCAGGCGCTGCGACCGTCGGCTGCTCATGCCAGATGGTTGGCTTTGCCGTTGCAAGCTTCCGTGAGAATAAATGGGGAGGGCTCATATCGCAGGGCATCGGCACATCCATGCTGCAGGTTCCGAATATCCTTCGCCATCCTGCAATACTGATTCCTCCGACCCTTGCAAGCGCCATACTTGGGCCTCTCAGCACCACTGTATTTATGATGATGAATGAGGGCGTTGCCGGCGGCATGGGAACATGCGGCTTTGTAGGCCAGATCGGAACCTTCACCACTATGCTCGGTCTCGGCGCAAGCTGGTGGAGCATACTGCTTAAAGTCCTGCTCCTGCATATAGTCGCCCCCGCGCTTATCTCATATATCACGAGCGAGCTGCTCAGAAAGATAGGCTGGATAAAAAACGGGGATATGCTCCTCGAATAGCGAATAATTTAATCGCTCCGGCAGTGAAAATAGACCCTGCCGGATAGAAATAAATCATTGTCAGGAAAGTAATATGGAAAAAGTTTACCTTTATAATACCCTTACAAAGACTGTTGACGAGTTCAAAACCCATGAACCCGGCAAGGTCAAAATGTACACCTGCGGCCCGACCGTGTACCATTTTGCTCATATCGGCAATCTCCGTTCCTACATCATGGAGGATGTTCTCGAAAAGTTCCTCCGCTATGCAGGGTACGATGTCAAGCGCGTCATGAATATCACCGATGTCGGTCATCTCGCAAGCGACAGCGATACCGGCGAAGATAAGATGGTCGCAGGCGCAAAGCGCGAGGGCAAGACCGTCATGGAGATAGCGAAGTTCTATGAAAACGCCTTCTTTGAAGACTGCAAAAAGCTCAACATCAAGACGCCCGATGTAGTTGAACCTGCAACGAACTGCATAGATGAATACATTAAGCTCATCGAAAAGCTCTTTGACGGCGGCTATGCCTATGAAGCAGGCGGCAACATCTATTTCGATACCTCGAAGCTCAAAGACTACTATGCTCTGACCGGTCATTCCTCGGAGGATCTGCTCGTCGGCGTTCGTGATGATGTTCAGGAGGACGGCAATAAGAGAAATAAATCGGATTTCGTGCTCTGGTTCACCAAGTCCAAATTCGATTCTCAGGAGCTGAAATGGGACAGTCCCTGGGGCGTCGGCTATCCCGGCTGGCATATCGAGTGTTCCGCTATCAGCATAAAGCATCTCGGCGAGTACTGTGATCTGCACTGCGGCGGCGTCGATAATATCTTTCCGCACCATACCAATGAGATCGCCCAGAGCGAAGCCGCGCTCGGCCATCCCTGGTGCAGTCACTGGTTCCACGTCCAGCACCTCAACGACCGTGAGGGCAAGATGAGCAAATCCAAGGGCAATATTCTCACCGTATCCGTGCTTGAGGAAAAGGGCTATGATCCCCTCGTTTACAGGCTTTTCTGCCTCCAGAGCCATTACAGGAAGCCGCTCGAATTCAGCTATGATACGCTCAATAATTCCAAAGCCGCTTATGAAAAGCTCGTGAGCCGCATTGCCGCAATACCCCGAGAGGGCGAAGTTGATGAAAAGGTATTTGAAATGTACCGCGCCCGTTTTGTAGAGAACCTCGGCAACGACCTCAATACCTCGCTGGCCCTCACCGTCCTGTATGATGCACTCAAGGAGAATACGACGGGCAATACCAAAATAAAGATCGTTGAGGATTTCGACAGGGTGCTTTCCCTCGGCCTCATCGCAGAAGAGGTTCAGCACAGCGACGAGCTCAAGGAATATGTCGAAAAGCTCATTGCGGAGCGTGCCGAAGCCAAGAAGAATAAGAATTACGCCCGTGCCGATGAGATAAGGAATGAGCTTGCCGCAAAGGGCATAGTCCTCAAGGATACCAAGGACGGCACCACCTGGCAGAAGGCATGACACTGAAATGCGAAAGGAAACCAATATGAAACGATGCAATGTCGGCGGTCAAGCCGTCATGGAAGGCGTCATGATGCGTTCGCCCACGGGCATAGCAATGGCTGTGCGCCGTGCGGACGGCAAGATAGTTACGCAGTACAGCGATCATGAGAATAAAGCCAAAAAGGGAACCCTTTTAGGCCTTCCCGTTGTTCGCGGCTGCGTCGCGTTTGTAGATTCGCTCACCACCGGTTACAGGACGATAATGGATTCGGCGAATATGTACGGCGAGGACGCCTTTAAGGATGAAGAGCCGAGTAAATTCGAAAAGTGGCTCGCAAAGACCTTTGGAAAGGATATCGAGGATGTCGTCATGGGCTTTGCTCTCGTCCTCGGCATTCTGCTTGCGGTCGGTCTGTTTATCTTCCTTCCTCAGCTCATTTCATCCCTGATCTTCGGAAGCAATACGGGGGTTTGGCGTTCGCTCGTTGAGGGCGTACTTAGGGTTGGAATCTATATAGGTTATCTGTTCCTTTGTTCGGCAATGAAGGAGACCAAGAGGCTTTTCATGTATCACGGTGCGGAGCATAAGACCATCGCCTGCTATGAGGCAGGGGACGAGCTTACCCCGAAGAACGCAATGAAGTATAAAAGGCTGCATCCTCGCTGCGGCACGAACTACCTCTTTCTCGTCATGGCGATTTCTATAATCGTATTGACAGTTGTGGATGTTATACTGAATTTCGTTCTGCATGTGAATATAGATAATAAGGTGCTCGCATTCCTGTTCCGCTTCGGCGTTAGGATTATATGTCTGCCCTTAATCGCAGGCATCAGCTATGAGGTGCTGCAGGCGGCAGCCAAGACGGATAATTGGCTCACCAAGATAATTCGTGCTCCCGGTATGGGGCTTCAGCTCATAACCACTGCCGAACCCACCGAGGATATGATCGAGGTCGCAATGGCTGCATTCTATATCGCAATGGGCGAGAGAACCTGTGAATACTATAATTCGCAGGCAGAGGAAAAGAACGAGGAAAAAGCAGAGGAAAAAGCAGAGAAGAAAGCAGAGCCTGCTATTGAAGCTCCCACGGAGGCATGATCGTTTCTTCGAGGGAACAACTGAAAAAACTGATACCCGAGCTTTCAGGCGTTTCCGGGGATGAGAGGGAAGCGGAGTTTGAATTGAAACAGCTCTACGCATATGTTCTCGGAAAATCAAGGCTCGGTGCGGTTGAGCTTGAAAGCCCTATGAAAGAAGAGGACGAGGCAAGGCTCATTTCCCTTATCGAAAGAAGAAAAACGCATGAACCCCTCCAGTACATACTGGGCGAATGGGAATTCATGGGTCTGACCTTCAAGGTAAATAAAGACGTATTGATACCGCGTCAGGATACCGAGACCCTCGCCGAGGAAGCGGAAAGGATTATCGGTGAGCGCGGTTACCGAAGTTTACTCGATATATGCACGGGCTCGGGCTGCATAGGCATTTCCCTTGCAAAGCGCACCGGGATAGGCGCAATCCTGTCCGATATAAGCGAAAAGGCGCTTGAGATTGCAAAAACCAATGCCCTGCTGAACGGTACGGATTGTAAACCGGTAAAAAGCAATTTGTTTTCAAATATCGAAGGCAGATTTGATGTCATCACCGCTAACCCTCCGTACATCAGAAGCGCAGAATGCGGAAGCCTGCAAGGCGAGGTTCTGCACGAACCGAGGCTCGCACTTGACGGCGGAGAGGACGGACTTGATTTTTACCGCAGGATAAAGGATGGTTTTTCGGAGCATCTTAACGAAAACGGAGTGCTCCTTATGGAAATAGGCTTCGATCAGGCCGAAAGCGTCAATGAGCTTTTTGCCTGCTGCGGAAATGTCAGGATAATTAAGGATATCTGCGGGCTCGACAGGGTCATCGCAGTGGACGGAATAAAGATTTAGGAAATTTATTTATGCTTACAAGACTTAAGCAGATGAAACAGCATTTTGATGAAATCGCAGCGGAGCTCTCCGATCCCGCTGTTATTTCGGATCAGGCGAAATGGCGTGAGCTCGTCAAGGAGCATTCAACGCTTGAACCAATCATAGCCAAATACGATGAATACCTTGCGGCCGCAGGAGCGATGGATGAATGCAGGCAGATGCTTGCCGACGCAGGCAGCGATCGGGATATGAAGGAGCTTGCCGAGGAGGAGCTTCGCGAACTCGGCAAAAAGTCGGAAGCTCTGATTGATGAGCTCAAAGTCATGCTCCTCCCCAAGGATAAAAACGATGAGCGCAGCGTCATCATGGAGATACGCGCAGGCACCGGCGGAGAGGAAGCCGCGCTTTTCGGTGCGGTGCTTCTTCGCATGTATCAACGGTATGCGGAGCGTCATAACTTTAAATTTGAGCTTATCGACAGCAATGAAACCGAGATGGGCGGCATGAAGGAAGCCGTATTCAGCCTGAACGGCAGGGGCGCGTATGCGCGCATGAAGTATGAAAGCGGAGTGCACCGCGTGCAGCGCGTACCCGAGACCGAGGCGCAGGGAAGGATACAGACCAGCGCGGCGACAGTCGCGGTGCTTCCGGAAGCGGAAAGCATTGATGTCGAAATCAACCCGAACGACATACGCATAGACACATACCGAGCAAGCGGCGCAGGCGGCCAGCATGTCAATAAGACCTCCAGCGCGATAAGAATAACCCATATTCCGACGGGCATTGTCGTCCAGAGTCAGGATGAGCGCAGTCAGGGTCAGAATAAGGAAAAGGCAATGAAGGTGCTGAAAAGCCGTCTTTATGAGCTTTACAGTTCGGAAGCGGATGCAAAGGAAGCTTCCGAAAGGAAAAGTCAGGTCGGTTCGGGCGACCGAAGCGAGCGCATAAGAACCTATAATTTCCCGCAGGGCAGAGTAACCGATCACCGCATCGGCTTGACGCTGTATAAGCTCCCTCAGTTCGTTGACGGCGATATGGATGAGATAATTGAAGCGCTAATCCTGGCCGAGCGCACACGCCAGCTTGCAGGCGAAGCAGACTGATTTCTTTGATTTTCAATGAAAAGCGGCCATGCGGAATATTTTGCGGAGCGCCAAAGAATGGTGGGAATTTCCTTTGCGGACACCCTGTTTAGTCAGCCCATGCTAAAATGCGCTACGCCAGCCAGGACGGAATTGCCGATGCCGTTCAGGGCGGGGTAGCGATTGAAGTGACCGAGGATTCGGAAAAAAACGGGGCGCTTCGCTTGCTTTGTCTGCGGCATACTCCCGCGAATATGGACAGCTTTGATGAATCCATTGTGCGCAGCCTGTTTAGAACAGGAGTATGGAGAGTGGATGCCGGTAAAATTACCGGGAAACGGAAGAAATTTGACGAACAAGGCAAAGAAATGAAATTCGGACGAATGGAGTAATATCCAACCCCGTCAAGAGGCTGCTGCAATTAGCGAAACGGTAAAAATGCCTTAATGTGTTGAGACGCAACTCATACGCAGCAAAAGAGCAAGAGAAGATTATACCGTTGTATGACCGAATTGATGAAGTGCCACCTATGATTGACACTTCAACAGATTTCGCTGATTTTCACAGTAAAATACAGTTGCGCTCCGAAAAATTCTATGATATAATCTTTTGACAAGCATAATAGCTTGAGACCGAAAAGCAATGAAATTAAGCAACATCAAGTGTATTCCGAAAAGGGGGATTATATGCTCACAAGTTCAACCGTTGCATCCCGTATGAACCATAGGATCAAGCTAACCATCTATCCCGGTCATTATGCCACGAGCCATGCGCATGTTGATAACTATATCAGCATGACGGAAATTCGCTGTGATGCTGCTATGGCAAGGGAAGCCGCATCCGAGATCGCCAATAAGCTCAGGTATACTAAGATTGATACCATTGTCTGCCTTGAAGCCACCCAGCTCATCGGTGCATTCATTGCGAGCGACCTTACGGACGGCGGAAGGCGCAGCATCAATGCCGGCATGCCCATTCATGTTGTAACGCCTGAGATTAACTCCAATAACCAGCTTACTTTCAACAGCGAGCTCCAGAAATACATCACCGGCCGCAATGTCGCACTCATGATGTCCACCGTTTCAACCGGACGCAGCCTTGCCCGTGCAGGCGAATGCATCACTTATTACGGCGGAAAGCTCGTTGCAATAGGCGCAATCTTCTCAGCAATTGAGAGCTCCGGCGAGCTGCCGATACACAGCATCTTTTTGAAGAACGACCTTAATGAATACAACAACTACCGCAGCGATGAATGTCCCCTCTGCCGCAGCGGCAGAAAGCTTGACGGCCTGATAAATACCATGGGCTGCACCAAGCTGTGATTAGTGCATACGATTAACATGACGAGAATCAAAATGGTCACTGCATAGTGGCAATGACCATAAAGCTAATGAAAAAGCCCGCCTTTTGGCGGGTTTTTCATTGGTCCGGAAGCCGATGCGCTTTGTTTTACTCTTTTGCAAAGCTTATCGTAATATTATTTTGAAATCAGGATAAGATAGCCGTGCAGCCGTTTGAATCGGCTTTTTTAGTGATGCCAATTTGCTATGGAGCTTTTAAGCAGTACCCTTATTTATATGTGCCGGAAGAATCCAATCCGGTCAAAAACTCAACGAGCTCTTCACTGCTCTCAAATTCTATGATGGGAAGAGAAGTATCGAGCATACCGGGCTCAATGGCTTTTAACCCGGGAAACATATCACAGACCGATGTCGGGATGGGGGAGCTATCAGGCCGCATTGCCGAAACAGGCTGAAGCTTGTAAAGCAAGGCGGAATCAAGCCCATCTATGAAAGTGCAGAGTTCATCAATATTTCTAACCTCTATTACCGGCAGGGAGCTGTCGAGTTCGCTTGAATCGACCTCCTTTAATCCCGGGAAAAGGCGGCTGACTTCATCCTTTATAGCACTCATAGAGTCGGTCGGCTCGCCTTTCGAGGTACTGTCATTGTCTGATGAAATAAAAAGAACAGGCAGGCAAAAAACAAGTACAAGAATGACGGTTAATGTCAGAGAGAGAGCTTTTTTCATGTCGAATATTCCTCCTTTTATTTAGTATTTTTTCCATGTTCGCGGCTGCTGGCAGGGACGACCGGCATCCCGGCGATTGGCTTAGTTTACTGCCAAAAGCATTATAACATACCAAATCGGCAAAATCAATATAAATTTTTACTGCTTTGTAAGAGAGTATTACTTTTAATATAGTATTAAAAAAGAAGGCGATTGGACTTAAAGAAAAGAAACTTTTGATTTGCAAGCGGCTGAAACGGAGGGGCGTAAAAATGCATCACGCATAGACCCCGGTAATATAGGAGCATATGACCGCTGTATTGACCTTTCCTGCGGCATGAGGGTCATTGCCATTCGGCAATGACCCTATGTTATTCAATGGTTACAATATGCTCTTTAATATCGTTTCGAGATCATCATCGACGGGAAGGGGAGTATAGTCATCCACTTCATCCTCTGTAACGAGCGGAGTCCCCTCGCCGACATCAAGCACTTCATCATCAAGCTCATCCGGAAGCTCGCGGTTCTCAATGGAATAGATATTCTGCATCAGCGAAGCAACGCCGCTGTAATCGGGTTCGCCGAGACCGTCCTTCCCCTCTATGATGGTCGGCTCGGTATCAGGCTCGCATTCCCGGCATTCTTCCGAGCAGCAAGCCTCTTCCCTGCAGGAGGCTTCTGCGGCATCCTCGGCACATACTTCGCAGCATCCGCATTCAGCCCCGACGTTCTCATCGCAATCGTATTCGTCGGCACGGACTTCTTCGAGTGCATCTTCGGCAGCGTCACCTTCGGAGCAGGAGGACTGCTCAGGATTACAGCATTCAGCTTCGTCACAGCAGAAGCATTCCCTGCCGCAGGGAGGCTTGGTATTATCCGCTTCATCATCGGGGTAGGGAATATAGCTCTCGCATTTATTCTCGCAGTGCTCGCAGTCGAAATCGCATTCCTCTTGGGGAATTTCGGATAAATCACTTTCGGCAATGAGCTGAAGCATATTGGTATAGAGCTCGGTCTGTTCGAGTGCGGCCTTAGCACGGACGGAGATCTCGGTTTTCAGGTTGTCTATTTGCTCACGTTTTTCGAGAATAACGCCGTCAACCTCGGCAATACGGGCAAGTGCATCCTTTTCCGCACCGTCTGTTATTGCGGCAGCCTCTTCTTCGGCATTGTCTTTTATGCGCCGAGCTTCCGTTTCGGCATTATGCCTGATAGCAGCAGCATCGGATCTGGCTTTTTCGACCTCGCTCTTTGCGGAGGCAAGGAGCTGCTCCTTTTCCGAATCGGCGGAGGCAATGATCTGCTCAGCCTCGGCTTTGGCATCATTTATGATGCGGTCATGGGTCTCGCGTGCATCGGTAAGAGCATTAACGATGGATTCCTGACGATTCCTGTATTCGTCAAGCCTGCGCTGCGCGCTTGCAAGCTCGCCGCGGCAGGAGTTGAGTTCGTTGGTCGTTCTGCTGTAGATTGATTCCAGATCCGAGTATTTTGCGTTCAGATCAATAAGCTCCGCACCCCTCGCCTCAAGCTCCGCAGCCAGCGCGGCTTCGCTTTGCTTTGTCGAGGTGAGCTTTGCTTCGAGCGAAGCGGCAACACCTCTGAGCTCTGCCAACTGTGCTTCCATTTCCTTCATTCTCTTATTCATCATGCATGGCCTCCGTTCTTGATTTGATAATTACTCAGTATAACGATATTCTTCGGATACTGTTTGCATCAGATAAAGCTTGTCTGTACGCTGCTCTCCGGCGGAGCATAGCCCATATGCGAATACGCAGCAGGCAGAAGTATGCGGCCGCGGGGCGTCCGCGCAATAAACCCGAGCTGCAAGAGGTAGGGTTCATACACATCCTCAATAGTCGAAGCATCCTCCCCGGTTGCGGCAGCGATTGTATCGAGCCCGACGGGGCGGCCGCCGAACTTAACTATCATCGCTTCGAGCATGCGCCTGTCAACAGCGTCAAGCCCCAATTCGTCTATGCGCAGCATCTCAAGCCCTGCGCTCGCAGTTTCCGCGTCGATGACGCCTCCTGCCTTAACCTGCGCAAAATCGCGCACTCGGCGCAGCAGCCTGTTTGCGACACGGGGAGTACCTCTCGAACGCGATGCAATCTCGTATGCGCCGTCATCGGTAATATCAATGCCGAGAATACCGGCTGAACGGACGACGATCTCTTGAAGATCTTCGGGCGCGTACAGCTCGAGCTGCTCCTTGATGCCGAAGCGGTCGCGAAGCGGCCCGGTAAGAAGCCCCATGCGCGTGGTCGCACCCACGAGCGTGAACTTAGGAAGATCCAGCCTCAGCGAACGTGCGGAAGGCCCCTTGCCTATAATAATATCGTAGGCAAAATCCTCCATTGCAGGATAGAGAATCTCTTCAACATTAGCATTTAAGCGGTGGATTTCATCAATAAAAAGGACATCGCCCTCGGAAAGATTCGAAAGCAGTGCGGCAAGATCACCGGCGTGGGTGATCGCAGGGCCGCTGGTGATGCGAAGATTACCGCCCATCTCGTTTGCTATGATGGCGGCAAGCGTGGTCTTGCCGAGCCCGGGAGGCCCGTAGAGCAGCGCATGGTCGAGAGCCTCGCCGCGGAGCTTCGCAGCCTGAATGTATACCTTCATATGCTCCTTGACATTCTTCTGCCCGATGTATTCCGAAAGAAAACGCGGACGAAGACTGTATTCGGTCGGTTCGTCTTCCATGAGCAGTGATGAAGTTATCAGCCTATCGTCAGTCACTCCTATAATCACAGCCTTCGCCGAAGCAAAAGCTTCCTTTCTCAAAAATCAAATAAAATTATAGCTTTTTAGCAATTTCTCTCAGCGCGAGCCTGAGCATATCCTCGGTGCGTTCGCACTCGGGCAGGGAGGAAACGACCCTTCCTGCGCTCGCTCCGTCATAGCCGAGGGAGACGAGAGCCGCGATGACCTCCGAACGCATCTCGGGCGATACGGAAGCAGAAGCCGTGCCGTCGGCTGCGGCCGCCGGCATACCGCCGTCAACCTTGCCTTTAAGCTCCAGAATGACCCTTGCGGCGGTCTTTCTGCCCATACCGGGAACGCCGTCGAAAGCGGCAGCATTATCTGTGAGCACGGCAAAGGCAACATCCTCCGCGCTCATTGCGGAAAGCACACTGATTGCGACCTTGGGGCCGATGCGCGAGACCGTGATAAGCTTTCGGAACATTGCGCGCTCATCCTCGGAGGCAAAGCCGTAGAGTGCGGCAACATCCTGCGCGAGGTGAAAATGTGTATAAAGCTTGGCTTCGCTGCCGACTCGGAGCGTATCAAGGGTACGCTTTGAACAGATTAGCTCATATCCGACCCCGACCGCTTCGATAACGGCACGGTCAATCCCGATATAATCCACATTTCCTTTGATGTATGCGTACATGCTCCCTCCGAATACTGACTATTTAATCCTATAATTCTCGGCAGCAGGGCCGATGTAATTTGCGTGGCATATCCCGATGCCGAGCGCATCGGCAGCGTCATCGGGCTTTGGAACCTTACTCAGCCCAAGCAGCAGCTTGACCATCGTCTGCATCTGCATTTTATCGGCATGCCCGTCCCCTGTTACGGACTGCTTTATCTCCATGGGCGTGTATTCATATAGAGGTATGCCTGCCTGCTGCACTGCCAATATCGAAACGCCTCTTGCCGCTGCGACCTGAATGGCGGTGGTCGTATTGCGGTAGAAGAAGAGCTCCTCAAATGCTGCATGGTCCGGCTTGAATTTTTCTATGAGCGCGCGCGTTCCCTCGTAAAGCCTTTCAAGCCTTTCGGGGAAGGCCATACCGGCCTTGGTTTCGATAACTCCGCAGTCTATGGGCGCAAGCCTGCCATGATCCGCATTTATTATTCCGTAGCCGAGCAGGGCGTAGCCGGGATCGATTCCTAATATAATCATACAAAATCTGTTCCGATACAGTAATATTTGACCAATTCTACTAAACCATTCTAATTATAACACCTTTTAGCATAAATCACAACACCTTTGCAGAAACTAAATTCGCCTGCGGAGGGATACTATGGTTTTTCTTTTCATCGGTTTATTTGCTCTCATGCTCATACTGGCTGTTTTGCTGCTCCCTATCTGCGCCCGCACCGAGCTGTACATTCGCGGAGCGGGCATTAAGCTGATTGCTACGGTTCGGCTGCTTTTTCTGATACCGCTTAGATTCAGATTCCGTATCGAATACGAGCCGTATCGCGGAATAATGATAAAAAAGCTGACAGGAAAAAAAGAAAAACTCGTTAAGGTACTCGGTGAGAAGAATAAAAAGAGAAGGATCAAAAGGAAATACAGCCATGCCTTTCTGCGCTCGCTTAGGGTAAGAGAGATTGAAAGCATGGGGGAGATAGGAATTAAAGGCGAACCTGCCTTGACAGTATTCCTGTCCGGTGTGCTTGGGATAATTACGGAAACGCTCCTTGAGATCATTATTGTGATGTTTGACGGCGAAAAGAAAACCTCCAGCTTCTTCCCATGCCTTTCGAGAAATACCTTTATCCTTAATTTTACAGGAATTTTCAGTCTGACTCCGGCAAAACTACTCAATGAAGTAATTCATTGTCATAAAGAGGAGGAATAAAATGCACCCAATCGAAAACATTATTGACGCATCCATGGAACAGATTAAAAAGCTTGTCGATGTCAATACCGTCATCGGAAGTCCGGTTCACGTTGATGAAAAGACCACTATAATACCCGTATCGCGAGTCGGCCTCGGCTTTGTCATCGGCGGAGGGGAATACGGGCGCATGGCGAATGTGAAAAAGGCGGCATGCGTTCTCAATGAAACCAATTCGGAAAACCGTTTCCCGTTCGCAGGTACTGCCGCTGTCGGGCTCGGCCTTACGCCGCTTTCCTTTATCGCAGTCGAGAATGGGGATGTAAGGGTGCTGCCTGCGGAGCAGAACTGCGTCGCAGACAGGCTCATGGATCTCATGCCGCGAGTATTAAATTGCCTCGAAACATTCATGAAAGAGGGCATTAACTGCATAAAACAGAAGAGTAAAACAAATAAGGACGAGAGCACGGAGAACTGCTGAGCCTATCCGCTGCTTTCAGGGAGAATGGAATGAACGGAACAAGGAAACATTGCCGCTGCACCGGAATAAGGAAACTCATCTGCTGCCTGCTGACATTCTTTGTTCTGTTTTTATGTGTACGGGATCAGCACGCAAAGGCAGAAAGCTTCGCTGAGGCAGGAGCATTACGGTCGGCTTCGATAAGCGCGCAAGGCGTACCGGCTTTCAGCAGCGGAAATGCTGCGGCTGCGGCTTCATATGCGCTCATCGAAATGAACACGCACAGCGTTTTCGCCCAAACAAACATGAACAGCCGTCTCCCTATGGCAAGCACGACAAAGACCATGACAGCCCTTGTCGTGATAGAAAACTGCGATTTGGATGAGCTTGTCACGGTGGCGGATGAAGCCGTGGGGACGGAGGGCTCGAGCATGTATCTAAGGTATGACGAGGTTATATCCGTTCGGGATCTTCTCTACGGGCTTATGCTGCTTTCGGGAAATGACGCTGCGATTGCGCTTGCCGTGCATGTCGGCGGAAGTGTCGAAGGCTTTGTCGAAATGATGAATGGGAGAGCCGAGCGCATGGGCCTTTCGGATACCCATTTCGTAACGCCGAACGGTCTGCATGATAATAATCATTATACGACAGCATATGAGCTTGCACTGATCGGCGCGGAGGCAATGAAGAATGAAACCTTCCGCGAGATCGTGAGCACGCAGTACCATACCGCATCGACCGGAAGCATACAAAGGACGATGAAGAACAAGAACAGCCTGCTTTGGGATTATGAAGGCGGCATCGGGATAAAGACCGGCTATACCATGGCGGCCGGGAGATGCCTTTTGTTTGCTGCCGAGCGCGATGGGATGACGCTTGTGGGTGCTGTGCTGAATTGCAGGCCGATGTTTGAAGCTGCCGCAGACCTTCTTGATTACGGCTTCGAGAACTATTCGCTTTGTACCGCGCTTAATGCAGGAGCCGAGATCGCACGCTGTTATGTCCCGAATGCGCTCGAAAGCATATTGCCATTAACCGCCGAAAGCGATATAATTATCGCAGTACCGAAGGGAAAGGCTTTAGAGATAGAGCTGAGGCTCGATCTGAGCAAAGCTGCGGCGGCTCCGATAATCAAGGGCGAGATACTCGGCACGGCCGAACTGTATCTTGATGACGAATTCATCGGAAGGACAAATCTGATTGCCGCAAAGAATATTGCGTCCAGAGATTTTATGTTCTATCTCAGACTGATGATAAACGCGATGACCCGTTAGCTTCCTTCGGCATATGCAATAAATCGGAGGATGAGCTATGCGGCTTCAGAAATACCTTGCCGACGCCGGTATCGCGTCAAGACGAAAATGTGAACAGCTGATCGAGGAGGGTAGGGTAAAGCTCAACGGTGCGGTCGCCGAGATCGGCATGAACGTCAATGATGGCGATGTAGTGACCCTTGACGGAAAAAGGGTGCGCGCAAACAATGAACGCGTGATGATAGCATTCTATAAACCCAAGAATGTTATCTGTTCCAATGCCGAGGATGAGGACAGGAAAAAGGTCACCGATTTCTTTAAGGAGCTTCCGTACAGGCTCTATACCGTCGGAAGGCTGGATTATGATTCGGAGGGGCTTATTCTCGTCACCAATGACGGCGATGCGGCAAACAGGCTCATGCATCCGCGCTACGGCCTCAGTAAAACCTATAATGTTCTGTGCTCCGGAAGATTCACCGATGCGGAGATTCATGCGCTTGCCTCAGGGGTAATGCTGGAGGACGGCATGACCGCGCCTGCAAGAGTCAAGCTGCTCCGTGAAACCGATAACGGAAATACGGAATTGAGCATCACCATACACGAGGGCAGAAACAGACAGGTTCGCCGCATGGTTGCAGCGGTCGGGCACGATACCCTCCGCCTTGTTCGCGTCAGCATAGGAAAATTAACAATATCAGGGCTCAAGAGCGGCCAATGGCGCTTCCTCAGCAGGGAGGAAACGGAGCTGCTGCTAAAATGACCCTTACGGAGCTTTGAATTTTCAAGGCTCTGTTTTTTATCTACCTGGAATAAATATATTACTTTCGATGCAGGATTCAAAAGGATTGCGTGGAATAATGACTAATGTGGGCAGGAAGGAAGATTACCCAAATGCCCTTAAAATGTATGGCATATTGCCGGTTTTATCGGCGTTTATGCAGGGAAGGACACGGTTGTGGACGATAAATTATATCCTTTGATTGTTCTTTTGGTAGGTATTGTTGTCGTATTTGTAGGACTGGTCAGCCTTGTTTTCATTGTCAAGCTCATGGCGCTTATCTGTTCGGGGTTTGCCAAGAAGGAGAAAAAGGCGAATGTCGCTAATCCCGCTTCTGATATTCCCGAGAAGAATGCTCCTGCTAATCCCGGCATGTCCGATGAGGAACGCCGCAGGCTCATTACAGCCATTTCTGCCGCTATCGGTGAAATGACAGGGCTTGATAATATAAGAATCAAGTCTATTAAGCGTATCGGCGCGGCGGATGCGAGTGAAAGCGGAGATGAGAGGCAGCGCAAGATCGCTGCTATTGCCGCAGCCATAGCCGAGACCTCGGGAATGAAATCGGATTCCTTCAAAATCACCTCTATCAAGAGGGTATAATTCTGTTTGTTTGCTCCGATAGGAGCTTTAATTTTGAAAACTTCAATTTTCAGGAGGTATCATATGCGTAAATTCATCGTTAATGTCAACGGCATCGGCTACGAGGTCGAGGTTGAGGAAGTGACCGGAAACAGTGCGGCTCCTGCTGCCCCTAAAGCACCTGCTGCACCTGCTGCCCAAAAAGCACCCACTGCACCCGCTGCAGGCAGCAAGCCCATAACCGCACCCATGCCCGGCACCATTCTTTCCGTCAATGTCAATAGCGGTGATACCGTCAAGAGCGGTCAGGTGCTTATCGTGCTCGAGGCCATGAAGATGGAAAATGAGATCATGGCGCCTGTGGATTGCAGGATCGCTTCCGTCAAGGTTCAGAAGGGTGCTTCCGTCAATTCCGGAGATGTTCTCATTGAGTATGTATAATGCGCTATGAATGATATCCTTACATCTCTATTGGGTTTCTGGGAGGAAACGGGCTTCTATGCTTTCTTCACAACACCCGGTTCGTGGAAATGCCTTGTGATGATTGCGCTTGCCTGTGTACTTCTGTACCTTGCAATAGTTAAAAAATTCGAGCCGCTGCTCCTTATGCCGATTGCATTCGGAATGCTCCTCACAAACCTTCCCGGCGCAGGTTTGTATAATAGGGCGATCTTTGCCGAGGGTCATATTGATTGGAGCATGCTGCTTTCTCAGGGCGGACTTATCGACTACCTGTATCTCGGCGTTAAGCTCGGCATCTATCCTTCGCTCATCTTCCTCGGCGTCGGCGCGATGACGGATTTCGGTCCCCTGATTGCAAATCCCAAGAGCCTGCTCCTCGGCGCAGCTGCGCAGCTCGGCATCTTCGTTGCTTTCATCGGCGCAAAGTATATCTTCGGTTTCACCGATCAGCTCGCTGCCTCCATCGGCATTATCGGCGGCGCCGACGGCCCGACGGCTATTTACGTCACATCCAAGCTTTCTCCGGAAAACCTCGGACCTATTGCAATCGCCGCATATTCCTATATGGCACTAATCCCGGTCATCCAGCGTCCGTTCATGATGCTTTTGACCACAAGGAAGGAGCGCTCAATCGTCATGCAGCAGCTCCGTCCCGTCAGCAAGACCGAGCGCATCGTATTCCCGATCGTAGTTACCATATTCGTTGCTCTGCTCGTTCCCTCCGCCGCAGCGCTCGTTGGTATGCTGATGCTCGGCAACCTCCTCCGCGAAAGCGGCGTTACCGAAAGGCTTTCCAAGACCGCGCAGAATGAGCTCTGCAATATCGTCACTATTTTCCTCGGCATCAGCGTCGGCGCAACTGCAACCGCTGAAGCTCTCCTGAACTTCAGGACGATAGGTATCCTCTGCATGGGTATCTTCGCATTCATCATAGGCACTGTCGGCGGCTTGCTCCTTGCAAAGCTCATGAACTGGCTTTCACACGGCAAGATCAATCCGCTCATCGGTTCTGCCGGCGTATCCGCAGTTCCCATGGCAGCCCGTGTTTCGCAGGTCGTCGGCCAGAAGGAGAATCCCGGCAATTTCCTGCTCATGCACGCGATGGGTCCCAATGTTGCAGGCGTTATCGGTTCCGCAATAGCTGCAGGCGTATTCCTCTCAATGATCCCGGCAGCATAGTATCCGCGGCAGCATTCCAATAAGGAGGTTTTTTATGGGTAAACTCTATATTACAGATACAATTCTTCGCGATGCTCACCAGTCCCAGGCAGCAACGCGTATGCGCACCGAAGAGATGCTCCCGGCTTGTGAGCTGCTCGACAGCATGGGCTATTGGTCCCTCGAGTGCTGGGGCGGCGCGACATTCGATTCATGCCTTCGCTTCCTGAATGAGGATCCTTGGGAGAGGCTGCGCACACTCAAAAAGCACCTGCCGCATACAAGGCTTCAGATGCTCTTCCGCGGCCAGAATATTCTCGGCTACAAGCATTATGCAGATGATGTTGTCGAACAGTTCTGCCGCAAGGCAATAGAGAACGGTATCGACGTCATAAGGATTTTTGATGCCCTCAACGATGTTCGCAACCTCGAAGCTGCCATTAAATTCACCAAGAAATACGGCGGACACTGTGAACCGGCTATCAGCTATACGATCAGCCCCGTGCATAACGAGGATTACTTCGTAAAGCTCTCAAAGGAACTCGTACAGATGGGTGCCGATTCCATCTGCATCAAGGATATGGCGAATCTGCTCCTGCCCATGCAGGCATACGATCTCATCAAAAGGCTGAAGGCAGAAATAGATGTCCCCATTCATCTGCATACTCACAATACAACCGGTACGGGCGATATGACCCTTCTCATGGCAACGCTTGCAGGCGTCGATATCGTCGATACCGCACTCTCGCCCCTCGGCAACGGCACCAGCCAGCCTGCGACGGAAAGCCTCGTTGCGACGCTCCGAGGAACCGAATACGATACTGGGATTGACCTTGAAAAGCTCAGCGAGGCTGCAAAGCTCTTCCGCCCCGTTGCTGCAAGGCTTAAAAAGGACGGCTTCCTCGATCCGAAGGTGCTCTCCGTCGATACCAATACCCTCATCTATCAGGTTCCCGGCGGCATGCTCTCAAACCTCATTTCGCAGCTCAAGCAGGCAAACGCTGAGGATAAATACTATGATGTTCTTGAGGAAGTGCCCCGTGTTCGTAAGGACTTCGGCTATCCGCCCCTCGTCACTCCGACAAGCCAGATTGTTGGCTCTCAGGCGGTGCTCAATGTTCTTTCCGGAGAACGCTACAAGATGTTCACAAAGGAATCCAAGGGATTGCTCCGCGGCGAATACGGTCGTCTTCCCGGCGAAGTCAATGAGGAAGTCCGCAAAAAGGCGATAGGCGATGAACCCGTCATCACCTGCCGTCCTGCCGACCTTCTCAAGCCCGAGCTCGATACCTACCGCAAGGAGCTCGGTGATCTTGCCGAGAAGGAAGAGGATGTACTCAGCTATGCGCTCTTCCCCCAGGTTGCAAAGAAGTTCTTTGAACAGCGCAGAGCCGAAGAGAATGCGGAAAAGACCGTATCTGTCGCTTCCGAGGCCGCGCCCGCTGCTCCCGTTAGCAACGAATCGCCCAAGGCAGCCTCGAATGAGGTCAGGACGATCTATGTCGAGGATCTCACCGAGGGTATGCCTCTATAACCGAATATCTGCATCATCCCGTCGGGAATCAGCAGCCCGTCGGGATTTTTTTATCGAAAAATTTCCAAAATATCGAATCTGATATAACCCTTGACATATTGATACATTGATAGTAGAATAAACTTGTGATAGTATGCACACAAAATCCCGCCCGAAAGGAGAGCCCAAGTAATGTCGGAATACCTGCTTCAGTTGCTTTGGGTACTCGTCGGGGGCTACATAATCAAAGCCGTTGCAAAGAAACAAACGGTCATGGTTCTCGGTCGTCGTGAGGAGCGATGGTCGGTATCTTCGGCATTGGCGCTGATGATACCGATAATACTATGGGCTGGGTTCAGAGACAGGTGGTTTTCGGATACAGGAGCATATGTCACCGCGTTCATAGAGCGACCGGATACCTTTTCAGAGCTTCCTGCTTATCTTGAAACCGTCACTAAGGACAAGGGCTTTGCAGTCTTTTCCTGCCTTATCAAGATACTGATAACAGATAATTACCGTGTCTACCTGCTGATAATCGCTGCTATTCAGGGCTTGATCCTCGCATTGGTTTTCAGAAAGTATTCATCCGATTACTGGCTGTCAGTATTTCTTTTTGTGGCTGCGACTGATTATACCGGATGGATGTTCAACGGAATCCGGCAGTTTCTTGCAGTTGTTATCACACTTGCAGGAACCAAATGGCTGCTTGAAAAGAGGTACATACCATACATAATCTTAGTGCTGTTTGCATCGCTGTTCCACCAAACTGCTTTGATTATGATACCTATCGCTTTCATTGTCCAGGGTAAGGCATGGAATGGCAAAACAATACTGTTCATAGTTTTGAGCGTTGCAGCGGTTTTCTTTGTAGATAAGTTTACGAATATCCTGGATGATATGCTCAGCGATACTCAGTATCAGAATGTCGTCAGCGACTGGCAGTCGTGGAATGATGACGGTACGAATTTCCTGCGCGTGCTTGTATACTCGGTTCCCGCGATATTGGCATTCATCGGCAGAAAGCGCATTATTGCCGATGATGACCCGGTTATCACCATGGCGACAAATGCTTCCCTGATAACTGTCGGCATCTATTTCGTTTCAATGGTGACATCGGGCATATTCATAGGAAGACTCCCGATATATGTCAGCCTCTATTCAAACTGCATCCTGCTGCCGTGGGAAATAGAGAATGTATTCGCAAGAAGCACTTCACAGCTTCTTAAACTGCTATTGATAGTATGCTATACGGGTTTCTACTGCTATGCAATGAAACTCATATAGCGAAGGAAGTAAAAATGAACGGAACACTCATAGTATCACTGGATTTTGAACTGTTTTGGGGTATGCGGGATCGTCATACCCTTGATGAATATTCCGAAAATGTACTCGGTGGCCGCAAAGCTATACCCTTGCTTCTTGATTTGTTCGAAAAGCACGGAATCCATGCCACATGGGCAACGGTAGGCTTCCAGTTTGCGGACGGCTGCAAAGAGCTTATCCCTTTCATACCTTCGGACAAGCTGAAACCGAGCTACGATGATATAAAGCTTTCCCCTTATGCTGAACTTATGAACTGCGGTGAAAGCGAAGAAAAAGCTCCATGCTATTTTGCACCAAAGCTTATTGACGAAATCGCAGCATGCGAAGGTCAGGAGATAGCAAGTCATACTTTCTCCCATTACTATTGCCGTGAGAGCGGGCAGACGGCTTCTCAGTTTGAAGCGGACATGCTTTCAGCAAAGGCAATAGCAGAATTGCACGGATACGAACTAAGGTCAGCGGTACTTCCACGCAATCAGAGCACGGATGAAGCGACCGAAGTGCTGAGAAGGCTTCATTTTACTTCCTACCGTGATGAGGAAAATGATTGGATTCATGAGAAGATCAAGGTAACGCCGCTCATGAGGCTGCTCAGGCTGATGGATGTCTATCTTCCCCTCACAGGTCAGGGAGGCTATATCCCTAAAAATGAGGATGGTATCGTTAATTTGGTCGGTTCAAGGATGTACAAACCGTATTTCAAACCTCTTGCATTTTTGGAACCGCTAAAAGTGCACCGCATCAAAAAGCAAATGCTGCATGCAGCGAAAAAGGGCCTGACTTTCCACCTTTGGTGGCATCCGCACAATATCGGAGTACGAACGGAATGGCACTTAAAGCAGCTTGAGGAGATATTCTCCTACTATGATGAACTCAAAAAGAACTACGGAATGAGATCATTGAATATGGAGGAAGCAGCGCAGGAAGTGCTGAGTGAGAAATAAATATGTATCAGTTTTACTATTCGGACAATAGAGAATACCAACATGCGGAGCTGAAACAGAAGATCTCCGATCATTTCAATGTCGAAAAAGTTAGGCCGACTATGTGGGAGGAGCATTGCCTTGAGTGCTCGGCTCCGGTTTGCTTCGGTAACTGTGCTCATTATGCTGCACGACGTGACGGAAGATGCATGCGCTTCGATAATGGTATCCGGACCTTTGAAAAGGCTTCCGCTTGCTGCGGTCAAGGCGCAAGGCTGAAATTCAGAAAATGGGCGAATATGATGACAATCATATATCCGGGTATGCTCAGTCCTGAAGAATACAATAAACTCACCGCAAAGAACGAAAAACTCGGCAAAAGGCTGCGCTCTGCCGTAAATTCCAAACTTCCGACCGGACTGAGATGGCAGTATATTCGCACTATCGAGTATCTGAGAAGAAGAAGATTGCGCAGGCTTGCCGCCGATACTCCGAAACCGGATGCTTTTGTTTTCCACGGTTATTCCTACGGAAGGGAAAGCTTTAATCTGATAATGGAAGTGTTTGACGGCCATACGCCACTTTTCCGTCAAGCAATACCTATTTCTCAGGGAGAGAATCTTACGATTATTCCGGGTGATAAGCTTCTGCCCTGCTGCAGCACACCGGGATATCTCGTGAAGCTATATCCGGAGAACGACATTGAAGCCGAGCTCGACATCCTCTGGTGCGATTTTGTTCAGGGTGGATTTGTTGAAAAGGATGCTCCTGCGGAAAAGGTTAAATGTCTCGTTTGGGATCTTGACAATACCCTTTGGAACGGTATTCTGATCGAGACTGAGGATAATGAAAGCCTTGAACTGAAGGCCGGAGTTTTGGAGACGATTAAAAAGCTCGATGAAAGAGGCATCATTCAATCCATTGCGAGTAAAAATGATTTCGCTCCTGCAATGGAACAGCTTGAAAAACTCGGTATATCGGAGTACTTCCTATATCCTGAGATACACTGGAATGCTAAGAGCGCTTCAATAAAAAATATCGCAGCAAACCTCAATATCGGTGTGGACGCTATGGCGTTTATTGATGATTCTGTCTTCGAGCGTGAGCAGGTTCATTCCGCACTTCCCGAGGTGCGAACATATGATGCGCTTGAGGTGGAGAAGCTTACCGAATTGCCGGAGTTTGATGTTATTGTGACCGATGAGAGCCGTCACCGCAGGGAGATGTACCGCGCGGAAGAGAAAAGAAATGCGCTTATGGCAAGTGGAAATGATGATACCGTAAGTTTCCTGAGAAAATGCAATCTGAGGATAAAGGTTTTTGCACCTCAAACGGAAGCCGATATCACTCGCTGCTTTGAGCTTGTCAACCGTACCAATCAGCTCAATATGTCCGGGAGGAGGTATACAAGGAATGAATTTGATGCGCTCCTCTCAAAAATAGGTCAAACGAGCATAGCATTCTCCTGCAGGGACGATTTTGGCTCATATGGCATTGTCGGATTCATGCAGTACAGAAAAGATAACTGCGAACTGTGCTTTACCGAGTTTGCCATGAGCTGCCGCGTTGCAGGTAAATATGTTGAAAGTGCATTATTCACTCATGTTCTCAACGACACATGCTGCGAAAAAGGGACATTGACTGTGCATAAGACAAAGAAAAATGTGCTTCTGCGCAAAACATTTGAGAGCATTGGTTTTGCAGTTGAGCAGGATAATGCTGAAACTGTAAAATATGATGTGACTTTGCCGCTTATGCATAGCGATTTAGTTAGGTGTACCGATTAAGCTGAGAGGAGAATAGCAATATGATCCTATTTATCCGAGATAATGAATGCTTTGAACCAAGAGTCAAGCATTATTTGCAGTATTTTGACGAGCATGAAATCGATTATCATGTAATTGCATGGAATAGGAACGGATCGGCTCAGCCTAATGAAAAATACACATTATATGAAAAAAGTGCGGAGTATGGAAAACGCATAGCTAACATCCCTAAAAAGCTTGGCTGGATGAGGTTTGTCTCAAAACAAATCAGAATTTTCAAAAAGGATTGCACCTTGATCCATGCGTGCGATATTGATGCAATCATTCCTGCGCTGTTGACAGGCAAACGCTATAAAAAGAAAGTCGTTTGGGATATTTTTGACTGGATCAGTTCTTTGACAGGCAAGGGGCTGGTGTACAAAATGGTTGAAAACCTTCAAAATTGGGCCTACAAGCGATCTGATGCGGTTATTCTTTGCGAAGAAGAACGTAAGGCTCAAGCTAAAGCAAATAATGAGAATATTATGGTTTTGCCAAATATTCCTGCAAAGAATACTGATTTTGATGCCGGAACAGAAGCTAAAATAAAGGAACAACGCGAAAAATACAGCTTAATAATTAGCTATGTTGGGGTGTTTGACAGAGACCGGGGTTTAGAAAACTTGCTGAATGCCGTGGCGAAGAACAACAGTGTGCTGCTGAATATTGCCGGATTTGGAGTGCTTCAAGATTTTATTTCTGATTATGCCAATAAATATAGAAACATCTGTCTTTGGGGACGGGTTGAATATTCAGTTGGGCAAACAATAATGAAAAATTCTGATTTGCTTGCGGCTATGTACTACCTAACAAGCCCCTTACATAAATATGCAGCTCCGAATAAGTATTATGAGAGCTTAGCACTTGAGGTTCCCGTTATAACTACACGGAATACTCTCGTGGGAGAGAAAGTGGCTGAATATGATACCGGGTTTGTAATTGATGAAACAGAAAACGCAATATCAGAGCTGCTTTGTTGTGATGATTTGAAAGATCAAATTGAAATAATCAGGACAAATTGCAGAACTGCATGGGAGAATGTGTATTCTGACTACTTTGATTTATTTATGCATGAGAGCTATCTCGGCTTAATAACAAAAACGGAGAAAAACTAAGTGCCTCAAGACAATGTAAAAATTCATAAAAAGAATACATCGCTCAATCGTATACTCTATAAAAACAGAGCAGTATTACGGAATTGCGAGAATATAGTATCGGCTTCAAAGCACAAAGTCAATCTGAATGCATGGATAGTTCCTAATCAGGAAAACCAAAATGTTGGCGATTATGTATCTGTCGAGGTTGTTAGATAATAGATTTATGGACATGAAAAATCAGGAGTGCTGCAAATGAATAATTCTCAAGCGCTAATAACCGTATTCACACCAACGTACAACCGCGAAAGGTGCTTGATCAAATGCTATAAAAGCCTTTGCAAGCAGACATCTTATAGCTTTGAATGGCTGATTATTGATGACGGCTCGACTGACGGCACGGAAGCACTGGTCACTGATTGGCAAGCGAGCCAACACGATTTTAGTATTCGCTATTATAAAAAGGAGAATGGTGGACTGCATACAGGCTATAATGCCGGAATCGAACTTGCCCAAACTGAATTGTTTGTATGCATAGATTCAGATGATTGGATGCCGGACGATGCGATAGCAAGGATAGAGGCTGATTGGCGTGCATGCAAAGATGATGGCTATATAGGTATCATGGGATTAGATAGATATGAAGACGGAAGCTGCGTAGGAGACCCATTTCCTGAAAATGTTCACGAAATGTATTTATACGAAAAGCTTACCAAATACAGAATAGCAGGAGATAAAAAACTGGTTCATAGAACAGATTTGTTAAAAAAAGTAGCTCCGATGCCATCTTTCGATGGCGAGAAGAACTTCAATCCATCATATATGATGTATCAACTGGATAAATTCGGAAAGCTGTTCGTTACAAATGAATGCTTTTGTATTGTTGAATATCAGCCAAACGGAATGTCCAGCAACATATATAAGCAGTACCGTAACAGTCCGAACAGCTTTGCAGAAACTCGCAAGCTTTATCTTAGCTTTCCGAATATTTCTTTATCCTTTAAGTTGCGTCAGCATATTCATTATGTATCAAGCTGCATTTTAGCAAAAAAGTTTTGGAACGGAATTAAGGAAAGCCCGTCGCCTTTTCTATCTATACTATGCATCATCCCGGGATGTGCTTTAGCCGGAATCATTATTTGGAATACAAGAAAATAAATGATTAAATTTCAGAGGGTAAAATGATAAAAATTCTCTTCCTTATTCACGACCTTGGCCACGGAGGTGCCGAAAAGGTACTTGTGAACTTGGTCAATAATATGGATTTAACTAAATTCGACATCACCGTAATGGCATTATTTGACGGCGGTGTCAACAGGCAGTTCCTGCGGCCTGAGATCAAGTATAAAGCATGCTTTAAGCATACAGTACCCGGCAACAGCAAGCTGATGAAGCTTCTCAGCCCTAAGCAGCTTCATAAATGGCTCATCAAGGAGCATTATGATATCGAAGTCGCATACCTTGAGGGCCCGTCCGCAAGGATAATCAGCGGATGCCCGGATAAAAGCACAAAGCTCATATCGTGGATACATATTGAACAGAAAAACCGCAGAACTGCATGCAGCTCATTTCGAAACTTCAAAGAGGCATACAGATGCTATTCTGCGTTTGACCGCTGTGTATGCGTTGCGGAAACGGTCAAAGATGATTTATTATCGATATTTGATCTGAAGGTGCCGACTCAGATCCTTTACAACACCAACGAAAGCGATAGAATCATTGCATCCTCCGCCGAATCCATCCCGGACGGCGCTATAGAAGAGGACCGATTTACTTGGTGCGGAGTGGGCAAGATCCTTCCGAATAAGGGCTTTGACCGCATGATAAAGATACAGAAACGACTGCTGGACGAGGGGTATCATACTGAACTTCTGATACTCGGGGTCGGTCCGCAGCAGGAAGAACTTGAAAAATACTGCGAACAGAACGGGATGCTGGAGAGTGTGAAATTCCTCGGCTATCAGACCAACCCGTATAAGTATGTCGCAAAATGTGACCTATTTGTATGTGCCAGCCATGCGGAGGGCTTTTCTACCGCAGCTACCGAAGCTCTTATTGTCGGTACCCCGGTCTGTACCGTTGAGGTTTCGGGCATGAAGGAAATGCTCGGCGAGAATAACGAGTACGGCATCGTTACCGAAAATGACGATGAAGCACTCTATAAGGGCATTAAATCCCTTATTGACGCACCCGAGCTTTTAGCGCACTATAAGCACCGGGCAGAGATGCGAGGCAAGACCTTCAGCACAGAAAATACAGTAAAAGCAGTTGAAGAAATGCTCGAAGCGGTGTATAGGGAGAGGTAGTTCATGACAGCAAAAGATAGATTGATAAAGTGCTTCGAGAAGGTAAATCCCTTGGCTAAGGTATTTGGATGATTCAAGGGAATATGAACAATACTTCGATTTTGTTAAATGGTTTAACGAAGCAAATGGAAAGGATTATGATATTAAACCCTTCGTTAAGTGATTTCAAATATTAACATTATGAGCAGTAAGGCGAAAACAGTATGTACGATTTCAACAAAATCAAACTTGTAATATGGGATTTGGACGAGACTTTCTGGAAAGGGATTCTCTCTGAGGGGGAAGTTGAGCCGATCGAGGCGAATCTTGGCCTTGTCAGACGTCTGACGGATATTGGAATAGTCAATTCGATATGCAGCAAGAATGACATTGATAAAGCAGAAGCTGCGCTCAAAAAAATAAGCATGTGGGATTTGTTTGTCTTCCCGTCGGTTAATTGGGAACCTAAGGGAAGCCGTATTGCTGCATTGATATCCGATATGCAGCTGCGTCCTGTCAATGCTCTGTTCATTGATGATAATCCATCCAATCTTGAGGAAGCAAAGTTCTTTGCAGAGGGTCTGATGACCGCCTTGCCGGAGGAGCTTCCGAACCTGATTGCCGAAGCGAATGCCTGCACTAAAGCCGATCCTGAGCATAAGAGGCTTAAACAGTACAAGATTCTTGAGGAAAAACATAGCTCAAGAGAGAACTTTTCGTCCAACGAAGAGTTCCTTATGAACAGTAATATCAGGGTTAGTATTGCAGTTGACTGCCTTTTGAAGATTGATAGAATTCACGATCTCCTTGAACGCAGTAATCAGTTGAATTTCACAAAGGTGCGACCTTCTGTTGACGAGCTGAGGAATCTGTTTGAAGATAAAAGTGTGGACTGCGGCTATGTTTCGGTAAAGGATAATTTCGGCGATTACGGGATTATCGGTTTCTATGCATTACAGAATAATAAACTCATCCATTTCTGCTTCAGCTGCCGCACTCTCGGAATGGGTATAGAGCAGTACGTCTATATTAAGCTCGGACGTCCAAAGCTCGATATTGTCGGCGAAGTGGTGAGTGACCTAAGCATGACAGAACTGCCGCGCTGGATAAATCAGGAGAACGAAATCCCGGTAAAAAAAGCAGCGGATGCAGTCAGAAAGGACAGAGCGCATTCCGTTCTTATGAAAGGCCCATGCGATTTGTTCCAAATACTTCCATATATTGCCGAAAAGGAACTCATAGATACTGAGTTTACATATACAAGACCGGATGGTGTTACTATCGAGTCAACAGGGCACACGACACATATCGTTGAAGCTCTTCGGCTGACGGAAGAACAGAAGCGGAGGGTTATTGCCGAGGTCCCGTTTGCCGATATGGGTATGTACAGTGATAAGCTGTACAGTGGCGGTTATAAGGTCATCGTAATAAGCATCCTTGCGGATGCAAATCTCGGAGTTTACCGACGCAAGGGTACCGGCGAAAGGCTTGCGTTCCTCGAGGGCTTCCATCCAATAACGGATAAAGCGAATTGGGATGCATACATAAAAGGTGAGTACAACCATGCAGGCTTTGATTTCACTGCTGAAAATCTTCAGGAATTCTCAGAAAAATACGAGTTCATAGGTATCAATTCCCCCGAAGATATAGTTGACAATCTTCGCTATATCAGAAGCAATTTGCCTAAGGATACTATGCTGGCAGTTATGCTCGGAGGTGAGCTTTATTATGAAAAGAACACCTTCCCTGCATATGAAAACAGGCATATTGTACATAAAAAGATCAACGAGGCTATCAGAAATGCCGCTGAGGAGTTAGATATTAAGCTCATAGATGTGAATAAATATCTCGTCGATCAAAGCAGCTTCTATGACCATTTCAATCATTATATCAAGCCGGTCTATTATGCTCTTGCCGGAGAAATCGTAGACCTTGTGAATGAAAAGACGGGCAGCAATATGAAGGAAACTGCTAAAAGCAAAATGCTTGCTGTCCGAGTAAAGGAAGTTCTTGCACCTATTTACTATAAACTGAGAAAGAGCGTTAAGAGAAAATAAATGGAAACAAAAGCGAAAGAAAGAAATATCGGTTTTGAAGTGATGAGAATTGTTTCAATGCTTCTGATCATACTTCTGCATTCGATAGACCATAGCGGAGTGTACGAGAATCTGGCAGCAGGATCCGCGCTTTACTACATCGAGCATTTCTTTTATGCAGCCGTACAGGTTTGCGTTAATTGCTTCGTTCTGATTTCGGGGTACTTCCTTGTGACTTCGGAATTTAAGCCGAAAAAACTGATCTCGCTGTGGTTTGAAGTAGTGTTCTACTCTGCTGCAATAAAGATCATCCTGATGCTGTTAGGAGAGATTGAGTTTTCGGTTACTTCTCTTGCATCCTGCTTTGTGCCGATACTCACCGGAAGATATTGGTTTATCACTATCTACTTTGGCATGTATCTGCTGTCGCCGTTTTTCAATATTGCAATCAATGCAATGAACAAGAAGCAGCACAGATTATTGATTATAATATTGTTTGTCCTCTTTTCCTGTATGGTATCAATCCATCCGTCACTTAAAGGAATGAGTTCAAACGGCGGCTGGGGACTTGCATGGTTTACGGTTCTATACTTCACTGCAGCGTATTTTCGGCTGCACTATGAACCATCGGGAAAGACTTTCCCGGCTATGGCAGCTTTTTTCGTCTGTCCTCTGTTTATGATTGCTGCGCTATGGGTAAGCAATTTCAGCGGAAGCACAATGCTGAAGGCTATCGTTGAAAACTGGTTCAGATATGACTCCATTTTTGCTGTTATTGCTTCCGTTGCACTGCTGATTGTCTTTGTGAATTCAAAAATCAAATGCGGTAAGGGTATGAAGAAAATACTTGTATCGCTTTCCGCTTCGACATTTGCGGTCTATCTTATCCATGCTCATGCAAACATCTGCACTCCGGAGATGTGGCAGAGAATAGGTATGGTTGAATTTATGTCAAATTGGTGGTATCCGCTGTATCAACTGGCGGTCGTTATCATGATATTCGCAGCCTGCGTTATTATTGATAAGGCAAGGATAGCGCTATTTAAACTTATCAAACTTGATAAGCTTGCGGAAACCATGGGGAATGGAATAAGTAGGCTGATAGGCAGATTTACTGCACAATAAACTATATGGTTTTGTAATAAAGGCAGAACAGAGGAGACGAAAATAATGAAAGCTTTGATTGTTGTCGGAAGTGACTTATCCATAAATTCATCTGCGAATCTATGCCATACTGCATACATCAACGGTTTGCTGAATTATGGCTGTGATGTTACGTTTATTTCAGGTGCTACAGTAGATCTTGGAGGTATCCACACTGTTGATTATGCAAAATTCAGCGCTGCAGCAGTAGAGGCAAAATATTTGCCGGAATATGAAATGGTCGTTTCAGAGCCAATCCGCATTCTGGAATGGGGTGAAGGGTATGCTGCAAGAAAATAGAATCTCAGTTGTTGTTCCTGTCTATAACCTGCAAAACCAACTTGAACACTGTGTTAACAGTATCCTAACGCAAACCTACGGCAACCTTGAGATTATTCTCGTTGATGACGGTTCAACTGATAATTCTCCGGCGATAATAGACAAGCTCGCAAGTGAGGACGAAAGGATAATCGCTGTACACAAAGAAAACGGCGGAGTGACGAGTGCTCGGCTTGAAGGCGTGAAGAGAGCTTCTGGCGAATACATTGGCTTTGTTGACGGTGATGATGAGATAGAGTCGGATATGTATGAGCTCCTGATCGGCAACGCTCTGAAATTCGATGCAGACATCTCGCATTGCGGTTACCAGATGATGTTTCCAAGCGGACGCAAGCTCTTATACTATAACACAGGCCGGCTTGTGGAACAAGACAGGCAGAAAGGTCTGAAAGACCTGATTGAAGGCTCGTTTGTCGAGCCGGGCCTTTGTAATAAGCTCTTCCGAAAAAACTTGTTCCACAGCTTGCTGAACACTGAGCTCATGGATAGATCCATAAAGTTCAATGAAGATTTTTTAATGAATTTTTATCTTTTCTCCGCTTCAAATATGGCGGTGTTCGATGATATATGCAAGTACCACTATTTAGTGCATGAAGGTTCGGCTGCAAAATCTTCTTTGACAGAGCACAAGCTGAAGGACCCGTTAAAAGTAACCTGGGTAGCATATAAGCAAACCGAACAAATGCCGATAGTTCATGATGCTGCCCTCGGAAGATTAGCCAATCAGCTTGTAGACTATGCAGTATATCAGCTGAAAGGACAGCCCGACTTTGTTAAGCCGTATAGGAAAAAAGTGAGGAGAGATTTGCGATATATGCTGCCTATTATACTAAAAAATAAAAAACTGGGCAAAAAAGTCAAGATGAAGGCACTATGGGCAGCAGTTGCGCCGACAAGCTACGGATGTGTGCATAAGCTCTACCTGAGAAAAACAGGACTTGACAGGATCTACGCTTTGGATTAAGGAGAAAGCATGGAAGAACAACCTCTTATAAGCGTAATTGTTCCGGTGTACAAGGTCGAACAATACCTCGATAAATGCGTAGAAAGCATAGTAAACCAGACCTACCGCAATCTTGAGATCATCCTTGTTGATGATGGTTCTCCCGACAACTGCCCTGCGATGTGTGATGGATGGGCAAAAAAAGATGATAGAATAAAAGTTATTCATCAAGAGAATCAAGGAGGAGGAGCGGCAAGAAATATCGGAATTGGAGAGGCTCATGGTGAGTATATTGCATTTATTGACAGTGATGATTATATTGCACCGATTATGTATGAGTTTTTGCTTAATTGCTCAAAAAGAAGCAATGCAGATATTGTTGAGTGTGGTTACTGTGTAGCGGAGAGTGATCATGCTGTGATGGATTGTGATTTGGGTGAGAGTTTTTTTGTCGAACATGATAAGCTCACTGCTTTAGGACTTCACATAGAGGACAAGGCGTACAGACAACTGATATGGAATAAGCTGTACCGAAGATGTACCGTTGCTGATGTGAGATTTTGCCCGGGCAAGCGAATCGATGATGAGTTCTGGACATATAGGGTGATCGGAAATGCAGACAAGCTTATTCACACGAATAAGGTGCTGTATGCATACCGTCAGCAGAATGCTTCGGTCATGCATCAATTGAATCATGAAACCAGATTCCATGCCATAGAAGCAAAATGTGAACGGCAGAGGTATTTGGAAGCAAACTTCCCGGAGCTTGTGGCCTGCGGTAAGATAAATCTGCTGTTTTCCTGCCTGTACCAAGGGCAAATGGCTCTTAGATATACAAAAGGCAAAGAGCGAAAAAAGGCAATGGAAAGATTAAAACCGATAGCAAAAGAACAGCATTTTAGCCGTCAAGAAACGAAAAAACTTTCGTTTACGCACAGAGTATGGCTGAAACTGGGAAGAAGTTGCTTCAAAATAACATGCATAATGAGAAACATAATGAGAGTCGGACAATAATTGACGGGAGGAATTAGGTATGTCATTGTATCAGGACTTATTGGATAGAAAAGCTAAACTTGCTGTTGTGGGTTTGGGTTATGTCGGGATGCCGCTTGCAGTTGCGTTTGCAAAGAAAGTGGATGTTGTCGGCTTCGATCTGAACCAAAAGAAGATTGATCTTTACCGATTGGGTATTGATCCGACAAACGAGGTCGGGAATAATGCGTTGCTGAATACAACCATAAGGTTTACAACAGATGAAACGGAACTCAGGAATGCGAAGTTTCATATTGTTGCGGTCCCGACTCCAATAAATACGGACAAGACCCCAGATTTGATGCCAGTGATCAGTGCGAGTCAAGTGGTGGGCCGCAACCTGACAAAGGGTTCGATAGTTGTATATGAATCAACGGTGTATCCGGGAGTAACGGAGGATGTGTGCGCCCCAATACTTGAAAGGGAGTCCGGAATGAAATGCGGTGAAGACTTCTTTATTGGCTATTCCCCTGAACGGATTAATCCCGGCGACAGGGTGCACCGACTTGAGAATATAACAAAAATTGTGTCGGGAATGAATGCGGAAACTTTGAAAGAGATTGGCAGCGTCTATGATCTCGTCGTCGAGGTCGGAACATATCCGGTTTCTTCGATTAAAACGGCAGAAGCAGTCAAGGTTGTTGAAAACAGTCAAAGGGATATAAATATTGCATTCATGAACGAGCTTGCGATGGTTTTTGACCGTATGGGCATCGACACCAATGAAGTTATTGATGGAATGAACACTAAGTGGAATGCTTTGAACTTCCGTCCGGGTCTGGTTGGAGGCCACTGTATAGGAGTTGATCCGTATTATTTTGTTTATGAAGCAGAAAAACTTGGTTATCATAGCCAGATTATTACTGCAGGCAGAAAAATCAATGATGGCATGGGCGAGTTTGTTGCTGATGCGGCAATAAAGCAACTTGTTCTGGCAGGGGCTGCACCGAAGACAGCAAAGGTTGTTATATTTGGGCTGACCTTTAAGGAGAACTGTCCCGATATAAGGAATTCAAAAGTTGAAGACATAATCAAAAGACTGCGTGAATATGGGATAACTCCGATGGTGATTGATCCGTGGGCAGAGTCCGATGCTGCGTACGAGGAGTATAATGTTGAGCTAAGCGAGACTGATGCGATACATGATGCAGACTGCATTATCTTAGCGGTTGCTCATGCCGAATTCAGAGAGATAACATTAGAAGAATACTCACGTTTCTTTGGTGATAAACCAAATGAAAAAAAAGTGCTTATTGATGTTAAGGGAATACTTCCCTATGAGGATGTT